>JODI01000064.1 GCA_000720805.1 Streptomyces violaceoruber
CGCCTACACCAAGACCAGCTTCGAGACCAACGCCGCGCAGCCCGACACCCCGCTGCCTCTGTACGCGGAGCGACGGCGCGTCTTCGACGAGGTGATCGCCGAGGCGATGAAGGCCGGCGACGACCCCGCCGTCGTCGCCCGAACGATCGTCACCGCGGCCACCGACAAGAAGCCGAAGCTGCGCTACACCGCCGGACCGCTGGCTTCACGCGTCACCAAGGCGCGCCGCCTCGTCCCCGCCGGAGTGTTCGACAAGCAGATCCGCAAGAGCAACCGGCTGCCTGCCTGACACCCCGGTTCGGTGACATCCCGGTCCGACCCAAGGGCGCCGATTCCGACCGATGCCTGCGATGTACCCAATGTCGCCGGCATCCCTGATGTTCCCCAAAGTCCATCGATCAGTCCCTCGTTGATTTGCCAAGGAGAGTCATGCAGCAGCAGCACACGGCCCGGCGCAGTACATCGAGCGCACGGCGCTTTCTGAATAAGAAGAAGGTCAGCATCGCGCTGGCGGTCACCGCGACGGCGGCGGTCCTGGCCTCGGCGCCGTCCGCGTCCGCATGGGCGGGAGGCTCGAACGACGGGCACTCGTACGGCGGTTCCGTGGTCACCGACGTACAGACCGCGGCGAGGTTCGACTTCGCGGCCGGTGAGATCCCCGAGAACATCACCGCCAACCCCGACGGTTCGGTGACCCTGTCCATGCTCGGCAGCTGTGCGGTGTGCCAGCGCACCCACGGTCCGGAACTGATGCGCATCTCCGCCTCCGGAGAGCGCACGGTGCTTGCCACCGGGCAGGTGGGCGAGGCGATCAGCGGCAACGCCCGCGGCAGCGACGGCACCGTCTACTACGCGCTGTGGGCCCCGGGCAACGCGGACCGCAACGGCGTGTACAAGCTGCTCGCGGACGGTAGCCCGCAGCGCGTCGCCGCTCTGCCCGCCGACTCGGGCCCCAACGGGCTGGCCGTCGATGCGGCCACGGGCACCCTCTACATCGCGGACAGCCTCAAGGGCGTCATCTGGTCCGTTCCGGCCGCGGGCGGAACGCCGACCCCATGGCTGAGCGACGCCGCTCTCGCGCCGATACCGACCGAAGCCCTGCCGATCGGCGTCAACGGGCTCAGGTTCCACAACGGCGCCCTGTGGATCAGCAACTTCAACAAGGGCACCCTGCTGCGCGTACCGATCACCCTCGCCGGCGCGCCCGGTCCCATCCGCCAGATCGCGGGCGGCCTGCCCAACATCGACGACCTCAGCTTCCTGACCCCGTTCTCCGATGTGGTGTTCGCCGCGCAGAACGGCTCCTCCTCGAACAACGGCCCGGACAGGGTCGTGGTGATCTACCCCAACGGCACTTACAAGGCCATCCTGACCAGCGCGGACGGCCTTGCCTCGCCCTCCGCGACCGCGGTGCGCGGCGACCGCCTGTACATCACCGACGGCGGGGTCCCCGAGCCCCACGACCCGAAACTGCAGACCGCCAGGATCAACCTCCCGGCTCTCCTTGCAGGCGTCGCCCGCTGACCCGACCAGACGGCAGCCGGGGCGCACGCCCCGGCTGCGACGGAGGAACACATCGTGCGGTACCCGAAAGAACACAAACACCAGACACGCCAGCGGATCGTCACGACGGCCGGCCGCCGGCTCAAGCACGACGGCATCGACGGCTCCGGCGTCGCCACGCTCATGAAGGACGCCGGGCTGACCAACGGCACCTTCTACGCCTACTTCACCTCCAAGGACGACCTCGTCGCCACCGCCGTCGCCGACCAGATGCGCGCACAGCACGAGAACATCGTCGCGCAGGCGGCACCCGGCCGCGCCGGACTCGAACAGATCATTCGCTGGTACTTCTCCTCCGAACAGCGCGACAGCATCGAGGACGGCTGCCCCAACGCCGCTCTCCTCGACGAGATCGCACGCTCCACGGACGCAACCCGGCAGGCCTACACCGACGGCGCGCTGACCCTCATCGACGAGTTCGCCGCCCGCCTGGCACCCCACGACCCGCCCTCGGCGCGCCTGAAGTCCCTCAGCCTCCTCGGCATGATGGCCGGCACCCTGCAACTCTCCCGCGCCCTGACCGACCGGCAGCTCGCCGACGAACTCCTCGAACAGGGCGCCACGGTCATCTTCCCTTCACCGCCGCCGGTGCGCTCGGGCGTGCCCTGTTCGTACCGCCAACTTCAAGGCCGGGGCTCATCTTCCCCACCCACAGGGGAGCCGGGCCTGCGCAAGCGCTACCAATGCAGTGGCCTGCAGCGACCGGCGCAGTACACGGTTGCTACCGCACATCGCCGACGGCGGCGGATCACCACACTCCGGCACTGCCGCCGGCCCACCGCCTCCAGAGGAGCCTTCTATGATCATCACCAGCCGCCCCGAGGTCCACGTCAGTGGCGGGACCGTGCGTGGCCGCAATGAGGAGGGGCTCGCCGTCTTCCGCGGCATACCCTTCGCCCAGCCACCAGTCGGCGAACAGCGTTTCGCGGCGCCCCAGCCCGTCCTGCCGTGGGACGGGGTGCGCGAGGCCTCTGCCTACGGGCCTCCGCCGCCGCAGTCCTCGGCATTCGGGCCCATCCCGCCCTGGGAGGGCGGCGGGGAGAACGAGTGGCTGACGGTCAACGTCTGGTCCCCCGCTCACGGCGACAGCCCCGCAGCGGCCCTGCCGGTCATGGTGTGGATCTACGGCGGTGCCTATATGGCCGGGCACACGGGTCAGCCCGACTACGACGGGGCCGCGCTGGCCGCGGAGGGCGTGGTCGTCGTGACAATGAACTACCGCGTAGGCATGGAGGGTTTCGCGCAGATCAAGGGCGCGCCGGCCAACCGGGGGCTGCTCGACCAGGTCGCCGCGCTGGAGTGGGTTCGGAACAACATCGCCTCATTCGGCGGCGACCCGGGCCGGGTGACGGTCTTCGGCGAGTCCGCCGGGGCCGGCTCGATCGCGGCGCTGATGGCCATGCCCAGGGCCGCCGGACTGTTCCGGCGGGTGATCGCGCAGAGCGTGCCGGGCACCTTCTTCTCCCCGGAACTGGCCGACGACATCGCCGTCGCGTGCGCCGACGAACTCGGGCTCCGTCCGACACTGGCCGACCTCTCCTCCATCGAGCCGACCGCGCTGGCCGCGGCGGGCGACGCGGTGGCCGCGAAGATGGCCCAGTACGAGGACCGCTGGGGGCCAGTGGCACACACCGTGACTCCCTTCTCTCCGGTCGTCGACGGGGAGATCCTGCCGACCGACCCCTGGCAAGCTGTCGCCGCCGGCTCGGCGCGCAACATCGACCTGATCGTCGGTCACAACCGCGAGGAGTACCGGCTGTTCATCGCCCAGGCCGGACAGCTCGGCCAGATCACCGACGAGCAGGCGACCAGCGTCCTGCGGGGACTTGCGCCGGGACCCGAGGTGGAGGCGGCGTACCGGGCCCGCGGTTACGCAGCCGGCGAGCTGTACGAGCGGATCTACTCCGACTGGCTGTTCGACATGCCCAGTCTGCACCTGGCCGAAGCGCACGCCACCGCCGGCGGCCGGTCCTACCTCTACCGGCTGAACTGGCCGGCCCCGGCCATGGGCGGCGCGTTCGGCGCCTGCCACGGTCTGGACGTGGGACTGGTCTTCGGCAACCTGAGCGCAGGCCTCAGCGCCCTCTTGATC
Source organism: Streptomyces violaceoruber (assembly GCA_000720805.1). Classification (GTDB taxonomy): domain Bacteria; phylum Actinomycetota; class Actinomycetes; order Streptomycetales; family Streptomycetaceae; genus Streptomyces; species Streptomyces cellulosae_A. The sequence continues at coordinate 3,656 of JODI01000064.1, forward strand.
GGTGAGCAGCCACCCGCCGACGCGGTGGCCCTGTCCCAGTGGATGCGCTCCGCGTGGACGGCCTTCGCCACCACCGGCACCCCCGGTTGGCCCGAGTGCGACACCGAACAGCGCCTCACCCAGCTCATCGACACCGAACCCCGCGTCACGCCCTACCCGCCCGAAACCACTCGCCGCATCTGGGCGGACCACGCCTTCAACGCCCTTCCGCTGCGTCCTGCCTGACCATCCGCCGAGGCCAGACCGAGGCCTGGTCGGCTCCGTCCTTCCGCCGGCGACGCTCCGCCAAGGTTCCGGCGCGGGGGCCTTTCGCCTTGCCGGTGATACCGCCACCGCCACAACGCCTGTTTCCGAACCGGTGAGGACGGCTGCGGCTGCTCCCACTCGGCATCACCAGGATTACCTCGGCGATGCCCACAACAGTGCCGTGGACGCGAGGCGATCACATGACCCCGGCTCACCGCTTGCCCCCCTGTACTCCTGGACCGATCGACGGTCCCCCTAAATTCTCGGGAGTTCTCCGTGTACATCGCCTATGTCGTCATCGCTGTCGTGCTGTCCCTGGTGCTGGTCTTCTCCTCCGTTCCCGACTTCACCCGTGACCCGAAGATCACAGAGGGGCTCAAGGCGATCGGGGTGCCCGACAACTGGTTCTTGCCGCTCGGTCTGGTCAAGATCGCGGGCGCTCTGGGGCTGCTCGCCGGCATCGTCTACCGACCGTTGGGCATCGCGGCGGCGATCGGTGTCGTCCTGTACTTCCTGGGCGCCGTGATCACGCACATCCGTGGAGGTGACACGAAGGGAATCGGCATCCCGGCCACCATCATGCTCGTTGCCGTGGCGCCGCTGGTGCTGGGTTTCGCTACGGCCTGATCGTGCTCCACGATCGCGATCAGACCAGCTCACCATCACTCGGCGCCGCAACTGCCGGACTCTTGCCTCCAGCGCTCGGGCTGGAGGCAAGTCGCTCCGGGACGGCTGGCGCCGGCAATGTCCGGGACCCGCCCACGCCAACGCCCCGGAAGGCCTCGGACTTGCGGGCGGCTACAGGGCGCAGTCCGGGTCGGGGCGCCAACACACCTGCCAGCCGCAGCCGCGGCTCTACCCCACCGATCCGGGCAGGGCACCCTATGCGCAGTGCCCAGTCGGCCGCGCGCCGCCGGTCGGGGCGGGCCGGTGACTGAGTGAGCAGCGTGGCATCGCGAAGCTCGGCAGCCATCCCGACTGCTCCGGGGCCGTTCACCACGCTCACCCACTGCGCCCGCTCCAACTCGCGACAAGCCTCAACCGCGTCGATACAAAGAGACGCGGCCGCCGCGTTCACAGGCCAGGAGCAGGCGGATGGCCCCCGCGCACCCTCGGTGGCGGCGGTGCCAGCGGCAGCCGCGCTCGCGGCACTGGCAGATCCGCAGGTGAGGCGCCCTCAGATCACCGCGGGCATGGTGGGCGAGATGGGCCAGGGCCGCCGAGCGCGCAGACTCCGCCGTGACCCGCCGGCCGTCCTGAGGGCAGTGCTGGCAAACGAGGACGAGCCCGCCGGTCTGACAACGGCGCTGGGACGGCAGCCGCGCGAGCACGTCTCAGCGGCGGTCCCTGCGTGTCGCCCCTGACAGCGCCAGCCGGTTGCTGCGCTGCGGCCAGATCGCTTCCTGCCGCGAATGCGGCAATCCGGTCGAGTGGTACCCAGGGACCGACGACAGACTGGTGCGGCTGCATCCGCACGAACTGCCGGTGGCCGGGGTGCCGGAGTTCTGCCGCTGGCACGTCAGCCGCGGCATCGCCCATCCCGCGGGCGACGGGAGCAGCTGGTGCCGGCTGGGCCATGAGGTGCTGTGCCCAGCCCGCCCGACGCCGACGGCCGCGCCGCAGTTGTCCGGGCTGCGCCGGTCCCTTGCCCTGCGCACCCGCCGTCTGCTCGACACCGGAGTTCTCGCTCCGCCTGCCACAGGGGCCGGCGGGCGGGGCCGTCTGCCGTCCGGCTCGGCCCGTCGCGCAGCTGCTGTTCGTCCGCTACCTGGCCTCGCGCCCCGTCGATGAGATCCAGTGCGTCGCCCAGACCCGGCGCCGAACCCGCTGCACCGCCGAGATCCTCGGCTCCAGCGGGTTGCACGGGGTGTGGACCCTGGGACCCGTGACCGTGCACCACGGTCAGCTCGCGCTGCCATCGGATGTCATGGCCGTCTACAGCCTGTCCGCGCTTCCGTACCAGGAACAGCTGCGCTGGCGCACCCAACGGTGTCTGGACCATGCCGCCGCGTCCACCGCCGGCGACCTCGCCGTCGCGGACTGGGAACCCTTTGACCCATTCCGCCACCACGAGCACATCCACACCCGCCTGCCCACGCACGGGCGCCGTCCCGGCGGCCACGCACCCGGGCGGGTCTGGTCTCCGTGCTCTCGCCTCAGAACTGCAATCACCACGTCAACCACCCGTTGACCACCGGCGCAGGCGACAAGCACTTCACGGGTGGGCAAGGGCATTTCAAAGTCCCGGTGATCGCGTGAGTCCGCAGGTCGCGGCAGTGCGAGGAGTACGGGCCGGGCCGTCACGAACGCATCGAAGCTCCGGTTGAACGGGGTGATCTTCCCAGCTGGACGAGGCGTTCCTCGTCCAGCTCGTGCAGCGCTGCCCGGACTGATCCCACGCCTCCTAGACGCCCGGGCCGGGCCGCAGGTCTTCTCCGAAACATGATCCCCGCCACATCCGCCCGCGTCACAAACGGAACAGTGGTTCTGTATGGTGAGGCCAACAAGCAGAACCGAGATTCTTTTTGTAGGAGGTGCGGTGCCTCGACTAACCGACGCACGCAAGGAACTCCGGCGCGCCCAGATCACCGAGGCCGCCGTACGCTGCTTCAGCCGCAACGGCCTGGAGCGGACCTCGATCGCCGACATCACGGCCGAGTCCGGCCTGTCGACAGGCTCGATCTACGCCCACTACCGCAACAAGGCCGACCTGGTTCAGGCCTCCGCGCACGCGGTGCTCGCCAAACGCGCGGAGGCCCTCGGCGAGTACGCCGGGAGCGACACCCCGCCCGACCCTGACGAACTGCTCACCCGCCTGATCGCCGGCATCGACCCGGTCGAAGCCCGGGTCGGCGTGCAGACCTGGGGCGAGGCGACCAACAACCCGGCCATCCACGACATCGTCGTCGACACGATCGACCGGATGCGCGCGATGGTGCACGACAGCGTCACCGCCTGGCTGGTCAAGGCCGAACACCTCGAGCCGGCCGAGGCCCAGGAGCGCGCCATCCCGATCGCCCACCGGGTGCAGAGCCTCTACCTGGCCCAACTGCTGTACACCGCCCTGCAGTCACCGGCCGAGGAGACCGCGCCATGACCACTCTGACCGCTCCGTTCGCAGGCCGCACCGTTTTCCGGGTCGGCTACGGCGCCCTGCAACTCGAACGCCTGCACCACAGCCGCAGCGAGGCCGTCGCCCTGCTGCGCCGCGCGGTCGAACTGGGCGTCGACCACGTGGACACCGCCCAGTTCTACGGCTTCGGGTTCGCGAACCAGGTCATCCGCGAGGCGCTGCGCCCCGAGGACGGCGTCCTGGTCGTCACGAAGGTAGGGGCCGACCCCGACCCGGGCGGGCCTCTGCCACTGCGTCTCGCGCAGCGCCCCGAACAGCTTCGCGCCAGCGTCGAGGACAACCTGCGCAGCCTCGGCGTCGAGCGGCTCCCTGTGGTCAACCTCCGACGGCTCGACTCCGGCCCCGGCCTGCGCCCCGACGGCGACCAGGTGGTCGACCTCGACGACCAGCTCGACGTGATGACCGCCCTGCGCGACGAGGGCAAGATCGGCGCGATCGGCCTTAGCTGCGTCACCCTCGACGGCCTTCGCCGCGCCCTGCCGGCGGGCATCTCCTGCGTGCAGAACGCGTACAGCCTCGTCTCCCGCGACGACGAGGAACTGCTGCGGCTGTGCGCGGCCGAGGGCATTGCCTGGGTGCCGTTCTTCCCACTCGGCGGGTCCTTCCCGGGCATGCCCAAGGCGACCGACGAACCGGCGGTGCACGCCGTGGCCGAATCCCTGGGCGTCACGCCCTCCCAGGTCGGCCTCGCCTGGCTACTGCACCACGCCCCCAACGTGCTGCTCATCGCTGGCACCGCCAACCCCGCTCACCTCGAGGCCAACACGGCCGTCGGCGGGATCACTCTCGACGCCGCCACCCTGGCCACCCTCGACGCCATTGAGTCCCGCTCCGCCGAAGTCCCCATCGGCTGACCAGCCCCCGACCAGGACGGAATCATGAAAGCCATCGTCTACCGCGACAACGGCGGCCCCGACGTTCTTCGGCTCGTCGACCGCGACCTGCCCGTGCCCGGCCCCGGCGAGGTCCGCGTCCGGGTCGCCGTGTCCGGGATCAACCCGACCGACTGGCAGGCCCGCTCCGGCCCTGCCCATACCAAGCAGTTCTCCGAGGTCACCCCGCACCTGGACGGCGCCGGCGTGATCGACGCCGTCGGTGAGGGAGTCGACCGGAGCCGGCTCGGCCAGCGGGTCTGGCTGTTCATGGCTGCCGCCGGGCGGCCCACCGGCACCGCCGCCGAGTTCACCGTCGTACCGGCCGAGCGGGCCGTGCCGCTGCCCGACGAGGCCGGCTTCGACGTCGGCGCCGCACTCGGCGTGCCCGCGCTGACCGCGCACCGCGCGCTCACCGTCGCCGAGGACGGCCCGCGCCGCCTGCGGCCGGGGGCGCTGGACGGCACGGTCGTGCTCGCCGCCGGCGGGGCCGGGGCGGTCGGGCATGCCGTGATCCAGCTCGCCCGCTGGGCGCGCGCGACCGTGATCAGCACGGTCAGCGGACCGGAGAAGGCCCGACTGGCCACCGCCGCCGGCGCCCATCACGTGGTCAACTATCGAGAGGGGGATCCGGCCGCCGAGATCCGCAGGATCGCCCCGGACGGCGTCGACATCGTCGCCGAAGTGGCGCTCGGCGCGAACATCGCACTGGACCTGGCCGTGCTGCGGGCGCGCGGCACGATCGCGACCTACGCCAACGACGGCGGCAAGCCGGTCGAACTGGACGTGCGGCACAACATGGTGCTCAACACGCGCCTCCAGTTCCTGGTGCTCTACACGGCCGGTCCGCAGGCGCGCGCCGCGGCCGCCGAGGACATCGCCGCCGCGGTCCGCGACGGCGCCCTGCCGGTCGGTGAGGAACACGGCCTGCCACTGACCCGCTTTCCGCTCCACCGCACCGCCGACGCGCACCGCGCGGTGGAGAGCGGCACAGTCGGCAAGGTCCTGGTGGACATCACGTCCTGACGCCACAGTGCGCCCCACCTCGCCGTGACGGCAGATCCCGCCCCGGACCGGCGCTGTCAGTCGGCGGCGGCCTCGGCAGCGTGGAGTGCGTCCAGGAGCGCAGTCTGTTGCTCGGTCAGCTTCCCTTCGGTGCGGGCCTTCGCCTGCTTGCGCAGCCAAGTGCCGGGCGGGAAGGACGGGTCGTCGCCCAGGCCGTGCGGTTGACCGGGCCGGTGACGGTGCCGCCGGCGGCGAGGTAGCCGAGCATCCGGCGGTAGGAGCGGTTCCAGTCGGGGTCCAGGCACCACAGCGGGTCCATGGCGGTGAGCTCGGCGTCCAGACCGCGGTCGAGCTCGTCGGCCTTGCGCTGGCAGGTGCGTTGCAAAGTCCCAGTGATCGTGTGAGTCCGCAGGTCGCGGCGGTGCGAGGAGTACGTGCCGGGCCGTCACGAACGCATCCAAGCTCCGGTTGAACGGGGTGACCTTCCCAAGTCGCCTCGCACCACCGGAGCTTCGATGTGCCGCCAGCCTGCCACCGTCTGCCTGATCAAGTCGCCCGCTGTGGAAGGCGTGGCGGGATTGTCGCTGGTGGAGCCGTTGCGGGTGCTGCCGGATCCGCGTCGGCGTCGGCGTCGGCGTCGGCGTCGAGGGGTGCGTCACCCGTTCGTGGCGGTGCTGCTGGTTGCCGCCTCGGCGGTCGTCGCCGGCGCGCGCTCGTATGCGGCCATCGGCCAGTGGTCCGCGAACGCTCCGCAGCACACTCTGTCCCGCCTGGGCGCTCGGGTGGTGGGGGTGTTGGGCGTGTGCGTCGCTCCGAGTGCCGCCACGATCCGGCGGGTTATCGGTTTGGTCTGCCCCGGCGGCCTGGCCGGCCTGACCGGCGCCGATCCAGCGGGATCGGACTCGGTGGCCGCCGACGGCAAGGCCGCCCGCGGCTCCCGGCACCACCCGCTGGGACAAGGCCGACGGATAGCTCAATCCTCCGACCCCGATGCACAGTAAACGTCCATGATCCTAAAATTCGGGTACCGGGCAGCCGGGTGAGATCGGCCAGAATCCCACACGGATCCATTTACCGAATCCCGGACGAACAGGATTCGAACGGGCTGTCGCCGGTCCTGGTGTGGAGGACGGGGCCAAGCACGGCGAAGTGCCCGCGCGCAATCCCTGCCTGCCAGGTCGACCATGTAGTGCGCCCAGAACCGAATTCACCCGTGTCCGTCACCGCCGCTTTTCAGCAGGGTTTCATAAGGTCTTATTGCCCGCCGAGGGGGCTACTCCAAGCCGCGCCTGTTGCAGGCAGCCGGGCGTCGATGCGCACAGTGAGGTCTCTGCAGTAGTCCCACAGCGTCTTGTTCGTCGCCCAGCCCACAACTCCGCACCAACGCGAGCTGCTGCTCCGTCAGCGGTAATGCGCCGACATCATGTCCCAAGGAACTCTCCTTCGGCCGAGGCGAATGCAACATTCAGGCGATTGCCTCAAAGGTGATCGGAAGGGATGCAAGGAAGCGGAAGTTGATGCTTTCGAGCCACTCGGGCTGCGCCACCTCGCACTTCCAGTTGGTGGTCCGCCGCAGCAGCGCCCGCAGTGCGACGTCGATCTCGGTGAGAGCTAGTGAGGCGCCCAGGCAGTAGTGGATGCCGTGCCCGAACGACAGGTGATCAGCGGCCGGTCGGGAGACATCCAATATGTCAGGGTCGGTGTAGCGGCGGGGGTCACGATTCCCTGAACCAAGAACCAGGGTCACCGACTGGCCGGCTCGGATCAGGTGCTCACCGAGGTCGATGTCGGCGAGCGCCTTCCGAGTGGTGAACTGGACCGAACTGTCGTATCTCATCAGTTCGTGCGTGGCGGGTGTAATCAGCTCAGGATCTCTGCGCAGCCGCTGAGTTTGCTCGTCGTTGTTCAACAGGGCGAGGGCCGCGTTCCCGATCAGATGCGTGGTAGTCGCCTGCCCCGCGTCGATGAGCAGCAGGAGGTTGGCGAAGACTTCGTCCTCGGTGTAGTCGTCTGCCCGGAGTTGGGGACTGATCATCCGGCTGAAGAAGTCGTCTGCCGTGCTGTTTCGACGAGCGGTGGCAGTGCGGTCGAAGGACTCCCTCAGTGCCTCTATCCGCGCGTTCTGGGAGTCGGACTGGGTAAAGAACTCATGCAACAGCCCCTGCCAGCTCTCCAGGAGGTGGGTGGCGTCGTCGGATACGCCTGCCAGTTTCGCGATGACGCCACGGCTGAGCGGTTCCGAGAAGTCGTGAATGATGTCCATGCGCCCGCTCGGCAGGACCTTGTCGAGCAGTTCGTCGGCCAACTCCTGGACATGAAAGCGTAGTTCCCGGGCGAGGCGGGGAGAAAGGCTCGGCCTGATCAGTCGGCGTAGCCGGGTGTGACGCGGCGGATCATTGAACAGCATCATGTCTGACAGTGTGCGAGCCAGCAGTGCAACATCGCCACGGGCCTGTTCGGGGAAGCTCTCGTAGAAATCCGATATTCTGGCTACAGAAAGACGTCTGTCCTTCGAGAGATCGAGGATTTCCGGATGGCCGAACACCGCCCAGGTCTGCATCCATTCATCCCACTGCACCGGTGATTTTGTACGTACCTCGGCATAGAATGAGTATGGCTCCGCCGCATTTTCGGGATCGAGCAGGTGAGAAAGATTCGTCGTATGGGGAGTGCGCATGGAAGATCCTCCAGTCCACCGCATCGAAGAAGTCGAAACCCGAGGCTTCTAGCGGGGGGTACAGATCGATAGGAGTCGGCCTTCATTGTTGACTCTGCGTCGAATATTGCTGTAACGGAATTCCCCAGCATCGGCCTGACACCGACGGTCGAGCCAGACCACGAGGTACGGGACAGCGCCCGGGTCGCCGAACAGGGTCGTCCGGTTGACCAGGGAGGCAAGTTCCGGGTGGGGATCGGGTACCACAGACACGGTTGTCGTCGTCAGGTATCTACGCAGACTCAGCGGCCGCATATCCGTCCATATCTTCGCGATATGGTTGAGACAGTATTGCTTCTCCCCCGGGACTCCGATTCTGTTCCAGCCCGCCGGAACGGCCTGATCAAGCGGCCAGATGGAGTACTATTCTCCACCGTTCACAACGATCAGATATTTTTGGTCTTCTTGCTCGTGCACCGGATCCTCCCTTTACGGCCCCCCGGATTATGAATAGTCTACGGGAGTTGAGAACTGCACCCTTGATGGAATATCGAGCAGGCTAGCGATGTCCGCGAGCCGGCGTCAAGTGTCGCCGACAAAGCACGGTTGACAGTTATTGCGCTCTTCTGGACACATATTGCGCGCCGCCTCGCCGGCCCTTCTTGCGGCATTGACGCTGGGGTGAACGGATGCCAGAGTGAATCCTCTCCGGTCTGAGCGGAGTTCAGTGACCGTCCGATGAGCGTGTACTGCTCATGTTCGCCCGCCACTCCTGTCCGTAGGAATGCAGTCCGATTTCGGGAGTTGATACCGGTAGTACCTGATCCGTTGGCACCGCTAGCCGGGTTGTGGACTGAACTGCTTGGACACACCGACCTCCGTGACGACTCCGACTTCTTCGAGTTGTGGGGGGACACTGCTGATCACATTCCTTACCCACCAGCTCGACCAGCGTCTCGGACGTCCTTGGCCTGTTGGCACGCCATGAACCGAGCAGCATCAGCCGAGAATTAGTGTGGGAATCCTGATGACCTTGCCAGAAACAGAACTTTGTGAGGTGTGAAAGCGGTATGTCACGGTCACACGGAAACGAATCCGCCAGGCTGACAGGCCGCCAGACAGCCCGGCACTGCCCAACCGGTCTACCCGGTCTGATCAGGGATGTTTCAGATCGGACCCCGAACCGCACGGCCGCTCGCTGCGGTTCGGACAGCCTCAGCTACCGGCAGTTGGAAGTGTGGTCCGACGCTGTCGCGCGCACCCTGCGCGACAGCGCACCGAAGGGCCTGCCGGTGGTGGTCGCAGTGCCCCGCAGCACTGCCCTTCTCGCCGCCCTCCTGGGTGTCCTCAAGGCAGGACTGCCGTACCTTCCGGTCGACCCCGACGACCCGCCCGCTCGGCTGGCCGGCGTCCTGGAGACCGCGGGCAGCCACGTAGCGCTGGTCAACGCCCGGACTCTGCCGGTCCTGGCCGGGCAAGGACTGCGCCCCGTCGAGGTCGAGGCCCTGCGCGGCGCGCCGGACGCCCCCGATGCCGAGCTGGACCCGCTGCCCGACGTACCCGCCGAGCAGCCCGCGTACGTGCTGTTCACCTCCGGCTCCACCGGCACGCCCAAGGGCGTCGTCCTGCCCAGCATGGCCCTGTGCAACCGACTGCTGTGGATGCGCGACGCCTACGACGTGGTGCCCGACGACAGGATCCTGCAGAAGACCCCCGTCACCTTCGACGTCTCCGGCTGGGAGCTGTGGCTTCCTCTGATCACCGGCGCGACATGCGTATTCCTCCCCCCGGAGGAGCATCGGGATCCCGCCCTGGTGGCCTGTGCCATCCAGGAGCACGGGATCACGCTGTGCCACTTCATCCCGTCAATGCTCCGGGAGTTCCTGCGTCGGCCCGAGGCCGGACGCTGCGGTTCGCTGCGGCACGTCTTCTGCAGCGGCGAGGCCCTTCCCGTCGCCGTGGCGCGCGACTTCGCCGCGCTGTTGCCGGCCCGGCTGCACAACCTCTACGGCCCCACCGAGGCCGCCATCGAAGTCACCCACTGGACCTGCCCGGAGCGGGCCGAGGACATCGACCGGATCCTGATCGGACAGCCTATCGACAACTGCGTCCTAGGCGTCTTCGACCCGGACGGCCGTCCCGTCCCCGACGGAGACGAGGGTGAGCTGTACATCGGCGGCATGCCCCTGGCGCTCGGCTACCTCAATCGCCGGGACCTGACCGACCGGGCCTTCGTCCCCGCCGACGCCGACGCGTCCGTGCGCACGTGGTATCGCACCGGCGATCGCGTGCGCCTGCTGGACGCGGGCCTGGAGTATCTGGGCCGCGTCGACGACCAGGTGAAGATCCGCGGCCAGCGCATCGAACCGCAGGAGGTCGAGCACCACCTGGCCGGCCACCCCGAGGTCGCCGCCGGGGTCGTGATCGCGGCCCGGGTCGGCGAGGACACGGAGTTGGTGGCCTGGATCCAGCCCGCCGAAGGGAGCGCCCAGACCCTGACCCATGGTGGGGCAGTCCGACGACTGCGCGAGCACCTGGCGGACCTGGTCCCGCCGGGATATGTGCCGACCCACTTCCTGGCTGCGACGGAGCTGCCCCTCACCAGCAGCGGCAAGCAGGACCGCAAACTGCTGCGGCAACGCGCCGAGCAGCGGTTGAACGCCCACCTGTCGGCACCGCGGGCCGGTGAGGCGGGCGAGGCACAAGCGCAGGACGTCCTGGGCGAGATCTGGTGCGAGGCACTTCCTCATCCAGAAACCTATCCGGACTCCCAGACAGAGGAGGTAGCCGCCGCCCCCACGGACGACACGACTGGACGGGTGTCCGCCGCGTGGGCCGAGGTACTGAAGCGGAAAAACGTTCCGATCGAGGTGAATTTCTTCGATCTGGGCGGCCACTCGTTCAAGCTCTTTGAGCTTCAGAACGCCCTTGAGCGACATACGGGAGTTCGGCTCTCGATTGTTGCTCTCTTCTCGCATACCACGGTGGCGGCGCAGGCAACGCTGATCCGTGACGGCGCGCCCTCTGACGATGGTTCGGCTGTGGTCGGGCGAGCGGCACCGGCCAGGCGCGCTGGCGCGGTGCGAGCACGGCGCCAGCGTTTAGAGGGAGGGGAACGGCGGTGACGGTGGAGTTGACCTGGTTCCGGCGCGACCTCGTGCCTGGCAGTACCGTCCATCGGCTGGTCTGCCTCCCACATGCAGGCGGATCGGCCTCCGTGTTCAAGCCAGTGGCTGCCCCTCTCGACCAGACGGCCGAGCAGGAGGCGGCCCGGCGCGGCAGCGACCGCCGGGCCGCCTGCACAAGCTCCGTTCCAGGAAGGGCACGACGCGATGACGACCGATGAAGCCGCACAGCACGACCTTGAGCAAACGGTGGCCGTCGTGGGGATGAGCGGACGGTTCCCCGGCGCCCCCGACCTCGACGCCTACTGGGCCAACCTACGCGACGGCGTCTGCTCGCTGTCCACGTTCACCGAGAAGGAACTGCTCGCCGACGGGGCGGACCCGGCCGAGCTGCGCAATCCCGCGTTCGTCCCGGCGCAGGGGCATCTCGCTGACGCGGACCGCTTCGAGGCCGAGCTCTTCGGCTTCAACCGCACCGAGGCGGCCGCCCTGGACCCGCAGCACCGGGTGCTCCTGGAGACCGCATGGTCGGCGCTGGAGGACGCTGGGTACGCCCCGCTGAACGCACCGTCCCGCACCGGCGTCTACATGGGCGGCAGCTCGACGGAGCACGCGCTGGCCGCCGAGACGGACCCGGCGCTCGCCGCGTCGATCGGCGCGATCCAGATGCGTATCCTCACCGACCGCGAGTTCCTGGCGCCCTGGATCTCCTATCGGCTGGGCCTGGACGGGCCGAGCATGATGGTCCAGACGGCCTGCTCGACCTCGCTGACGGCGGTCCATCTTGCCGTCCAGGCCCTGCTGCTCGGCGAGTGCGACACCGCGCTCGCGGGTGGCGTCGCCATCGGCGCCCCGCGCAAGGAGGGCTACGTCTACTACCAGGGGGGGACCTCCTCCCCCGACGGCCGCTGCCGCCCCTTCGACGAGAAGGCGGCCGGCACGGTGCCGGGCAGCGGGGTGGGCGTGCTGGTGCTGCGGCGGCTGGAGGACGCGCTCGCCGACGGCGACCCGGTGCGCGCGGTGATCCGGGGCTCGGCCGTCACCAACGACGGGGCCGGCAAGATCGGCTTCACCGCTCCGGGCGTGGACCAGCAGACGGCCGCGATCACCGAGGCGTGGACGGCGGCGGGGCTGGAGCCGTCGGCCGCGCAGTACCTGGAGGCGCACGGGACCGGGACCGAGCTGGGTGACCGGATCGAACTGGCGGCGGCGAGCGCGGCGTTCACCGCCCGAGCAGGCCTCGACGGCGGCGTCGGCATCGCGCTCGGTTCGGTGAAGTCGAACATCGGGCACGCCGACGCGGCGGCCGGTGTGGCGGCGCTGATCAAGACGGTCCTGATGCTGGAGCACGCCACCCTGGCCCCAACCGTGAACGTCACGAGCCCGATGGCCGCCTTGCAGGACTCGCCGCTGCGGCTGGTGACCGAGACCCGTCCCTGGCCGCGCAGGCCGGACCTGCCCCGGCTGGCCGGCGTGACGTCGGTCGGCATGGGCGGCACCAACGTGCACGTGGTGGTGCAGGAGGCACCACCGGCACGCGAGCCGCGCGCGAAGGCCGACGCCCGCCCGACGGTCCTGCCTCTGTCGGCCCGCACCGAGCATCAACTCGCTCTCGTGGCGTCGCGGTTGGCGGCACGTCTGCGCGAGGCCGACGCCCCCGCCCTCGCCGATGTCGCGCACACCCTGCGCACCGGCCGGGTCGGGATGCCCGTGCGTGCCTACGTGGTCGCCGCCGGCGTGCAGGAGGCGTCGGACAAGCTCACGGCGCTGGCCGAGGGCCACTCGGATCCGGTGCGGGACCACTCGGGGGAGGCATGGCTGCGCGGCGAGGAGGTGACCTGGCCGGCGCTCGACGGCGAGGTGCGCCGGGTACGGCTCCCGTCGTACCCGTTCGCGGGCGAGAGCTACGGCGCCCTGACGCTGCACGGCCGGGCCGATGAGGCGCCGGCCGAGAGTGCGGCGCCCGCACTGGGGAGCGAACTGGAGGCCGGGGTCGCCGAGTTGGTGATCGAGGCGCTGGACCTCGACGGGCCCGCCGGTCTGGAGAAGACGTACATCGAGGCGGGCGGCGACTCGCTGACGTCCGTGCATCTGGCCGGACGGCTCCGCGACGAGCTGGACATCGACGTACCGATCCAGCTGTTCCTGGAACCGGTCACGTTGAAGGAGATGACGATCCGCATCGTGGAGATCAAGGAAGGCGGCGAGGGCGCCGGGCGCCCTGCTCGACGAGGTACGGCCGTGCGGCGGCCCACCTTCGCCTCGGTGCACGGCGAGGGCGTGACCGAGGTCCACGCGAAGGACCTCACCCTCGACAAGTTCCTCGACGCACACCTCCTCGCCGACGCCCCCGCGCTGCCCCGCGCCGAGCGGGAGCCGCGCACCGTGCTGCTGACCGGCGCGAACGGCTACCTCGGCCGCTTCCTCGCCCTGGAATGGCTGCGCACCCTGGCGCCGGCCGGCGGCCGGCTGATCGCCCTGGTGCGCGGCGAGGACGCCGCCGCGGCCCGGCAGCGGCTGGACGCGGCCTTCGACAGCGGCGATCCGGAGCTGGTGCGGACGTACGAGGAACTGGCCGCGGTCCATCTCGAGGTCGTGGCGGGTGACATGGCGGAACCGCGGCTCGGCCTGGACGAGGCGGTCTGGGACCGGCTGGCCGACGAGGTCGACCTGATCGTCCACGCGGGTGCGCTGGTGAACCACCTTCTGCCGTACCCGCACCTCTTCGAGGCCAACGTCGTCGGCACCGCCGAAGTCGTCCGGCTGGCCCTCACCCGCCGGGCGAAGCCGATCACGTACATCTCCAGCGTCGGGGTCGCCGACTCCTGCCGGCCGGCCCTCGACGAGGACACCGACGTCCGCGTCGCCATACCGGCCCTGAACGGCGACGGTGGCTACGCCAACGGGTACGCGACCAGTAAATGGGCCGGCGAAGTGCTGCTGCGGGAGGCGCACGACCTGTGCGGACTGCCGGTCACGACCTTCCGGTCCAGCATGATCCTCGCGCACAGCCGGTACGGCGGACAGCTCAACGTCGCCGATGTGTTCAGCCGCCTCCTGTTCAGCGTGCTCGCCACCGGGGTCGCGCCGCGCAGCTTCTATCGTGCGGACGGCGAACGCGCCCACTACGACGGCCTGCCGGTCGACTTCACCGCCGCTGCCGTGTTGGCGCTGGGGGGCGTCGGCACCTCTGAAGCCCCGTCCGGATACCGGACGTTCAGCCTCGTGAACCCCAACGACGACGGCGTCTCCCTCGACGCCATCGTCGACTGGCTCGCGCAGGACGGCAACGCCATCGAGCGGGTGGACGACTACGCCGAGTGGTACCTGCGGTTCGAGGCGGCGATGCGCGCCCTGCCCGAGGCACAGCGGCAGTACACGGCGCTGCCCATCCGGCACGGCTTCGAGGAGCCCGAGGACCCGGTACCCGGATCCGTCATCCCCTCCGACCGGTTCCGCGCCGCCGTCCGGGTCGGCGCGATCGCCGGGCACGGGGACATCCCGAGCGTTACGCGCGACCTCGTCGCCAAGTACGCCCGGGACCTGAAGAACCTGATGCCAGCGGGGCGCCCCATGGACGGCGGCCACGCCAACCACTGACGTGCCGCCCGGGACGCGGGGCCGGGGTCATCCCCCGTCCCCGGCTCCGCGTCCCGCAGTACAGCCCAGGTGGATTCTCGATCCGGCCGCTCTCCATCTGGACGCGGGCGCCGCCGAATCCGAGCCGGACGCGCCGCGGATGGTCGAATGCCCTACCAGGGACGAGCAGTACGCGGTGGGCCGTACCCAAATGACGGCAGAGTTCAGTGGCGTCCTGCCACGGCCGCATCAGCGGGAACGCCGTCACACCGCCGAGCGGCGAAGGAAGTCCAACCCCGATCTCGTGCGCACGGCCCAGTCGATCAGCAGGCGCCAATTCTCCGACGCCGTTCTCCAGCCTGGTGGCGGAGGACGGCGTCGGCCCGCTTTACCACGCCGAACGCTGTCCGACGCCTTCAACGTCGGAATGTATGACGCCCCCAGTACGAACTGTTGGCCTACATTACTCACCGCCACATTGTCATTGCTCTCAGTACGCCGACTCTCCCAGCGGTGCTGCAGAGGTGGCGGTCCCCGGCGCGTCCGTGAGACGGCTGCAGGGTGTCTTTACCGGTAGTTCGTTGAATCCCGGCGATGGTGTGGGTCGGCGGCAGGTCAGGCTGGTGATAGGCCGGTGGTCGGAGTCAACTGGCTCGGGGGCTGAAGATGACTGCTCGCCGTCCGTGTTCGCCTGCGCCGGGGCCGTTGGCGGAGTACGCGGCCCGGTTCGATGACCTCTTCTTCGGCCTGGCACAGCGGCGGGGAATTCGTGAGTACCCGACCGGGCTGCCGGCGCCGTCAGGTCAACGACCGGCGGCTTGAACTGCTGCGTCAGCAGCCGGCGACGACTCCGCACGACGGCGGGGTCATCGTGATCGACGACTGAGGGGACCGCAAGGACGGCACGGCGACCGCGCATGTGGGCCGGCAGTGGCTGGGCCGGTACGGCAAGACCGACAACGGCATCGTCGTGATGACCACGGTGTGGACCGACGGCCGCGTGTACTGCCCGCTGCACGCACAGGCGTACACGCCCGCCCACCACTTCGCCCGCGGCCGGTCCGACCCGGCCCTCCGCACCAAGCCGCAGCTGTCCGCCGCCCTCGCGGCCCGGGCCGAAGAGGCGGGCTTCGCCTGTCGGACCGTGGTCGCCGACTGCTCCTACTCCGTCAGCGACGACCGGTACCTCGCGCTGCGCGACGCCGGCCTTCCCTACGTCGTGGCGCACAAGCCGCACCGCGGCACCTGGGCCCGGGCCAACAGCCCTGTGGTGAAGAGCAAGCCGAAACCGATCCAGTACTGGCCCGACATCGTCGAGGGGTACCTCCCCGGAACATGCCTCACAC
Organism: Streptomyces violaceoruber; assembly: GCA_000720805.1. Classification (GTDB taxonomy): domain Bacteria; phylum Actinomycetota; class Actinomycetes; order Streptomycetales; family Streptomycetaceae; genus Streptomyces; species Streptomyces cellulosae_A. The sequence goes on from JODI01000064.1 coordinate 19,618, forward strand.
TCGAACCGCCCTGACTTGCAACACCACTTGAAGATCGGTGGTGTCCGGAGCGTGCCGCTCACCACGCTACGGAAGTCCTCTTCTTCCGCGATGTCGGTTATCGACAGATGGGGCACCCGACTCGTCGAGGCATGGGCAGCAATGCAGATCCCGCAGCGGGCAATATCTGTCAACTGCCCATATCAGAGAGGACGTACATTGCTCCATAGAAGACCTCGCACCCTCGGTCCAGGAGTTCGAGAAATCGACAGTCATTGGGCCAGAGACGCGAGATCAGCATCTCTGCCGAACTGAATCTATTTACCTCTTGTGATCTCTCTATGGAGTCGCGGCCCGGATGGCCATTGATCACTGGCCGGGGGGATGCTTCGTTTCCTGGCGAGCACATTGAGCAACGAGAGTCAGACATCCCCACGAGCCGTTTCGTTGTTCTTGGATCGCGAGGATAAGGTTCTGGAGAACGATGAATTTTGATGGGGCATTGCTCGAAGACTGGATGCGCGACCACTATCATGACGCTGCGGTAGACATAGGCTCGAGTGGGGTTCTTGACTACTCGTTCGGGCAGGTGCGACAACTCGCCGGCATCGAGCCTGGTGATTTGGACGAGATCGTTTTCCGGGACAGTCCTTGCCTGGGCCGGGACGACCTGCGCGAGGCCATCGCCTCACGCTGGGGGGACGGTGACGCGCGCAGGGTGATGCTGACGCACGGCGGCAGCGAGGCCATCTACGTCGCGCTCCAGACCATCCTTGAGCCAGGTGACCAAGTCGTCGCCCTACACCCGGCCTACCACTCGCATGTATCCGTCGCAGAGTCCATGGGGTGCGAAGTTCTGCGCTGGCGCCTGCGCGAGGAGGACAAATTCCGGCCTGACGTGGAGGAACTTGCGAGGCTCGTCACTGCGCGCACAAAGGTTATTGTGGTCAACTTTCCGCACAACCCGACCGGCGCGACACTCGACCTTGCTGGTTTCCGTCGCCTGCTCGAGATTGCTGACAATGTTGGCGCCTATCTCCTGTGGGACGGCGCTTTCACGGACCTGGTCTACGATGACGCACCGCTGCCGGACCCCGGACTGACCTATCCGCGCACTGTGTCGATCGGAACCTTTTCAAAAGCTTTTGGTCTACCCGGCATGCGTTTCGGGTGGTGCATGGCGGACCCGGAGATGTTGCGGGCGATGACCAACCTGCGCGACCGCATCACCCTCAGCCTCTCTCCACTGGTCGAGTTCATCGCGCTGCGCGTCGTACACCGCGCAGACGTCTTCATCGCTCCCAGGCTGAAGAACGCCAAGGCCAACCGAAGCCTGTTGGCCGACTGGGCCGCGCGGCACGAGGATCGTGTCGACCTCCCGCTGCCTCTCGGCGGAGTGACAGCGTTCCCGCAACTGCGCCCGTGGCGGGACACGACCGAGCTTTGCCGTCGGCTGGGAGAGACAAGCAACATGCTGCTCGTGCCCGGCCGGGCATTCGACCACCCGTGCCGCGTCCGGCTCGGTTTCGGCGGCGATCGCAGCCAACTAAGCAAAGGCCTGGACATTTTGAGCGCTGAGTTCGCCGCGAGTGCCCAGCCGTGAGTCGGAAAGGAACCCTGACGAGTATGCAGAGCATTGAACTCTCGGACGTTGAGTCACAGACAGTCAACGAAGTACTCGCTTCGCTCACGGCGAAGTTCCACTCGATCACTGACCCGGAGTTCGTCCGGCAGTGCGCGGTGTACGCACACGAGCTGCCGCAGCGGCTGCGAGCGGAGTTGAACGCGTTCCGCCTGGAGGCTTCCGGTGGGGTGCTGTCCATCCGCGGCTTCCGGATTGACGACGTTGCCATCGGGCCCACTCCCGAGCACTGGCGTACCCACGTTGGCCGGGCGTCCACGCTCCCCGCGGAGGTGTACTTCATGCTCTGCGCATCCCTGCTGGGCGACCCCATCGCCTGGGCGACGCAGCAGGACGGCCGGATCATGCACGACATCTTTCCGATCAAGGGTCACGAAAACGAGCAGCTTGGCTCGGGCAGCGAGGAACTGCTGACCTGGCACACCGAGGAGGCCTTCCACCCGCTGCGGGCCGACTACCTCGGCCTGGCCTGTCTGCGCAACCACGACCGGGTGGCAACGACCTTCGCCTCGGTCGACGACCTCAAGCTCACTGATGAGATCAGGGACCTGCTCTGTCAGGAGCGGTACCCGATCAAGCCCGACCGCTCGCATCTGCCGCACCACGACGAAGACGACCGGGAGATGTCGACGCGCGAACGCGAGCTGCTCTCGCGCAGCTATGAATGGATCACGGCCAAGGACAGCAATCCCGACCGAGTCGCAATCCTCTTCGGCGACCGCGAAGCACCCTATCTGTGCATCGATCCATTCTTCATGGAGGACGCATACGCCGTCCCGGACAGCGCCCGCGCGATGAAGGCCATCGTCGCGGAGGTCGATCGCAACGTACGAGATTACGTGCTCGAACCGGGTGAACTGCTCTTCCTGGACAACTACAAGATCGTGCACGGCAGGGTGCCATTCACTGCCCGCTTCGACGGCACGGACCGCTGGCTCAAGAGGCTGAACGTGGCGCGCGACCTGCGGAAGTCGCGTGATCGCAGAATCAGCCACGACGCGCGAGTGATCTATTGACGACCTACAGCGCCTCGGCCCTCGCGGCCGGACGGACCCTACCCGGAAACGACTGGGAGACGTCAGTGTCGACTACCCAAGACTCTGCGATGCAACCGAAAGACAACGAGAACCTCCGCGTTGACAGGGATTTCCCCCTTTCCCCGGCACAGGAGCGGATCTGGGTCTCCGAGCAGCTCGCCGATGCGGGCTCGCACTACGGGACCCCGGTTGTCTTCGCTCTGCGCGGCGAGCTGGACCTCGGGCTGCTTGAGGTGGCTCTGACCCATATCGTTGAGCGGCACGATGTGCTGCACTCTGTGGTGTCCATCGCGTCTGGCTCGCCCCGGTTCGTCGTCGTCCCCGCACGCCCCGTAAGGCTCGATCCACAGGATGTGGCCTCGGAGCAGGAGATGACTGAGCGGGTGAGCGCCGCGACGGCAGCTCCGTTCGACCTCTTGCATGGGCCGCTCGTGCGGTTCGGCTTGTACCGCCTTGGTCCCGCCGATCACCGCCTGCTGGTGGACGTACATCACCTGATCTTCGACGGAGTCTCGGCCGGCGTGTTGGTCCAGGAGCTTGCCGAACTTCTTGCCGCGGGGGCCGAGGGCCGCACACCCGAGCTCCCCGTGCTGCCCTTCACCTACGGGCGGTACGCCGTCGCGCAACGTCGCTCGCTCGACGAGGGCCTGTTGGACAGTCAGGTCGAGCACTGGTGCACCCAGCTCAGGGACGCGTCCTTCGCACTTGAGCTGCCCACCGATTACCAGCGTCCCTCACGCATGAGCTTCCATGGCGCCAGCCACTCCTTCACATTGCCGGCTTCGCTGCGCGTCGAACTCGCGGCGGCGGCCCGCCGCTGGAGCGTCACCCCCTACGCGGTCATGCTCGCTGGCTGGGCTGCCGTTCTCGGCCGCTACGCAGGCCAAGAGGACCTGGTGGTGGGCACCCCCATGGCCGGTCGGACCGAGCCGGGCACCGAGGACATGATCGGCATGTTCGTCAATGTCCTGGCCCTCCGGGTACGCCCGGAGCTAGATCAGACCTTCCACGGCCTGGTCAACCAGACACGGCGGGCTTCCATCGAAGGTCTCGCCCATCAGGAAGCGCCGATCGAGAAGGTCATCGAGCGACTTCGTCCGCCACGCGACCCGAGCCGCAATCCACTGTTCCAGACGGCGTTCATCTACGACGAGGCGCTTGAGGAGTCCGTACGCGTCGCGGGACTGACGATCGAGGGCGCCGCACCGCCGCCGCGCACCGCCAGCAAACTTGACCTGAGTATCGAGGTCGTTGAGCGGGACGGCCGACTCGAAGCGGAAATCGAGTACGCGACCGATCTGTTCGCGCCGGAGACGATCCGCCGCATCGCAACGCACTACACCACCTTCCTCGCCAACGCGGTCCGCTCGCCGAACCGACCGCTGTGCGAGATTCCACTGGCCTCAAAGGAGGAGCACGCTCTGCTGGTCACGCAGCAGAGCGGAGACGGCGCATCATACGATCCCGTCGTCCTCCCCTCGCTCTTCGAGGCCCAGGTCGAGCGGCGCCCCGACGCATGCGCGGTCTCCTGCGGCGAATTGCGGTGGAGCTACCGACAACTCAACGAGCGGGCCAACCGGCTTGCCAGAGCTCTGGTTGCCCGCGGAATGGGACCCGAGAAGCTGGTCGGGGTCGCGTTGCCCAGCGGCCCGCTCCTCGTCCTGGCCATCCTCGCGATCAGCAAGGCGGGTGCCGCGTTCCTACCGCTCGACCCGGCCTATCCGGCCAAGCGAATCGAGTACATCGTCGGCGACGCGCGTCCCGCCCTGCTGCTGACCGATGCCGCCGGCGCCACGGCCCAGCCCTGGACGATGCCGATCCTGGTCCTCGACGAACAGCAGACCGGGCGTGACGCGGACGCGGACGCATCGAACCTCTCCGACGCACAGCGGTCGCACCCACTCACCCTCGCGCACCCGGCATACGTCATTTACACCTCCGGTTCGACCGGAACACCGAAGGGCGTGACGGTCACGCACGAGGGCCTCGCCGGGCTCTCCGGCGCGCAGATCGAGGCATTCGGCGTACGGTCCGACAGCAGGGTCCTGCAATTCGCCAGTCCGAGTTTCGACGCCTCCGTCTCGGAGCTCTGTATGGCCCTGCTCAGCGGCGCCACGGCGGTGTTCGTCCCGGGCCTTCACGACTTCGTCGGGGGTTCGTTCGAAGCAGTGCTTGTCCGAGAGGCTGTGACGCACATAACCCTGCCGCCCTCGGTGCTCTCCTCGCTCTCCCCCGACGAGGACCTGCCCGCGGACCTGACCATCGTGGTTGCCGGGGAAAGCCTGACCGCCGACCTCGCCGCACGCTGGTCCGGGCGTTGCAGTGTGTTCAACGCTTACGGGCCTACCGAGGCCACGGTGTGCGCAACGCTGATCGGCCCGCTGACGGGGAACGAGGGGAACGAACCGCCACCCATCGGCCGGCCGATCGCCGACACCCGGATCTTCGTCCTGGACGAGGGCCTGCGGCCGCTGCCGGTGGGCGTGGCGGGCGAGCTGTACCTCGGCGGCGCTGGGCTGGCCCGCGGATATCTCAGCCGACCCGACCTCACTGCGGCCGGCTTCGTTGCCTGTCCCTTCGGTCCGGCCGGGGGGCGGATGTATCGCACCGGAGATCGGGCCCGCTGGCGTGACGACGGGACTCTTGAGTTCGTCGGGCGCCGGGACGACCAGGTCAAGATGAACGGCTTCCGGATCGAGCTCGGCGAGATCGAGAACGTGATCGCAGCGCACCCAGGTGTGGAACAGACCGCCGTCGTGGTACGCGAAGACAGGCCGGGGCTGCGGCAAGTCGTCGCCTACGTAGTGGCCCAGGCGCCCAACGAGGAGATCCTCGCCCACGCCGCGTCACAGTTGCCCGGTTACATGCTCCCGTCTGCCGTGGTGCGCTTGCAGAACCTGCCGTTGACCACGAACGGCAAGGTGGACCGGCGTAACCTGCCTGCCCCGGATGAGCGTGCATCTGTCACCGATCGCAGCCCGGGCACCGCGCGCGAGCAGCAACTGTGCAAGCTGATCGGCGAGGTGCTTGACCTCGCTGCGGTCGGTGTGGAGGAGAGCTTCTTCGAACTCGGTGGCCAGTCTCTGCACGCGGTGCGTCTGCTGAGCCGGATCCGCAGTGTCATGGGTGTGGAGATCGGTATCAAGACCCTGTTCCAGGCGCCTACCGCGGCGTTGCTCGCGGCGCAGATCGACTCTGGTCGGATCGCCGTCATCACCCGGCCGGCACTCCTCCCGACGGTCCGCTGACCCACGGCGGGCGCCGGATGACTTCCGCGAGGTCGGATGGGCCCGCACAGAGCAGTAGGGATCTCAATGATTGTGTCAAGCCGTTTGTGTGACCGATCCTCCCGTACCGCCGACATTATGTGGGACCAGTCATGATCCCTCTGTCGTTCGGGCAGCTCGGACTGTGGTTCATCCATCAGATGAATCCGGGCAGCTCGATGTACACCATGCAGCTCGCTTCGCGGCTGACGGGGCAACTGGACAGAACAGCCCTGGAGGAGGCATTGCGAGACGTCGTGCAGCGACATGAATCGCTTCGCACGGTCATCCGGGACGGTCAGGGCGAGCCGCACCAGGTTGTCCTGGATATTTCGGAATGCTCGGTGAGACTGGAGTACAAGGAGCTTGCCGAGGAAGAGCTGCATAAGGCGATGCACGAGGCCTCGGAACGCCCGTTCGACCTTGTGTACGACCTGCCCCTTCGGGCATGGCTGTTCGCACTGGGGCCGCAGGAGCACGTGCTGCTCATGTCGATGCACCACATCGTCAGCGATGGCTGGTCGTTGGGGCCGCTCACCCGAGACCTCGCCCGGGCCTACGCGGCGCGGCGCCGTGGTGCCGAGCCGAACATGCCGCCGCTGCCTGTCCAGTACGCCGACTACGCACTCTGGCAGCGGCGGTTGCTGGGCCGCGAGGAGGACCCGGACAGCCTGGCGTCGAGACAGCTCGCGCACTGGCGTTCGATGCTCGACGGCATTCCCCAGGAACTGCGGTTGCCGGCGGATCACCCGCGCCAACCGATGTCCGACTTCGCCGGGGGCGCGATCGAGTTCACCCTCGACGCCGATCTGCATACGGCACTGGCCGAGGTCGCCCGCACCGAAAATGCGACCATGTTCATGGTATTGCAGGCCGGGTTTGCGGCGCTGCTGAGCCAGCTCGGTGCGGGCACCGACATTCCGATCGGCTCACCCGTGGCCGGCCGCATGGATGATGCGCTGACCGATCTCGTCGGTTACTTCGTCAATATGCTGGTATTCCGCGTCGACGTCTCCGGCGACCCGAGTCTGCGAGACCTGGTCAAGCGGGTCCAGACCGTCGCCCTTGATGCCTACGACAACCAGGACATCCCCTTCGATCACCTGGTCAGGGCACTCAATCCTGCCCGCTCGCGGACCCGTCACCCGATTTTCCAGGTCATGTTCACCCTGGATAACAACACCGACGCCGGGCTCAGGTTCGACGGATTGACCGACGTGCCATTGGCCATCGACGCCGGCAGCTCCATGTTCGACTTGGCGTTGAGCCTGCAGGAGAACTTCGGCCCGGACAAGGAGCCGGCCGGGATGGATGCGTTCCTGGAGTACCGGCTCGACATGTTCGAACGGGAGACCGCGCAGCGCGTTGCCGACGGTTACCGGCGGATGCTGGCCGCTCTTGCCGCGGACCCGGATGCGCCGACCAGCACAGTCGATGTGCTGGGGGAAGAGATCGAGCGTTGATGTCCGATCGATTCCTATGACCACACCGAGGTTCCGGTCGGGTTCGAAGATATGTGGATCTCGGTGTACGAGCGGCTTGGCTGATCGTCCAGCCCACCCCGGAAGATACCAATGGCGGGGTGCATACGTTGCCTATTGCCCATGAATTCGGCACGCATATCGAGTTGCGCGGCCGCTGACGAATGATGACAACTTACCTAGGGGAGTGAAAGCAGTGGCGAATCCATTCGAGGACCAGGACGGCGTGTACCTGGTGCTGGTCAATGCTGAGGGACAGCACTCGTTGTGGCCCGCCGCCATCGATGTCCCCAACGGCTGGACCGTAGTACACGGCGAAGCCGGGCGAGAGGACTGCCTGGAGTACGTGAAACGGAACTGGACGGACATGCGGCCCAGGTCCCTGGTCGAGGCGACAACCTCTTGAGGGCCCCCCGGTGTGGCACCGCCGCCCGACCGGACCCAAGGAAACCATCACCTAGCCCTCGTGCCGGGGCCTGAAACCAGCACGCGCGGAAAGAGACGCAATGAGCGATGTAGGGATCTCCGGCGAACGAGGACGCCGAGGCAAACGCAGAAGGCTGCTGGCCGACCGGCACTTCGCCTGCTTACTGGCTGCCCGGCTGGGCTCCAGCATGGCCAACGGTTTTCTGCCAGTCGCGGAGAGCTTCGCTGTCCTCCACACCACTGGTTCTGCGAGTGACCTCGGCCTTGTCCTCGGAGTTCAGGCGGCGGTTTCGCTCGTCCTGTCGCTGTTCGCCGGCGTCGCGGCGGACCGCTTTCCGCGTGCCGCGTTGCTCATCGCTTCGTCGATCGTACGCCTGGTCGCGGCGGCGACCTTGGCGATAGGACTACTCACGCATACTGCGACCCTCGGCTGGTTCTTCACTCTGGCAGTCGTATACGGCGGCGCTGACGCGCTATTCGGTCCGGCCAGCATGGCGATCATGCCGGACGTCGTCGCACAAGATGACCTGGACGAGGCCAATGCGTTGATCGGTACGTTTTCCTCGCTGGCTTGGACGGTGGCCCCTGCGGCGGCAGGAGTGGTCGTGGCGGCGTACGGTTCGGGAGCCGCTTTCCTGGTGGAGAGCGTACTGATGCTTTTCATCACTCTTTGTCTCATATTCGTCAGGATCCCCGCTGGGGGCGAAGCCGAGCCGGATCGCACAGGCGGGACGTTCACGCAGCTGGGGCAAGGATGGCGTGAGTTTCGAATGCGCCCCTGGCTATGGCTGCTTACCTTGCAGTGGACGTTGTTCTCACTGGTCCTGCTGGCTCCCCTCGCGGTCCTCGGCCCGTTGGTGGCCGACACCTATCTGGGCGGTGCCGCAGCTTGGGGTGTCATCGGCACCTGCATGACCATCGGCGTGGTCTGCGCGCAGTTCACCGCCGGGCGGATCAAGCCGAAGCGACCGGTGGTCTTCATAGCGTGGCTGCCACCGCTGATCGTCTTCGAAACGCTGGCCCTGGGCTCTGGCGTGCCGACGGTGGTGGTGGCGGGTGCCGCGCTGCTCTCCGGCTGTGCGATCGGCCTGCAAGGAGTGTTCTTCCAGACCCTCATGCAGCGAGCCGTACCGAGCGCGGTACTCGGCCGGGTGGCCGCCTTCGACTTGATGGCCTCGGAGATCGCCCAGCCGGTCGGCTTCGCCGTAGCCGGCCCCCTTGGCATCCTGTTCGGCCTACGCCCGGTGCTGGTGGGCTGTGCTGTGGTCGCGGTGGCGGGCACGGCACTGTTCGCCCTTGCCCTGACCAGGGTTGAGCAACCAGAGCTACAGGTGCAGAACGAGCCGGACGATGCCGGGCTCCGCAAGAGCGCCATCGAACCGCACGTGCCGGACGGCGGAAGTGAGGCGTCGGTCAGCTGAGCGGTACTCGACTGCAGACGAGCCTTTGACGAAGCCGGAACACCGCGGCACGAAGGAATCAGGAAGATGATTTATAAGGACAGATTGGCCATACCCGGTCCGACCCCGCTGCCGCCCGCGGTCATCGCGGCGGCGACGCACCCAATGGTCGACGAGCGCACCGAGGACTTCGCACGCATATTCACCCGAATCATCGACGGGCTCAGGCATGTGCTTGGTACCGATGGGAACGTGCTGATCTTCTCGTCAAGCACCACCGGTGCGTTCGAGAGCGCGGTGCAAAACCTCTTCAGTCCAGGGGAAAAGGTACTCGTGGTGGACAACGGTGCCTTTGGAAGGCGCTGGGTGGAGCTATGCCGCGCTTATGGCCTGGAGACCGTCGTGCTCGACGTCGCGTGGGGCTGCGAGCCGGACCCTGCAGTTGTCGAAGCCTGCCTGGCGGCCGACCCGCAAATCGTCGCTGCGATCGTCGTGCACTGCGAGACCTCCACAGGCGTCGTCACCGACCTTGAGGCCTTCGGGCGCGCGACCCGCAGTGTGCTGACGATAGTGGACTCGGCCTCCGGTGCCGGCGGCTGCGAAATGCAGGCCGACGCGTGGGGGTTGGACGTCGTGGTCGGCGGGAGTCAGAAGGCGCTGATGGCGCCGCCGGGGGTCTCTTTCGTCTCGGTCAGTGAGCGCGCCTGGCGCCGGCACGCCAAGGCCAGGCATCTGCGGTACTACTTCGACTGGACGATCACGCGTGACAGTCTGAATCACTCCATCCCCCGTACCCCCTGGACGCCGGCGGTCGGCGTGCTGCTCCAGTTGTCTGCGGCGCTCGAACAGGTACTCGCTGAAGGCATGGAGCGGCGCCACCGACGGCATTCGGAGCTCGGCCGGATGGCCAGAGCGGGCTTGCGCGGCCTCGGACTCCGGCTGCTGACCCCAGAAGTGGCGCGCAACGGCATCGTCACGGCCGCGTTCACACCGCCAGGAGTAGATGCGCGCACTCTCGTCGATGCGGTAGTCGAGCACACAGGCGTCCAGCTGGCTACCGGCAACGGAGAACTGGCCGACCAAGTGGTGCGGATCGGTCACTGCGGCCACGCCGACCCGCTCGACCTGGTTACCGCGCTGGCCGCGCTCGAGACCGGCTTGGCAGCCCTCGGCGCCCCGGTGCTGCCGGGCAGTGGCGTCACACCCGTTGTGAAGCTGATGGCAGAGCAGGTTGACGCCGCCCCAGGCCCCTTGACGTCGACGTCGCCCACCCCTGAGGAGTCTGCCGCGTGAACGCCGACGTTCAATCAGCGCGAAACGACGCGCCGAAGCTCATCCCGCACCTGCTTGAGCAGCACTCAAGGGTGACGCCGCACGCTTACGCCACCGAGGATGCGCAGCGGGCACTGACCTACGCCGAACTCGCCGCCGAAGCCGAGCACATGGCGGCGCGCCTGGCGGAGATGGGAGTGCTTCCCGGCGATCGCGTCGGCGTGATGATGCGTCACTCCGTCGACCTGCTTGTCGCGATTCTCGGCGTGTTGCGTGCGAGAGCGGCCTACGTGCCTATCGACCCGGACTACCCCGACCAGCGCAAGAGCTTCCTCGCGGCGGACTCCGGTATCAAGATTCTCATCGTGGACGGAGCGCAGGGGACGCCAACCAGCCTGCCCGTCATGACCCTTGCGCCGGACCGGGGGCGCTTGCCTCCCCGTCCGGGCGCCCCCGCAGCCGCGCCGGACGATCTGGCCTGCGTAATCTACACCTCAGGTTCCACCGGAGCGCCCAAAGGCGTCATGATCACCCATCTCGGCCTGGCGAATCTCGCAGCCGCCGCGAGTGCCGAGTTCGGCATGGGGCCGCGTGATCGCTACCTGATGCTGGCCGCCGCCGCATTCTCCGCCTCACTCGAGGAGCTGTTCCCCCCACTCGTGCAGGGCGGGACAAGCGTGTTCCCGACCGACCGGGTTGCGCTCTCCCCGGTGGAGGCCCTGCTCGACTTCCTCACCACGCACGACGTCACGCTGCTTGAGATGCAGACCGCGCACTGGCACCTGCTGGTTCGCCACCTCGTGGACACCGGCGGGGCGCTGCCCCCGTCACTGCGCCTGGTCGTCATGGGAGGAGACCGGGCCATGCCCGAAGCCGTCCAGCAGTGGGACCGCTTCCGCCTTCCGCTGGTGCACGTCTACGGGCCGACCGAGACCACTGCGACCGCGTCGTACTGGAGCGTGCCGCCCGGACAAGCACCCAAGGACGGGGTGTTGTCGATAGGCGATGCCATCGCCGGAACCCGCATGTTCGTCGTCGACGAGCGGCTCGACCTCGTTCCCACGGATGCCGAGGGCGAGCTGCTCATTGGTGGTGACTCGCTGGCACGCGGTTACCTGGGCAGACCCGACGTCACTGCGGAGAGGTTCGTCGCCGACCGCTACTCGGGGATTCCGGGGGCCAGGTTGTACCGCACCGGCGATCGGGTACGCCGTCTTCCCGACGGTCGGCTGCAGTTCCTTGGACGCAGCGACCAGCAAATCAAGGTGCGTGGATATCGCGTCGAACCAGGCGAGATCGAGGCTGCGCTCGACCGGCACCCAGCGGTGCGTCAAGCCCTGGTCACGACTGGTCGAGATGCGTCGGGTGAGCAGCGTCTGATCGGCTACGTGACTGCTGACCCGGAGACGGTGAGCGTCGGTGAGCTACGTTCCTTCCTCGCCGGCGAACTGCCGGCCTATCTGATCCCTTCAGCGCTGATCCGGCTGGACGACTTCCCGCTGACGATGCATCGGAAAATCGACCACGCGATGCTTCCGCCGCCGCCGAAGCGTCGGCCCGACCTGCCCACCGAGTTCGTGCCGCCGACAGGTGAAACCGAGCGGCGCGTCGGCGCCGCCGCGGCGGAGCTACTGGGACTCGACGAGATCGGTGTGCTCGACAACCTGCTTGATCTGGGCGGGGATTCGCTGTTCATGTTGCGGCTGATCAGCTGGATCCGCACACACTTGGGCAGCAACCTCGGTTTCCGCGAGGTCTTCGACGCGTATTCGGTACGCGGAGTGGCAGCGCTGGCCGACGCGAAGGCGGACGTTGCGGCGGTGGGTAAACCGGGCAGTGGCCGGTGACCATGCTTCCCGACCTACCAGTGGCAGTGCTTCCGGAACCGGCGCCCGCCGATCTCATGACAGCGCTGCGTGCTTCAGGCGTTCGACTGGCTCCGCTGGACCGGGCTCAGGGCTTGATCTGGACCGGCGAGCGGCCCTCGGCGCTGGCAGCTGCACTGGAGTGCGCGCCGTCGGTGCGCTGGGTTCAACTGGCGAGCGCCGGCGTCGAAAGCTACCTGCCGCTCATGGATCAGCGGATCCGCTGGAGCCGGGCCGTGGGCGTCCAGTCCGAGCTGGTGGCTGAACACGCCCTCATGCTCGCGCTGACCGTGCTGCGTCAGGGCACTGCCTCCGTGAGGGCCGGCGCGTGGCTGCCGCGCCCCGCCATCGGGCTGACGAACGCCGAGGTCCTTGTGGTGGGCGGCGGCGGGGTTGCCCGGGCACTGCTCGCACTGCTGCGCCCGTTCAGGGTCCGCCCCAAGGTGGTGTGCCGCGGCGGTGCCCCGATGGCGGGCGCCGAGGTCAGCACGCCCGATCGCCTCGACGAATTGCTGCCCGAGGCCCGTGTGGTCTTCCTCGCGGCGCCGCTGACCGCGGACACGGCCGGGCTGATCGACGCAGTCAGACTCAGGTCCATGCGTCGGGACGCGTGCCTGGTGAACGTGGCGCGCGGCGGGCTTGTCATCACAGATGACCTCGTTCGTGCGCTGACCTCCGGGTGGATTGCCGGCGCCGGCCTGGACGTCACCGACCCCGAGCCGCTTCCTCCGGAGCACCCGCTGTGGTCCCTTCCCACCTGTGTGATCACCGCGCACTGCGCGGGCGATCTGGATCACGCACTCGGACCCTTCGTCGACCTGGTCCGGCGCAACATTCGTCGACTGGCGAACGGCCTTGAGCCGATCGGCCTGGTCGACCGGGAACTCGGTTACTAGCCGACTGTCAGGAAGAGCGGGTCATGATGACCGAGTCAACCACTACTCCGAAGGCCACGCACCCGACCGGAGCACCCATGGGCAACCGACAGATCGAGAGGATCTCCCTCCTGCAGGAGCAGATCTGGATTGCTGAACAACTCGCCCCGGGCCGCAGCGTTTACGGAATACCCATGGTGATCCGACTGCGCGGCGCGTTGGACACGGAACTCGCCGCGCGCTGCGTGACCGAGATCGTGCGTCGGCATGAGGTGCTGCGCTCCCGGGTGGGCGAGGAAAACGGCGAACTGTACCTCATCACAGATCCGCCGCAGCCCTTCGCGCTGCCTGTGTTCGACTTTCGCTCCCGGCCCGACGAGTGGCGTGTGTTCGTCGAGACCGCCGCTCGCGAGCCCTTCGACCTTGTGCACGGCCCGCTGCTGCGGGCTGCTGTGCTACGTCTTGAGAATGACGCCTACGCGTTTTTCGTCAACATGCACCACATCGTTGCGGACGGTTGGTCGCTGCGTCTGTTCTGGACCGAGTTCGTCGCGCTCTACGCCGCATGGCACGCGGGCGGTGAGCCCGATCTGCCTGACTTCACCATGCAGTACCGCGACTTCGCTGCCGAACAGCGGCGCATCACCGAGGACGGCGGGTACGGCAACGTGCTCGACGCGTGGGCTCGGGAATTGGCCGGTGCGACGACGATCCTTGCACTGCCGGTCGATCACAGTTCAGGAGCGTCCCGGGACTACCGGGGGGATGAGTTCACGACAGTGGTGCCAGAGCAGCTTCGGGCCGATGCCTACGTCTGCGCCAAGCGGCTCGGGGTCACGCCCTTCGCGATGCTCGGCGGTGTCTGGGGCGTGCTGCTGGCCCGCTACACCCGTCAGGACGACCTGCTGATCGGAACGCCTCTGGCCGGCCGGACCCGGCCCGAGTACCAGTCGCTCATTGGGCTGTTCGCCAACACCATGCCGTTGCGACTGCGGCTGGACGCGGACGTGTCCTTCGCCTCCCTGGTCCGCGAACTCCAGCTGAGTACTTTCGACGCGCTCTCCGCACAAGACGCGCCTTTCACCGAGCTTGTCAAACGGGTCGACTCCAGACGCACCTCGCGTGAGACCCCGCTCTTCCAGACGATGTTCTCCTTCGAGCAGTCCACGGAGTTCGAGGCCACGCTGCCGGGCTGCGCGGTGACGGAGCTGTACGAGGTATCCAATGGCGGGGCCCGGTTCCGTCTCAGTCTCAGCGCTGTTGACGCGCTGGGGGAGCTGAGCCTTCAGTTCGAATACGACAGTGAGCTGTTCGACCCGGGCACCATCGAGGCAATGGCCGAGAGCTACCTGGCGCTGCTCGGCGAGGCCGTGTCCGACCCCGAGTTCCCACTGGGAGCGCTTCGCACGTCGACCGACGCCGCGCCCGATCGGGAGCTCACCGGCCGGCCCGTGCCGGGGGACGAGCTGACCACCCTGCACGCGCTGTTCGAGCGACGGGTCCGACAGAGCCCAGATGCGCCGGCGATCGAGCGTGAAGACGGTACTCCAGTCAGTTACGCACAGCTCAACAGCCAGGCCAACCGGCTCGCGCGGTATCTGCGTCAGCTAGGTCTTCGCACGGGCGAGCGGGTGGCGCTCGCCTTGCCCCATGGCTCCTCCTGGCCGGCCGCCGTGCTCGCCGTGCTGAAGGCGGGCGGGGCCTACGTCCCTGTGGCTCCGGACGCGCCCGGCAGCCGCAAGGCCCACGTCCTCGCCGAGACCGCGCCCCGCTTGGTGCTCACGGTCGTGGACCTTGCCGAGGACTTTGCCGGGGCCCACCATGTGCTCGCCCTCGACGATCCGGCGGTCGCTTCCTCGATCGAGGCCCAGTCCGGTGAGGATCTCGAGGACATCGCTGTGACAGGCCGTCAGGTCGCGTATGTCCCGTTCACCTCCGGCTCGACGGGAGTGCCCAAGGGCACCCTCGTCACCCATGTCAACCTGACTGCGTTCACCCGTGCCGCGGTGGACACGATCGATCTGGGCCCGGAAGACAGGATGCTGCAGCTCGCCGCGATGACCTTCGACGTACATGTCGAGGAGCTCTTCCCGACCTGGCTGGCCGGTGGCTGTGTCGTCTTTTTCGATGGCGTGCTCGGCCGGACCAGCCCGGAGGGACTGCTGCACCTCCTCGGAGAGCGCGAGATCACTCTATGTGAGCTCCCCACCGCCTACTGGATCGAAGTAGTGCGCCTGATCGACCCGGCTGTTGTCCCCGTTCCGCAAACCTTGCGGCGAGTGCTGGTCGGCGGCGAACGCGCGCCGATCGAGGTCTACCAGCGCTGGTTGGACTTCGGGATTCCGCTCACCAATGTCTATGGGCTCACCGAAACGGCGGTGACCAGCACGACCTACCAGCCTGGTGCTGACTTCGACCGCGAGGCGCTGCCGATCGGACGACCAATGCCGCACGCCGCCGTCTACGTGCTCGACGCTTTGCTCGCGCCGGTTGGACGCGGCGTGCCAGGGGAGATCTACCTGGCCGGCCCCGGCGTCTCCGACGGCTTTCTCAACCGGCCCGAGCAGACCGCCGAGCGCTTCTTGCCGGACCCCTTCGCGGCCGAGCCGGGCGCACGTATGTATCGCACCGGCGACCAAGGCCGATGGACTGCCGAAGGTGACCTCGAATTTCTCGGCCGCGTGGACCGTCAGCTCAAACTGCGCGGCCATCGGGTCGAGCTCGCCGAGATCGAATCGGTACTCGACGGCCATCCGGACGTGGAGCGCAGCCTGGTCGTGCCTCGGCGCACCGAGGCTGATCCAGCGGCAGAGCTTGAGCTGATCGCGTTCCTGATCGGTGCGTACGCCGACGAGGCAACAGTCGCGGCGTACGTTCGTACCCGGCTTCCCCCACACCTGGTTCCGGCTCAGATCTCAGTAGTTGAACGGTTCCCGCTCACCTCGCATGGCAAGGTTGACCAAGCAGCCTTGCTCGCGCTGCGGAGCCGCGAGCGTGTCGTCCCCGAGGAAGCGCAGGGCAGCGAGCTCGAAGTCAAGGTCGCGGAGGTCTACTGTGAGGTACTCAAAGTACCGACGATCGACCTGCGGACGGACATCTTTGCGCTGGGTTTCCACTCTCTGGCCGCGCTGCGGCTCATTTCCCGCCTCAAGAGTGTGTTCACAGTGCAAGTCCCGATTGCCGAGTTCTTCGTGGACTCCTCGGTCACCAACACCGCCCGACTGATCGTGGCGGCGGGGGCCGACCAACCAGTCGGCTGACTGCGCCATCGGCGCATACGACCGACGTTCTGCGCGGGATCATGCTGGTCGCTGGGCAGGGGCTGTTGGCAGGTGGTGCAGATGCCGGTCCAGCACCTCAGGATGTTCTGGAGGGTGTCGAGACTTGGTAGAGGGTGAGTCCGGTGCGGACACTCTTGGGGCCAGGCGCCGTTCGGTTCTTTGCGTTCGGGGCAGGTACGGCGGTACGGCGTACCGCTTGTCGAACTCCAGGCTGCGGCCCCGACCGTGCCACCCGCGCGGGCCGCTGTGCGCCCGAACAAGGCAGTGTGGATCGGCTCGGGAACATGGTTGGTGTCCACAGGGGTCAGTGGTCGTCCAGGCTGGAGGGGCCGGAGGCGGTCTGGGTGAGGCTTCCGTTGAGCCAGGCGGCGGTGAGTTCCCTCCGGGAGCGGGAGCCTGTGCGCTGGAACAGTCGTGTCAGGCGCTGTTCCACAGTTTTGGGGCTGTAGGCGAGTTCTGCGGCGATCTGCCGGTTGGTCGCGCCGTCAGTGACCATGCGCACCAGTCTTATGTCGAGTTCGGTCAGCTTCTGTCGGCCTTGGCGAAGTCTCGGTACGGGGATGTTGCGCTGCTGCGCGGCACGGGTGACTGCGGTGCGGAAGGGGCCTCCCAGGCCGAGGGTGCGAGCGTTGGCTACGGCCTCGGTCAGCCAGCGCCGGGGGTCGTCGGCGACGCGTGTCAGGCACAGGCAGCAGATGACGCTCAGGTGGACGTCGCCTCGGAGCTTGGTCAACCGGTGGGCGGTCAGCGCGCTGTCCGCGTCGTGGTGCGCGATGCCGCGTGCGATGAGGAGGGCCTCGTGGGTCATGGGTGTGGCTGCCTCCTCGTGCAGGGTTTCCAGTTCCTCCAGTGCCTGTTGGACCCTGTGCGGCTGATCCGAGTGGGCGGCGAGCGACAGGACGCGCAGCAGCAGCCGCTCGACACCGGCGAGCTGACCGTTCTTTCGTGCCTGCCGAGCGTCGTGCCAGCCTTCCTCCAGCGCCTCCACTCGACGGCCCGACCAGTACCGGACCGCCAGCCGCGCCCGGGCGGCCAGGGGATGAGTGGCGGTGTCGGGGACCAGGTCGAGCCACGCTGTGGCGCGTGCGACGTCCCCCCGCGTGCAGTGGATCTCCGCGGCCAGCGCCCGTGGCAGGTGCGGGGTGCCCGCCGCCGCGTGGGAGCGGCTGCGCACCTCGATGCGGCGGGCGGCCGCCAGAGCGGCGTCCCAATCCCCGGCCAGATAGTCGCGCACCATGCCCCGGTACTGGACGGCGATGCCCTCGGGTGCCGGGACATACCGGTCGCCGAAGACTGCTGCAAGAGCGCCGGCCAGGTCTGCGTAGGCGGCGGCGCTGCGCAGCTGGTCCAGGGTGTGATCGTCGATGGCGTCGGGGGGCATGTGCTGCCGCGCGCGGCTCAGTTCCGTATGGCCGCCGACCGCGGCGGTCAGCAGGTGGAGTTCGGTGGGCTTGGGCAGCGGCATGCGGACGTGTCCGGGACCGGAGGTGTCCAGGATGTGGCGGGAGGCCGCTGTCGGCCGAGCTGACAGCGGGCCGATGCCGTAGAGGCCGCCGAGTGCCGCAAGCCCGGCCGCGGCGGGAAACCGGCCAGCGACCTTGCCCAAGCGACGGTGGCTGCCATCGGCGCAAGGGGCTCGGTGTTCGTGAAGGGCTGCCCACACCCATGCGGCGGCAACGCTCGACAGGCCGGCCGTTTTCTCGACGCCCTCGGTGAGTTCGGTATGCGGTGGGTCCAGGAGGGCAAGCAGCGGCTTACCGAGCGCCAGGAGCCCTTCGTGGTCGCCGTGGCGCAGGCTCAGGCTGCTCGCCTCGTGGAGCACACCGAGGGTCCGCGGGTCCTGTGGTGTGAGCCGGTGGAGCGCGGCTGCGTAGGCGCGGGCCGATCGGGGCCAGTTGGTCCCGGCCTCCTGGCGGGCTGCGGCCAGCAGCAGTGGCACTGCGAGGGAGTCGGCCAGGAGCGGGCCGGAGGCTGCGACGCGATCGGCCAGCCTCGGGTAGCCGCGGCCGGTGGCTTCGGCACCGAGCTCGTCCGCCAACCGCTTGATGTACCGCGCGGAGTTGCCCTGCACGTCGCGCTGGATGGGCAGGGTCCGCAAGGCCGCGGCGAGCGCCGGGACGGCGAATGACAGGCGGCCCTGCGGGTCCACGGTCAGGATCCCGTCCTTGATCAGGCGGTCCAGCGTGTGCTCAAGGGACCGGGCTCCGCCAGATGGCATCATCGTGAACGCGTCATCGACGTGCACTTCGGCGTGGTCCAGTACACAGGCGGTGACGATCGCCGCCATGATGGTCTTGGAGTCCGCCGGTGTGTCGGGCCATCCGAACCGGAGCAGCTCGGCCGTCCCGGTGGTCAAGCGCAGCCGCTTGTCCGGCAGCGTGAGGCATAACCGACCGTCGAGCTCCACCAGGTCCTGCTCGTCCAGCGCGTCGAGCACCGACAACACGGCGCGGGGGTTGCCCGCCAGCGTGCCCAGCGCCCGCGACACAGCATCCGCCAACGCGGATTCGGCCGGACGGCCGAACCGCCGTGTGACGTGGACGTCGACGAGCGTGGCGACATCGGCAGGCTGCAGAGGGGGCAATTCGAGGACCTGGTCGGCCGCGGCCGTCAGCCGGGCGCGGCCCGGTTCCGCCGCAGGCCCCGGCCGCCCGGCCATCACCACGGGTACGCCTCGCGGGCGGAAGACCCGCAGCAGCAGCGCCAAAGCATCGGCACTACGCTGCGGCATCCGCTCGACGCCGTCGACAACCAGCGCGAACGGGGTCTGGCGGGATGCCTCCGTCAGTGCCTCGGAGAAGGCGGACAGCGCGCTCGCCCCGCCCTCCCGCACGGCGGCGCGCAACTGTGCTCCCCGGGCTGCCGTGAGAGGCGGCAGGCAGCCGTCGGCATCCTCGACTGTCAGGCCGCAGCCTGCGTCGAGGACCGTCGCGTCGGCCGTGTCCTCGGCGTCTTCGTCTTCCCAGCCGAGCCGCACCACTGCGGCGCCGGCCTGGGCTGCCGCACGCCGAGCCTGCTCCAGGATGGTTGTCTTGCCCATTCCGGCCTCTGCGGTGACCAGCAGGATCCGGGCCGCTTCCCCGGTGGCCCGCAGGGCTTCGACTACGTCGCGGACCGCGCCGTCTCTGCCGATGACCGCTCCACGCTGGTGCCGCATGGTGCCGCTCCTCTCGTTGTCCCCAACCCCGAGGAGAGACGGCTCCTGGCCACTTTGCGTTCCCTTTACCCGGCTGGAAAATGTACGGCACTCCTGGCGCACCGGAGGTTGGCGCGTACAGGGCCTGGCGGTTCATGGCGTGGCGACGAGCTCATAATGTCCGCGCACCGACGAAAGGCCGGGTGCGGGCACACAGCGGGGGGCCGTGTTCTCTGTCCGCCCGGGCATGTCTTTGAACAAGGATGTACTGCACAGTGGCTGCGACCAACGAACTGATCAGCTGGGGTACACCCGCGCGCTTGGACCGTACCGGCGACACTCTGCTCGGCCGCGAGCGCGAGTTGGAGCAGAGCCACGGCTTCCTGAGCGACCCTGACGGTCCCCGCCTGGTCCTTGTCCGAGGCGAAACCGGTGTGGGCCGCAGTGCGTTCCTGAAGGCGGTCGGCGGACGGCTGCGTCCGGAACGGACCGCCGTGCTGGCGGTGGACTGTGTTCCTGGCGACGGTGAACGGCCTCTGCTGCTGGCGCTGCGGCTGGTCATGGCACTCGAAGAGCACCGATCCGCCTCGCCACGGCAGCGGCCGGCCGGGAAGCTGGTTACGCGGGCGCTGTCCGCCGTCGACCAGGGTGACCCCACAGCGATGCACGCATTGCTTCGCGCTTCCCTCACCCAGGCCACGTCGCTCACCATCATGGTCGACGACGTCCAGCATGCCGATCCCGACTCCCTGGCCGTGCTGTGCCGCATCGACTTCTCGCGGCTCGCGCCCGGTGTCCGGCTGGTGGTGTCGGCAGTGCGGCCCGTCGCACCGGGCCCAGGGGGCATGAGAGAGGGCGCGCCGGCCCCCGTCGGTTTGGGCACCTCAGGCTATGGACGGAAGGCCGGAGAGGCCCGGGCATCAGGCTGCGACGGTCCGGCCGGCCTCCTGGAGCGGCTGTCCGGTATCGAGGGGGCCCGCACGGTGGAGCTGTACCCGCTGGGACCGGATGACGTCACCGCGCTGGTCGCGCGGTGGTTGCGGGCAAAGCCCGACGCCGTCCTCGCCCGGCAGGTAGGCGAGTTGACCCGTGGCATCCCGGGAGCAGTCGACGCCCTGCTCGCGGGCTGGGCTCGCCGGGACGGGATCCGGGTCGCCGACGGCCACGCCTTCCTTGGCGCGAGGACGCCGGTACCGGTGCTGCCCGACGGCGACAGGTTCGTCATGGCAGTGGACGCGCTGGGCGAGCCGTGTCGTGCGGTGGCCGCGGCGTTGAGCATCCTGGGGCCGCTCGGCCGACCGGCCCTGCAGCTGACCGCGGCGTGGGCCGGCCTGTCCGCCGACGCTGCCTACGACGGTGTCCGCCGCCTGGTCGAGGCGGGCATCATCGAGGAACAGCCCGGACCGGACGGCGCCGCGGCAGAGGGCTGGACGTTCCGGCTGCTGCTGACAGGGCACACCGTCCGGGAGCGGCTGAGCCCCGTGGACCGCAGTCGGTTGTCCGCCACGGCAGTCGAGGTCCTCTGGAAGGACGCGGACGCGGAGAGCGCCGGATGTGTGATCCGCCCGGCGCCGGGTCTTCTCGACGAGGCGAACGCGCTGGCCTACCGGGCAGACCGGGTCGCGGACTCGGGCAGCCTGGTGGACCGGGAGCGTGCGGTGGCCGAACTGACGGCTGCCGCACGGCGGATGAGGCCCTGCCCCAATGACGGGCGGGCCCTGCGGTGGCTGCGGGCCGCCCGTGACCTGACCGAGCACGCCGACGCCCGCGATCTCGTCCTCCAGCAGTACGGGACGACCGCCTACCTGGCCTGCGACTACGCCACGGGAAGGGCCGCCGGGGAATCGCTGCTGCGCAACCCGGGACCTGCGCTGAGCGACCTCGACCTGCAGGAGGCCGCCTTTCTGGTCGTGGCGGTCACGGCCAACCAACGTGACTGGGCCACGATGTCCCGGCTCGCCACCGCCTACTGGTGGGACGGGCTGCCAGTGCCCGCCCTGGTCAAGGTGAGCGGCCAGGCCATGGCCCTGTGCCACCTTTCGCGATGGCAGGAGGCAGCGCACCTGCTCCAGCAGGCCGAGAGCGTGTGGAACACCAGCCCACGCGCACGCGCGGCGCCCGCCCGGTTCAGAGCCGTGGCCGACCTGGCCATGGGCCGACCAGAACCCTACCGGCGCGAAGTGACCATGCACGACGCCCCCGAGCTGCCCCCTGGCAAGGTGTACTCGCTGGCGAGCGGCATGTTCGACGAACTGCTCACCAGCTACGACCTCAACGCCGCCAACAACCTGCTGGAGACCGCCGGCCTGACCGTACAAGTGCTGCCCCCGCTCAGCCAGTTCCTCTTCGACCACGTTACGGGCCGGTGGGATCAGGCACTGGAGTCAGCCCGCCGACTGCTGGCCAACAACGAGATCCAGTCCACCCCGGTATCGGACAACTCTCTGATGCCCGCGCGGACCGCGGCCATCCTCCTCGCCCGGGGCCGCGTCACCAGCGCCCTGCAGATAGTCGAGGAAATGCGCGGCCCCGGCACGAGTCCGCCGCAGTGCGCGCTGAACGCATCAGAGGCAGAAGTGCTCATGGCCCTCGGCGACATGGACGCAGCCGAGAAAACACTGCGCCGCGGGCTCGCCGCTGCACGGGAGCACGACCAGATCTACGGCACAGAGGAGCTGTGGGCCCTGCTGGCCGAGGTGACAGTCGAGGCCGGACGCACCGCCGAGGCGGCGGTACACATGCACCACCTGGAGCGACTCGCCTCCCGGACGGACAGCGGAAGGGCACAGCTCAGGTACCTGCTGGCCTCGGCCCGGGTCCTGCGCCAGGAGGCCCCCGACACCGCCCGCGACCACCTGCGCGAGGCGGTGAACCTGGCCCGCTCCCGCGGGCTGCCCTTCGAGACGGCGACCACCCTCCTGGAAGCCGCCGACGGGGGTGCGGGCCCGGGCAAGCCCCTGTACGAGGCATACGAACTGTTCGGCATGACCGGTGCCATCCTGTGGCGCTTCCACACCAGGACCATGCTGCGCGAGGCCGGACTCACCATCCCCGGCCGCAAGCAGGCCACCGCCGAGAACGACCACCTGCTCGCCACCCTGCTCGCCGAACAGCTCACCACCCGCCAGATCGCCACCATCCTGCGACTCAACGAGGACGCGGTCGTCGGACGCCTGACCCGGCTGCTCGCCCGCACCGGAAAGCGCTCCCGCACCGAACTCGTCACCGCCGTCCTCACGGGCACCCTCGACTCCCTCTGCCATAACCGGGTCCTTGACCCGTGAGCCACCCGGCCGCCCACCCCCGCGGCCGTCCGACGAAGCTGGGCAGCGGACACGACGGTTCGCGATCAGTTTCCCTGTACTTAGCCGCTGAACGGCCGGGACAGCCTAAACAGCCGATCACTCCTGCCAGCATTGGTCACCCGCAGCAGCCTTGGCATTCGACGGCGCATGCTGGCTCGCGCTCGGACCTGAGAAAACGCCGAGGAAACAACCATGAACATGGACAAACAAGATGCGATTGAACGCGTAACGCATCGGTGTATAAGAGCACGATTGCATCGCCGCGGGCTGGCAGCCCCGACTTGTGGAGCCAGGAATCAAGGGAGTACGACGTCGTTTCATCTGGTGAGACGGCGGTCGCTGATGGCTGCGGCGATGCCGACGAAGGCCGGAAAGTGCTCGGCCTTGCGCTCGTAGCGGCGCTGCAGGCGTCGGCAGCCCGGCGAGCCAGGACACCGTCCACTCAACGACCCAACGGTGGCGGTCCAGCCGCTGCAAGGACTCGATGCCTTGCGGGCGATGCGGTGGCGGATGTCTCGCTTGCGGAGCCATCGGCGCGGGCCGCGGCGTGAGCGGATCGGTGGCATCCCGCGCACGAGCGGCTTCAGGCCGAGGCTGTCGTGCAGTTGGCGCCGGAGATGCCCGGCGCCAGAGGTAGACCGTTCCGGTCCGTGACGAGGTGGATTTTCGATCCGTCTTTTCAGCGTCCAGTCGGATTCGGTGGTCAGTGGCCCCTTTTTTTGCAGCCCTGAGGCTGACGGACCTGACTCCTGTCACTCCTCGTTTCCCCGACCCCACACAAGGGAAAACTACGTGATCATTACGTGCCGAGACCAATCCTATCGGGAACTCGTCGTGGAAGAGCGAGCCGCTGGACACGACAGCGGCACCTGGACATACCAATTACCGGATCAGTGGTTCGGCATCGTCACGCCAATACGAGGCGTGTGTCAAGTTGAAGGTCGAGAGAATAGCGGTTGGCTACGTACCACGCTCGGGCCTGGCGAGGTCTGCCGGGTCGCACCCAACAACCTGATCCGGCTCAGCAGGACACCGCCCAGACGTCTCCCATTCGAAGTCGTTTATATCCAGCTTTCCGTAGAAGTCCTTCAGCGGGCACTGGACACGCACACCACCGCTCCTGTCCGTGATTTTTCGGAATTACAGACACTGCGCGCCTTCGATCCACATGTCGCATCCATGGCGCAAACTCTACTTCACGCCCGAAAGACAGGTGCAGGAGAGCGCTATGCTCTGAGTGCAGCCCACTACCTGGCTGAATATCTACTCCATCCACACCGCGACGCCTCACCGCGCACCGGAGGCCTTAGCCCGGAACAGCTACAAACGGTGACAACATTTATGAGCGCGAATTTCTCCTCGAACATCACGCTTGATCAGCTTGCCAAGGAAGCAGGACTCAGCCGGTACCACTTCCTGCGTCGTTTTTCCGCAGCCACCGGAAAGACACCTCTGCAATACCTCACCGAGTTGCGCATCGAAGCTGCCTGCCATCTGCTCGCAGTAGACAATGACCCAGTATCTCAAGTCGGTAGGCGCTGCGGTTTCCCTAACCCGGAGCACTTCGCCCGCGTGTTCCGTAAGCACATCGGATGCGCGCCATCGCAATACCGGCAGCAAGGGCAGCGTGCCTCTTCCCCTTGAGCGGGTGTCACCGCATCGTCGTGACACGGATCCACCGTGATGCTCGCACCCGTCTCCACCTCGAACGACCCACGAAACAAGTACTGCTGGGTTCCTCTTTCACTGGTCTTTCAGCGTTGCCGTTCCAGGGTGAGGACGGCTGCTGCGGGTGTGCGGGTGAGGCAGCGAGTACGGCGACGAGCCCACCCGGCGCTGAGTGTCAGCGGTCCGCCCGGTCCGTGCCCGATGGCGGCCGGTCAGCCGATCGGATGCGACCCGTCCCCGAAGTCGATACGCCCGAGGCCGGCGCGCGAGACTTTACCGAGCTTCGGGAACACGTTGGCCAGGTGGTGACCCACCGTGCGGGGACTGATCAGCAGCTGTGCACCGATCTCCCGGTTGGTGAGCCCCCGCGCGGCCAGCCGTGCGACTCTCAGCTCCTGCGGGGTGAGGATGGCCGTGGTGTCCCGGGCCGGTGCGGAGTCGCGGCGCGGGTGCTGCCCGGTCAGTTCCTGTTCGGTCCGGGTGCGGGCGAGCAGGGGCGCCGCGTCCAGTCGCCGGAAGATCTCCGCGGCTTCGGCCAGCTGGGTCCGGGCGTCGGTACGGCGACCGGCCCGCCGCAGCCACTCGCCGTACAGCAGGCGCGTGCGGGCGGGGTTGAAGGGCCGCGAGCGGGCTCCGGGAACGTCCAGCGCGAGCCGGAACTGCTTCTCCGCGTCCGCCCCCTACGCCAGCAGGGCATGGACCATGTGCGTCGCGGAGACCGCCCACGCCGCCTCGGTCCGTCCGGCCCACCCCCGCAGCAGTCGCGTCTGTTCCTCGGCCGTCGCCCGCTGCCCTGCCTGGAGGGCAGCCTCGGCGGTGTCCGGCGCGGCGAGCACCGCGATGGGTGGGGTGGGCCGCGTGGTGTCCCTCCTCGGTCAGGCGGACCAGGTGGTCCAGCGCCTGACGGGCCCGGCCGGCGAACAGCGCCGACATGCCGAGGGTCCACTGCGCGGCGGCGCTGAGCGCCCGCACACTGCGCGGCACGGATACCTCGAAGACCCGGGCGGCGTGGTCCGCGACAGCCGGCTCCTAGCGTCGGGCGTGATCAGTGCACTCGCGCCCCACCGCAGGAGAAGGACATGGCGACGGCGATCCTGGGTCGGGAGCGACGGCAGGACACCGGCTCAGCTCGTTGTGCATCACTTGGAGCGAACGATGACAGAACCCAGCACGATCAGCGTGGAGCGGCCGACCTCGGGTATCCGCAAGATCATATTCTCGAACCCGCCGGTGAATCTCGTCGTCGGGGAGACCGTGTCCCGACTGCTCAAAATCGTCACGGAGCTGAGCGAGGACCCGCAGGTTCACGTGGCCGTCTTCACCAGCAGCACACCCGGCTACTTCTTCAACCACTTCGATCTCGACCGGGTTGCCGACTTCGTGCCGTCCGATCCGGAGGCGACGCCGGCGTGGACCGATCTCGTGATACGGCTGTCCACGGCTCCGTTCATCAGCATCGCGGCCATCCGGGGCCGCACCCGCGGCGCCGGCAACGAGCTGGCCCTCGCCTGCGACCTGCGCTACGCCAGCCGCGAGAAGGCGTTCTTCGGCCAGCCCGAGGTCGGCATCGGCATCGTCCCCGGCGGAGGCGGCGCCGAGCGGCTCCCCCGCTCCGTCGGCCGCGACCGCGCGCTGGAGGCGATCCTGACCAGTGTCGACTACGACGCCGAGGTGGCCGAGCGCTGGGGATGGGTCACCCGAACCCTGCCCGACGCGGAACTCGACGCCTTCGTCGACGCGACGGTCGCCCGCCTCGCCTCCTTCGACCGCCAGGCCTTGGCGACCGCGAAGGCCATGGTCAACCGGGCGACACTGCCGCCGGACGCCGACCTGGTCGCCGCCTTCGGCGAGTTCGCGAACACGCTGACGCAGCCGGGATTCGCCGCGCGTGCGGTCGGGCTCGGCGCGCTGGTCGCTGAAAAAGGCCTCGACGTCGAGTACCAGCTGGGCGAGTACGTCGGTCTGGTCAACGAGACCCTCTGATGGCCTTGGCGTAGGGCTCGAGGCATTCGAGACGGAAAGAGACACACCCGAAAAGGGACACACCTATCCTCCGCCCGCCCCCGCCCCCGCCCCCGCCCCAGTGGTGGGCGTCGGTGCGGCGGACGCCGTGGCGTGGGTCGTGGCGACCGCCGAGGGCTGCGGGGAACGGGGCGTCGGGGAGGGGCTGTGGGTGATCGCCGGCGGGGTCTGGGGCCGGATCGGGGTGTGCTCCTCGCGTTGCGCCATCAGGACGACGCCGATCACCACGGCGGCCAGGGCGAGAAGGGTCAGGGCGGCCCGCCGCACCGTGAAGCGGGCGGGCAGCGCACCGGACGGCGGGTCCGCGGGGCGCAGATCCGACAGGCCCACGGAGTCGCCCCTGGCCCGCAGGGCGGCCTCCAGCCGGCGTTCCAGGTCCACCGGTTCCAGGCGGAGACCGCCATCGTGTCCGTTCATCGGGAACCTTCCAGGCGTTTGCCGAGGGCGTCCAGGGCACGGCTGGCCGTGGACTTGACGGTGCCCCGGGACAGTCCGAGGGTCTCGGCGATCTGGGCCTCGGTGAGGTGGGACCAGTACCGCAGCACCAGCACCTCGCGCTGGCGTGCGGTGAGGTGGCCGAGCGCTTCGAGCACCTCCCGGTGGTCCTCGTGGAGCAGCACGCGCTCCTCGGGCGGCGGGGCGTGCTGCTCGCGTTCGGGCACGTGGGCGCGTACGGTCCGGCGGCGCCGGAGCACCGAGCGGGCGCCGTTGACGACGCTGGTCCGCAGATACGCCTCCGGGTCCTCCACGCCCGCGAGCCCGCGCCCGTGGCGGCGAAGGAGGGCGATGAAGGCGTCCTGGACGACGTCCTCCGCCGTGGGCAGGTCATCCACCAGCAGCAGCGCCAGCCGCACCAGGGAGAGTCGGCGGTGGTGGTAGAGCTGGTCGACGCGGAACTCGCCGAACTCGTCGAAGACCGCGGCCGACCGGGGCGGGAGGTCCCGGGCCGTCCGGTCCGACCCCGCGCCGGCCAGCAGCCGGTCCCGGGCGACCGACAGCGCGCGCACGGCGGCCCGCAGCCACGGTCGCGCCCGCCTCTCGCGGGGTGCGGCCGGCGGGTCACCGATCCAGCTCGGGGTGGCCGGGACGGGTGCTGTCGTCATGGATCTCCTGGACGGGTGGAGCGGGTCTGTCCGGGGTGGGGCGGGTGTCCTGGACGGCGCGTCGCCCGTCGCCGGCGGCTGCCGGGCCGTCGCCCGGCAGCCGCCGGCGGGTCACCGGATCAGCGGTGCCGCCGGGCCGGAGCGGGACTGGTCCACACCGTGGGCACGGGCGACGGTTCGGCCTTCGTCGGTACGGGCCTGGTCTCGGCCCTCGTCGGAGAGGGAACCGTGCTCGGGCTCGTCCACTGCGTGGGTACGGGCTTCGGCTCGGCGCGCGGGGGTGAAGGGACGGCGCTCGGCTCGGCGCGCGGGGGTGAAGGGACGGTGCTCGGCTCGGTGCGCGGGGGCGAGGGGACCGGGCTGGGACGCGTCCCCTTCGCCGGGCCGGCCTCCGTCGGCGACGGCACCGGCGTGGGAGTCGTCGACTGCGCGGGTGCCGGTGCCGGGTGGGAGCCGCCCGTGCCGGCCTGGGCGGTCATCGCCCCCACGCCGACGGCCAGGACGGCCCCGACGGCGGAGGCCCCCAGAGCGGTGCGCAGCCGGTGGGCGCGCAGGGATTGCAGGGCGTGACGTGCAGACATGCCGTTCCTCGAATCGTCGGTGCGGTCGCGGTGAAAAAGGAGGCCTCCACCCCGACAGACGTCCGACCCACTCCGAGGTTGCGTGTGATCTGGGACACATGGCACCGCCCGCCGACGAGCGGGGCGCTCTGGTCGCACAGAGGGCGTGGGCCGACGCCTCCGGGAAGGCGGCGGCCCACGCCGCACCGGCCGCCTACCTCCGCTGCCGGATCCGCAGGAAGGTGATCGAGTCGGCCGGGAAGGTGTAGGTGAACCGGTCGGTGACCCCGGTGAAGGTGGACGTCACCGGCGCCACCGCGGTCGAGGTCTCCGTGTTCACCGCGTCCGCCGCGGCGGTCAGCGTGGTGGCCTCGGCCTTCGACGCGACCTTCGCGCCGCCCAGGTCGATCGCCGTGCGGGCCGCCGAGGACTGGGCGTTGACGACCTTGACGATCAGGTCACCACTCTTCTTGTCCTGGGTGACGACCTGCCGGAACGGCTCGGCCGGCTTGTCGTCGGTGAAGCTGTCCCACTCCTCGCCGTCGAGGTAGAGGGTGACCTGGCGGCCCCGCACCTTGATGTCGATGTCGTAGGCGCGGCCCGTCTCGACGGACCCGGCCTTGGAGATCAGCGTCGACTTGCCGCCGTCCACGGCCTGTTCGACGGCCGACTGGGTGTTGTTCCAGCCGCCCAGGTTCCACCAGTAGAAGTTGCCGGTGTCCTTGACACCGAAGGCGACGAGGAAGCCCTCCTTGCCGGACTTCTTGGTGGCCTTCACATGCAGGTCGTAGTCATGCCAGGACGGGTCACCGGCCTGGACCATGGTGTTCTCGGCGGCGGTGTCGGTCTGGACGTACCGGCCGTCCTGCACGCTCCAGCTGCCGCCGCCGGTGTGCGTCCACTTCGAGGCGTCCTGGGAGAAGTCGTCGGTGAGCAGCGTCTTCCCGTCGGCGCCGGTGACCGACACGTCGTCGTACGCCGCACTCGTCGCCCACGTCGACAGGCCGACGGCCCCGGTGATCGGGCCGAGCAGTGACGGGGTG
Source organism: Streptomyces violaceoruber (assembly GCA_000720805.1). GTDB lineage: Bacteria > Actinomycetota > Actinomycetes > Streptomycetales > Streptomycetaceae > Streptomyces > Streptomyces cellulosae_A. The sequence goes on from JODI01000064.1 coordinate 48,979, forward strand.
CCGGTGGCCTCGGAGGGCACCACCCGGTCGCCGACGTTGTTCATGAAGAGCTTCTGGACCTCGTAGTTGGCGGAGTTCCAGGCGGCGTGGTTGTTGAACCACACCAGGTCCGGCCGCCACTGCACGGAGTCCTCGTTGGCGAACAGCGGCGCGTAGGAGGCGAGCTTGACGACATCCGCGTTGCGCTCCAGGCCGGTCATGTACGCGGCTTCGGCGAGGCCGTTCTTGAAGGCGTTGCCCTGGGAGGCGTACTCGCCGAGGAAGACCTTGGGGCCGTTCCTGTCGTAGGAGTCGTAGCGGTCGTTGTTCTGCAGGAACCACTGCGGGCTGTTGTAGTAGTGCTCGTCGACCATGCCGACCTCGGCGTCCCGGTTGAGCTTCCAGGCCGTGTCGAAGGTCGGACCGGAGTCGTCCGGGCCGGAGTTGGAGACGACCGTGATGCCGGGGTACTCGGCCTCGATGGCGGCCCGGAACTGTGTGAAGCGGGCGAAGAACTCCTTGGGGAGGTTCTCCTCGTTGCCGACCTCGAGGTGGGTGAGGTGGAAGGGCCTGGGGTGGCCCATCCGCGCCCGCACCTTGCCCCACGTGGAGGTCACCGGGCCGTTGGCGAACTCGATGAGGTCGAGGGTGTCCTGGATGTGCCGCTTGAGCAGCGCCTCGTCGTCGACGGCCTGGTTCTGCCCGCAGCCGGTCACCAGGGCCGGCACGACGGGCAGCGGCATCGCGCCGATGTCCTCGGCGAAGCGGAAGTACTCGTAGTAGCCGAGGCCGTAACTCTGGTTGTATCCCCAGAAGTTGGCGTTCGTCGCCCGCTGCTCGACCGGGCCGATGGTGTCCTTCCACTGGTAGGAGCGCTTGCGCTGGTATCCGGAGGCCGCGCTGTAGTCCGCCATGGAGCCAGTGTTGACCAGGCAGCCGCCGGGGAAGCGCACGAAGCCCGGGTGCAGGGCGGCGACCTTCTCGGCGAGATCCTTGCGCAGGCCGTTGGGTTCGTTCCTGTAGGTGTCGCGCGGGAAAAGCGAGACCATGTCCAGGGCCGCGCCGGCCGAGGAGGCCACGGAGAGCCGGCCGGTGGAGCTGGTGCGGGACGCGGTGAGGGTGGCGGTGTACTTGGCCCAGCCGCTCTTGCGCACGGCCACCTTGCGGGCGGTGGCCAGGGTGCCGTCGGCGTCCCGCAACGAGACCGTGAGGGCCGTGCCGCCGGTGGCGCGGGCCCAGGCCGAGAAGTCGTACTTCTTGCCCGCCTCCACGTGGATACCGGTGTTGTAGCCGGCGTTGCTGACGGACGAACCGGCCGCCAGGGCCAGGTAGTTGCGGTTGCGCTCGTTGAGCCGGCCGTCGTCGTCGACGACCTGCGCGGTGCCGTCGACCGTCCAGGAGGTGAGCGGGGTGTACGAGGTGTTGTCGGCGGTGGAGTACTCGAAGGACCGGTTCTGCACGAGCTCGGCGTACAGCCCGCCGTCGGCGGCCCGGTTGATGTCCTCGAAGAAGACGCCGTACATCGTGTCGTCGATCTTCGCGCCCTTGGCCGCGGGGTCGACGGTGATCGCGTAGTCGGTGACGTCCTCGGCGTGGGCGGGTGCCGTGACCAGGCCGGCCGCCACCAGGAAGGCGGTGGCCGTGAGACCGAGTCTCCAGCGGGTGCGGGTGCTGCGTGACATGGATACTCCGCGGCTCGAATGGGAGGTGCGACTGTTCCGATGGCCTGCTGGTTCGAAATGTCGGACAATGATCAGCACTTCGAACGGCAAGATAGGGAGGGGGCGGGAAAGCGTCAATGGGGCGTGCAGCAACGGATGGGACGAGGAGCGGGACGCGATGGGCGAGTTCTGGCCAGTGCCGGACGCACTGGGATACCTCGCCGGAGGCTGGCGAGTGGAACGCTCGGTGCGTGATCTGGCGAGCGGCGCGGAAGGGGAGTTCTCCGGGACGACCCTTTTCAGCCCGCTGGACGGCGGCGGGTTGCTGCACCGGGAATCCGGCACGTTCGTATGGCAGGGCGTACCGCGCCCCGCCGAGCGCACCCTGCGCTTCCTGCCGGGGAGTACACCGCCCACCGTGGACGTGCGCTTCGCCGACGGCCGCCCCTTCCACGACCTGGACCTGACGAGCGGGCACCATGTCGCCGACCATCCCTGCTCGGCCGACCTCTACCGCGGTGAGTTCTCCGTCCGGTCCGCGGACCACTGGCGGACGGTGTGGCGGGTGCGCGGCCCCGCCAAGGATCTCGTACTGACCACGGACTACGTCCGCGAGGGCTGAGCGGTCACACCGTCGAAGCGGAGGTTCCAGCGCCCGGCCCGGCCGGTGACGGCGGTCGTCGACAGGGGCCGCACATCGATGTTCCAGTAGGTGGAGGGCGGTGCCTTGAGCACGTGGACCAGGGCGGCGCGGATCACGGAGGGCTCGGCCACGGCGACGATCCGGCCGCCCTCCTCGAAGGGCCGGGTGTCGAGCCAGTCGCCGACCCGGGCGATGAAGGCAGCCAGCGACTCACCGCCGTGCGGGATGGCCCGCGGGTCGGCGAGCCAGGCGTCCACGGCCGCCGGTTCCCGCGCCATCGCCTCGCCGAGCGTCAGTCCCCGCCAGCGCCCCATGTCGCAGTCCCGCAGGGCGAGTTGCACGAGCGGCGCATAGCCGAGCGCCTCCCCGGTGACACGGCTGCGCGGGGTCGGCGAGCAGTAACGCAACTCGGCCGCCGCGAGCGGGATCAGGTCATGGGCGACCCGCTGCACGTCGTCCCATCCGGCCTGGTCCAGCGGACGGTCGTCATCGAAGCGTTCCGCGAGCAGCGGGGAGCTGCGCGCGGCGGCGACGAACGTGACCCGAAGTGGCATGCGGCGATGGTGGGCCGCGAAAGTACGCAGGTCAAGAGCTGTTACCCGACAGTGTTGCGGGGCCTGTCGCTAGGGCCCTTCTGATGGATCTCCGCGGCGTCGCGACGCCCGGCACGCACTCCCCCACTCTCGACTTCGCTCGAGCGGGGGGACCCCCATGCCGCACGGCATCAGAAGGGCCCTAGTAGGGCTTTGTTAGGTCGTGTCGTAGTGCTGCCATGGGGTGGGTTGTCTGCAGGTGGGGCAGGTGCCGGTCCAGGTGGCCAGCAGGTGCTGTAA
>JODI01000065.1 GCA_000720805.1 Streptomyces violaceoruber
GCCCCGGACCCGCCCCCCGCCCCGCCGCGGCTCTCACCCGGAAGTCCGCCCGGCGAGGACGCGTCGAAGAGGGTGCGCACGAGAGTCTTTGTCGAAGCGCTTCGACAACCTATGGACACCCACCTCCGGTGGAGCTACTGTCGAACCACCCTCACCCGCCGTTGTTCGCACTGCGCACTGTCGAAGCGCTTCACAAAGCTTGGAGAGCTGGATGGTCACCCTCGCCGAGGTCGCCCAGCACGCCGGAGTCTCGGCGAGCACGGTGAGCTATGTCCTCAGTGGCAAGCGGTCCATCTCCACGACCACCCGGCAGCGGGTCGAGCAGAGCATCCGCGAACTCGGCTACCACCCGAACGCGGGCGCCCGCGCCCTGGCCAGCAACAAGTCGAACATCATCGCGCTGATGATCCCGCTGCGCACCGACATGTACGTGCCGGTGATGATGGAGATCGCCATCGCGGTGGCCACCACCGCCCGCACCCATGGGTACGACGTCCTGTTGCTCACCGGCGAGGAGGGCCCCGACGCGGTGCGCCGCGTCACCGGCAGCGGGCTCGCCGACGCGATGATCCTGATGGACGTCGAACTCGACGACGAGCGGCTGCCGTTGCTGCGCGGCACCGACCAGCCGTCCGTGCTCATCGGACTGCCCGCCGACACTACCGGCCTGACCTGCGTGGACCTCGACTTCAAGGCGACGGGCGCGCTGTGCGTGGAGCACCTCGCGAAGCTCGGGCACCGTGACATCGCTGTCATCGGCGAGGCCCCGGCCGTCTACGAACGGCACACCGGTTTCGCCGAGCGCACCCTCGACGGACTGCGGTCGCGCGCCCAGGAGCTGGGTGTACGGCTGCTGCACAGGCCGTGCGACGGCGGGTACGACGCGATGGCCGTGACCTTCGCCCGGGTGCTCGACGAACGCCCGGGCACCACCGGGTTCGTGGTCCAGAACGAGTCGGCGGTCGAGCCGCTGCTCGCCCTGCTGCGCCAGCAGGGCCGGGCCGTGCCCGAGGACGTGTCGGTGGTGGCGATCTGCCCGGACCAGGTCGCCGTGCAGGCCTCGGTGCGCCTCACGTCCGTCGCCATCCCGGCGCAGGAGATGGGCCGGCACGCCGTGGAGCGCCTGGTCGCCAAGCTGGAGGGCCACGGCACCGACGAAGTCGTGCTGATCGCCCCCGAGTTGACGGTCCGGACGAGTACGGGACCGGCTCCGGCCGTCGCGTCTTGACCTGCGTTCGCCTGACCGGTGTTCACCTGACCCGCGTTCTCTGACCCGCCTCTGCCCGACCTGCCCTTCCTGATCTGCGTCCCTGATCTGCGTCCCTGATCTGCGTCCCTGATCTGCCGTCCTCGATCTGCCTCAGCCGCGCACGCCCCCCTGCGGCACCGCCATGTCCGCGCCCGTCGTCTGCCCTCCTTCAAGGAGCCCCTCGTGAATCAGCCTGCCGAAACCCATCCCCTGGCCGGAGGTCAGCCCCAGGTCAGCCTCGCGCAGTCGTCACCCACTGTCGGCACTCTCCGGGAGCGGGACGGCGCGCTGGAGTGGAGCGGCCGCCAGGAGACGGTGCGGATCGAAGCGTGGGGGCCGGACGCGGTCCGCATCCGGGCCCGGCTCGGCGGTCCGGTTCTGGAGGGGCTGCCGGGCGCGCTGCTCGACGAGCCGCCGGTCACCGAGTCCACCGTCAAGATCGAGGACGGGCACGGCTCGCTGACCGTCGGCGCGCTGACCGTCGAGGTGAGTGCCGAGGGCCTGATCCGTTTCCTGCGCACCGAGGACGGCTCCGAGGTCCTGGCCGAGGAGCGCGCCCACTTCTGGTGGCCGGGCTCGCGCCTGTACACCGCCGTCGGCAACGGCCACCACCGCCTGGAGCAGCGTTTCGCCGCCTACGAGGACGAGAAGCTGTACGGCCTCGGCCAGCACCAGCACGGCCGCCTCGACCAGAAGGGCCTGGTCCTGGACCTGGTCCAGCGCAACGCCGAGGTCGGCATCCCGGTCCTGGTCTCCAGCCGCGGCTACACCCTGCTGTGGAACAACCCGGCGATCGGCCGCGTGGAGCTGGCCGGCAACGGCACCCGCTGGGTGGCGGACTCGGCCCGGCAGATCGACTACTGGATCACCGCGGGCGCCCCGGCCGAGGCCCAGCGCCACTACAGCGCGGTGACCGGCCGCACCCCGATGCTGCCCGAGTGGGCGGCGGGCTTCTGGCAGTGCAAGCTGCGCTACCGCACCCAGGACGAACTCCTCGCCGTGGCCCGCGAGTACAAGCGCCGGGGCCTGCCCCTGTCCGCCATCGTCTGCGACTTCTTCCACTGGACCCACCTGGGCGACTGGAAGTTCGACCCGAGGGAATGGCCGGACCCGGCGGCGATGGTGCGCGAGCTGGAGGAGCTCGGCGTGAAGCTGGTGGTGTCCGTGTGGCCGTCGGTGTCCCCGCTCTCCGAGAACCACCAGCTCATGGAGCAGCGCGGCTACTTCATCGGCACCCAGTACGGCCCGATGGCACACGCCGACTGGCCGGACAAGGAGGTCGCCTCCACCGTCCAGGTCGCCTTCTACGACGCCACCAACCCCGAGGCCCGTGACTTCCTGTGGTCACGCGTCAAGCGCAACTACCTGGAGCCGTACGGCATCACGGCCTTCTGGCTGGACGCCTGCGAGCCGGAGCTGAAGCCGGGCTTCTCGGAGAACCTGCGCTACTGGGCGGGCCCGGGCCTGGAGGTCGGCAACATGTATCCGGCCGAGAACGCCCGCACCTTCTACGAGGGCCTGCTGGCCTCCGGCGAGGACGAGGTGATCTCCCTCAACCGCTCGGCGTGGGCGGGCAGTCAGCGCTACGGCGCCGCCCTGTGGTCCGGTGACATCGGCACCGACTTCCCGACCCTGCGCCGCCAGATCGCGGCCGGCCTCAACACGGCCCTGTCGGGCATCCCCTGGTGGAACACCGACATCGGCGGCTTCCACGGTGGCGACCCGGACGACCCGGCGTACCAGGAGGTCATGGTCCGCTGGTTCCAGTTCGGCGCGCTGTCCCCGCTGATGCGTCTGCACGGCTTCCGCGACCCGGGCATGCCGCTGGGCCCGGACATGACCGGCGGCCCCAACGAGGTGTGGTCGTACGGCGAGGAGGCCGGCGCGATCCTGGAGAAGTACCTGCGGCTGCGCGAGCGCCTGAAGCCGTACGTCCTGAAGGTCATGGGCGAGGCGCACGACGAGGGCCTGCCGGTCATGCGCCCGCTGTTCCTGGAGTTCCCCGGGGACCAGGCGGCCTGGTCGGTCGACGACGCCTACCTCTTCGGCCCGGACCTGCTGGTCGCCCCGGTGCTCACCGCGGGCGCCACGGTCCGTACGGCGTACCTCCCGGCGGGCGCGACCTGGACGGACGCGTGGACCGGTGAGACGTACGAGGGCGGCGCGACCGTCACGGTCGACGCCCCGCTGGACCGCATCCCGCTGTTCCTGCGGGACGGGGCACGGCTGCCCGTAGCGGAGTAGCCGGGCCGGACGCGGAGGTGCGGCCGGTCCCTGGGGAAGGGGCCGGCCGCACTGCCGCGCGGTGGAGCGGGTCAGCTGCTGCTGACCGTCAGGTTGTTGGTGGTGAAGTTCAGGCCGCCGGACGACGAGGTGATCTCGAAGCCGAACTGGACGTCACCGATGGTCTCGTTGCCGAACCAGCCCTTGGTGTCCTTGATCCACTTGAGGATCGGCAGGATGTTCACCGAGCCGGAGGACGAGTTCGAGGTGCGCACGAAGGAGAACACCTCGTTCGCCCCGTTGTTGCCCTTGTAGACGGTCCAGGTGTGACCGCCGAGCGTCACGTTGCCCTGCGAGGTGCCGAGGGGGCCGACGGCTCCGGTCTTGTTGACCCAGAGCATGATCTCGTAGTCGTAGTCGGTGTCCCAGATGTCGTACGACGTGTTGTACGCGCCGGACGAGGGGACCGTGACGTTGTAGTTGCTGGAGAGCGAACCCAGCGAGGTGATCGACTTGTTGATCACCTTCTTGGAGTTCGGGTAGGACTTGATGCCGCCGGTGTTGGGGTGGTTGGCGTTGACGCCCCAGTTGGTGCCGGAGTTGGCCCAGATGCACTGGCTGCCGGCGCCGGAGCCCCAGATGTTGTTGTAGAGCGTGTAGCCGTTCAGGGTCGTGTTGCCCCACTGGTCGCAGGTGTTCCAGACGGCGGCGGAGGCGGGGGCGGAGGCGAGGCCGACGGTGGCGCCGATGGCCATCGCGGGGGCCAGCACGGCCATGGTGACCTTGCGGAGTGTGTGCTGTGCCATGGGTGTCCCTTTCCATGGGTGGGGGGAAATGCGGGGGGGGGATGGTGCGGTGATGCGCGGGAATCGCGGGGGGATTACCACGCCCTCAGAGTGAGGACGCGTTCTTCTCCGGCGACGAGGTCGATCGGCTCCGCGCCGGAGGAAGTCCTGAGTTCGACCCGGTGCGTGCGGGTGGGGCGCACGACCGCGGTCACTGTGTGCGGGCTCCAGGTGAGGTCGAGCTCCGCCCCGAACCGGGTGCGGATGCCTCGCAGTTCGCCCTCGGGGTGCGTCGTCGGAAGCGCGGGCAGCAGGACCAGCCGGTCCGGGGTCGACTGCACCAGCGTCTCGATGACCACGGCGGGCAGGGTGTGCGCGGCGTCCGCGTTGTAGACGTCCCGGTTCGGGTAGTGGGCGCTCATCAGCGAGGCGTGGAAGAAGTCGCCCTTGAGGACCTGGCCGAGGGCGTGCGCGACCCGTTCGCCGTCGCGCAGGCGGGCCGCGACCAGGGCATGGTGGAGGTGGCCGTGCGCCGAGTCGTTCTCCGAGCCGCGCAGTCCGAGGGCACGGTGGGCGGCGGCTGCGAGGTCCGGGGTGTCGTACGGGGTGATCTCGTCCAGCGGCCAGACGCCGTAGAGGTGGCTGAGGTGCCGGTGGTCGTAGTTGTCGTCGAGGCCGGGCCAGGCCCACTCGGCGAGGGCGCCGTCGGCGTTGACGCGGTGGGGCGGGAGACGGTCGGCGAGCGCTCGCCAGGCTTCCGCCTTCTCCGGGTGGTACGCGGCGGCGGTGAGCAGGGCGTGCCGGGCCGCCGAAAGGTCCATCGCCGCGTTGACCGCCCCCCAACTCGCGTTCGCGGGGCGGTTCTCTGGCGAGTAGGAGGGGACGAAGGCGAGGTGCCCGTCGGCGTCGGTGCGGGTGAGGAAGTCCTCGTAGAACAGGGCCACCTGGGCGAGGGCGTGGGCGGTGCGCGGGTCGTGGGCGCCGCGCGTCTCGTCGTGGTCGACGAGCGGCTTGAGCAGCCAGTCGGCGCCGGCGGTCCACAGGTGCAGGGGGTACTCGCGGCTGAAGTGGTACGTCAGGCCCGACTCGCCGTCGGTGTGAGCGGGCGCGACCACACCCCGGGCCCCGAAGACGGTACGGGCGTTCTCCCGCCATTCGTCCAGCTGACGGTGGATCAGGCCGGCGAGTGACTCGATGACTTCGGGCAGCGCGGCCGCTGCCGCGGAGGCCGTCTGGAGGTTGAGGTTGGCGTCGTTGGTGAAGGCTCCCGCCCACGCGGTGTTCCAGTCGCCGGTCCACAGCCCCACGAGGCGGGGCGGGAGCATTCCGGCGGCGGAGAGCAGGTGGTAGCGGCCGGCGGCGAAGAGGCGCTCCAGGAGGGCCGGGCTGTCGGGATGGGCGAGCAACTCCGAGCCGGGGAGGGCGCGTTCGGCGGGGTCGGCGTGGAGGTCGAGGGTCACCCGTTCGTACGCCGTGCGGTGGAGGGCGGTGTGGCGGTCCAGGAGGCGGGCGTACGGGTCGTCGCCGGGCTCGTCCGGGATGAGGTCGCTGAGGGCGCGGGCCTGGGTGAGGGGGTCCGTGTCCCTGCCGGGGTCCGGGGCGTCGGTGTGGCGCAGGACGCGGGTGAGGAGCAGGACGGACTCGGCGCCGGCGATGCGCAGGCCGGGGGGCGTGAGGGTCGTATGGCCGCCCGTGACCACGACCAGCGTGACCCCGGTGTACGCCCGGTCGCTGCCGGGGTAGCGGACGCGCAGGGTCAGCAGGGCGCCCTCGGGGGTGAGCACGGCGCCCTGGCCGACGGCGAGGTCGTGGGGGGCGCCGGGGAGCCGGTGGTCGAGGGAGAGGTCCAGGTCGGGGGTGTCGATCTGCTGGACGATGACGTCGTCGGCGCGGGAGACGAAGACCCGGCTGCGCCACCCCCCGCAGTCCGCCGACGCCTCACCGGTGGTGAAGTCGACGGTACGGCGGTAGGCGCGCGGTTCATCACGACGGTACCCGCGCGGTTCCCGCGAGGCCGGCCTGCGCAGCCGTATCCGGAAGGCCGGGTGGAAGGGCTGGACCCACTGGAGGTCACGGCCGTCGGTGAAGGCCTCGGCGGCGGTCAGGTCGCCGGCGAGCAACCGGTCCTGCAGTGCGGCAAGTTCGCCGGCCAGCTCGGGCGGCCGTGCGTGTTCACCCCCGTTCGGGCGGACCAGGGTGTGATGGGTGACGATGACGCACTCGTCGTCCGGGTCGCCGAACACAAGGGTGCCGTGGCGGCCGTTGCCGCTCAGGAAGGCGTCCTCCCAGCGGGCGGCGGGCCGTGGCTCCCAGGTGGCGTGGACGGGGCCCGTGGTCATGGCTTCAGCACCGCCACTCCATAGCGGCCCAGCGTGATCTCGTCCGTCACGGTCGCGCCGGTCAGCAGGTCCCGGTGGGTGCCCGGCACCTCGACGGTCACGGACTCGCGCCCGTGGTGGAGGAGGAACAGCAGGTCACCTCGGCGGACCGCCTCGACCCGGTCCGGCAGCCCGTCGAGCACCGGGCGGACCCCCGTGCCGGCGGCGATCCGGGCCAGCAGCTCACGCATCGCCTCCGGCTCGGGGAGTGTCGAGACGTACCAGGCGCGGCCCTTGCGGAGCACGGCGGGCAGCCCGTCGAGTTCCCCGCCCTTGTACGCGGCCTCCGTCTCGGCGTCCTCGGCCCTCTCGATCTCCTCCGACCACAGGGTGCCGCGGAAGCCGTCGCACTCCACGTGCTCGCCCTCGTCCAGCGGCCACCACTCGTGCAGCGTGCGGATGCCGAACAGGTCGCGCAGCCGGGGGTCCATGCCGCCGGGCCGGACCCGGTCGTCCTCGTCGGCGACGCCGGTGAGGAAGCCGCAGACGAGGGTGCCGCCGCCGCGGACGTACGCGAGGAGGTTGTCGACCGCCGCGTCCGTGAGGGCGTACAGCTGCGGGACGACGACCAGTCGGTAGGCGCCGAGGTCGTGCTCGGGGTGGGCGAAGTCGGTGGTGAGGTGGGCCTCCCAGAGGGCGCGGTGCCAGGCCCTGAGGAGGTCGGGGTGGTCGACCCGCCTGGAGGGGCGACCCTCCTGGGCACCGGCCCACCAGGCGTGCCAGTCGTGCAGAACGGCGATGTCGCTGCTGGAGTGACTGCCCGTCACCTCCGCGCCGATCCGCGCGAGTTCCGCGCCGAGCTGCTTCACCTCCTGGTACGTGCGCCCCTGCTCCCCGGCGTGACTGACCATCCCGGAGTGGAACTTCTCCGCGCCCTGCCGGGACTGGCGCCACTGGAAGTAGCAGACGGCGTCCGCGCCCCGGGCCACGGCCTGGAGGGACCACAGGCGGTTGAGGCCGTGCGGCTTGGGATGGTTGACGCCCCGCCAGTTGACCGGCCCGGCCGCCTGCTCCATCAGCATCCAGGGACCGCGCGCCTGCGAACGGGTCATGTCCTGGACGAGGGCCCCCTGTTGGGCGCCGAGGGGGTCGCGGGGGTCGGGGTAGAGGTCGACCGAGACGACGTCCTCCTCCTCGGCCCAGCGCCAGGCGTCCTGCCCGACCCACAGCGGCATGAAGTTGCTGGTCACCGGGATATGCGGGGTCGCCCGGCGGACGATGTCCCGCTCGGCGGTGTAGCACTCCAGCAGCATGTCGGACGTGAACCGCTTGAAGTCCAGCACCTGGGTGGGGTTCTTCAGGTAGTGGGCGTGGCGGGGTGTGTGGATCTCGGCCCAGTCACCGTACCCCTGGCTCCAGAAGGCGGTGCCCCAGGCGGTGTTGAGGGCGTCAAGGGTGCCGTACCTGTCCATCAGCCAGCGGCGGAAGCGGGCGGCGGCCTCGTCGCTCCAGTCGTAGGTGCAGTACTCGTTGTTGATGTGCCACATGGTGAGGGCCGGGTGGCTGCCGTAGCGGGCGGCGAGGTCCTCGGTGATGGCGGCGGCGTAGCGGCGGTAGGTGGCGCTGGAGTGCGAGAAGTGCTGGCGCCCGCCCCACCACTCGGTGCGGCCGTCCTGGTCGACGGGCAGGGTGTCGGGGTGCAGATGCCCCATCCAGGGCGGCGGCGAGGCGGTCGGAGTGGCGAGGACGACGCCGATGCCGCCCGCGTGCGTCAGGTCCATCAGCCGGTCCAGCCAGCCGAAGTCCCGCTCCCCCGGGCGGGGTTCGAGCTTCGCCCAGGAGAAGACGCCGAGGGTGACCGAGTTGACGCCGGCGTCCTTCATCAGCCGGACGTCCTCGACCCAGGTCTCCTCGGGCCACTGCTCGGGGTTGTAGTCGCCGCCGTAGAGGATGCGGCCGCGCGTGGCGTCGGCCAGGGTGGGCCTGTTTTCCGGGGGCATCAGACGGGCTCCCCGTACTGGATGCCCCGGCCGTTGGTGGCGATGTAGACGCGGCCGTAGAGCCGCGGGTCGGCGGCGATGGTCGCGCCGGTCCAGCCCCACTGGTGCCGGTCGTCGTTGACGCGCACCCAGGTCTTCGCGCCGTCGTCGGAGCGGTACACGGCGGTGATCGACTCCGTGGCGCCGACCATGTAGATCGCCGGATGGTCGGCGCCGTCGGCGGCCTTGCCGAAGGCAAGGGTGTGGGAGGCCCAGCAGCTGGTCAGCTTGGTGAAGGTGGCTCCGCCGTCGGTGGACCGGTGGAGCCCGTTGGTCTTGGTGCTCAGCCACAGGTCGCCGGAACGTCCCGGGGCCGCGGCCAGCTGGAACTGGCTGTCGCCAGAGGGCAGTCCGCTCGCGCGCCCGGTGAAGGTGACGCCACCGTCCGTGCTGGCGAACAGGGTCCCCGTGTCGGTGTCGTACGCGTAGAAACGCCTCGGGTCGGCCGGGTCGGCGAGGGGGGTGGCGCCCTTGGGGTAGGTGGCGACCTCGGACCAGGTCGCCCCGTTGTCCGTGGAGCGCTGGGCGGGGTACTTGGTGCCGTCCCAGTGCACGAAGGTCCACAGCAGCACGCTGCCGTCGCTGTTGGTGGCGATCGGCCCCGGCGCGTCCTTGGCGAGGGCGGGCTGGGCCGCGAAGAGTGCCCAGGACTTGCCGCCGTCGTTCGAGAAGGCGCCGTTTCCGTGGTCGCCGAAGCCCGTGCGGACGACGTACGACGGTCTGGCCGCCGCCTGCGCGAGTCCCGTCGCCGACCCGAACACGGGATTGCTCGCCATACCCCGTGACGGTGACGCCGTGAGCCGCTCGTGGTACATCACACCGACGTCCCCGAGCCCGCTGAGCAGGTGCGCCTCCCCGGTCGGGGGGGAGATCAGCTGGCGTACGGATGTCTCCTCCAGGCCGCGGATCTGCGGGGCCCAGTGCTTGAGGTCCCGGGTGCCGTAGAGGGTGGCGCCGGTGCCGTAGGCGATGTGCTGGGAGTCGTACGGGTCGACGGCGACGGCCTGGATCCACCAGCCGAACTTGGGCTTGTCGGCACCGAAGGTGAGGAACGGGGTCTCGGACACGTCGAGGACCGCGGAGTCCTTCAGTGATGTCCAGGTGTGGCCGCCGTTCGTGGTCCGGTACAGGGTGTCGACGGCCGCCCAGCGGTTGTTGGTGGAGACGACGACTGTGCCGGGGCGGCGGGCGTCCACGGCGACGCCTCCGTAGCCGAAGGTGTCCGAGGAGCCGTCGGGGGTGACGCCGCCCGGCTTCACCGGGGTGACGTCGGTCCACGTGCCGCTCGCCGTGGCCAGCTTGTGCACACTGCCGTCGGACTGGCCGTTGGGGCCGGGGGCGTCGGCGTAGCTGACGTAGAGCTCGCGGGTGTGGCAGTCGTAGGCGGCCCGGATCGGCACCTTGGCGGAGGTGCCGGTGGGCTGCGCGGGGACGGCTTCCCAGGTGGTGCCGTCGGAGGTGCGATACAGGTTGGCGGCGGTGCCGTCGGAGTCGCCCCAGCCGGCGTACAGCGTGCGCCCGGCGGCGACGAGAAGGGTGACGCCCTGGCCGCTGCCGCTGGGGGTCCCCGGGAAGGTGCTCGCGACCGCCCAGGTGACCCCGCGGTCGGTGGACCTGAGCAGCCCGTCGTGTCGGGTGCCCAGCCACAGTGTGTCGCTGTCCCGGGGATCGACGAGCAGCCGCTCCCCGGCCCCCCGCCCGTCCTCGTTGCCGCCGAGCTTCACGGAGAGATCGGTCCGGGCCCAGGTGTCGCCACGGTTCTCGGACCGCAGCACCGCCCCGTTGCCGGCCCAGGACTGGGCGTAGGTGCCGAGCGCGAGGTAGACCCGGTCGGGGTGGGCGGGGTCGACGGCCATGGCCTCGACACCAAGCAGGTTCCAGTCGTCCCAGCCGAGGTCGTCGTTGAGAGGAATCCACCGGGCGCCCCGGTCGTCCCACCGATAGGCCCCGCCGATGTCGGTACGGGCGTAGGCGAGCCCGCGGACGGAGGGGTGGAAGAGGACACCGGTGACGAATCCGGTGCCGCCGATCACGGCGGTGCGCCAGCGGTAGGAAGGGCTGGCCGAGTTGGCGGCCTCCGCGCGCCCAGGGAAGGACGGAACGGCGGTGAACGCGGCAGCGGCCGCGGCCCCGCCCAGAACGGCACGACGACTAACCCCGGACGCGCGCATGACAGATACCTCGCTGTATGAGAAGGCGGAGATGACTTACCTCAGGGGCGCGGGGCTGCATCGTCATGCGGCTCCGCCGCGTGGACGCGCCCGGCCACGAACAACCCGCAGCGGCAGACGGTCGAAACGCCCCGCCGGATGGCGAACGGTCAGCCCTTCACCGCGCCCGTCAACATGCCCTTCTTGAAGTGCCGCTGGACGAAGGGGGACAGCACAGCGACCGGCAGCAGCGCCATCACCATCACGGCCATCTGAATGGCGAGCGCGGACAGCTGCCCGGTGTTGATCTCAGTAGCCAGCCCTACCGGCCGTTCCTGCTTCTGCACCAGCTGGATCATGACGTTCTGCAGCGGCATCATGTCCTGGTCGGTCAGATAGATCGACGCGTTGAACCAGGCACTCCAGTACCCGACCGCGTAGAACAGCGCGATCACCGCGAGCACAGCCCGCGACAGGGGCATGACGATCTTCCACAGGATCCGCCAGTCACCGGCTCCGTCGATCCGGGCGCTGTCGATCAGTTCCGGCGAGATGCCCATGAAGAACCCACGCAGCACCAGGATGTTGAACACGCTCACCGCACTAGGCAGGACCAGCGCGAAATAGGTGTCCATCAGCCCGAGCGCCTGCACCAGCAGATAGGTCGGGATGAGACCCGCGCCGAAGAACATCGTGGCGAGCAGCGTCATCAGGATCCAGCGGTGGCCCAGCGAGCCCGTACGGGAGAGGCCGTAGGCGCACAGCACGGACACCGTCATGCTGAACAGCGTGCCGACGAGCGTGACGCCGAGGCTGACGAGTGCCGCGCGCTGCACCTGGCCTCCGCTGAGCAGCTCCTGGTAGGCGATGAAGGTGATGTCCTTCGGGATCACCACCAGGCCACCGGTCTGATCGATGGTCTTCTTCGAGGACAGGCTGGTCACGATCACGATCCACAGGGGGAAAAGGATCGCGAAGCAGGCGAAGGCGAGGACGATGCCCTTGGCCGCGAGTCCGGCCTTGGCGGGCTCCTCCTCCCAGCTCGGGCGGGGCGGGGCGGCCCAGAGGCTCGGCTTCTTGGCCAGCTCCTGCAGCGACGGTCGGTCGACGACGGTGCTCACTTCTTGTACACCCCCTGCTCGCCCATGAGATGGGCGACCTTGTTCGCCACGAGGACGAGGGTCAGTCCGACGATGCCCTTGATCAGCCCGGCCGCCGCGGCGTAGCTGAAGTCCTGGTTGCGGATGCCGTTCCACCACACGTAGGTGTCGAGAACCTCGGAGGCGTCCGGCCCCACCGCCTGCCGTTGCAGCAGCAGTTGCTCGAAGCCGACGGTCAGCGCGTCACCGACCCGCAGCACCAGCAGCAGGGCGATCACCGGGCGCAGCGCGGGCAGCGTTATGTGCCACATCCTGCGCCAGCGGCTTGCGCCGTCCATAGCGGCGGCCTCGTACAGGTCGTTGGAGACGGAGGAGAGGGCGGCGAGGAAGACGATGATGCCCCAGCCCGCGTCCTTCCAGACCATCTGGGCCGTGACCAGGTACTTGAAGCCTCCTGGATCGGTCATCACGTCGAAGCCGTTGTAGCCGTGGTCGGCGAGGGTCTGGGCGATGACGCCGGCGCCGCCGAAGATCTGCTGGAAGACGGTGACGACGAGCACCCAGGAGAAGAAGTGCGGCAGATACATGATCGCCTGGGCGACCGCCCGGACCCTGGGCCGGATCACGCTGTTGATGAGCAGCGCGAGCAGGATGGGCACCGGGAAGAACAGGATCAGCTGGAGGAAGAAGAGGACGAAGGTGTTCTGTACGGCGTGCCAGAACTCCGAGTCAGCAAAGACCCGTTGAAACTGATCGATGCCCACCCAGGGGCTCTGCAACATGGCGACGAAGCCGTTGTCGCTGAGATACGGATCGTAGTCCTGGAATGCCACGACATTGCCGAGGATCGGCACGTAGTTGAACACCAGGACGAGCAGGACCGCGGGCAGCGTCATCAGCAGCAGCGTCCGGTCGCGCTTGAGGCGCAGCCAGAAGCTCAGCTTGTCCCGGCGCTTGACGTCGCTGGTTCCGGCGGCGCCGCCGGACGCCGTCGCAGTCTTGGTGGGGGTGCTCGCCTCGGCCCTGCTGCGAGGCACCGTGCTGTGGGACACGGCCTTCTCCTTGCTTGGCCGCGGCGTCAGTTCGCGGAGCCGTTGTCGTGGAGCAGCTTCTGGTACCAGTCGCGCAGGCCGTCGCCGCCCTGCTTCTTCCAGTCGGACACGGCCTGCTGGACGTCACTGATCTTCTTGCGGCCGCGCACGACGTCGTCCTCGAGCTGCTCGAAGTTGTCGGCGAGGTTGGCCCAGCGGTTCGGCTCGGTGATGGTCAGCCCGTAGAAGGAGGACTTCTTGGTGAAGGCGCCCATGCGCTGCTGCCACTCGACCATGCCCTTGGTGACCTCGGGCAAGTCGGGGTGGGCCACGTAGGCGGCCGGGTAACCGGTGTAGCCGTAGGCGCCGTTGACCTCGTTGACGCCCTTTTCGGTCTTGGTGGGCAGGCCCTTCTTGAGCTCGAAGTCGGTGCCCTCGACGCCGTACTCGTTGAGCATGCGCTCCTTCGTGCCGTAGGGCGCAGCGCAGTAGTTGGCGAGGGCCAGGAAGTCTTCGATGGCCTGCTTGGAGGACTTCTTGCTGACGAAGGCGAAGATGTTCGCGGGCTGCACCGCCCACAGCGTGGGGTCGCCGCCGTCAGGGCCGAAGATGTCGAAGGTGGCCATGTCGAAGTCGGCGTTCTGGGTGCGCTGTTCGGACACCTTGCCGAACCAGGCGGAGAGGTCGGCGTTGTACACGAGCACCTGGCCGGCGGTGAAACGGTTACCGGAGTCGCCGCCCGCCTTGCCGGAGACCGCGTCCGGGTGGACCACGTTCGCCGCGTACAGCTTCCGGGTCCACTCCAGGGCCTCGAGGTACTCCTCGGTCTCCACCCGGTTGATCAGCTTGCCGTCCTGCTCATTCCACCACAGCGCCTTGTCGCTGCCGGAGAGCGCGCCGAAGATGTTGAACGCCGTCCACTTCATGTCGTCGCAGGCCCAGACCTTCGACCTGGCGTCGGTGGCCTCCTTGGCCCAGGACAGGAAATCGTCCGGGTTCTTCGGGACGGTGTAGCCCTTCTTCGCGAAGAGGTCCCGGCGGTAGAAGGGTGCGATGTTCGTGACGTACGAGGCGGGCATCGGGATCGCGCGCAGCTGGCCGCCGAAGATGGCGCGCTGCCAGGCGTCGGTGGGGACGGCTGCGAGGTTCGGGTACTTCTTGACCTTGTCGCCGGACAGGTA
Organism: Streptomyces violaceoruber; assembly: GCA_000720805.1. Lineage (GTDB taxonomy): Bacteria > Actinomycetota > Actinomycetes > Streptomycetales > Streptomycetaceae > Streptomyces > Streptomyces cellulosae_A. Next base: position 14,077 of record JODI01000065.1, read on the forward strand.
GGGGCCGAGGTCGGCGAACTTGGCGTTGACGGCGTTGGGGATCTTGCCCATGAGGTTCCAGCCGGGCACCACCACGACGTCCGGGATGCGGCTGGAGGCGAGGACGGCGCCGAGCTTCTGGTCGTAGGTGACACCGTCCTGGTTCTGCCAGGTGATGTCGACGCCGATGGCCTTGTTCATGGCCGTGTAGTACGCGTTGTTCTGGGACGGCGGAGTGCCCCAGAACGGCGACATGATCGTGAGCTTGCCGCCGCTGCCGAGCTTCTCGGGCACCGAAGTCTTCAGCTCGGGCAGGGGTATCGCCTTGGTGAAGCCGGTCGGTGAGCCGTTCTTCGCGGGGATGTCCGGGGTGACGATGTTGTTCGCGACGTACGCCGGCAGCAGCTTCTGGGCGGCCTTGCCTGACGTGGTCCCTTCCTTCCGACCCTCCTGCGAACCGCCGCACGCGGCAAGCAGCGGCATCCCTCCGGCCACCGCGGCGGTGGCGACCGCCGTCGAGGCGAGGAAGCTTCTCCGGCTCGGTCCGGAGGAGGCGGAAGCGGCGTTCGGCGTCATTGCGTCAACCCTTCATGGCGCACCAGGACACCCGGCGGTGGGCCGTCGGCTGCGGTGTCTTCAGTGGAACTGGCTGAGCTGAAGCGGTTCTCGGATCCCCGGAGGACGCACACCTACCGGCGGCGATTCCTCACGGGCGAAGTAGTCGAAGCGCTTCGATGTTGCTGCGAGGTTAAGTGAACACCCAGGGGTGCACAAGGGTCGCTCCCAAGATTCCTCGGCAGTATGAAGGAAACAACCGAGCCTTTACGCGACTTGAAATGTCGGCGGGGAGTCGGAGTTGTTGCCCCGGGGTGTCTTGACACCCACCCCCGGGTCGAATGAGCATCGAAGCGCTTCGAAAGCGCCTCGTCGCTCCATCGCAAGGGGAACCCCACGTGACCGCACAAACGCCGCCTACGCCGCCTTTCCGCGATCCGCACCTGCCGTTCGCGAAGCGCATCGACGACCTGCTGTCGCGGCTGACCCCCGACGAGAAGACCGCCTTCCTGCACCAGTTCGCGCCCGCCGTCGAACGCCTCGGCATCGCCGCGTTCCGCACCGGCCAGGAGGCGCTGCACGGCGTCGCCTGGATGGGCCCGGCGACGGTGTTCCCGCAGGCCGTGGGCCTCGGCGCGACCTGGAACACCGATCTCGTACGACGGGTCGGCGAAGCCGTGTCCAAGGAGACCCGCGCGATGCGCGCCCGCGACGACCGCGTCGGCCTCAACGTCTGGTCGCCGACGGTGAACCTGCTGCGGCATCCGCTGTGGGGCCGTAACGAGGAGGGCTACTCGGAGGACCCGAAGCTCACCTCGGCCATCGCCACCGCGTACACCCGCGGCCTGCGCGGCGACCACCCGACGTACTGGCGCACGGCGCCCGTCCTCAAGCACTGGCTCGCCCACAACAACGAGACGAACCGGGACACTTCGTCGAGTTCCGTCCGGCCGCGCGTGCTGCGCGAGTACGACCTGCGGGCGTTCCGCGAGACGGTCGAGGCGGGCGCGACGGCCGGGGTGATGCCGGCCTACAACCTGGTCAACGGCCGCCCCAACCACGTCTCGCCCCATCTGCGCGAGCAGCTGCGCACCTGGACCGACGAGGACCTGCTGGTCTGCTCGGACGCGGGCGCGCCCTCCAACCTGGTCGACTCGGAGCACTACTTCGACACCCACGAGGAGGCCACCGCGGCCGCGCTCCTCGCCGGTGTCGACAGCTTCACCGACCACGGCACGGACAGTTCGCAGATCGTCCGGCGCATCCGGGGCGCCCTGGAGCAGGGGCTGTTGACCGAGTCCGACGTCGACACGGCCGTGCGCCGTCAGCTCTCGGTCCGCTTCCGGCTCGGCGAGTTCGATCCGCACCACGACCCGTACGCCGACACGGACGACTTCGACACCCCCGCACACCGCGCGCTCGCCCAGGAGGCCGCCGAGCAGGCGATCGTGCTGCTCGAGAACGACGGTGTGCTGCCGCTGGCCCCCGACTCCCGGATCGCCGTGGTCGGTCTGCTCGCCGACGAGTGCAAGCTCGACTGGTACAGCGGCGCGCTCCTGCACCGCTCCACCCCGCTGGAGGGCCTGTACGAGCGGTTCGGCGCCGAGCGCGTGGAGTTCGCGGAGGGGGTCGACCGGGTCCGGCTGAGGACCTCGGCCGGAACCCTCCTGCACGTTCCCGCGGCCGACGCGACCGACGAGGTGCGCGGCGCCGAGGGCGCGCTCGACCCGGCGCTGCTCGCGGGCCGTACGGACCTGCCCCCGCTCACCACCGACCCGGCCGGCACCGAACTCGCGCTCGTCGACTGGGGCGAGGGCGTGCTGACGCTGCGCGCGCCCGACGGCCGCTACCTCTCCGTCGCCGAGGACGGATACGTCCGCGCCTCCGCCGACCAGCCCGGAGGCTGGATCGTCCAGGAGACGTTCCGCCTGGAACCGCACGAGAACGGACACCTCCTCAGGCACGTCGGTACGGGTCGCCACGTCTCTGTGTCCGCCGACGGAGTAAAGGTTGCCGACGAGAATCCGGAAACGTTCGAGCTGATCATCGTCGAACGCGGTGAGGAGGCGGTGACCCGGGTCACCGCGGGGGCGGACGTGGTCCTGGTGGTGGCGGGCAACGACCCGCACATCAACGGCCGCGAGACCGAGGACCGTACGACCCTGCGACTGCCGTCCCACCAGGAACGCCTGCTGCGCGCGGCCCGCGCGAGCAACCCGAACACGGTGCTGGCGCTGACCTCCGCCTACCCGTACGCCGTCGACACCACGGCCCTGGCGGCGGTGCTGTGGACGGCGCACGGCGGCCAGGCGGCCGGCACCGCCCTCGCCCGGGTGCTGGCCGGCGACGTCTCCCCCGCGGGCCGCCTCCCGCAGACCTGGTACGCCGACGACGCCGATCTGCCCGGCCTCCTCGACTACGACGTGATCGGCAGCCGGCAGACCTACCTCTACTTCGAGGGCACACCGCTGTTCCCGTTCGGACACGGCCTGTCGTACGCGTCCTTCTCGTACGGCGATCTGGCGACCCGGGTCACCGACGACACCCTCCGCGTCTCCTTCACGATCACGAACACCGGTGACCTGACGGCCGACGAGGTCGCCCAGCTCTACACCCGCGCCATGGACCCGACGGTCCCGCGCCCGCGCCGCGAACTGCTCGCGCACCGCAGGGTGACGCTCGCGCCGGGCGAGCGGACGGAGACGGTCTTCGACGTTCCCTTGTCCGCCCTGGAGTTCTGGGACGTGGCCAGGGACGGGTGGCGGCTGGAGCCGGGGCCGTACGACGTCCTGGTCGGCGCCTCCAGCGAGGACATCCGCCTCCGTACGACCGTGCGGCTCGACGGCGAGCCCGCCGCACCGCGCCCCGTGCTCGAACGGGGCCTGGAGGCGGCCGACTTCGACGAGCAGAGCGGTGTCGAGATCGTCGACCGGGCGAAGACGTCGGGCGACGCGGTGACCGCGGCGACCGGCCGCCTCGACGGTGAACTGCTCTACCGGAACTGCGACTTCGGCGGCTCGGTGACCGAGGTGAGCGTGTCCGTGGCGGGCGAGGGCACGGTGGAGATCTCCCTCGACGGCGGCCCGGTACTGGCCGCGCTGACGGTGGAGGCGCCCGGGACCGGCGGCCCCTACGACTACACCACGCTCGGCGCCGAGTTGGCCGCCGAGGGCGTGCACGACGTGCGCATCGGACTGCGCGGCCCCCTGCGGCTGGCGCGCGTCGGCTTCTCCGGTTGAGGGTCCGGACAGGCCGGCTTGAAGAAGAGGCCCGGCACCGGAAGGCATCGGTGCCGGGCCTCTTCGGAGAGCCTATATGAAAATGATTCCCATGAGCCAGGGGTGGGTTTTCGGGGTACCGGGGCTCAGAGAGCCAGGCCGGTCAGGACCAGCACGCGCTCGTACGTGTAGTCGTCCATCGCGAACTTCACGCCCTCGCGGCCCACGCCGGACTGCTTGACGCCGCCGTACGGCATCTGGTCGGCGCGGTAGGAGGGCACGTCGCCGATGACGACACCGCCGACCTCCAGGGCGCGGTGGGCCCGGAAGGCGGTCTGGAGGTCGTGGGTGAACACGCCTGCCTGGAGGCCGTACTTGGAGTCGTTGACGGCGGCGAAGGCCTCGGCCTCCCCGTCCGCCTTCCGCACCGTGAGGACGGGCCCGAAGACCTCCTCGCAGGAGATCGTGGTGTCGGCCGGTACGTCGGTGAGGACCGTCGGCGCGTAGGAGGCGCCGTCGCGCTTGCCGCCGGTGAGCAGCTGGGCCCCTGCCTCGACGGCCTCCCTCACCCACGCCTCGACCCGCTTGGCGGCGTCCTCGCTGACCAGCGGGCCGACGTCGGTCGCGTCGTCGGCCGGGTCACCGGTGACCTGTGCCTCCACGGCGGCGACGATGCGCGGCAGCAGCCGGTCGTACACGGAGGCGTCCGCGATCACCCGCTGCACGGAGATGCAGGACTGGCCGCCCTGGTAGTTGGAGAAGGTGGCGATGCGGGTGGCGGCCCAGTCGAGGTCGGCGTCGGAGGCGTAGTCCCCGAGGACGACGGCTGCGCCGTTGCCGCCCAGCTCCAGCGTGCAGTGCTTGCGCGGCACCGAGTCCATGATCGCGTAGCCGACCTTCTCGGAACCGGTGAAGGAGATGACCGGCAGCCGCTCGTCCTGGACCAGGGCGGGCATCCGGTCGTTCGGGACGGGGAGGATGCTCCAGGAACCGGCCGGGAGGTCGGTCTCCGCGAGCAGTTCACCGATGACGAGGCCGGAGAGCGGGGTGGCGGGCGCCGGCTTCAGGATGATCGGCGCGCCGGCCGCGATCGCCGGGGCGATCTTGTGGGCGCACAGGTTCAGCGGGAAGTTGAAGGGCGCGATGCCGAGGACGACGCCCTTGGGGAAACGGCGGGTGAGGGCGAGACGGCCCTGGCCGCCGGCGTCCGTGTCGAGCCGCTGGGCCTCGCCGCCGTTGAACCGCCGGGCCTCCTCGGCGGCGAACCGGAACACGGAGACGGCCCGGCCGACCTCGCCCCTGGCCCACTTGACCGGCTTGCCGTTCTCGGCGGAGATCAGCCGTGCGATCTCCTCGGTGCGTTCGACGAGGCGCTTGCTGACGTGGTCGAGGGCGGCGGCGCGGACGTGGGCCGGGGTGGCGGCGAAGTCCTCGCGGACGGCGTACGCGGCGGCCACGGCCTCCTCGATCTGGGCGTCGGTCGGCACGGCGACCTTGCCGACGAGGCCGCCGTCCCAGGGGGAGGTCACGTCGAAGGTGTCCTCGCCGGTGACCTGGCGGCCGGCGAGCCAGAAGGCGTGGCTGGAAGTCATTTCGGGTCCCGGCCCTTCCGCGTTGGGGGTGGGTGGGTGTCTCGGTTCGTCGGGTCCACCGTAGGGCGCGGGAGGGCGAGGGGAGTTTCGCCGATATGGAGCAGTGGGGGGCGGTGGCGCTCCGGTTCGGCAGGGTACGGGGTTCCGGTCGCCGGAGCCCGCCCTGGGCCCCGCACTGGGGTGATCCCCGGGCCCCGCCCTGGCCGCCTACTCCGCGGTCGTGGCCTTCAGCGCCAGCCACAGCTCCATCCGGACGTCCGGATCGTCCAGCGAGCGGCCGAGGATCTCCTCCACCCGCCGCATCCGGTAGCGCAGCGTGTGCCGGTGAACGCCCAGGTCCGCGGCCGCCGCGTCCCACTGCCCGTGCCGTGACAGCCAGGCCCGCACGGAGGCCACCAGGTCCCCCCGCCCGGTCGCGTCGTGCTCGTGCAGCGCCCGCAGCAGGCCGTCGGCGAATGCCCTCACCGCGTCGTCCGCGAGCAACGGCAGCACCGATCCCGCCGCCATCCGCTCGTGCTCCACGCAGACCCGCCCCCGTCGCCGCGCGACCGACAGGGCCTGCTCGGCCTGCTTGTAGGCCGCCGCCGCGGCGATCGGACCGGCCGGCGCGGACATCCCCACGACCAGCTCGGCCTCGTCACCGACGACCGCCTCCTCCCGCACCCCCTCCCGCGCCGCCTCCAACGCCGCCGCGTACTCCCCGCACGCGGCTACCGCCGCACCCCCGTCCGCGGCCACCACCACCAGCCGCTGCCCCTCGTTCCCGCCCTCGGGCACGACCAGGACCGCCTCCCCGGCCCGCGCCGCCGCCGATTCCAGGACCTCGGTGAGCGCGGCCAGCGGATCGTCGTGCGGGTCGGCGGCGGCCAGCGTCGCCGCCGTCGACTGGGTGGGCGGCACGCGCGCGTGGTCGCCGGACTGCACCCGCGCGGCCGACGCGGCGGAGGCCGACTCGGCGACGATCATCCGGTAGGGCGCGTCCAGCAGTTCCCCGTACAGATCCCCGGCGACCGCCCGCGCGTGGTCCGGCTCCCCGGCGAGCAGCATGCGCAGCACCGCCGCCCCGACCCGCTGTTCGGCCGCGTGCAGGGACCGGGAGCGTTCCGTGGTGAGCGTCAGCAGGGCGATGGCCGAGTGGACGGCGTACCGCTCGGCCGTACCGAGGGCCGCGGCCGTGCCGACGGCGAGCGCCGCGCGCGGTCGCCGCCCGGTACCCAGCGAGTGCAGTTCGACCCGGTCCTCGTGCTCGGGCCCGCCGACCACGGAGGAGGCGGGTGCGGGCCGTTCCCGCAGCCGTTCGACGTCCGCGGTGAGCCGGGCGGCCCGGCGCCCCGCCCACTCGGGTGCGGTGGCGACGACGGCGCCGGAGGCGTCGTAGAGCGCCGCCCATCCGTCGACCTGCGCGGCCAGCGCGCTCAGCACGCCTTCCGGTCCGGTCGCCAGTGCCTGCCTGGTCAGCTCGCGCTGCGCGGCGAAGCCCGCCGTCACCGCCCGGTACTGGTCGGCCGCGATCGCCGCGGAGACGGCCTTGCTGATGGCGAGGAAGGGGGTGCGGCGCGGCACCTCCAGCAGCGGCAGTCCCTCCTGTTCCGCCGCGTCGACGAGGGCCTTGGGGATCTCCTCGTAGGTGACCCCGACGGCGAAGCCGAGTCCGACCACTCCCGCGCCGACCAGCCGCTTCACATAGCGCGCCATCGCCTCCGGGTCCTCCGCGTCCAGCTTCAGCGCGGTGACCAGCAGCAGTTCGCCGCCCTCCATGTACGGCACGGGGTCGGCGAGTTCGCTGACATGGGCCCAGCGCACGGGCACGTCCAGGCGGTCGCCGCCCGCCCGCACGGTCAGCTTGAGCGCGGAGTGGTGGACGAGCGAGGCGAGCGTGGGAGGCATGGGGCCTTCAGGTATGTGCGACAGACAGGCGTGACAGTCGTGTGCGGGCGTCGTGATCTTTGTAATCTTTTAGCCGTCACGTATGAACGACCTATGGTGATTCTGCCTCACCGTACGGTCGCCGGGTCACCTCAGCCCCGCAGATCCACCAACAGCGGCGGCGCGTGCTCCCCCTTCACGTTCGTCAGCGACAGCACCGCGTGCCCCGGCGGCACCCCGTGCGCCAGTTCGGACGCGGACCACCGCTCCCGTTCGACCTGCCGTACGGTCACCGCCCGCGCGGTCGGCGCCTTGCCGGTGATCACCCGCCGCACCGCGTGCAGCACCTTCCCGGCCGGGGTCTCCGCGATGATCTGCCGGTCGGTGACGTCCCGCGCCTCGATCCACTCCTTGCCCCACACCTCGGCGAAGTCCTGCCCGTCCCACGGGGTGAGCCCGGACAGCGCCATCCGGCACCCGGTGGCCCCGAGCAGCGGCCCGCGCAGCGGCCTCGGTACGTCGTCCAGGGTGCGCAGCGTCAGCACGACCCCGGCGTTGCCGGACCGCAGCCGCTGGATGCCCCGCACGGCTTCGGGGGTCACCACGCCGGTGGCGTCGTCCAGCACCAGGCAGGCGAACAGCGACCGGTCCTCCCGTACCGCCACGCTCGCCGAGAACTGGGCCAGCACCAGCCGCGCCAGCATCCGCGAGGCCTCGGCGTGCCCGCGCTGCGGCAGGTCGACACGCACCCGCACCGGGTGGTCCAGCGCCTTGAGGGAGAAGGGCCGCGACTGTCCCGACGTGTCGAAGAACCCGGCGAAGGCCGGCCGGTCCAGCAGTGCCACCCGCTCCGCGAGGATCCCGCCCACGTCCCCGGGGCGCCCCAGCTGCCGCTCCCGCGCGTCCAGTTCGCGCAGCAGCGCCTCCTGTCCGGTGTCCTGAAGTCCCTTGCGCAGCGCGGCCAGCGGCCCGGGCGTCCCGTCGAGCAGTTGGCGCAGCTCCGGTACGGCGGGGAAGCGGCCGTGGACCGCGTGGAACGGTCCGAGCAGCTGGGCGAGGACGGTGGTGGAGCGGCGGGTGTCCCCGCCCTGGTGGGGTTCGGCGAGGTCGCCGACGAGGGCTTCGGCGAGCACGGCCGCGGCCTCGTCCGGGTCGGTCGTGCCGCCGTACAGATCGAGGTCGTACACGGATTCGGGATTCCCGATCTGTACGACGACGTCGTAGGCGTCGGCCGGGCCGAGCCCCGCGCCCGCCGCGCCGACCACGACGACGGCGGCCCGCCCGGCGAGCGCGTGCAGGCACAGCGCCTCGGCGAGCGGCCGCACCACGGTCCCGGTCTTGCCGGAGCCGGGCGGGCCGACGGCGAGCAGGGAGGTGCCGAGCAGGTCGGGGTCGAGGCCGAGGCCGAGGCCGCGGTAGGCGTACGGATTGCGGGCGTCGTCGGCCGTGGTGCCGAGCCGGACCTGGCCGGTGATCAGGTCGTGCCGGGCCAGCCGGGTCGGCAGGTCGCGTTCGCCGGAGGGGTGCGGGCAGGCGGCGGCGCCCTCCTGGAGGACGGCGCCGGTGAAGGTGGCGAGGCTGTGCCGGCCGCTGCGGACGCTCTGCCAGGCGCGGGTGATCCGGGCGTGGTCGACGTCCCGCATCAGCCCGGCCCGGGCCTCGGCGGCGAGCCGCTCGGCCGCGTCGACGGCTCCGGCGGCCCTCAGTTGGGGCCACTCGGCGGGGTCCTGTTCGGGAGCGGGCGACCGCTCGGGGGTGGCGGGAGCGCGGTTCCAGGCGGGCGGGCCGAAGCGCCGCCAGACCTCGCCCCAGCGGCCGAGCCGGCCCACGACGATCATGATCGCGAAGGCGATCAGGGTGTAGTAGCCGTACCAGAGGACGGCGTTGCCGACCCGGTCGCCGCTGTGCCGCCAGGAGTCCGGGGTGAACAGTTCCAGCGGCAGCACCCACCACCCGCCGAGGTAGCCGTTCCACAGCAGCGACCAGACCAGCCACCCGCACAGGAACGCGATCAACGCCCCGCTCAGCAACTGCCTCGTCGGGATCTGCTCCGGTTCCTCGTCCGGCCGGGGCTTGTGCCCGAACCGCCACACCCCCGGCGCCGCCTCCGGGCGCGGGGCCCGCAGCCAGGTGAGGAAGGCCGAACCGTCCGGCATCGGCGGCACACCCGGCGCCGGAGCCGCGGGCGGCCGCGGCGGCATCGCCGGCATCTGAGGCGGCCCCGCCGGACGTGGCACAGGGTTCGCATGCGTACCCCGCGCGTCCTGCGTCCCGTCGCTGTCCATCGCCCTCGCCCCTTGACCAGCCGTTCCGTCCACCATCAGCGGTCAATCTAACGCCCTCCGAAGGGGAGTTCACCGCTTACGCGGCCCGGTGTCCGGTGATGCGCGGCCTCGCCGCCATGTCCACCGCGGACAACCCGAACCACCGACAACGCCCACATGGAGCATGCCCACCCCACACCCCTCGCCCTAGCCTGCGAGAAAAGACCTCAGGCGCCCGAAGGACGTCCACCCGGAAGCTCCGGAACATCTGGAATCTCCGGAACACCCACTGGCTCCGGAACACCCGGAAGCTCCGGAGCGCCCGGACCCACCGAAGGGCCCGGCCCACCGAACACTCGGACCCACCGAACGCCCGTAATCTCCGGAACATCCGGAATCTCCGGTCGCAAGACATCAGGGAGCCCTCATGACCGCACTTCCGCAGGAGCGCCGCGTCGTCACCGCCATCCCCGGCCCGAAGTCGCAGGAGCTGCAGGCCCGCCGCCTCGCCGCGGTCGCGCAGGGCGTGGGCTCCGTGCTGCCCGTGTTCACCGCGCGGGCCGGCGGCGGGATCATCGAGGACGTCGACGGAAACCGCCTGATCGACTTCGGCTCCGGTATCGCGGTGACGTCCGTCGGCGCCTCCGCCGAGGCCGTCGTACGCCGCGCCTCCGCCCAGCTCGCCGACTTCACCCACACCTGTTTCATGGTCACGCCGTACGAGGGGTACGTGGAGGCCGCCGAGGCGCTGGCCGAGCTGACCCCCGGTGACCACGCCAAGAAGTCGGCACTCTTCAACAGCGGCGCCGAAGCCGTCGAGAACGCCGTGAAGATCGCGCGGGCGTACACCAAGCGCCAGGCGGTCGTCGTCTTCGACCACGGCTACCACGGCCGGACCAACCTCACGATGGCGCTGACGGCCAAGAACATGCCGTACAAGCACGGCTTCGGCCCGTTCGCGCCGGAGGTCTACCGCATGCCGATGGCGTACGGCTACCGCTGGCCGACCGGTCCCGAGAACGCGGGCCCCGAGGCCGCCGCGCAGGCCGTCGACCAGATCACCAAGCAGGTCGGCCCGGACAACGTGGCCGCGATCATCGTCGAGCCGGTGCTCGGCGAGGGCGGCTTCATCGAGCCGGCCAAGGGCTTCCTTCCGGCACTCGCCAAGTTCGCCGCCGACAACGGCATCGTCTTCGTCGCCGACGAGATCCAGTCCGGCTTCTGCCGCACCGGCCAGTGGTTCGCCTGCGAGGACGAGGGCATCGTCCCGGACCTGATCACCACGGCGAAGGGCATCGCGGGCGGTCTGCCGCTGGCCGCCGTCACCGGCCGCGCCGAGATCATGGACGCCGCCCACGCGGGCGGCCTGGGCGGCACCTACGGCGGAAACCCGGTGGCGTGCGCCGGCGCGCTGGGCGCGATCGAGACGATGAAGGAGCTCGACCTCAACGCGCGGGCGAAGGCCATCGAGGCGACGATGAAGCCCCGCCTGGCCGCCATGGCCGAGAAGTTCGACGTCATCGGCGACGTCCGCGGCCGGGGCGCGATGATCGCCATCGAACTGGTCAAGGACCGTACGACCAAGGAGCCGAACCCGGAGGCGACGGCCGCACTGGCCAAGGCCTGCCACCAGGAGGGTCTGCTGGTCCTGACCTGTGGCACCTACGGCAACGTGCTGCGCTTCCTGCCGCCGCTGGTCATCGGCGAGGACCTGCTGAACGAGGGCCTGGACGTCATCGAGCAGGCGTTCGCGCGCATCTGAGGGTGGCCGGCCGTGGCCGCGGGGGCGGCCACGCCCGACTGCTGCCGCCTCCCGCGTCCGGGGGGGGCGGCCGCGCGCCCATCTGTCGGATCGTCCGCACATCTGATTCACGCCAACGGCAGACCGTGTGAAGAAGGTGTGCGGGGTGGATGGGAGGACTCGATTCCGCCTGTCCTCGCCCCATCCGCTGGCGTAGGTTCTATCCAGATGAGAGATACACCCCGCCCACAGGGGACTGTGGGCGAGTACAGGCCGAGGCCTCCCCAGCTTCGACCTGGTCGTGCCCTCGCGCACACAACCGGTGCCTCTGGCTCCGGATCTCCTCACCGATCGGACAGTCGCCCGCCCCAAACCCCCCGGGGCGCGCGACCATCCGGTCCGTTCGGCCGCCCCGGAACCACCCCCCCTGTTCCGGGGCGGCCGACCTTCTTCTTCCTTCTCGGGCTTCCGGCCCTTCTCTTCGCGCTGATCACCTGGCAGGTCGTCGCCGACGGCCCGCTGCTGCGCGCGGACGAGCGCGTCAGCCGCGCCCTGGTCCACCCGGACCGCTTCTCCGGATTCCTCTCCCACCTGGGCGACGTCCAGGCGGGAGTCCCGGTCCTGGCCGCCGTCCTGGTGTACGTCGCGGTGCGCCACCGCCGCGCTGGTACAGACCGCTGGTGGCTCCCGTCCGCCGCCGCGGCCCTCCTCATGGCCCTGGTGCCGGCCCTGATCATCCCGCTGAAGGAACTCACCGCCCGCCCGGGGACCCCGGTCATGCCCCCCGGCACCGGCTACTTCCCCTCCGGCCACACGGCCACCGCCGCCGTCGCCTACGGCGGCGCGGCGCTGCTCCTCCTGCCCTGGCTCCGCTCGACCACGGCCCGCCGCGTCTGCGTGATCACCTGGGCCGTCCTCGTCCTCGCCGTCTCCTTCGGCCTGGTCCGCCGCGGCTACCACTGGCCACTGGACGTCGTGGCCAGTTGGTGTCTGTGCGCAGTACTGCTCTCGTCGCTGTGGCTGTTTCTCAGGCGGCGCCCGACCGCCTGATCGTCACGCCCGGCCTCCGGTCGCCCTCCTCCGTCCGGTCGCCCGTCATCAAGGGCCCTAGCCGCCCTTCTGCGTCGCGAGGTCCGCCGCCGCCTCGTGCATGGCCAGTTCGAGGAGGGCCGGGTCGGTGAGGGTGCCGGAGCCGTCCGGCGGGACCAGCCAGCGGACCGAGCCTCTGGAGCGGCCCGGGTACGGCACGACGATCCAGGTGCCGGCGCCCGCCGTGCGGATGCCCGTGCCGAGCCAGCGGGCCGCGGTGCCGGGCGGGACGAGAAACCCCATCCGGGCGTCGCCGAAGTCGACGAGCACCGGGCCCGGCCGGTCGAGGACGCGGGTGAGGACGTCGAGGGTGGGATAGCCGAGTTCGCCCGGCAGGATCAGCACGTCCCAGGTCTTGCCGGCGGGCAGGAGCGCGACCCCGTGGGGGTTGCGCTCCCATTCCCGGCGGCAGGCATCGGGGTCGGGTGCCACGGATGCGAGCCACGCCACCGCCGTCTTCGCCCCAGTCATGAGGGGACCTCCCTTTCGCTCTGGACGCGGGTCGCGTCATGAGGGACAGGGAGGTCTTCGGCGACCGTCACCCGGGGTCTGACATCCCGTTGGAGTGAACCGCCGAACCGGTGAGCCGGGGAACCGCTGAACCGGTGAACCGGCTCGCAGGTGACGGATCAGCTGTCGAAGCCGAGACCCATCCGGTCCATCGTCCGCAGCCACAGGTTGCGCCGGCCCCCGTGCGCGTCCGCCCGTGCCAGCGACCACTTGGTGAGGGCGATGCCCGTCCAGGCGAAGGGCTCCGGCGGGAAGGGCAGCGGCTTCGTGCGGACCATTTCCAGGGAGGTGCGCTCCGTGGGCTCCCCCGCCAGCAGGTCCAGCATCACGTCGGCGCCGAAACGGGTGGCCCCGACCCCGAGACCCGTGTAACCCGCCGCGTACGCCACCCTGCCGTGATGGGCGGTGCCGAAGAACGCCGAGAAGCGCGAGCAGGTGTCGATCGCGCCGCCCCACGCGTGGGTGAAGCGCAGGCCCTCCAGCTGCGGGAAGCAGGTGAAGAAGTGCCCGGCGAGTTTGGCGTAGGTGTCCGGGCGGTCGTCGTACTCGGAGCGCACCCGTCCGCCGTACGGGTAGATCGCGTCGTAGCCGCCCCAGAGGATCCGGTTGTCCGCGGAGAGCCGGAAGTAGTGGAACTGGTTGGCGCTGTCCCCCAAGCCCTGTCTGTTCTTCCAGCCGACCTCCGCCAGCTGGCCGGCCGTGAGCGGCTCGGTCATCAGCGCGTAGTCGTAGACCGGGACGGTGTACGCCCGCACACGCCTGACCAGGTTCGGGAAGACGTTGGTGCCGAGCGCCACCCTGCGGGCACGGACGGATCCGTACGGAGTGCGTACGGCCATCCCGGCGCCGTACGGCTTCAGACTGAGCGCCGGAGTGTGCTCGTACACGCGGACGCCGAGGCGCAGGCAGGCCCGCTTCAGCCCCCAGGCGAGCCTGGCCGGGTTGAGCATGGCCACGCCCCGGCGGTCGTGGAGGCCGGCCTGGAAGGTCGGGGAGGCGACCTGCTCCCGTACGGCCTCGGCGTCCAGGAACTCCACGCCGTCGGCGAGACCCGCCCGCTCCATCTCCTCGTACCAGGCGCGCAGTTCCCCCGCCTGGTAGGCCTCGGTGGCCACGTCGATCTCGCCGGTGCGCTCGAAGTCGCAGTCGAGGTCGTACCGGGCGACCGCCTTCTCGATCTCGTCGAGGTTGCGGGTGCCCAGCTCCTGGAGCCGGTGGATCTCGTCCGGCCAGCGGGCCAGCCCGTTGGACAGGCCGTGGGTGAGGGAGGCGGCGCAGAAGCCGCCGTTGCGGCCGGAGGCGGCCCAGCCCGCCTCGCGGCCTTCCAGCAGGACGACATCCCGCTGCGGGTCGCGTTCCTTGGCGTTCAGCGCGGTCCACAGTCCGCTGTAGCCGCCGCCGACGACCAGCAGGTCGCAGGTCTCGGCGCCGGTGAGGGCGGGCTCGGGGCGGGGCCTGCCGGGGTCGTCCAGCCAGTACGGGACCGGCTGGGCTTCGGAAAGGGACTTCGTCCAACGACTCATGGCGCTCGGGGCCATGATTTCAACTCCCTACAGACGTTTCGCGGTCATGCCTTCTGCTTGGTGCGGCGATTTCCGACGACCATCGAGGACAGGACGAGCAGTACGGCGACGAGGAACATGGTCGTACCGATGACGTTGATCTGAACGGGCGTTCCGCGCTGCGCCGAGCCCCAGACGAACATGGGGAAGGTGACGGTGGAGCCCGCGTTGAAATTGGTGATGATGAAATCGTCGAAGGAGAGCGCGAAGGACAGCAGCGCACCCGCGGCGATTCCGGGAGCCGCGATGGGCAGCGTGACCCGGAGGAACGTCTGCACGGGACTGGCGTACAGGTCCCGCGCGGCCTCCTCGAGTCGCGGGTCCATCGACATCACGCGCGCCTTCACCGCGACGACGACGAAACTGAGGCAGAACATGATGTGGGCGATCAGGATCGTCCAGAAGCCCAGCTGGGCGCCCATGTTGAGGAACAGGGTGAGCAGCGAGGCCGCCATGACGACCTCGGGCATCGCCATCGGCAGGAAGATCAGCGAGTTGACGGCCCCCCGCGCGCGGAACCGGTAGCGCACCAGCGCGAAGGCGATCATCGTACCGAGGACGGTGGCGCCGATCGTCGCCCAGAAGGCGATCTGAAGGCTGATCGACAGCGAGCCGCACATGCCGGCGACCCCGCACGGGTCCTTCCAGGCGTCGGTGGAGAACTGCTGCCACTGGTAATTGAAGCGACCCTTCGGTTTGTTGAAGGAGAACACCGTGACGACGACGTTCGGCAGCAGGAGATATCCGAGCGTGATCAGTCCCGCGATGACGACGAGATGGCGCTTGAGCCAGTTGACGAAGGTCATTTCTAAACCAGATCCTCCGTGCCGGACTTGCGGATGTAGACCGTGACCATCACCAGAATCGCGGCCATGAGGATGAAGGAGAGGGCCGCCGCCGTCGGATAGTCGAGAATCCGCAGGAACTGGGACTGGATGACGTTTCCGACCATGCGGGTGTCCGTCGAGCCGAGCAGGTCCGCGTTGACGTAGTCGCCGGCCGCCGGGATGAAGGTCAGCAGCGTGCCGGAGACCACGCCCGGCATCGACAGCGGGAAGGTGACCCTGCGGAAGACGGTCCAGGGGCGCGCGTAGAGGTCGCCCGCCGCCTCGTGGAGGCGTCCGTCGATGCGCTCCAGCGAGGTGTACAGCGGCAGGATCATGAACGGCAGGAAGTTGTACGTCAGTCCGCAGACGACAGCGAGTGGCGTGGCCAGTACGCGGTCGCCGGAGGTCCAGCCGAGCCAGTTCGTCACGTCCAGGACGTGCAGCGTGTTGAGGGCGCCGACGACCGGGCCGCCGTCCGCGAGGATCGTCTTCCAGGCGAGGGTGCGGATCAGGAAGCTGGTGAAGAACGGGGCGATCACCAGGATCATGATCAGGTTCCGCCAGCGGCCCGCGCGGAAGGCGATGAGATACGCCAGCGGGTAACCGAGGATCAGGCACAGGACCGTCGCCGCGGCGGCGTAGGCGACCGAGCGCAGGAACTGCGGCCAGTACTGGGACAGGGCGTCCCAGTAGGTGGCGAAGTGCCAGGTGACCTTGTAGCCCTCCTCCAGGGAGCCCGTCTGCACGGACGTGGAGGCCTGGTAGATCATCGGCAGCGCGAAGAAGACGATCAGCCAGAGGATGCCGGGCAGCAGGAGCCAGTACGGGACGAGGCGGCCGCGTTGGCGAGGGGGCCTCTTCTCCGGAGCGGGCGCCACAGGAGGCGCTTCGGCGAGTGTCGACATCAGGCGGCCGTCTCTTCCTGGACACCCGCGGAGCCCGTCGTCCCGGCAAGCAGGGACTGGGCCGCGTCGAGACCGAAGGTGTGCGCCGGGTTCCAGTGCAGGACGACCTCGGCGCCGGGCACCAGCCGGGCGTCACGGTCGATGTTCTGGGCGTAGACCTCGAACTCGGGGCAGACGGGGCTGTCGACGACGTACTGCGTGGAGACACCGATGAAGCTGGAGTCGGCGATCGTGCCGGTGATCCGGTTGCGGCCGGCCGGGATCTCACCCGCGTCGTCGGCGTGGGTGAGGGATATCTTCTCCGGGCGGACGCCCACCAGCACCTTGCCGCCGGTCGTCGTCGGCGCGGAGCACCGCGCCTCGGGGAGGACCAGCTTGCCGCCGCCCGCCTTGAGGACGATGTCGTCGCCGATCCTGGAGTCGACCTCGGCCTCGATCAGGTTGGAGGTGCCGAGGAAGTTGGCGACGAAGGTGGTCTTCGGGTTCTCGTAGAGGTCGGCGGGCGAGCCCAACTGCTCCACGCGGCCCGCGTTCATCACGGCGACCGTGTCGGCCATGGTCATGGCCTCCTCCTGGTCGTGCGTGACGTGGACGAAGGTGATGCCGACCTCGGTCTGGATCCGCTTGAGCTCCAGCTGCATCTGGCGGCGCAGCTTGAGGTCGAGGGCGCCCAGGGGCTCGTCGAGGAGGAGCACCTTGGGGTGGTTGATCAGCGCGCGGGCCACCGCGACACGCTGTTGCTGGCCGCCGGAGAGCTGGTGCGGCTTCTTGCGCGCCTGTTCACCCAGCTGGACGAGATCGAGCATGTCCTCGACCTGCTTCTTCACCGACTTGATGCCGCGCCGGCGCAGACCGAAGGCGACGTTCTCGAAGATGTCGAGGTGCGGGAAGAGGGCGTAGGACTGGAAGACGGTGTTCACCGGCCGCTTGTACGGCGGCAGGCGGGTGACCTCCTGGTCGCCGAGGAAGACCGTCCCGGAGGAAGGTTCCTCCAGGCCCGCGATCATGCGCAGGGTGGTGGTCTTGCCGCAGCCGGAGGCACCGAGCAGGGCGAAGAAGGAGCCCTGCGGGACGGTCAGGTCGAGCGGGTGTACGGCGGTGAAGGAGCCGTAGGTCTTGGCTATGCCCGACAGGCGGACGTCGCCGCCGTGGTCGGTCGTGTCGGTCGTCGTCACAGTGATCACGCCCCAGTCAGCTTCGCGAACTTCTCTTCGAACTCGGTTTCTTCCTTCGAGCTCAGCGAGCGGAAGGCGTGGGACTTCGCGGCCATGGCCTTGTCCGGGATGATCAGCGGGTTGTTCGCCGCATCCTTGTCGAGCTTCTCCAGCTCGGGCTTCACGCCGTCGACCGGACACACGTAGTTGATGTACGCGGCGAGTTCGGCGGCCGGCCCGGGCTCGTAGTAGTAGTCGATGAGCCGCTCGGCGTTCGTCTTGTGCCGGGCCTTGTTGGGGATCAGCAGGTTGTCGGTCGACGTCATGTAGCCGCTGTCCGGGATCAGGAAGTCGATGTCGGGGCTGTCCGCCTTGAGCTGGACCACGTCGCCGGCCCAGGCGATACAGGCCGCGAAGTCGCCGCTGGTGAGGTCGGAGGTGTAGTCGTTGCCGGTGAAGCGCCGGATCTGGCCCTTGTCGACGGCCTTCTGGAGACGGGCGATCACCGCGTCGTAGTCGTCGGCGGTGAACTTCGCCGGGTCCTTGCCCATGTCCAGCAGGGTCATCCCGATGCTGTCGCGCATCTCCGACAGGAAGCCGACGCGGCCTTTGAGCTTGGGATTGTCGAGCAGGTCGGAGACGGACTTCACCTCGACGCCGTCGAGGGCCTTCTTGTTGTAGGCGATGACCGTCGAGATGCCCTGCCAGACGTACGAGTAGGCGCGGCCGGGGTCCCAGTCGGGGCTGCGGAACTGGGCGGACAGGTTGGCGTAGGCGTGCGGCAGCAGGGAGGGGTCCAGCTTCTGCACCCAGCCCAGCCGGATGAGGCGGCCGGCCAGCCAGTCGGTGAGGACGATGAGGTCGCGGCCGGTGTCCTGGCCCGCGGCGAGCTGCGGCTTGATCTTGCCGAAGAACTCGTTGTTGTCGTTGATGTCCTCGGTGTACTTGACCTTGATGCCGGTCTTCTTCGTGAACTGGTCGAGCGTGGGGTGGTGCTTCTCGCTGTCGTCCACGTCCATGTACTCGGTCCAGTTGGAGAAGTTGACGGTCTTCTCCTTGGCCGAGTGGTCGTCCGCGGAGACGCCTCCCTGCGTCTTGCCCGCCGCGGGGATGCCGCAGGCGCTGAGCGCCCCGAGGCCGCCGACCGCGAGCGCGCCGCCCGCGGAGGCGCGCAGCAGTGAACGCCGGGTCATGGCGGCCCTGCCGTTCCTGAGGCTGCGCCGCATGGCGGCCACCTGGGCCGGGGACAGGCGGTCGGGCTCGTACTGCTCCATGCGCGTGGTGCCCTTTCGGGAGTGCCCTTTGGGGAGTGGCCTTGTCGGAGTTGCCTTTTGCGGGAGGGTGTGCGGCCGCTGGTCGGGCGGCCCGGATACGGCTATCGGTCCCCGAAGATCGTGCGGTGCCAGTCCTTCCGCGGCACCGCCGTGTTGTCGAACATGACGTGCTTGATCTGGGTGTACTCCTCGAACGAGTACATGGACATGTCCTTGCCGAAGCCGGACGCCCGGTACCCGCCGTGGGGCATCTCGCTGATGATCGGAATGTGGTCGTTGACCCACACACAGCCCGCCTTGATCTCGCGGGTGGCACGGTTCGCCCGGTACACGTCCCGGCTCCACGCGGAGGCGGCGAGCCCGTACGGGGTGTCGTTGGCCAGCCGGATCCCCTCGTCGTCGCTGTCGAAGGGCAGGACGACCAGGACCGGCCCGAAGAGCTCCGACTGGACGATCTCGCTGTCCTGGGCGGCGTCCGCGACCAGGGTCGGGCGGTAGTACGCGCCGTTCTCGAGCTCGCCCCGCGGGGCCTCGCCGCCGGTCACCACGCGCGCGTAGGCGCGCGCCCGGTCGACGAAAGCGGCGACGCGGTCACGCTGGACATGGGAGATCAGCGGGCCGAGGTCGGTGCCCGGCGCGAACGGGTCGCCGAGCCGGACGGTCTCCATGAGGGCGGCCGTCCGCTCGACGAACGCCTCGTAGAGGGGACGTTGTACGTACGCGCGCGTGGCGGCCGTGCAGTCCTGCCCGGTGTTGATGAGCGCGCCCGCGACCGCGCCGTGGACGGCCGCCTCCAGGTCCGCGTCGTCGAAGACGAGGAAGGGCGCCTTGCCGCCGAGTTCGAGGTGCAGGCGCTTGACGGTGGCGGTGGCGATCTGCGCGACCCGCTTGCCGACGGCGGTGGAGCCGGTGAAGGACGTCATGGCCACGTCCGGGTGGCCGACGAGATGCTCGCCCGCTTCCTTGCCGGTGCCGTTGACGATGTTGATCACGCCGTCCGGGATCCCGGCGTCGGT
This sequence comes from Streptomyces violaceoruber, assembly GCA_000720805.1. Lineage (GTDB taxonomy): Bacteria > Actinomycetota > Actinomycetes > Streptomycetales > Streptomycetaceae > Streptomyces > Streptomyces cellulosae_A. The sequence continues at coordinate 33,629 of JODI01000065.1, forward strand.
GGCGGCCCGCGCGAAGAGCAGCGAGGTGAGCGGGGTGAGCTCGGCGGGCTTGAGCACGATCGTGTTGCCCGCGGCGATCGCCGGGAGGATCTTCCAGGCGGCCATCTGAAGGGGGTAGTTCCAGGGCGCGATGGAGCCGACGACACCGATGGGCTCGCGGCGGACGTACGAGGTGTGGTCGCCGGAGTACTCGCCCGCGGACTGGCCCTGGAGGTGGCGGGCGGCGCCCGCGAAGAAGGCGGTGTTGTCGATGGTGCCCGGGACGTCGAACTCCCGGGTCAGCTTCAGCGGCTTGCCGCACTGGAGGGACTCCGCGCGGGCGAAGTCCTCCGCCCGGTCGGCGAGGACGGCGGCGAACCGGTGCAGGGCGTCCGAGCGCTCCCCCGGCGTGGCCGAGGACCAGCCCGAAAAGGCGTCGCGGGCGGCGGCCACGGCGGCGTCGACGTCGGCGGCACTCGCCGACTCGTATGTGTACACCTCCTCGCCGGTCGACGGGTCGACGACCTCGTGCGTACGGCCGGAGGTGCCCTGGGTCAGACGGCCCCCGATGAACTGCGCGCCGTCCGCGAAGCGTTCCCGCGCCGGGAATCGTTCAGGGGTGGCAGTGCCCGGGTTGTGCATGTCGCTCTCGCTCTCCTCCGCCGGCGCCCCGCGATGGTCGGAGGCGGGTGGCGTAGCTCCAGCTCGATTTGAGTGCCGATCCTGACAGAGCAAAGGGCACGCAACAAGGGATTCCGTTGTTGCCTTTTGGTTAAGCGACGGAATCTGTCGACCAGGTGTCGAGTCGGCCTCGAAAAGGAGGGACGGAATGTCAGTGGCGGCTGTCAGACTCGCCTGCATGGAGAGGACCAGGGGGATGATCTACTCACGGGAAGCGCTGATCACGGAGATCCGGGCGGGGGCCCGGATCAGGTATCTGCACTTCTGGGGGCACCGGCCATGGCCTGACGGCCGGATCGGGGCGAGCTGTCTGAGCCAGTGGTGGCCGTCGCCGTTCACCGTGGCCGGGGTGACCTACGCGACCGCCGAGCACTGGATGATGGCGGGCAAGGCGCGGCTCTTCGAGGACGCCGAGGCGGAGCGGCGGGTGCTGGCGGCCGGCCATCCGGCCGAGGCCAAGAAGGCGGGGCGGCTGGTGCGCGGCTTCGACGAGGCCGTATGGGAGCGCGAGCGGTTCGGGATCGTGGTCGAGGGCAGCATGCACAAGTTCGCCTCGGACCCCGGCCTGCGGGAGTTCCTGTTGTCCACGGGTGAGCGAAGCGGGAGGGGCGGCCCCCCGGCCGAAGGCTGGGGCAGGGTGCTGGTGGAGGCGAGCCCGGTGGACCGGGTGTGGGGCATCGGCCTCGCCGCGGAGGATCCGGCGGCCGAGGATCCCGAGCGGTGGCGGGGGCCGAACCTGCTGGGTTTCGCGTTGATGGAAGCGCGGGATCGACTGCGGGCGGGGCTCGCGGACCGGGGGGAGTGAGACGGGGCCGGCCCTCTCGGGCCGGCCCCGTCTCCACCGCGGAATCTCACGGACTCAGCCTGACTTGGGCGGACTGAGGCCGGCGCACACGCACTCCGGCTGACTCAGATGGCGCTCATGACGCTCGCGAAGGCCAGGAGCCCCAGCAGCGGCAGGATCACCGTGGCGACGATCCCGCAGACGAGACCGGCGGTCGCCGCGCCCTTGTTGGTGGCCTCGCCGCGGCCCGCCCGGCCCCGGCCGATCGCGCCGAAGATGATCGCCAGGATCCCGAGTATGACCCCGAAGAACCACAGGACGAAGGTCACGCTGAAGACGACGCCGATGATGCCGAGCACCAGTCCGGTCGTGCCCATGCCGTTGCTCGGCTGCGCTGCCATGCCGTAGCCGGGCGTCTGCGGGTAGGCGCCCACCGCGGGGGCGACCGGGTAGGACGGCGCCGGGCTCCCGTAGGAGGGCGCCGGGCTCCCGTAGGGCTGGGCCGGGTTCGGATAGCCGTACCCCGGAGCGGACCCGGCCGGCGGATAGGCGTAGCCGCCGGACGGTGGCTGGGACGGCGGCTGTGACGGCTGTGGCGGCTGCTGCGGCGGCGGCCCGAACCCACCGGATCCGGGATTGGTGTCGGACATGAACTGCTCTCCCCTCGTTGCCTGCCAGGGCATCGTAGTGGCCCCGGTCACCTCGGGGGATGCGGTTGGGCGGGCCGGATTCAGCGCGACGCGGCGGACACCGACACGGTGGGGAGGGCGCCGTAGGAGGAGCCGGAGTCCCAGTCGTCCTCCGAGTTGATCGCGGCCGTGATCCCGATGGCGATGAGCACGATGACCGCGACACCGAGGACGATGCCGACGATGCCCGTGATCAGACCTGCCTGCGCCTGGCCGTGGTTGTCGGCCTCGCCGCGCTGGACGCGCTTCTTGCCCTTGATGCCGAAGATCACGGCGAGGATGCCGAGCACGATCGAGACGACGCCGTAGAGGCAGAACAGACAGCAGGCCAGGATGCCCAGGACCATCGCGGCGGTGCCCATGCCGTTCTGCGGCGGCGCCTGCATACCGGGCCAGCCGTAGCCGGCGGGATAGGACGGGTAGCCGTATCCGCCGGGGGCCGCGGGGTCCGGGGGCGCGAAGGGCGGAGGCGGCACGGCACCGGTCCCGGGAGCGTCCGCGCCCGGGAAGGGGGTGGCGCCGGGGGGCGGGTAGCCGGGCGAGCCGTGGCCGGGGACGGCGAACCCGTCGGCGGGCATCGCGGTGACCGTGGCCTGGTCGTGCACGGACGGCGGCTGCGCGGCGGGAGGCTGCCCGGTGCCGGGCACCTGGCCGGAGCCGGGGATCCGGTCCTTGTCCAGGGACGGCCTGCTCTCCGGTGGTGCCCAGGGGTCGCGGCCGCCCCCGGCCTCTCCGCTCGGCTGCGTTGCGTCCGTCATGTGATGTCCCCCCGAGGTCGATCGTTCCGCCATGCTACGGCCTGACGAACCACACGCCGGAGCCGGTACCGGTCGGCCGCCGAGGGGCTCCGCGCGGCCACGGCCTACGATGTCAGCGCACTCGATCAGCCGATCACCCGCGCCGCACCGCACCCGGTGCCCGGCGCCCTGCCCGGGGAGGCCCCCATGACCGACCACCTCGTCGACGCCCGTGCCCCACGCGAACTGCACGCCTTCATCGCGTCGCTGCCCAAGGCCGAACTGCATGTGCACCACGTCGGCTCGGCCTCCCCGCGCATCGTGTCGACCCTGGCCGCCCGCCACCCCGACTCCAAGGTGCCCACGGACCCCGAGGCCCTGGCCGACTACTTCACCTTCACGGACTTCGCCCACTTCATCGACGTGTACCTGAGCGTCGTCGACCTGATCCGGACGCCGGAGGACGTACGGCTGCTGACGTACGAGGTGGCCCGGGATCTGGCCCGGCAACAGGTGCGGTACGCCGAGCTGACCATCACGCCGTTCTCCTCCACCCGCCGGGGTATCGACGAGGTCGCCTTCATGGAGGCGATCGAGGACGCCCGCAAGGCGGCGGAGGCCGAGCTCGGCACGATCCTGCGCTGGTGCTTCGACATTCCGGGCGAGGCCGGGCTGGAGGCCGCCGAGGAGACGGTACGGCTGGCCACCGACGAGCGGCTGCGTCCGGAGGGGCTGGTGTCGTTCGGGCTCGGGGGGCCCGAGATCGGCGTGCCCCGGCCGCAGTTCAAGCCCCACTTCGACCGGGCGATCGCCGCCGGTCTGCACTCCGTCCCGCACGCCGGCGAGACCACCGGCCCCGAGACGGTGTGGGACGCCCTCACCCACCTGCGGGCCGAGCGCATCGGCCACGGCACCAGCTCGGCACGGGACGAGAAGCTCCTCGCCCATCTCGCCGAGCACCGGATCCCGCTCGAGGTGTGCCCGACCTCCAACATCGCCACGCGCGCGGTGCGCACCCTCGACGAGCACCCGATCAAGGAGTTCGTGAAGGCCGGGGTGCCGGTCACGATCAACTCCGACGACCCGCCGATGTTCGGCACCGACCTCAACAACGAGTACGCGGTCGCCGCCCGGCTGCTGGACCTCGACGAGCACGGCGTGGCCGAACTGGCGAAGAACGCGGTCGACTCCTCGTTCCTCGACGAGGCCGGCAAGACCCGGATCAAGGACGAGATCGACACGTACACCGCGCGGTGGCTCGCCCCCTGACGCCCGTGCACCGCCCGGTCGCCCGCCCCGGAGCCCGGCGCCGCCGGGCCCGCCGGGTCCGACCACAATGGGCGCATGCAGAAGCTGACCGCCGTGGCCCACCGCGGCGACCCCTACCGCGTCCGTGAGAACACCCTCGACTCGCTGCGTTCCGCGCTCCGGCGGGGCGCGGACGCGGTCGAGATCGACGTACGGCTCACCCGCGACGGTGTGCCCGTCCTGCTGCACGACGACACGCTGAAGCGGCTGTGGGAGCACGACCGTCCCCTGCTGTCGCTGTCGGCGGACGAGGTGCGCGGGCTCACGGACGCCCGGGTGCCGACGCTGGCACAGGCGCTGGCCGCGACCGACGGCGGCCGCGTGATGATCGACCTGCCGGGCACACCGGATGTACGGGCGGCCCGCCGGGTCGTGGACGTGGTGCGCGAGTGCGGGGCCGAGGAACGCGTGTACTACTGCGCGGGCGCCCGGGCCATGCTCGCCGTACGCGCCGCCGACCCGGCCGCCGAGATCGCGCTGACCTGGACCACCCTGGCCCCACCGCGTCCCGCGCTGCTGTCCGCGGTCCGTCCGCGCTGGCTCAACTACCGCTTCGGCCTGGTCGACCACGCCCTCGCCGAACGCGTCCACACCGACGGCTACCTCCTCTCCGTCTGGACCCCCGACACCCGCCGCTCGATGCGCCGCCTCATCGGCATGGGCGTCGACTCGATCACGACCAACCGCATCGACGCGCTGCGCGCCCTGCGCGACGGCGCGGAAATCCATCAGAAGGGCCCTAACCCCCGCTACACACGGGACAGCTGAGCCACCGTCGCCGGGTCGGCCGGGGTGGCGCGGGTGGCGTACTGCGGGACGGGGGTGTCGTCCCCGCCGGTGTCGCGGACGAGGCCGTAGCGCCGGGCGCCCTGGGCGGGGCCGGTGGTGACGTCCCGCCCCACCGCGTCCCAGGTGGTCGGGAAGACGCTCAGGCCGTAGTCGGCGCCCCGCTCGTTCACGGTGAGGGTGACGCTGCCGTCGACGTAGAAGTACTCGTTCTGCCACATCTGCTGGGTGCCGGCCGGCAGGACGGCGTAGCCGGTGGCCGCGTTGCCCATGCCGGTGGCGGAGGGGTCGGTGGTGCTGACGGGGTCGTCCATGCGGCGGCCGCCGCCGGAGGCGACGTGGAAGAGCCTGCCCTTCAGGCCGGTCCAGGCCGGCATGACCAGGCTGCCCGCCCGGTACTGGGGCGAGATCTGCCAGCGGACGAGGACGTATCCCCGGCCGCTGAGCGTCACGCTGTCCCCGCGGTGGTTCATGGTGGCGTGCGCGCCGCCGGTGCTGGTGATGCCGGACTCGGGCCGGTGCGGGAGGGGAGCGGGCTCGGCGTTCGGCCCGGGTGCCCGGTCGGCGGCGTCGACGACCGTGCCGTACAGGTCGGTCTTGGTCGTCGGGCTCGCCGACGGGGAGGACGATGCGGGCGAGGGGGGCGAGGAGGGCGGTGCGGCCGGTGGCGGTGGTGGGGCGGAAGTGGCCGTCGGGCCGGGGGTGATGACGGCCGCGCGCGGAGGCGGGGCGTCCGGGGTCCGGGTGACGACGTAGGCACCGCCCGCCACGACGGTCACGCCCGCGGTCAGGGCGACAGCCGGCTTGGCGAGTGCGCCGACCACCTTGGCGGACCAGCCGACGGAGGTGGAGGCGACCGTGGCGGCCGCGGCCGTCTTGCCGCCGAGGGCCAGCGACAGCGTGAAGCCGACCGGGACCGGGACGAGCGCGATCCCCACCAGCAGACGCTCGGCCGGTACGACCGACTCGCGCGGGTCACCGCAGTAGCCGCAGCCACGGATGTGCCGGGCCAGCCGCTTGCGCCAGACGGAGTCGGGGCGGCCGTTCCAGCGGCCGGTCAGTTCGCGCAGGTCCAGGCAGGCACCGTCGAGGGCGCGGACGATGCCGCGCGAGGTCTCCAGGCGTTCCTTCATCCGCTGGACGCGCACGGCGGCGTGCTGCCGGCTGACACCGACCGCGGCGGCGAGCTCGCGCCGGGTGAGTTCGCCGGCGACCTCCAGCCACCACAGGGACAGCAGCTGCCGGTCCTCGTCGTCGAGCCACCGCACCGCCTCCGCGACCTCGCGCCGCTGGCCCTCCAACTGGAGCCGCAGCACGGTCAGTTCCGCGAAATCGGCGGCCTGGGCCGCTGCCTCGTCGAGCGTCTCCGTGGACCTGCGGCGGGCCCGGTCCCGGATCTGCCGCATGGCGATCGCGACCAGCCAGGACCGGAAGCTGTCCGGGTCGCGCAGGGAACCCAGGTTGTCGACGGCCCGCAGCATGGTCTCCTGCACGACGTCGTCGACGTCGGCATGGCCGTTCAGGGCGCGGCCCACGATGTTGTACACCAGCGGCAGCCAGCCCGCGACCAGCTCGTCCAGCGCCCGTCGGTCACCGGCCTGTGCTGCCGCGATGGTGGAACTCCACTGCCGCGTGTCCACGTCGTCCTTTCCGTCACTTCAGTGCTGCACGCACCCTCTCAGGCGGGCCCGGGAGGTTGGCTATGCCGGGGATCACACGTGGAGACGGCGTGAAGGCGTCCGCGATAACAGTTTTTACCCCTCCGCTGGGTCGCCCCTAGGGGTGATCCCCCGTCATCCCCTTGCCCCGCACGGGAGTTGATCGGGGTGCGACCGGGGTCGGTGCCCTACTCGCCGACGATTCCGTGACACGACGGACGACCGGAAGATGATCACCCCCCCTTCCGCCGATCCTGGAGCACCCGCATGCGCGCCTTACGTCGTACGACCGTCCTCGCCGCGTCCCTCGTCCTGGTCCTCGGCGCCGCTCCGCTTGCGGCCCCCGCCTTCGCCGCGACCGCTCCCGCTCCGGCCGCCGCGCACACCACGACGACCCGCGACCTGGACACCGCCGCCCTGCGCGCCGCGCTCACCGGCCTCCCGGACCAGGACGCGACCTTCGCCGCCGTCCGGGTCGGCGGCCGCGACGGCACCTGGCGCGGCAGCGCGGGCGTGCACGACCTGGAGAGCGGGGCGGCGGCGGACCCGGACGCCCGGTTCCGGGCCGGCTCGACGACGAAGGTGGTGACGGCGGCGGTCGTCCTTCAGCTCGCGGCGGAGGGCGAGGTCCGCCTCGACGCGCCCGTGCAGCACTACCTCCCGGGCCTGTTGTCCCGGGAGTTCAAGCCGATCACCGTACGGCAGCTGCTGAACCACACCAGCGGCATCCAGCCGGGCGACGGTCTCGGGAACAGCTTCGAGGAGGTGTACGCGCACCGCTTCGACACGCTGGCGCCCCGGCGGGTCGTGGCGTCGGCGGTGGCGAAGGGGCCCGAGTTCTGCCCAGGGAAGCAACAGCACTACCTGAACATCAACTACACGATCCTCGGTCTGCTGATCGAGAAGGTGACGGGACACTCGTACGCCGCCGAAGCCACCCGGCGCGTCCTGCTGCCCGCCGGGATGCGGGACACGTACTTCCCGGGCACCGACCCCGCCATCCGGGGCCCGCACAACCTCGGCTACCAGACGGTGAAGCGGACCGACGGCACGACGCAGTTCGTGGACGTGACGGACTGGAACCAGGCGGACCGGTGGGCCGCCGGGGACATGATCTCCACCACCGCCGACCTGGAACGTCTGGTGAACCGCCTCTTCCGGGGCGACCTGGTGCCCCGGCCGCAGCTGAAGGAGATGTTCACCGTCCCGAAGGGCATCGAGGGCGCCGACATGAGCGCCGGACTGCAGCGCTTCCCTTTCGAGGGACGCGTCTACTGGCTCAAGTCGGGCGCCCGCTACGGCTACGGCACGGTGATCGCCGCGACCCGTGACCTGTCCCGCACGCTGGTCGTCTCCGTCGGCGCGACGGACGCGAAGAGCGAGAACATGAACCCGGTGACCGAGCGGATCGCCCGGGCCGCGCTCAAGTAGCGGGGACCGGCCGGGCGTACCCGGTGATCGTCTCCAGGCGCTTGATCTTCTGCCGTACGACGTACAGCGGGATCACCCCGAAGACGCCGAACGCCATGTCGAGCACGCTCCACCAGAAGGGGATGCCCCGGACCGGGCCGCAGATCAGGGCCAGCGGGATGATGCCGGCGCAGGCGATCATGCCGAACTCGACGACCCAGATGTTGCGGACCGGGTCGCGGTAGGGGCCGTAGAAGGCGACCGCGATGACGAGGTGCGCGAAGGCCAGCCAGTCCGTGCCGTAGAGGACGAAGGGGTACTCGGCGTCGACGGTGTCGAGGCCCTTGCGGACGTGCTCGATCCACTCCGTCAGGGCGGGCAGGTGCTCCTGGGCCGACAGCGCCCGGAGCAGGTCCTCGGTCCAGCGCAGTTCGTGGACCAGGGGGAAGGCCGTGGCGCCGCTGAGCACCAGGCAGACGATGAAGATGACCAGCCATGCGCGGATGCCCTTGAGGAGGGTGGCTCTGTCGCTCATGGCGGCAGCGTACGCCCATATTTGAACACGTTCAAAACGTGACTCGGGGTCCGGGACCCAACACGGCCCCGGACGGGAACCCATCCCGTCCGGGGCCGCGCGTCACTGCGTGCGGACTACGCCTCCAGCGACGTCATCACGTGCTTGATCCGCGTGTAGTCGTCGAAGCCGTACCCCGACAGGTCCTTGCCGTAGCCGGACTTCTTGAAGCCGCCGTGCGGCATCTCGGCGACCAGCGGGATGTGCGTGTTGATCCACACGCAGCCGAAGTCGAGCTTCTTCGACATCCGCATCGCGCGGCCGTGGTCCTTGGTCCACACCGAGGAGGCGAGGGCGTACTCGACGCCGTTGGCCCACTCCACCGCCTGCTCCTCGTCACGGAAGGACTGGACGGTGATGACCGGTCCGAAGACCTCCTTCTGGATGATCTCGTCGTCCTGCTTGACCCCGGAGACGATGGTCGGGGCGAAGAAGTACCCCTTGTCGCCGACGCGCTTGCCGCCGGTCTCCACGCGCGCATGGGCGGGCAGGCGGTTGATGAAGCCCTCGACCTGCGCGAGCTGGTGGGGGTTGTTCAGCGGGCCGTACAGGACGTCCTCGTCGTCCGGCTGCCCGGTCTTGGTTTCCGCCGCGGCCTTGGCCAGCGCCGACACGAACTCGTCGTGGATGGCCTCGTGGACGAGGACCCGGCAGGCGGCCGTACAGTCCTGACCCGCGTTGAAGAAGCCCGCGACCGAGATGTCCTCGACGGCCTTGGCGATGTCGGTGTCCTCGAACACGACGACCGGCGCCTTGCCGCCCAGCTCCAGGTGGACCCGCTTGACGTCCCTCGACGCGGACTCCGCGACCTGGATGCCGGCGCGCACCGAGCCGGTGATGGACGCCATCGCCGGGACCGGGTGCTCGACCATCATGCGGCCGGTCTCACGGTCACCGGTGATGACGTTGAAGACGCCCTTGGGCAGGATCGAGCCGAGGATCTCGGCGATCAGGACCGTCGAGGCCGGGGTGGTGTCCGAGGGCTTCAGGACGACCGTGTTGCCCGCGGCGATCGCCGGGGCGAACTTCCACACGGCCATCATCATCGGGTAGTTCCACGGCGCGACCTGCGCGCAGACGCCCACCGGCTCCCGGCGGACGATCGAGGTCAGCCCCTCCATGTACTCGCCGGCGCTGCGCCCCTCCAGCATGCGCGCCGCGCCCGCGAAGAAGCGGATCTGGTCGATCATCGGCGGGATCTCTTCGTCACGGGTCAGCCCCACGGGCTTGCCCGTGTTCTCGACCTCGGCCGCGATGAGGTCCTCCGCGCGCTCCTCGAAGGCGTCGGCGATCTTGAGCAGGGCCTTCTGACGCTCGGCGGGGGTCTTGTCGCGCCAGCCGGGGAAGGCCTCGGCCGCGGCCGCCATCGCGGCGTCCACGTCCGCCTGCCCGGACAGCGGCGCGGTGGCGTACGCCTCGCCCGTCGCGGGGTTGACGACCTCGGTGGTCCGTCCGTCGGCGGCGTCCCGGAACTCACCGGCGATGTAATTCCGTAGTGTGCGCAGCCCACGCGGCTCGGTGCTCACTGCCGGCCTCCTGTCAGTGATGGAACTGTTGCGGGGTGTCCGATTGCTGAGACACCCACCCTAATCCGCAGGCTCACGTTTTCAACACCCCTGATCGCGCCAAGGCTGCGGAATCCGCAGATCTCACTCTCGTAAACAACGAATTTCATCGATGGAGCCTTGCGAAAGTATCGAGACCTCGTGCACAGTGACATCGTGGCCAGTCGAAGCGCAGACCCCAAGGACTCACGGGAGATCCGCGAGTCCCCCCGCGAGTCCGCTCGCGAATCCAGGAACGGAAGCACCCCCCACCTGGATGCCGTCTCCCTCGCCATCATCGAGCAGCTCCAGGAGGACGGCCGCCGGCCCTACGCCGCCATCGGCAAGGCCGTCGGCCTCTCCGAGGCGGCCGTGCGCCAGCGCGTGCAGAAGCTGCTCGACCAGGGCGTGATGCAGATCGTCGCCGTCACGGACCCGCTCACCGTGGGTTTCCGCCGGCAGGCGATGGTCGGCATCAACGTCGAGGGCGACGTGGAGTCGGTCGCCGACGCGCTGACCGCCATGTCGGAGTGCGAGTACGTCGTGATGACCGCGGGCTCCTTCGACCTGATGGTGGAGATCGTCTGCGAGGACGACGACCACCTCCTGGACGTCATCAACAGGAACATCCGAGCCATCCCCGGAGTGCGCACCACCGAGAGCTTCGTCTACCTCAAGCTCAAGAAGCAGACCTACATGTGGGGAACCCGATAATCGTGAGCACCGACAGCCCCAAGGACCTCAGCAGGACCGCGTACGACCACCTGTGGATGCACTTCACCCGCATGTCCTCGTACGAGAACGCCCCCGTCCCGACGATCGTCCGGGGTGAGGGCACCTACATCTACGACGACAAGGGCAAGCGCTACCTCGACGGTCTCGCGGGGCTGTTCGTGGTCCAGGCCGGCCACGGCCGCGTGGAGCTGGCGGAGGCCGCCTTCAAGCAGGCGCAGGAGCTGGCGTTCTTCCCGGTGTGGTCCTACGCCCACCCCAAGGCCGTGGAGCTGGCGGAACGTCTCGCCGGCCACGCGCCGGGCGACCTGAACAAGGTCTTCTTCACCACCGGCGGCGGCGAGGCCGTCGAGACCGCCTGGAAGCTCGCCAAGCAGTACTTCAAGCTGACCGGCAAGCCCACCAAGCACAAGGTCATCTCGCGCGCGGTCGCCTACCACGGCACCCCGCAGGGCGCCCTGTCCATCACCGGCCTGCCGGCCCTCAAGGCCCCCTTCGAGCCGCTGGTCCCGGGCGCCCACAAGGTCCCCAACACCAACATCTACCGCGCCCCGCTCTTCGGCGACGACCCGGTGGCGTTCGGCCGCTGGGCCGCCGACCAGATCGAGCAGCAGATCCTCATGGAGGGCGCGGACACGGTCGCCGCGGTCTTCCTGGAGCCGGTGCAGAACGCGGGCGGCTGCTTCCCGCCCCCGCCCGGCTACTTCCAGCGGGTCCGCGAGATCTGCGACAAGTACGACGTGCTGCTGGTGTCCGACGAGGTCATCTGTGCCTTCGGCCGCCTGGGCACGATGTTCGCCTGCGACAAGTTCGACTACGTCCCGGACATGATCACCTGCGCCAAGGGCATGACCTCGGGCTACTCCCCGATCGGCGCCTGCATCGTCTCCGACCGCCTGGCCGAGCCGTTCTACAAGGAGGACAACGTCTTCCTGCACGGCTACACCTTCGGCGGCCACCCGGTCTCCGCCGCCGTCGGCCTCGCCAACCTCGACCTGTTCGAGCGCGAGAACCTCAACCAGCACGTGCTCGACAACGAGGGCGCGTTCCGCTCGACCCTGGAGAAGCTGCACGACCTGCCGATCGTCGGCGACGTCCGCGGCAACGGCTTCTTCTACGGCATCGAGCTGGTGAAGGACAAGGCGACCAAGGAGTCCTTCGACGACGAGGAGACCGAGCGCGTCCTGTACGGCTTCCTCTCCAAGGCCCTGTACGACAACGGCCTGTACTGCCGTGCCGACGACCGCGGTGACCCGGTCGTCCAGCTCGCCCCGCCGCTGATCTCCGACCAGGGCACGTTCGACGAGATCGAGCAGATCCTGCGCGCGACACTGACGGAGGCGTGGACGAAGCTCTGATCTTCGTTCCGGAGGACGCTCCGATCCTCGTTCCGGACGACCCTCCGATTCTCGTTCTGCATGATCAACACCGGCCCCGGTGCCGCCCGTTCGAGTGAGAAAGGGCGCCCCGGGGCCGTGTGCTGTCCGGCGTCCCGGCCCCCGCTGCCTAGCGTGCCTGTGACCGATCGGCCCCGTCTTCGTTCCCCCGCACGGGGGACGTGGCACGGGAAAAACGGATCAGAACGAGGTGTACGCCCATGGAGGCCCCGCCCGACAACGACGTGCTCTGGGCACACTCCCTGCACTTCACCCACCGCGACGGCTCGCCCGGACTCGGCGGCGTCTCGCTCGGTGTGAGGGAAGGCGAGATCCTCGCCGTCAGCGGCCCGCGCGGCAGCGGCAAGACAACCCTCCTCGGCTGCCTGTCCGGCCTGGTCTCGGCCCAGCGGGGCGAGGTCTGGTTCAACAGTGTGCCGGTCCACTCCATGGGCCCGATGGCCCGCGAACGCCTGCGCCGGGACCGCTTCGGCTGGATCGACCCGGTCCCGGCCCTCGTGCCCGAGCTGAACGTCTGGGAGAACGCGGCCCTCCCCCTGATGCTGCGCGGCACCAGCCGCCGTCGCGCCAAGACCGCCGCGCTGGAGTGGCTGGAGCGCCTGGACATCGGTGACCACGCCCACAAGCGCCCGCACGAACTGCGCCAGTCCGAACGCCAGCGCGTGTGCATCGCGCGGGCCCTCGCCCCGGCTCCCGCGGTCCTGTTCGCGGACGAGCCGACGGCCCCCCTGCACCGCGCGGACCGGTCCCACGTCCTGCGCACGCTCACCACGGCGGCCCGCTCGCACGGCATCACGGTCGTGCTGGCCACTCACGACGCGGAGACGGCCGCCCTCGCCGACCGCACGGTCCCGCTGCTGGACGGACGGCATGTGCACACCGTGCACCTGCCCCCCGTCCCGGAGACGGAGGGCCGGGCCACGTGCTCGCTCTCCGTCTGACCCGCGGCGCCCACCCGGCCGTCCAGCTCCGCCGCCTCCTGGTCACCGTGGCCTCGGCCGGCACGGGCTTCCTCCTGCTGTGCACCCTCGGCTACGCGATGGGCCACCCCGACGACCCGGACGGCTCCCTTCTCCGCCTGGCGTGGTGCGCCACCCCGCTGGCCGCCACAGTGTACTTCGCGGTCGCCGTCGCCCGCACCGACCCGGCCGGCAGGCCCCGCCCCGGCCTTTCCGCCGTCGGTCTCGGCCCGACCCGCCTGATGGCCGTCTCGGCGACCATGACGGCCCTGTCCTGCACCCTCGGCTCCCTGCTCGCGTTGTTGTTCTTCCTGCACCTGCGCGGCGACCTGACCGGCATGCCCTTCGACGGAGCGGCGGCCGAGTTCCTGGCGGCCGACTACGAGTTGCCGCTCCCGGCGGCCCTGACGCTGCTGGCCCTGGTCCCGGTGACCGCGTCGGTGGCGGTGGGGCTCGTGTCCCGGCCACGGGAGGACCGCCCGGCGCCGGCTCGGCCGGTGATCCGGTCGTTCGGGCGCTTCGGCGCGTACGGCACCGCCACGGCCAGGGAGACCTTCGGGGCGTACGGGCGCTTCGGGGCGCGCTTGCGGGCGACCGCACCGCGTCCACAGGCCACGGACACGGTGGACGGTGGTGCCGCCGGGGCGGATCCCGACGCGAACGGTGACGCCGCCGTGCCCGACCCACCGACCCCCGAGCCGGACCCCGGCACCCTTCCCGAGACCCTCCCGCCGCTCCCCGCCGAAGCCCCCCGAGGCCTCCCCTGGGGCATCGCCGTACTCGCCGCGGGCCTGACGGTGGAGGCCTACGCGGGCCGCTCCGGAAGCAGCTCGGAGGCTCTTCTTCCGGGCGGAGTCGTCGGCGCCTCCTCCGTTCTGGTCGGCTGGATCCTCACCGCCCTCGGCCTCGGCCTGGCCGGCCCCGGCCTCACCCACCTGTGCGGACGCCTCCTCCAGTCCGCCAGCCCCGGTGCCCTTCGCCTTCTGGCCGGCCGCGTCCTCATGACGGAGTCCATCCGCGTCGGCCGGCCGCTGGGCGTCGTCTGCGCGGTCGCGTCCGGGGCGTACGCCATGGCCGCGCTGTACGACAGGACAGAACCCTCCTTCGGCCCGCTGACCACCCTCGGCCTGCTGCTGGTCACCGGCTGCACCGTGGCGACCCTGTGCACCGCCGCCGTGGAGGCCAAGCAGGCTCGCGCCGAGATCACGGCCGCCCTGCTGCGGCTCGGCGCACCTGCCGCCCTGCTGCGCAGCGCCGCCGCCCTGCGCGCCGGCGCGCTGCTGGCCGTGTTCGGTCCCCTCACCCTGCTCGTGGCAGAGCTGGCGGCCCTCCCGCTGGCGGCCCGCTGACACAGTCGTACGACATCCGTACGAAAAAAGTCTCCGCCGGGCGATGAGTTCCGGGCAGTGGCACCGTCTACCCCAGCGAACAGCGCGGACCCGATGGGAGAGACCGATGACCTCGACGTACCAGCAGATGATCTTCGTCAACCTGCCCGTGAACGACCTCGACGCCTCGAAGAAGTTCTTCACCGAGCTGGGCTACTCGATCAACCCGCAGTTCAGCGACGAGAACGCGGCCTCCGTGGTGATCAGCGACAGCATCGTCGCCATGCTGCTGACCAAGCCGTTCTACGCGACCTTCACCAAGAAGGAGATCGCCGACGCCACGAAGACCAGTGAGGTCCTGGTCGCGCTGAGCGCCGAGAGCCGCGAGAAGGTCGACGAGCTGGTCGACAAGGCGCTCGCGGCGGGCGGTTCCCCGGCGGGCGAGACGCAGGACCACGGCTTCATGTACGGCCGTTCCTTCGACGACCCCGACGGACACACCTGGGAGGTCGTCTGGATGGATCCCGCGGCTGTGGAGGGCTGAGCCCCGCCGCGCCCAGAAGCCTCCTAGGGCCGCGGCAGGCAACGTTTGCCCGTCAAGGAGCGGCGTCCGGTGCGTGCTCTGGGGGTCCCCCCTCTGGGGGAGTGCCGGCCGGAAGCCCTCGTACTGGACGTAC
>JODI01000066.1 GCA_000720805.1 Streptomyces violaceoruber
ACCCCGCCTGGCTCCACACCTACAATCACCACCGCGGACACACCGCACTCAAAGGCCAACCACCCGCCAGCCGCGTCCCCAACCTCACGGGTCAGTACAGCTAGGGCCCTTGTGATGGATCTCCGTGGGAGAAGGAGCGGCGTTCGGTGCGTGCGATCGCCGTGCGGCGTGGAGGGTCATGTGGCGGAGCCACCTGGCCCTTCGCGCCGTGGTCGTCGAGCCTGATGTCGGTGGCGGTACTGCTGCTGCCACCGCCCGAGCGGTCCCGGCCGGGGTGTCAGGGGTCCCAGCAATGACGGCTGCGGAAAATCATCCGCTGAGTCAGGGCCCGGGCCGGGCCGGCCACGGCCGGCGTCAGGCGCTGTGGGGTACGGCGACGGGCATCGCCCAGACCTGCTGGGGTACTTCGGGATCGTCGAGGACCGGGGCGAGGGATTCCTCTCCCGCGGCCGCGTTGAACGCGGTGAGTGCCTCGACGAGCGTGGCCCGCTGCTGGGGCGGGAGGTGTTCGACGATCGCTGTGATCTCCGCGCGGCGTCGGGCGGTGACGTTCTCGACGGTGCGTCGACCTTCCTCGGTGAGCCGCAGCCGGGTCTCCCGGCGGTTGTCGGGGTTGGTCTGCCGGTCGGCGAGTCCGGCCGCGATCAGGCGGTCGACCATGCGCATGGCGGTGGAGGGCGCCACCTGAAGCAGATCGGCGAGCGTGACCAGTTTGGTCGCGCCGCGTGTCGACAGCACCACCAGCATCCGGAACTGCGGCAGCGTCACCCGCTCCTCGACCTCGGCGAGCGACCGGGCGGACACGTCGACCAGCAGCCGCGAGGCGGTCAGAACCGCACGGGTGACGGCGTCTACGTCGTCCAGGTGCCCCGCAGGGGTCTCACGCTCCGGCATGCGTCCTTTCTACGTGCGGAAGTTGCTGATCACCCAGCCGATGGGGGCAGATTTTCCTCACTCATGACCCTTCCGCACAGCCGCAGGACCGCTCGCACCCCGTGCGGCGCGAGGTGCCCGGACATGCGTGAACCCCGTCCCGCGGGAAGCGGAACGGGGTTCACGGTCGAGCGCCGGGCAGGCCTTGCACCTGCATCTCCCCGCAGGAAGCGGGGCGTCTTTCCTTGGACCACCAACGCACCGGCGGACACCGGTGGTTCGGCGCCGCGTCGTGGATCAAGCATACCGCAGCCGGGACGATGGGATGACCGGCCGGTCAGCGCACGCCGGTGTGATGCCGTTCCACGCGGTACAGGTCCGTGGAGGTACTGATCAGTTCCCGCTGTTCCTCCGATGAACCGACCATCGGCTGCGAGCCGTTGAGCGGTACCTGGGCGCTCTCCGGCAGGAACCTCACCGTCACCAGGCCGATGGCGCCGGCCACCATCAGGTAGTAGGCGGGCATCAGGTCGTCGCCGGTGAGGCTGACCAGCGCCTCGGTCACCAGCGGAGTGGTGCCGCCGAAGGCGGCGACGGCGAAGTTGAAGCCGATGCCCATGGCCGCATAGCGGACGGCGGTCGGGAACAGCGCGGGCAGGGTGGCGGCGCTCGGGGCGGCGAAGCAGGCCAGCAGGGTGGAGAGGATGAGGACGCCGAAGATCGGCGGCCAGGTTCCGTCCGCCTTGATCAGGAGGAAGGACGGGACCGCGAGGACGATCATCGCGGCCGCCGCGACTCCGTAGAGGGGCCGCCGGCCGACACGGTCGCTGAGCCGGCCGAGGAAGGTGATCAGCAGCACGATCCACACCATGCCGATCAGGACCAGGACGTCGGCGGAGCTGCTGGAGCGGTTCAGGGTCTCCGTCTGGTAGGTGGGCAGGAAGCCGGTGACCATGTAGTTGGTGACGTTGTAGAGCAGGACGAGGCCCATGCAGACGAGCAGGGGCCGCCAGTGGTCCTTGACGATGGTGCGCAGCTCGCTGCCCGCCGACTCCTGGGCGAGGCTCTTCTCGTGCTCGTCCAACTGCTGCTGGAAGGCCGGGGACTCCTCCAGCTTGAGCCGCATGTACAGGCCGATGACGCCGAGCGGCCCGGCGATCAGGAACGGTATGCGCCAGCCCCAGGAGAGCATCTCGGCGTCGGTGAGCAGCAGGTTCAGCAGGGTGACCAGGGCGGAGCCGAGCGCGTAGCCGGTGAAGGTGCCGAAGTCGAGCCAGCTGGAGAGGAATCCGCGTCGGCGATCCGGTGAGTACTCGGCGACGAAGGTGGTGGCGCCGCCGTACTCACCGCCGGTGGAGAAGCCCTGGACCATGCGGGCGAGCAGCAGGAGGATCGGGGCGGCGATGCCGATCGTGCCGTAATCGGGGATCAGTCCGATGACGAAGGTGCCGGCCGCCATCATGATCATGGTGGTGGCGAGCACCTTCTGCCGGCCGATACGGTCGCCCAGCGGGCCGAAGACCAGGCCGCCGAGGGGTCGTACGACGAATGCCGCGGCGAAGGTCGCGAAGGACGAGATCACCTGGGCGGCCGGCGAGGCTCCCGGGAAGAACACCTTGCCGAGAGTGGCGGCGAGGTAGCTGTAGACGCCGAAGTCGAACCACTCCATGCAGTTGCCGAGCGCTGAGGCGCCGACGGCCCGCTTCAGCAACGGCGGTTCGACGACCTGGACGTCCTCCTCGCGGAAGGCACGCCTGTTCCGGCGCAGCCGCCGGGTCAGTTCTTCCCGGACCTGGTGCGGGAGATTCGTGACGGACTTCGGGACGGGGCCCCTGTTCGGCGGACCTGGCTGGTCCTCCAGCTTCTCGCGTGCCACCATTGCCGCCTTTCTCCCGACATCGTCTGTGCCGCGCCGCTCGTCCGGCGGCGCCCGTCACTGCTGCTGCCCGGGTTGGCGCCTGCCACACGGGAAACGTCCAGCCCCTCATGGGGCCTTCACATCGACGGGCGACTGCGCCCTGAGGTCGGGGGATCACCCCGGGGACGGGGCCACGTCATCCTCCCGGGATCGCCGGTCGCACGCGGCGTCCGCGAGCCGTATTCCCGGATGATCAGCGGGGAATTCCCGGCGGCGAGATCGCGTGGGTGGCGCGCGACGGCCCGGAGTCCCGAGGGGCCGGAGTCCCGACGGGCTGGAGTCCCGACGGGCTGGATATCCCGGAATCGCGAAGAATTCCCCCAGGCAGTATTCGGCCACCGGAACGGCCGTGGGCGGGCGGGTGTTCACCACCGCTTCCGCACCGAGGCCGGGCACGGCCCACGCCGCCGGTGACCGCGGCGAGTGCGAGGGCGGGGACTGATGCTCCAGAGACGGGCAGAGAGCGTCTTTTCGCTGGTGGCGGCGGGGGTCGCCGGAACCGCGGCGACCGGATGTTCGGATCCTGTCAGGCCGGTTGCGCCCGCGAGAAGGAGTGGTGGAGAACGACCTGTTCCAGCATTCCGGAAGGGACTTCGGGAACCTTAGAATTCCGGAGACCACGGCGGGGAATGAGCTTGACGGGGGAATGGGTGTTATGGACACGGTTATCGTGCAGTTGCCCGACGACACACCGGCGCGGCGCGGAAGAACGGGACAGAAACCGCGGCTTCTGCACATGGGGCCGGGGGAGACGAAGGACTTCGGCCGGGGAGTTCCGGGCGACGTACCGGCCATCGTGCTGACCGATCCGGGGGTGTCGCGCACCGCCGGACGTATCGAGGCCGCCGGGGATTTCTGGCGGTTGTCGAACTTCAGCGCCACCTCCACCTATGTGGTGGAGAACCTCGAAGGGGCCGGCGAGTACGTCAAGGTCGCGCCGGGGCGGCTCGGTGCCCCCGTTCCGTTCGAGTTCTCCCGAGTGGTGCTGCCCGCGCTGGACGGCAGCGCCACGTTCAAGGTCTTCGCACCGCAGCACGCCTACGCGCAGGACGGGGCGGGTCCCGACTACGGGGAGCGGACCGTCAGCCCCTTTTCCCTCGACCCGACGTCGAAGTACTTCCTGGTCCTGGTCGCGCTCTGCGAGCCCAGGCTGCGCAGTTCCTCCGGTGCGGCGCTGCCCGGGGCCGGGGAGATCGTGGAGCGGCTGCGTCCGCTGGAGGCGTGCCGCGATCTGACCCGCTCGGCCGTGAACTACCACATCGACTACCTGACGTCAGCGAAGTTGCGGCTGCGGACCGTCCATGAGGACGACCTGTCGGCGTACGGTCCCAAGGACGGCGGCCGGGTGGGCGCCAAGCGCGAGGACCTCGTGACGCTGGCGCTGCGTTTCGACCTGGTGCGCGAGGAGCACCTCTCGCTGCTGCCCCGGCGCACCGCCGCGCCCTGCCCCCCGGCGGCGTCCGCAGCGGCGACGGCGCCGTCCCCCGCGCACGAGTACCGCTGATCCGGCGCCGTCCCTGACATCTGTCAGGGACCCCGTCGCCTCACCTCTCCCTAGTGTTCTGAGTGCCGGCCAGGTGCCGCGCAGGACCACATCACCACAGGGGGAAACACATCATGCCCACCCGCATCCTCACCCGGGCCGCGCTCGTCGGCGCAGGCGCGCTCGCCCTGCTCGGCCCGATCGCGGCCACGTCCGCCGTCGCCGCCTCCGACACCGGTCAGGGCTCCGCCGTCGCGCTCGGGGCCCCGTACGGGGTCGAGCCGTACGAGACGGTCAACGTCCGCTCGGGCCCGGCCACTTGGTACGACAAGGTCGGCAGCGTCGCAGCGGGCCAGCCGCGTGGCGCCTTCTGCTGGAAGCACGGCGAGACCATACGTGACCACGGCTACGTGAACGACGTCTGGGTGCAGCTCGCCGAGGGCTACGTCAGCGCCGTCTACCTCAAGGGCGACCAGTACGGCGGTCTGCCCGCCTCCGCCGAGTGCTGAACCGATCGGCCGAACACCCACCACCACACCAACGGGGACCACACATGAAGCGTCTGATACGCCGTTCCGCCACCGCCCTGGCCGTCGCCGCGCTCGCCACCGGCGCCCTCGCCACCACCGCGCAGGCCGCGCCCGCCACGGCGACCGGCGGTGACCCGACCCTCACCGACGTCTACATCTGGGCGACCGACGTCAACCTGCGCGCACAGCCGACCACCGCGTCCGGGGTGCTCGCCGTCCGCTCGAAGTACTGGCTGGACGCCGTGTGCCAGAAGCAGGGCCAGAGCATCACCGACCCCGCCGTCGGGACGAACGACTGGTGGACCGCCGTCCAGGAGTTCTCCGGCAGCGACATCGCCTACGTGAACAACCTGTATCTCCGGGGCGGCCAGAAGATCGCGGGCGTCCCGGACTGCTGACTCGGTCCGTCCGGCCCCGGCACCCGCTGCCGTGCCGCGTGCCCGCTCGTCCGGCCCCGGCCCGCCTTCCCGGCGCGGCCGGGGTCCTCGGCGCGTGATAGGACGATCAGCGAGAGATCGCGATCGAGGAGTGCATGTGACAGATACGGCAGCGGAGGCCACCGGCGTACGGGTCTTCGTCGACAAGCAGAGTCCCGAGGCGTACCGAGCCCTGACCGCCACGGCCGAGGCCGTGCGGGGTGTGGCCGCCGCGGCGGGACTGGACCGGGTGCTCGTCGAGCTCGTCAACATCCGGGTCTCCCAGCTCAACGCCTGCGCGTACTGCCTCAACCTGCATACGAGGGCCGCGCTGCGGGCCGGGGAGACCACCCAGCGGCTGGGAGTCCTGCCGGCCTGGCGGGACACCCAGCTGTTCACACCCCGGGAGCGGGCCGCGCTCGCGCTGGCCGAGGCCACCACGCATCCGGCGGACGGCCGGACGCAGGAGAGCGCCTACGCCGAGGCGCGGGCCGTGCTGTCCGACGACGAGATATCGGCGGTGATCTGGGTGGCGATCACGATCAACGCCTTCAACCGCGTGTCGGTCATGAGCAAGCATCCCGTGCGGGCCGCACCGGTGCCTCCGCCGGCATCGGTGTGAGGGTGCGCGGGCCGGCCGGCGCCTGACGAGGGCCGGCCGGTCTGCCGCGTCGCGGGGTCCGGCACAGCGGTCGGCCCGGCCACCGCGTGTCGCGGGGCCGGGCCGACCGGACGGACGCCTCGCCTCAGCCCTGGCGGGCCTTGAAGCGCGGGTCCTTCTTGTTGATCACGTAGGTCACGCCCCGGCGGCGAACCACCTGGGCCCCCGGCTTGGACTTCAGTGAGCGCAGGGAGTTGCGCACCTTCATGTCCTGTCCTCCTTCTGCTCGGACGCGGGCGTCGGTCAGTGGCGGGCGGTGGCCGCCGTGCCGCCGTAGCGTCGCTCGAACCGTTCCACGCGGCCCGCGGTGTCCATGACGCGCGAGGTGCCGGTGTAGAACGGGTGGCTGGCCGACGAGATCTCCACGTCGATCAGCGGGTAGGTGGCTCCGTCCGTCCACTCGATGGTGCGCGTCGAGGACGCGGTCGAGCGGGTGAGGAACGTGGCCCCCGCCGCGCGGTCGCGGAAGACGACCGGGCGGGAGACGGGGTGGATGTCAGGCCTCATGGTGTGTCCTTCCTTACGGCCGTCCGGCGCGGGGCGGTGGTACGGGTCATCGCTCCTCGCGGAAGGCGACGTGCTCACCGGCCACCGGGTCGTACTTGCGCAGGACCAGTCGGTCGGGGTCGTTGAGACGGTTCTTGCGGGTCACATACGTGACGCCGGTCCCTGCCGTCGACCTCAGCTTGACGACGGGGCGCACGGTGTTGCGTGCCATGAGGTCCTCCTTTCGCTCACATCACGGGGTTCTTGGTCCGTGCATGTCAGCTACGTGGGCTTCAACGCGGTACCCCACCGGTACATTCCCGCCTCGTCGGAGGGGGTCCACCGGCCGTGTCAGCGGCGCCTGCGGTAGGTGAGGGTGAAGTCCTGCTGCCAGGCGGCCGGGCCGTCGGCCGGTGAGGTCTCCCAGGTGCCGTGGATGGTGTCGCCGTCGTCGGCGACCAACCCGGTGAACCGTTGCCGGAACGCCAGCGGCGAGAAGTCCGGCGTCTCGCGCAGCAGCCGCCACACGCCGTCGGCGAAGGTCATCGCGTACATCCGTACGACCCCTCGTGAGTCGAAGTAATGCTGTGTGTACACGCCGGTCTGCGGGTCGGTCGCGACGATGGCCGTGCTGTCCGGGGCCTCGGGGACCGGGATCTCGGAGCGCTGGACCAGGAACCGGCCGTCCAGAGCCCACTCGAACACGCTGCGTCCGGTCGGCGCGGCCAGGCCCGGGAAGTCGGACTCCACCACCCACTCGCCGACGAAGACGTCCAACCTCTTCAGGGCTTTCCTCGGTGCCGATCCGTCCATCGCGCACTCCTCCGGGCTGGTCTCCGACACGGCCGAACGGCGACACGGCCGCTTTCTGACGCTCCTCGCAGAACGGACCGTGGCACCGGGGGAAACTCATCGGCCCGGCGGGTTCTTCCTGCTGTTCCTCCTGGTGCGGGCGGCCGGCCCGAGGTGTGATGAACCGCGCCGCACCGTCGGCCCCCACCTCCGGATCCGCCAAGGGAGTCGTCATCAGCATCACCCTGTCGACCTCTTCGTTGCCCCCCTCCGACCGCGCGGAGTTCTGGCGGGACACCGTCTCCCGCACCTTCTTCCCCCTGGACGTCGAGTTGTACGAGGCCGAGCCGTCCGCGGCGACACTCACCAGTCGTCAGCTGGGTCCGCTCCGGGTGTCGGCCGTCACGGCGGGGCCGCAGCAGGCCGTGCGGGACCGCCGGATGGTCGCGCGTGACGGCGAGCACCACCTGACGCTCGCCATCCAGCACCACGGATCCGCCCGGCTGGCACAGGACCGGCGTGAGGTGTTCCTGGAGCCGGGACAGTTCACCCTCTCCGACTCCGCGCGGCCGTTCGTGAAGGAGCTGCCCGGGAAGTTCGGTTTCACGGCGTTCCACCTGCCGCGCACCGCGCTCAACGTGACCGACGGGGAGCTACGAGCCGTCACCGCCACGGTGTTCTCCGCCACCGGGGGATGCGCCGGCGTGGTGGCCGCCTATCTGGGCGCCCTCGCCCGGGACGCGGCCGGGGTCGCCCCCGATACGGCACACCAACTCGGCCTCGCCGCCTGTGACTTGCTGGCCTCCCTGATCCGGGAGCAGCACGGTCGGTTCGTTCCGGAGGCCCCCGAGGCGAGCCGGGCCATGCTGGTCCGCGTCAAGGACCACGCGCTCAGGCACCTGGCCGATCCCGAGCTGTCGCCTCAGACGATCGCGGCGGCACACCACGTCTCCGTCCGCTATCTGCACAAACTCTTCGAGAGCGAGGCCACCACACTCACCAAGTGGATCCAGACGCAGCGACTGGCGATGTGCCGCCGGGACCTGGCACGCCCCTCGCTGCGAGGACCCGGCGTGGCGTCCGTGGCCCGGCGATGGGGATTCACGAGCCCCGCGCACTTCAGCCGTGTCTTCCGCGCCGCGTACGGCATGTCGCCCAGCGAGTGGCAGGCCGCGGTACGAGCGGACGAGGACGCACGGACCCCGGCGTCCGGTGCCGGGCGACGGTGACGTCATGCCTGGGGAACGGGGGCGGACGCGGGGTCGGACACGGGATCGGGTGGGGGGCTGACAGGGGGTGGGACGGGGCCGGGTGCGGGGCGGGACCGGGCCGGGTGCGGGGCCGGACGCTGGAACCCGGACGGGACCGGACACGGGAACCCGGACGGGACCGGACACGGGAACCCGGACGGGGCAGGACACGGGAACCCGGACGGGGCAGGACACGGGAACCCACACTGGGTCGGATGGGACCGGACGCGGGGCCGGCCTCAGGGCCCGATGCGGGGCCGCCCTCAGGGTGTGGTCGGGCCCCGCTCCAGAAACCTCTTCCGCACGCCGGTCGCTTCGTCCAGCCAGCGTTCGGACCTGGCCTCGGTGAAGCAGCGGACGGCGTCCTCGATCATCTCCAGAGCCTCGGTGCGCCGGTCCAGCGCCCACAGGGCCTGGGCCTTGCGCATGGCCGGCACGCCGCGGTTCAGGGGCACCCCGACGCGGACGTCGAGCTCCAGCGCCCGGTCGCAGGCCTCGTTCGCCGCCTCCCAGCGTTCGAGGTCCAGCAGCACCTGCGCCTTGCCGGCGAGGGCGTTCATCGCCGTGACGTCGGCGATGTGCGGCGCGGGAGCGGTCTCCGGGGCGCTCACCCGGGCGACGGCGACGTCGAAGGTGTCGGCGGCCTCCTGGAGCCGGCCCGCCGCGCGCAGGTTGAGGGCGAGACCCAGGAGGGCTTGCGGATGGCCCTCCTTGTCGCCGGCGCCGGCGAACAACGCCACGGCCCGCCGGGCCTGGTCGACGGCGGATCCGAACTGCCCCGAGTCCTTGGCGCCGTAGGCGGCGTACGTCAGTGACCAGGCCTCCTGCACCGGGTCCTGCGCCTGCCGGGCCAGCTCGGCGGCCTCCAGGGCGAGGGCCATGCTGTCGGCGGGCCTACCGAGGCAGTTGTTGACCGCCCAGGAGAGGTAGTTGGTGTGCGTGGCTTCGAGGCCGGGGTCGCCGAGGGCGTGGGCGGCGGCTCGCGACAGGGCGAAGACGGTGTGCCAGTGCCCCCACTGGCTCCAGCGGTCGGAGAACCAGTGCATGGACTCCGCTACGTCGACGACCCTGCGGTGTGCTCCGGCCGCCGCGGCGGCCCGCAGAGCGGCGAACCAGTTGGCGCTCTCCGTCCGCAGCCACCGCTCGGCGGACGCCGCGTCGCGGAGCTCGACGAGGGGGCGGTCGGCCACCCACTGGCTGCCGCCCGGTTCGAACCACTGCCCGGCGGTGCAGGCCGTGTCCAGGAGCCAGGTGTCCAGCGCCGCGAGGGCGGCCTCCCGTTCCTCGGGGCTCTCCTCGTCGTTCAGGCGCTGGTGCGCGTACAGCCGTACCAGGTCGTGGAAGGAGGCCCGGTCGTCGCTGCCGGCGTTCAGCAGTCCCAGTTCGATGAGTTCGTCCGTGATCCGTTCCACGTCCCCGGGCTGGAACGAGGTGAGGGCCGCCGCGAGGGCGGGAGAGAAGTCAGGGCCGCGTACCAGCGACAGCCGTCGGAACAACTGCCGGGCCTCGTCGGTGAGTTGCTCGTAGGAGAGGGTGAAGGCCGACTTGATGCGGAGGTCACCCGCGGTCAGCCGGTCCAGACGCAGGTCCTCGGCCGCCAGCCGGTCGGCGAGGCTCGTCGCGGTCCAGGCCGGACGGCTGACCAGGCGGTTGCCGGCGATCCGCAGGGCGAGGGGCAGGCCGCCGCAGAGGTCCGCGACACGCCGCAGCGAGGCGGGTTCGGATTGGTCTGTTCCGGGGCCGGTCCGGTCGGCGGTGATCGTCTCCAGCAGAGCCGTGGCCGCGTCGGCGGGCAGCGGAGGCGGCACCAGGCGCCGGGCGTACTCGATGCCGGTGAGCGCGCGACGGCTGGTGATCCAGAAGGTGCAGGTGCCTTCCCCGGGCAGCAGCGGACGCAGTTGTGCCTCGTCGGCGGCGTTGTCGAGGATGACGAGGACGTTCTTGTCGCGGACCAGGTGGCGGTGGAGCACCTGACGTTCCTCGGGGTCCGCCGGCAGGTCGCGTTCCCGTACTCCCAGGGCCTTCAACAGGCGGGCCAGGGCGTCGTGGGGGTGAAGGGGCTCCGGGTCCAGACCGCGGAGGTTGAGGAACAGGCGTCCGTCGCCGTACCGGTTCGCCTGCCGGTGGGCGGCCTGGACGACCAGGGTCGTCTTCCCGAGCCCCGGTGCGCCGGTGACGATGACGGCGTGCGGGCCCGCGCCCGGTCCGCCGACCGTGTCGAGCCAGCGGATCTCCTCGTCCCGTCCGGCGAAGTCGGGGATGGCCGGCGGCAGGTCGCACAGGCCCGGTGTCGTGCGGTGGGTGCGGCGGCGGCCGGCGCGGGCGGCGGCGAGCAGGGTGTCGGCCTCCTGCTGCGGCAGACCCAGTGCGGCGGCCAGGGCCTGCACCGTACGTGCCTGCGGTCCTCGGCTGTGACCGCGCTCCATGTCACCGATGGCGCGATCGCTGACACCGGAGGCCTCGGCGAGTTCCTCCAGCGTCATGCCCGCGACGTGCCGGAACCCGCGCAGCAGCGGACCCAGGGCGTCCGGTTGCGGACCGACCACGACTGCACGTTCCTCTCACCGACGGCGTCCCAGCTTAGAGGACCGCCGTACCGTGGATCAGCCGCCGGTGGACGACCGCTCGCTGCGGTGGACCGGGAACGCCGAAGGCCCGCTGGAGCGGGAACACCGAAGGCCCGCTGGACGCGAACGCCGAAGGCCCGGCCACCGCTCGTCCGCGGTGACCGGGCCTTCGTGGTGACCGGTGTCAGCCCCCGTTGAGTCGCGCACGCAGAAGTTCCTTGCCCAGTTCGGCGCCCTTGCGGCTGTCCGCCTGAGCCTTGCGGAACAGGTCGGCGACCTGGGTGTCCTTCTCGCGCTCCGCGTCCTGGATGTAGGACTCCAGTCGCAGCGCGTTGTTCAGGCACGCCTCGACGTACCAGATCAGGTTGTAGTCCTTGTCCCGCGTGCCGGTCACGCCGCCGGTCTCCGTGGTGCTGGTCATCGGGACCTCCTCCAGCGGTTCTCGTCGTCCTGGAGTCGGACGAGTACCCGGCGGATCCGCGACGAACACAGCGAAAACAGGACGTCCGCGCCCCGCACCACCACACGGGCCGGGCGGCTTCGCAGCGAAGCCTCCCGCCACCATGCGCGATCCGTCGGGGACTTTGCGTGCAGGAATGCGGTACGGGAGCGCGACCGGTCCCCCGTTCCGGTCGTGCCCCCGCGCGTAGAACTTACGTGCAGGGCAGATCCGTTGTGAATCGCGTCGATGCCCGTCGCGCCGCCCGGAGGGCTCACTCGTGCACAGGTGAGTCCGGATGGCCCGGTTTCGTCCGGGCGAGGACGGGTGGTTCGAGATCGCCGACGGCCAGATGGGCGAGGACGACCTCGTAGAGATCGCTGCCGGCGGCGAGGAGCCGGCGTTCGAGGACGGGCTCCGCGCTGCGGACGTGGTCGCGCACGGTCTGGGCGTGCATGCCGAGCGCGTGTGCGGCGCGTTCGGCGTTTCCTCCGGCGGCGATCCAGGTGCGCAGGGTCCGGCGCAGGTCGCGGGTGTCCCTGTCCAGCCGTCCGAGAAGGTCGTGTGCCCAGGACCGTAGGGCGGTCCCGGCCAGCAGGTCGACGAGCCGGGCGGGCGCCGGCGTGGGGCCCGCGTCCTGGTCCGGCGCCTCGGTGAGGCCGATCCGGGTGTTGAGCGCCAGGTGGGCGACCGCGCGGACGGTGAGGTGGGCGAAATCCGTGCGCAGCAGGCCTTCCACGCGTTCCATGCGGGCGCGCACGGTGTTCCGGCTCACGCCGAGGATCTTGGCGGCGCTGACGGCGGTGAACTCCAGTCCCAGGCGGGTGGTGGCGAGGAGTTCGGCGCGGGTGTGGTGCGGGAGGGTGTCGAGGGGCCGCAGCACCCGCGCGGTCCACCCGCGCAGCGCGGCCGGGTCCATCAGGCGTTCGGGGTGGGTGCGTTCGGCGTAGACGGCCGTCTTCTCGGGCCGGAAGTGCGCGACGGCCAGGGCGCTGACGGCCTGCCCGTAGGCCGTGGCGGTGCGGGCGAGGCTCTGCCGGACGCTGCCGCCCAGGAACGTGCCCGGGTACCGGCCGATCAGGGACCGCAGGGCCTCGGCGGCGGACTCACCGGGAGTCACGACTATCACGTGTTCGTCCACGGCGGGACAGCGCACGACGAGGGCCTGTTCTCCCGTCGCGTCCAGGCACGCCTCGGCGAGCCGGTCGCGTGCCCCGGTGTCGCTCTCCAGGACGTAGACGCAGGCTGTCTCGGTGTCGAGCAGCCCCGGCCACAGTCCGGCGGCGACGCGGCGGGCCGAGACGGTGTCCTCCACCATCAGCAGTTGCAGGATCGCCAGCCGCAGATCGGACGCCGCCCGCCGCAGCCGGTGGCCGGCAGCGGTCGCCTCCTGGGCTCGTAGCAGCAGTTCGAGGAGTTGGGCGGTGCGCAGCACGATCTCGGAGGAGCGCCGGTCGAAGGGGGCCGGACGGGACACGGCGAGCACTGCGGCGGCACCCGGTCGCGGGCGCTCCACCCTCACCAGACGCAGATGGCGCCCCTGTCCTTCCCAGGAGACGGAGGCGATGCGGCCGGTGACGAGATCCGCGAGCAGGTGGTCGGCCACCGCGACGCGGGTGCCGGCGAGGAGGGCGCCGCCGGCGTCCTGGAGGGAGGCGGTGCCGTGGACGGCGTCCGCGAGCCAGGCGACGATCCGGCGGACATCGCGCCCGGTCGGCCGCAGATGGTCGAGGAGTTCCTGCGCCCAGCCCGCCTCCTCACCGCCCTGCCCCTCCGTACGAGGCTCCCTGTCCTCCCGTCCGGCCACGTCGCCTCCCTTTCGCCCCTTCTACGGCATACCGCCCGGTACGCTACCTCACCTCTCCGCGTCGGCCAGGGGCGGCCCGGACCGCGACCCCTCCGGCCGGCCGCGTCTGCGGACGTGCCGGTGACCGTCGAGCGGGAAGACGGGCGGCGCCGCGGGCAGCACCTCGTCGAAGGTGTATCCGCACTTGTCCGCGACCCGGCAGGAGGCGGTGTTGTCCACCTGGTGCAGCAGGTCGAGCCGCGCCACCTCGTCCGGGGGGAAGGAGTCGAACGCCCACTCCGTCAGCGCCCCGAGCGCCCGGGGCGTTACACCCCGGCCGCGGGCGTGGGCCGCCGCCCAGTAGCCGACCTCGGCCGACGCGCTGTCGGGGGCACCACGTTTGAGGACGACGTGGCCGAGCAACCGTCCGCTCCCGCCCTGATCCCGCCCGCCCTCGTCCCGGTCCCCGGTTGCGACCACCGCGAACGAGAACCGCTCCCCGATCGACCACAGCCGCCGCTGCTCCCGCACCCAGCGCAGGGCACTCGCCACGTCGTGCGGGCCGTCGCTCGTCCACCGCCGCAGCGCCTCGTCGTCACGGAACACGGCCACCAGGCCGGTGGCGTCCGCCGGTCTCCAGGGCCTGAGTTCGAGCGAGGGAGCACTGGGCGTGGCGGCGACTTCCAGTCGTACAGCGGTGATGTCCATGGCCGGAGCGTACGAGGGCCGGCGTGCGGGCCGGTTCAGGTCAGCAGGGAACCGGTGCCCTCGGGGGTGAAGCCGGCGAGGGCCTCGTCGATGCGGGCGAGGGTGTCGGGGTGCAGGTCGACGCGGGCGGCGGAGAGGTTCTCCGCGATGTGGGCCGGGGTGCGGCTGCCCGGGATGGGGACCACGTGGTCGTCCTGGTGCAGCAGCCAGGCGAGGGCCAACTGGCCCGGGAGCAGGCCGAGATCGGCCGCGATGCCCCGCAGGGGCGCGTAACGGTCGTTGTTGGCCTTGAGGTTGGCCTCGTCGAAGCGGGAGATGTTGCGGCGGAAGTCGTTCTCGGCGAGGGTGTCCACCTGTCCGGCCAGGAACCCGCTGCCCAGAGGACTCCAGGCAACGATCCCGATGCCCAGGTCACGGGCGGCGGCGTGCAGGGCGGGGTCGACCGGCTGCCACATCGACCACTGCGTCTGCACCGCGGCGACGGGGTGGACGGCGTGGGCCCGGCGCAGCTGTTCGGCGGTGACGTTGGACAGACCCAGGTGGCGCACCAGCCCGTCCCGGATCAGGTCGGCGACCGCGCCGACCGTGTCCTCCAGGGGCACCTCCGGGTCGGGGAAGTGCGGGTAGTACAGGTCGATCGCCTCGGTGCCCAGGTTGCGCAGCGACTGCTCGGCATAGCCGCGGACGTACTTGGGCTCGGCGTTCACGGCGAGTTCGCCGAAGGAGTACGAGACCGGGAAGCGGTGGGCCTCGGCGCCCTCGGGGACGCGGAAGCCGAACTTGGTGGCGACGACGGCCCGGTCGCGGCGGCCCTTGAGCGCCTGGCCGACGACGCGCTCGTTGTGGCCGTCGGTGCCGTAGCCGTCGGAGGTGTCGATCAGGGTGGCGCCCTCGTCGAGCGCGGCCCGCACGGCCGAGATCGCGCGCTTGTCGTCGATCTCGCCGTACATGCCCGGCGACAGCACCATCGCGCCGTAGCCGATGGCCGAGGTCTCGAGGTCGCCGAGGAAACGCTGGGGCAGGCTGGTCATCGTCTCTCCTGGTCGTCCGGTTGGTCTGAACGGCTCCAGCCTGTCCCCGGTCCGCTGTCGCCGTCCAAGACATTTGGCTATAACCGATGGCTATGGACGTTCATCTGCGGGACCTTCGGTACTTCACGGTGCTCGCGGAGCATCTGCACTTCACCGTCGCGGCCCAGAAGCTGTACATCTCCCAGCCCGCACTGTCGAAGCAGATCCGGGCGCTGGAGCGGCAGCTGGGCTTCCCGCTGCTGGAACGACGGCCCCGCGAGGTCGCGTTGACGCCCCAGGGACAGGCACTGCTGCCGAGGGCGCGGGAGCTGGTGGCCGCCTGGCAGGAGACCTGGCAGGAGGCAAGGGCCGCCGGGCCGACGTTCACGCTCACCGTCGGCATGCAGACGGCCGTCGGCCGGAATCTGCAGCGCGAGGCCCTCACCCGGTTCCGGGACGAGGGCTGGCGGATCTCGCTGCGGCTGGTCAGCTGGGAGGATCCGACGGCCGGGCTGGGCGACGGCGGCTCGGACGTCGCGTTCCTCTGGCTGCCCCTGCCGGCCCCCGGCCTCGTCTCCCGCACTCTGATCCGGGAACCCCGCTGGGTATCGCTGCCCGTCGGTCACCCGCTGGCGGCCCAGCCCGAGGTGGACTTCGCCGACCTCGCCGACGAGGCCTTCGTCGCGCTGCCCCGCGCGGCCGGTCCGGTACGGGAGTTCTGGCTGGCCACCGACGCGCGGGACGGCCGCGAGCCGCGGATCGGCATCGAGGTCACCTCCCCCGCCGACACCTTCGAGGCGATCGCCTCCGGCCTGGGAGTGGCCCTGATCGCCGAGAAGAACGCCCAGCTCTACCAGCGCCCCGACGTGGTCCACCGCCCCGTCCGCGATCTCGCCCCGGCCGAACTGGCCCTGGTCTGGCGGGCGAACGACACCCGCCCCGAGGTCGCCGAGTTCGTCGCCGCGTTCCCGGCCGCACCGTCCGGCGCAGCCGGCAGTCGGTAGGCCGCCGAACACCGGATCCGCATCCGCGAAGCACCGGCCCACCCCCCTGCCGTACGCCTCCGGCCAGGCCCCGCGCGGGGCCATGCCGCCGGACGCCCGCGTACGGCATAAGCTCGCCGGATGGCGAAGTACTTCGACGTGCACCCCGACAACCCTCAGCCGCGCACCATCTCCCAGGTCGCAGACAGCGTCCGCTCCGGCGCGCTCATCGCTTACCCGACGGACTCCTGCTACGCCCTGGGCTGCCGGCTCGGCAGCCGTGACGGCATCGACCGGATCCGGACCATCCGCCGGCTGGACGACCGGCACCACTTCACCCTCGTGTGCCAGGACTTCGCGCAGCTCGGCCAGTTCGTACGGGTCGACAACGACGTGTTCCGCGCGATCAAGGCGTCGACCCCGGGCAGCTACACCTTCATCCTGCCCGCGACGAAGGAGGTGCCGCGGATGCTCCAGCACCCCAAGAAGAAGACCGTCGGCGTCCGCATCCCCGACCACGTCGTCACCCAGGCGCTTCTCACCGAGCTCGGCGAGCCGCTGTTGTCGAGCACACTGCTGCTGCCCGACGAGGAGGAGCCGATGACCCAGGGCTGGGAGATCAAGGACCGGCTCGACCACGTCCTGGACGCGGTGGTCGACTCCGGCGACTGCGGCACCGAGCCGACCACGGTCATCGACTTCTCCAGCGGCGAGGCCGAGATCATCCGCAAGGGCGCGGGCGACCCGCAGCGGTTCGAGTAAGGGTTCCGCCAAAGCCTCCGGGGCGGGCGCGGCGGGCCGAGGGCCACGTGCCACCATGATCCGGCCGGGCCCTCTCCCTCCGGGGCAGGGCCTGCGTGTCACGCCAACTCCCCACGCAGAGAGGCAGTCCGACATGAGCGCCGTACAGGGAACCGCTGTCGACATCCCCACCGAGGACGGCACCGCGGATGCCTACCTGGCCCACCCCGCTGACGGGCAGCCGCATCCCGGTGTCCTGCTCTACATGGACGCCTTCGGACTGCGCCCGCAACTGAGGTCGATGGCGGACCGGCTGGCCGGGGCCGGTTACACGGTCCTGGTGCCGAACGTGTTCTACCGGCACGGGCGGGCGCCCGTGTTCGAGTTGCCGGAGTTCATCGATCCGGGCGCGCGTCCGGAGATCTTCGAGCGGATCGGCCCGATCGCGCAGTCGTTGACTCCCGAGCTCGCGATGCGGGACGCCGACGCCTATCTGCGGCGGCTGACCGACTCCCCGGCGACCACCGACGGTCCGGTCGCCCTCACCGGTTACTGCATGGGCGCACGGCTCGCCCTGCTCACCGCGGGCACCTTCCCCGAGCGGGTCGCCGCGGCGGCCGGCTTCCACGGCGCGCGCCTGGCGACCGACACTCCGGACAGCCCGCATCTGGTGGCCGGCCACATCACCGCCGAGCTGTACTTCGGGCACGCCGACCAGGACCCGACACTGCCCGCCGAGCAGATCGAGCGCCTGGAGGGGGCCCTCACCGCGGCCGGTGTCCGCCACACCTGCGAGGTCTACACCGGCGCCCACCACGGTTACACGCAGGCCGACACCTCCGCGTACGACCGCGAGGGCGACGAACGGCACTGGGCGGCTCTGCTGGACCTCCTGAAGCGCACGTTCTGACGCGCACGCTCCGACTCCCGCCGGCGCGTGTTCGGCGCCGGGCGCGTTCGGCCGCCGAAGCGCTTTCTGACGCGGCGTCGGAGCGTATGCCGGGGAAGCGTGCCACACCGAACACGCCGAAGAGAGTGCGTGGCTGAAACTCATCGCTGAGTGACCGGAGTCGATCCCCACTGATCAACAGTTCACCTCGTACCACCGGTAAGCCCTTGCTTTACTCGTGTCAGCCCCGTAGACCTTCCCCGACAAACAGCCGTGATTCCGGGGGAGTTCGCTATGCAAGGCACGGTTGACGGGTTCCGCTATGGGGCGGTCACCCCCGTCGCGGCGTATGTGATGGCCTGTCTGGGTGGGGCCCTGGGGCTGCGGTGCATCGTCCGCACCCTGCTGGACGACCAGACGTTCAAGGCCGGATGGCTGGCGCTGGGAGCCGCCTCGATCGGCTGCGGTATCTGGACGATGCACTTCATCGGGATGATCGGTTTCCAGGTCGAGGAGACCCGGATCCGCTACGACGTGACCCTCACGCTGCTCAGCCTCGCCGTGGCGATCGTCGTCGTCGGCATCGGCGTGTTCACCGTCGGCCGGCGCGGCGCGAACCGCACCACCCTGGGTGTCGCGGGCGTGATCACCGGTCTCGGTATCGCCGCGATGCACTATCTGGGCATGGCGGCGATGCACCTGAACGGGGACTTCCGCTACGACCCGTTGGTCGTCGCGCTCTCCGTGGTGATCGCGATCGTCGCGGCCACCGCGGCCCTGTGGGCGGCGGTCACCATCCGCGGCTTCCTGACGAGCCTCGGGGCGAGCCTGATCATGGGCGTGGCCGTGTCCGGGATGCACTACACGGGGATAGCCGCCGTCAGCGTGCACGTGCACGACACCGGCAGCGGTACCTGGGCGGGCGACTCGCCCACCTCGCTGCTGCTGCCCATGCTGCTGGGCCCGGTCATCTTCCTGGTGCTGGCGGGCGCGGTCGTGATGTTCGACCCCCTGCTGGTCCTGGGCGACGGCGAGGCGAGCCGGGGTGCCCCGAGCCGGAGGACCGATGCCGACACACCGTCCGGTCCCCCGTCCGGGGCCCGGCTCGGCTCCCTCCTGACGGCTGCTCGCAAGCGGGGACGGTAAGCGCCAGGTCCGGCACGCCGTCGGCGGGGACGGCAGCCGACCGCCGAGCCGGTGCGGCACAGCCCGGGGAGCCCCACCTCCTGGCCCGTTCTAGATCGTTGTTACGGTGCACCGGTGTCTGACTCCTCACGCGATACCGCCGAAGGCGCCGGCTGGGGCACCGCGGAACGCGGCCGGTACCAGCGGCTGATGCCGTCCAAGGTCGAGAAGATCTCCTGGCTGAACCCGAAGACGCTGTGGGCCGCCCGCAACGGCGTGCTGGCGTCCTGGTTCGGGGACCCCACGGGCCGTACCCGCAGCCGGTGGGTGGCGCAGCGTGCGGCGGCAGGCGCACCCGCCGACAAGGTGATCCGGCGCGACGACCCGGACGCCTTCTCCTTCATGGTCGTCGGCGACACCGGCGAGGGCGACGACCCCCAATACGCGGTCGTACCGGGGTTTCTGAAAGTCGGTCAGGACACCCGGTTCGCCGTGATCGCCAGTGACGTGATCTACCCGGTGGGCAGCGCCGACGACTACGCCACCAAGTTCTTCCGCCCGTACCAGGACTACCGGGCGCCGATCTACGCGATACCCGGCAACCACGACTGGTACGAGGACCTCGGCGCGTTCATGCGCGTCTTCTGCGACGACACCCCGCCGCCGGCCCCCGGTCCCGCGCCGCGCCCGCTCACCCGGGCCTGGCTGCGCTCCCTGCTGTGGCACCGGCCGCACCCGCACGACGGCCAACGCCTCGACGAGGCCCGCCGGTTGCGTGCCGCGCCGGCCCAACAGGCCGTCCAGCCGGGCCCGTACTGGGCCGTGGACGCCGGACCGGTGCGGATCATAGGGATCGACACGGGACTGCTGGGCACCCTCGACGCCGAGCAGGGCGCCTGGCTCCGCGAGGTCTCCCGGGGCTCCCGCCCGAAGATTCTCATCACCGGCTCACCGCTGTACGTGGACGGCGAGCACCACCCCTGCCCGATAGAGGGCGGCGGCACGGTCGACGACATCGTCCGCGACCCCGGCCACCACTACGTGGCCGCGATAGGCGGCGACATCCACAACTACCAGCGCTATCCGGTCCGGGTGGACGGCCGCACCCTCCAGTACGTCGTCTCGGGCGGCGGCGGCGCGTTCATGCACGCCACCCACACCATCCCCCGCGTCTCGGTCGCCGACGTCACCGAGAAGGACTTCCGCTGCTACCCGTTGCGCGGCGACTCCCTCGCCTTCTACAGCAGGCTCTACGGCCGCAGACTGCACCTGCGCCGCTTCTTCACCCTCACCGAGGCCGAGGCGACGGCCGTGATCGCCGAACGGCTCGGCATCCCGCCGACCCGCGCCCCCGGCGAGGCCGCCCGGGTCACCCCGCGCACCCGGCTGGTGGCCACTCTCCTGGGCGCCGGCGGCCGCCCCGACCGCACCTCGCGGTTCCGCCTCCCGGTCCGCAAGATCTACACGCAGCTGTTCTCGCCGAGCTCGGCGACGTACAGCCCGCCGTTCTTCAAGTGTTTCCTGCGCCTGGACGTCACCCCGCAGCAGATCCGGCTGCGCTGCCATGCCGCCACCGGAAACCTCGCCCAGGAGATCGACCCGCCGGTGGAGGACGAGGTGATCATTCCACTGACCTGACCTGACCTGACCTGACCGGGCCGGGCCGGGCCGGGCCGGGCCGGGCCGGTCAGGTCCGGGCCGGTCAGGTCCGGGCCGGTCAGGTCCGGGCCGGTCAGGGCCGGTCAGGTCCGGGCCGGAGCAGGGGGAACACTTCCCGGCCCGGTCCGGTTGGCACTGTCGTACGCCATGATCGAAGACGCCGGAGGAGCCCTGTGCCGCCCACCTCACGCCCGTTGCGCAAGCTCGGCTTCCTGACCATCGGCCTGTTCGACGAGGCGGATCCGCGCCGGGGCCACGAGTCCACGCTGGAGATCATCGAACTGGGCGAGCGGCTGGGCTTCGACAGCGCGTGGCTGCGCCACCGTCATCTGCAGTACGGCATCTCGTCCCCCGTCGCGGTCCTGGCGGCGGCCTCGCAGCGCACCAGCCGGATCGAGCTCGGCACTGCGGTGATCCCGCTGGGCTGGGAGAACCCGCTGCGCCTGGCCGAGGACCTGGCGACCGTCGACCTGCTGTCCGGCGGACGCCTCAACCCGGGGGTGAGCGTTGGGCCTCCGATGCGCTACGCCGAGGTCAAGGACGCGCTGTACCCGGACACGGCGGACGCCGAGGACTTCAGCTACGAGCGGGTACGGCGGCTGCTGGACTTCGTGCGGGGCGAGCCGGCCACCGAGTTCAGCGGCACCGAGGGTTTCGAGGTCTTCTCCAACCGGGTGCAGCCCCACTCCCCCGGTCTGGGCCGCCGCCTGTGGTACGGCGGCGGCAGTCTCGGTTCGGCGCGCTGGGCCGGTGAGCACGGCATGAACTTCCTGGTCAGCAGTGTCGTCAAGGCGGAAGAGACCGAGGGGACGCCGGACTTCGCCGAGATCCAGCTGTCCCACGTCCGTGCCTTCCGCGCCGCCCACCCCGACGGCGAGGCCGCCCGCGTTTCCCAGGGCCTCGTCGTCATCCCCACCGACTCGGCCTCGCCGGAACAGCGCGCGAAGTACGAGGAGTACGCGGCCAAGCGCACCCCCCGTACCGCCGCCCCCCAGGGGCCTGCCCGGCTGATGTTCGCCCCCGACATCGTCGGCACCTCGGACGAGATCGCCGAGCGCCTGCACGCGCACGCCGCGTTCCGCGAGGTCGACGAGGTGGCCTTCGCGCTGCCGTTCACCTTCGAGCACGAGGACTACGTGCAGATCCTCACCGACATGGCCACGAAACTCGGCCCCGCGCTGGGCTGGCGAGCGTCCTCCTGATTTCACCAGCGGCCGGGCTCGGTCCCCACGACCGGTTCCGACGGCCTGCCGTCCACGCCGACCGGTACGTCCCCGGTGAGCATCACCCGGTGCATGGTCCGGGGAAAGCCGAGGTGGGCGTTGTCGGCCGGCGCGAGGTGGATGGTGGCCCGGTTGTCCCAGAAGGCGACGCTGCCCGGCTCCCAGCGGAAGCGGACCGTGTACTCGGGCCGGGTCGCCTGCTCCAGCAGCATCTCCAGGATCGCGCCGCTCTCCGGGCGGGAGAGGCCGGCGATCTGTTCGACGTAGTAGCCGTTGACGTACAGGATCCGCTCGCCCGTCTCCGGGTGGACCCGCACCAGCGGGTGCAGGGAGGCGACCTGGTGGTCCAGCAGATGGCGGACGTACGCGTCGTCGCCGGGCCGCGGCTGGTAGCCGACACCGAGCCGGTGCTCGGCCCGGAGGCCGTCCACGAACTCCCGTACCGGGGCGGAGAGTCCGGCGTAGGCGGCCGCCAGATTCGACCAGGTGGTGTCGCCTCCGTACGGCGGGACGGTCTCGGCACGCAGGATCGTCGCGGCGGGCGGGTCGATCCGGGCGCCGTGGTCGCAGTGCCAACCGCGCAGCAGGGTGTGCCGCCGGCGCCGCAGCCATTCGTCGTGCTCCATGCCGAACCTGCCGCCCAGCTCCAGCCGGTCGGCGGTCGTCTCGATCTCCGGGAAGCCGGGCGGGGAGGCGCTGCCGCGCCTGCGCGGCACCACCGGTTCGCCGAAGCGGCGGGCGAAAGCCACCTGCCCGGCGTGATCGAGCCGCTGCCCCCGGAAGAACACCACCTTCCAGCGCAGCACGGCCGCCCGGATCGCGGCGACCACGGCGTCGTCGAGGCCGCCGGCGAGGTCGACGCCGCTGATCTCGGCGCCGATGTGTCCGGCGACCGGGTTCACCTCCATCCCCTGGGCCTCGTCAAAGCGGTCCGCAGGGGCCCTGTCCGTCGTCATACGCGCTCCGATGATCCGTCCGTCCGCACCGGCCAATCCGGGCCGGTTCCCTGGAGATCGTGACAGCGACTGCCGTACGAGGCGACAGGGCGTCGTACGGTCATGTCCGCGCCGCCCGCGCCCGCCCGTCCGGTTGATCGCCTCGCGCCCTGTCGTAGAGGCTGGGTGTACGACACAGTCAAGGGAAGGTCCGGCAGTGAGCAGCATTCCGACGCACACGCTCAACGACGGCACGACGATCCCCGCCCTCGGTCTGGGCACCTGGCCGATGGACGACACGCAGGCGGAACAGGCGGTACGCGGGGCCCTTCAGACGGGCTACCGCCTCGTCGACACGGCGACGAACTATCGCAACGAGACCGGAGTCGGCCGCGGTGTGGCCGGCGGTCCGGTGCCCCGCGAGGACATCGTGGTGACGACCAAGCTCCCCGGCCGGCACCACGGCTATGACGAGACCCTCGCCTCCTTCGAGGAGTCCCGTGCCCGCCTCGGCCTCGACTACGTGGACCTGTACCTGATCCACTGGCCGCTCCCCCGCGTCGACAAGTACGTCGACTCCTGGAAGGCCATGATCAGGCTCCGCGAGGAGGGCCTCGTCCGTTCGATCGGCGTCTCCAACTTCACCGTCGGGCACATCGAGCGGCTGGAGAAGGAGACCGGCGTGCTGCCCTCCGTCAACCAGATCGAGCTGCACCCCTTCTTCCCGCAGGAGGAGCTGCGCGCCTTCCACGCCGGCAAGGGCATCGTGACCGAGAGCTGGAGCCCGCTGGGCCGGGGCACGGCACTGCTCGAGGACCCCGCGGTGGTCACCGCCGCCGAGGCCCATGGCGTGACCCCCGGCCAGGTCGTCCTGCGCTGGCACATCCAGCTCGGCGCGCTCCCCATCCCGAAGTCGGCTGACCCCGAGCGGCAGCGCCGGAACCTGGACGTCTTCGGCTTCGAGCTGAGCCCCGCCCAGATGGCGGCGATCGCGGACCGCCCCCACCGGCGCGTCGGCGGGGACCCGGAGACCCACGAGGAGTTCTGACCGCGCGGCGGGGTACCCGGGGCCCGTGGGACGGGGCGGCCCGGCGCTCGGGAAGGAGTCGCAGGTGGGTGAGCGTGACCGGCTGCGGGACTACCGCGGCAAACGAGACTTCGCCCGGACCCGGGAGCCGGAGGGACGGCCGGCGTTCGCCGGCTCCGCACCCCGGTTCGTCGTGCAGATCCATGACGCCAGCACGATGCACTTCGACTTCCGGCTCCAGGTCGACGACGTACTGAAGTCCTGGTCCATCCCCAAGGGCCCCTCCCCCGACCCGAAGGACAAGCGGCTCGCCGTGCCCACCGAGGATCATCCGCTGGAGTACGAGGAGTTCGAGGGTGTGATCCCGCGGGGCGAGTACGGCGGGGGCACCGTCATCGTGTGGGACCACGGCACGTACGAACCGCTGAGTCACGACCGAGAGGGGCAGCCCGTGGACTTCGGTGAGTCGCTGGAGCGCGGACACGCGAGGTTCCGGCTGCACGGGTCGAAGCTGCGCGGCGAGTACACCCTGACCCGCTTCCGGGAGGGCAAGGACGAGTCCTGGCTGCTGGTGAAAGCCTCCGAGGGACAGGCCAAGGGCCCCGGGAAGGCGGCCCGTACGCCCGATCCGCGCCGGGCCCGCTCCGCGCGCTCCGGCCGTACCCTCGCCCAGGTCGTCTCCGACGCCCGGGACAGCTGAACGCGATGGCCGCCGGAGTTTTGGACACGCTCTGCGACGAACAGCTCGAGCTGCTGCGGAAGGCACCTCCGGAAGCGGAGCCGGCCGCCCGGCCGATGCTCGCGGCACTGAGCGACCGGCGGGAGTTCCCCGAGGGAGGGCTGGATCTTCGAACGGGAGCTCGACGGTGTGCGGGTGCCGGTGGTGCGCGAGCGCGGGCGGCTCGCGCTGTTGTCGCGGACGGGCCGACGCCTCGACGGCACCTGTCCGGAGATCGTGGCGGCGCCGGCCGCCCAGTCGTGCGGGGACTTCACGTGGACGGGGAGATCGTCGCGTTCGCCCACGGCCGTACCGACGTCGCGCGGCTCCAGCAACGCATGGGGCTGACCCGCCGGCAGGACGTCGAGGCGAACGGGGTCGCGGTGACGTACTACGTCCTCGCCCTGCTGCGGCTGGAGGGCCAGGACCCCACCCGGCTGCCGCTGCGAACCCGCAAGTCCCTGCTGCGGCGCGCGATCGCCGCTCGCTCCCCGCTCCGTCTGACGCCTCATCGCAACACGGGCGGCGCCGGGTTGCGCGACGGGATGCTGAGGCATCCGTGGTTCCTGGGCCTGCGGGACGACAGGAAGCCGCGCGAGGTGGTGCGGGAGCGGGCGGTCACCACCGTCTGAGCGGTCAGAGCTCCGGCGTCAGGGACTGCTCGGCCCAGATCGTCTTTCCACTGCCGGTCTGCCGGCTGCCCCAGCGCTGGGTGAGCTGGGCGACCAGGAGCAGGCCGCGGCCTCCCTCGTCGAAGGCGTGCGCCCGGCGCAGGTGCGGTGAGGTGGAACTGCCGTCGGCGACCTCGCAGATGAGGGTCTGGTCGCGGATCAGCCGCAGCTGGATGGGCGGTTCGCCGTAGCGGATCGCGTTGGTGACCAGTTCGCTGACGACGAGTTCGGTGACGAAGGCTGTCTCGTCCAGTCCCCACGCGGTCAGCTGCTCGGTCGCGGCCTGCCGGGTGGCGGCCACCTGGGCGGGGTCCGGCGTGACGTCCCAGGTGGCGACGCGGTCCCCGCCCAACGCCCGGGTTCGGGCGAGCAGCAGGGCCACGTCGTCGCCGGGCTCCTCCGGCAGTACGGCCTTCAGGACCGTGTCGCACAGGGCGTCGAGGGTGTCGGTGCGGGCGGTCAGGGCTCGGCACAGTTCCTCGGTGGCGTGGTCGACGTCGCGGTCGCGGTCCTCGATGAGTCCGTCCGTGTACAGGGCGACGACAGCGCCCTCGGGCAGTTCCAGCTCCGTCGCCTCGAAAGGCAGGCCGCCGACCCCGAGCGGCGGGCCGGCGGCGAGCGGGACCAGGCTCGCCGTGCCGTCGGGCAGCACCAGCGCGGGCGGCGGGTGACCGGCGGAGGCCAGGGTGAGACGGCGGGAGACCGGATCGTAGACGGAGTAGAGGCAGGTGGCGCCGAGCTCCGCGGCCTCCTCCTCGCGGTCGTCGGAGGCGAGGTGGGTGACCAGGTCGTCGAGGTGGGTGAGCAGTTCGTCCGGGGGCAGGTCCACGTCGGCGAGGGTGCGCACGGCCGTGCACAGGCGGCCCATGGTCGCCGAGGACGGGATGCCGTGTCCGACGACGTCGCCGACGACCAGGGCGACCCGGCTGCCGGAGAGGGGGATGACGTCGAACCAGTCGCCGCCGATGCCGGCCAGTGAGCCGGAGGGCAGATAGCGGTGGGCGACCTCGACCGCGGCCTGTCCGGGCAGGCCGCGGGGCAGCAGGCTGTGCTGGAGTGCCAGCGCGGTGGTGCGTTCGCGGGCGAAGCGGCGGGCGTTGTCGATGCACACGGCGGCGCGGCTGGCGAGTTCCTCGGCCAGGACGGCGTCGTCGTCGCCGAAGTCGTCCGGGTGGGCGATGCGGATGGCCACCGCGGCGCCGAGCGTGGTGCCGCGGGCCAGCAGCGGCACCGCCACCATCGAGTGGGCGCCCTCGCGGTGAGGGCGGCCCACGGGTTCCCGGGCGTTGCGTCCCGCGACCCAGCGCACGAAGGCGGGCTCACCGGCCTGGCTGACGACCGCCCGGCGCAGCCGCAGCGCTCTCGCGGGCGGCAAGTAGGCGGGGTAGACCTCCGTCTCACCCAGGCGCACGGCTGCCTCCGGGGTGCCCTCGGTGCGGGAACCGTGGGCGACCCTGCACAGGGCGATCTCGCCGTTCAGGGCCGTAGGTGGCTCGTCCGCCCCGAGGACCCACTCCAGGAGGTCCACGCTGACGAAGTCGGCGTACCGCGGGACGAGCAGTTCGACCAGTTCCTCGGCGGTGCGCACCACGTCGAGGGTGGTGCCGATGGCGGCGGCCGCCTCGTTGAGCAGGGCCAGCCGCTGTCGGGCCCAGTACTGCTCGGTGCTGTCGAGGGCCGTGAGGGCGACCGCGGTCACCTCACCGGAGGCGTCCCGCAGGGGCCACATCTCGGTGGTCCAGGCGTGCTCCCGGTTGAGTGCGGGCGCTGCGGTGTAGCTCTCGTAGCGGACCGGCCTGCCCGTCGCGGCCACCTGACGCAGATTGGTGTGGAAGCCGCGGCTGTACTCGGCGTGCTCCACGGACTCCGGGAAGTGCCGGCCGAGCAGGGTCTCCTCCGATACCCCCATCACCCGGCAGGCAGTGTCGTTGAGGCGCAGATAGCGCTGCTCGGTGTCGAAGACCGACATCGACACCGACGCCTGTTCGAAGGCCTGCCCGGCGAGGGTGGGTTCCCGCCCGCCGGGCTGCTCGGTGATCACATAGCCGTTCGGTGCGCCGTCCGCACCGAGCACGGGCTGGGCCCGCAGGGCGACGGTCACGGAGCTGCCGTCCCGGTGCCGGAGAGCTACGGTGCCCGCCAGCTCTGTCACAGCGCTGTCCGGCGGGTCCTCGGCGAGCAGTTCCCGCGCCGCGCGCCCCACGGCCTCCTCGGCCGTGTGTCCCGTCAGCCGCCGGGCACCCTCGCTCCACCCCGTCACGATGCCCTGGGCATCCGTGGTCGCCGCAGCGGAGACGTGCTCCATGTCGTCCAGGATGGTCCCTTTGTCACACCGCATCAAGCGCGCTGTGGCGACCAGGGCACCGCGTCACCTCCGGTGGGCGCGCAGAGCTTCGAGAGCGCGGTCGGCGTGGGTGTTCATCCGCAGTTCGCTGCGCACGATCTCCAGAACCGTCCGGTCCTCGGCGATGACGAAGGTGGCCCGCTTGGTGGGCGCGAGGGAGAAGCCCCGCTTCACACCGAAC
This sequence comes from Streptomyces violaceoruber, assembly GCA_000720805.1. Taxonomy (GTDB): domain Bacteria; phylum Actinomycetota; class Actinomycetes; order Streptomycetales; family Streptomycetaceae; genus Streptomyces; species Streptomyces cellulosae_A. Next base: position 27,416 of record JODI01000066.1, read on the forward strand.
CGCTCCCGGACCGTCCCGTCGACGTCGGACAGCAGCGGCATGCCGAGGTTGTGCTGCCCGGCGAACTCCTGCTGGCGTTCGACGGCGTCGCCGCTGATGCCGACGGGCCGGGCTCCGACGGCGGCGAACTCCGCGGCCAGGTCACGGAAGTGGCAGGCCTCCGCCGTACAGCCGGGAGTGAGGGCCGCCGGGTAGAAGAACAGCACGACGGGTCCGTCGGCGAGCAGTCCGGTGAGGCTGCGCGGTGTGCCGGTCTCGTCGGGCAGCGTGAAGTCCTCGATCTTGCCGCCCACCTCCGTGCGCGCGGTCATGACCGTCCCTCCGCGCTCGCGCCGACACTGCGTGCCCACAGGACGAGGGGCACCTGCAGGGGCAGCCGGCCGAAGGCCGCGGCCTTCAGGAGTGCGGGGCGGTGCCTCCAGTCCATGGCCATCTTGACGTTGGCGGGGAACACCCCGACGAAGAACGCGGCCGCGACCAGCGCGGCCCTGCGCCGGGTGCGCGGCAGGGCCACGCCCGCGGCCAGCGCCACTTCGGCGACACCGCTCGCGTACGTCCAGGCCCTGGCCGAGCCCGGGAGACCGCTCGGGACGGTCGCGTCGTAGGGGCGTGGAGCGGCGAAGTGGGTGACACCCGCGGCGGCCAACAGGCCGGCGAGCAGCAGGGGCGAGCGTTCGGACCGGGGCACGGTTCCTCCTCAGACGACCTGCCGCGGACATTACTCGGCGGTCGGACGAGGGGACCCGCCGGGCCCCTGCCGGCCGGGGAACGGCGGGTGTGCGGGCGGGGACGCCAGCCGGGGAGCGGGTGAGGAGGCCGCTGGTTCAGGCGGCGCCGGCCGGTCCAGGCCGGTTCAGGCGGTGCCGGCCGGTCCAGGCCGGTTCAGGCGGTGCCGGCCGGTCCAGGCCGGTTCAGGCGGTGCCGGCCGGTTCCACCGGCACGGGCTCGGTCTCGTCGTCGATGGCATGGGACAGGAAGTCGTCGACCATGCGGTGGAAGAGCGTGGCGAGCTGCCGCAGTTCCTCGGGCGCCCAGTCGGCCAGGGCCAGCTGCATCCCGCGGGCGCCCGCGTCCCGGATACGGTCGATGGCCTCTCGGCCGGTCCCGGTGAGCTGGATGCGCTGGGCGCGGCGGTCCTGCGGGTCGGGGACGCGGGTGACGTACCCCGACTTATGCAGTTGCTGCACGGTGCGCGTGACGTGGGAGGCCTCCACGCCCAGGCGTGCGGCCAGCTCCCCCGGCCGCAGCGGGTCGGAGTCGGCGACCTGGCGCAGCAGCGCCACGGCGGCACGGTCCAGCGGCACGCCGGCGAGGGCCATGAGCCGTTCGTGCTGCCGGGCGCGTGTGCTGAGGTAGGTGATGCGGGTGAGCGCCCGCTCGATCTCGGTGACTTCCGGGGACGCGGGGACGTCGGGGAGCGGCTGTGTGGACATGGGAGTCACTTTACCATCTTGTTGCGTAACTCAAGTAAGTTGGCGTGGGCTGTCCGCGATCACGGCCGCGACGCGGAGTGGTACTGCCCGTGGACCGTGCCGGCCGCCGCCCCACACCCGGCGGGCCGTGGTCATGCCTCGGTCGCGGAGACCTCCGCGCGCACGGTCTCGCGCCACACCGCTGCGGTCGCGACGGCCTGCCGCCACAGCCGGATCGCCTTGGGCGGCATCCCGACCGCGAGGGCGCCGCTCACCCGGTCGCCGGTGCGGTACAGGGCGACGAACCGGCGCTCGGCCAGGTCGCCGTCCACCACGGCGACCTCGTCGTGGCCGCGCAGGAAGCCGTACGCCTGGATCTTCATGTCGTACTGGTCGGACCAGAAGTACGGCACCGGCGCGAACGGCTTGCGCGCGTCGGGGCGGAGCAGGTTGCGGGCCGCGGCCATGCCCTGCTCGGCGGCGTTGGTGCGGTGCTCGACGCGCATGGAGGTGCCGAACAGCGGGTTGTGCCAGCGGGCGACGTCACCGGCCGCGTAGATTTTCCGCGCGGCCTCGCAGTACTCGTCGCAGATGACCCCGTCGCCCAGAGCGAGCCCGCTGCCGTCCAGCCACTCGGTGTTCGGCAGCGAGCCGATGGCGACCAGCACCTCTTCGGCCTCGATCAGTTCGCCGTCGGCGAGCCGCACCCCGTCGTCGGTCACCTCGGTCACGGTGACCCCGCAGCGCAGGTCCACTCCCCGCTCCAGATGGGCCCGGGTCAGCACCGCCCCGACCTCGGTGCCGACGGCGTGGGCCAGCGGCACCGGGGCGGGTTCGAGGAGGGTCACCCGGGCACCGAGGCGCCAGGCGACGGCGGCGGCCTCCGCGCCGAGGAAACCGGCGCCCACCACGACCAGGTGCCGTCCCGGTGTGAGCCGCTCCCGCAGCGTCAGGGCGTCGTCGAGGGTGCGCAGCACATGGGCGCCCTCGCCGGGCAGCCGGCGCGGCCGGACGCCGGTGGCCACGATCAGCCCGTCGTAGGGCGCTTCGGAGCCGTCGGCCAACTCCACCGTTCGGTCGGCGAGTCGGAGCCCGGCCGCGGCCACGCCGAGGCGCAGGTCGAGGCCGAGCGCGGTCAGGTCGTCCGGCGCGCGCAGGGCCAGCCGGCCCGGCTCCCACTCCGCGGCCAGGAGTTGCTTGGACAGCGGCGGGCGGTCGTAGGGAGCCAGGGGCTCGTCGCCGACGAGGGTGAGCGTGCCCTCGTAGCCCTCGCGGCGGAGGGTCTCGGCCGCCGCGAGTCCGGCGGCCGAGGCACCGACGACGACGATCCGCCTCACTGATCCACCAGCCGGATGGCGGCGGCCGGGCAGATCGCCACGGCCTCACGCACGTCGTCGAGCAGGTCCGCCGGGGGCTTCTCGTCCAGCACGAAGGCGATGCCGTCCTCGTCCCGCTGGTCGAAGACCTCGGGGGCGGCCATCACACACTGGCCCGACGCGACGCACTTCGGCTCGTCCAGTTCCACACGCATGATCTGTACCTCGCTCGTTCTCGGTGGGGGGATCGGGGATTGCGCCTGGGGCCGGCCGTAGGCGCGAGGCCACGCAGTCACCAGGCGACGGGGAGGCAGTAGACGCCGTAGATCGAGCCGTCGTGCTTGAACGGCAGGCTGTCCACCTCGGCGGCGAGCCGCAGGGTCGGGATGCGGCGGTAGAGGGTGCTGTAGACGACCTGGAGCTCCATGCGGGCCAGCGGCTGGCCGAGGCACTGGTGGACGCCGAAGCCGAAGGCGACGTGCCGACGGGCGTCACGCGTGATGTCCAGCCGGTCGGGGTCCGGGAAGGCGTCGGGGTCGCGGTTGGCGATGTCGTTGGGCATGATCAAGCCCTCCCCGGCCCGGATCACCTCTCCGGCGATCTCGATGTCCTCCAGGGCCGCCCGGCGCCGGCCGCCGTGCACGATGTTGAGGTAGCGCAGCAGTTCCTCGACCGCGGAGGCGACCAGCCCGGGGTCGTCGCTGTCGCGCAACAGGGCGAGCTGGTCCGGGTTCTCGAGCAGGGCCAGGGTGCCGAGCGCGATCATGTTGGCGGTGGTCTCGTGGCCGGCCAGGAGCAGCAGCACGCCCATCTGGGCGGCGTCCTGCCGGGTCAGCTCGCCCGCCTCGACGCGGGCCACGAGCCCGGAGAGCAGGTCGTCGCCGGGTTCGGTCATCTTCCGGCCCATGAGGTCGTCGAGGTAGCCGATCAGCCGTCCATGGGCGGCCATCCGGTCCTCCATCGCCGCGTCCCGCTTGATCAGGGTCTTGCTGTTCTCCTGGAAGAAGTCGTGGTCCGCGTACGGCACTCCGAGCAACTGACAGATCACCAGCGAGGGCACCGGCAGGGCGAACGCCTCGACCAGGTCGAGGGGGCCGCCCGCGGCGAGCATGTCGTCGATCAGGTCGTCCACGATCCGCTGCACGCCGGGCCGCAGCGCCTCGACCTTCTTCACGGCGAACGGCGCGGTCACCATGCGCCGCAGGCGGGCGTGCTCGGGGTCGTCCATGAGGATGAAGCTGATGTTGTTCTTGCCGTTGTTCGGCGCCTGGAGCGGATATCCGGGGCTGGTGATGTCGGCGCTGACGCGGGGGTCCAGGAGCAGGGCGCGCTGGTCCTCGTAGCGGGTCACCAGCCAGGGCGTGCTGCCGTCCCAGAGGCGGACCTTCACGAGCCGGCCCTCGTCCTGCTGGGCCTGGAGGGCCGGGGGCGGGTCGAAGGGACAGCCCGCCGCCCTGGCCATCGGGAACTCGGGAACCGGGGCGGCCGCGTCGGGGGCACTGCCGGTGAGGGTGTCGGCCATGGTTCTCCTCGGTGTGGGGGAGGGCTCCGCTCGACGGGCGGAGTGCCGGGGTGAAGGGATCGAGGCCTCGATGAGCACATGCAAACAGAGGGGGCTGACGCCCACCCGTCAGTTTCCTGACAGAAAGCTGACGTGACTCAGATCACAGTCGAGTTCAGGACAGGTCAATCCGCCTGAGAATTACGGAAGTTGTCAGCGTGAGGACATCGGGGCGCCTGGACCCCGCACCCGCGCTCGAAGGCCCGCCGTGGAACGCCGACGGTCAAACGTCGGCGTGTTTGCTCTCCCGCCGTCAGGACTCGGCATCGGCGCCCCCCAGCCAGTAGCCGAAGCCCCGGCGGGTATGGATCAGGACGGGTGCGTCCCGGTCCACCTTGCGGCGCAGCCGGGAGACGAGTTGCTCGATGGCGTTGTCGCCGCGGTGGTCGCCCCAGACGTAGCGGCCGATCTGCTCCTTGGACAGCACCCGGTGCGCGTTGACCAGGAGATGGCGCAGCAGCCGGTACTCGGCCGGGGTGAGATTGAGCGTCCGCGTGCCCCGCCGCGCCTCGCACAGGGTGTCGTCGAGGACCAGGTCGCAGTAGCTCAGCGCGTCGCCCCGGGCCCGCCGGGCGCCCGGCCCGCGCAGCAGGACCTGGACCCGCGCGAGGACCTCGGCCAGCCGGAAGGGCTTGGTGACGTAGTCCCGCTCCCCCAGGCCGAGTTCGGGCACCAGGCTGTCCAGTGACTCGTACCCCGTCAGCAGGAGTACCGGAGGGCGGTCGGCGACGGTCGGCCGGTCGCGGCCGAGGCTCTCCATGTCCGGGAGGTTCGCGTCGACCACCAGCAGGTCGAACCGGCGCTCGGCGAGCCGTGCCAGCGCCTCGGCCCCGCTGCCGGCCACGGAGATCCGATAGCCCGCCAGTTCGAGGGTGGTGGAGAGCAGTTCGGTGAGGTCCGGCTCGTCGACGACCAGCAGGAGGTGCTGGCCGGCCCCGCGGGCCGGCGCCGGTTTCTCACGGGTGCTGCCGTACATGTGCTCACCCTACCCCGCTACTTGCCTAACTCAAGTAATTTCCCTGCCGCGCGTGACCGGTGCCAGCCACATCCCGACGACCGCGTCCACGAGCCCGGTGGCGGCGTCGTGCCAACTGGCCCGGGGGGTGGGGGTGTTCTCGGCCAGGGCACGTTCCCGCTCGGCGGCGACGTGCACGATGAGATGACGGACCATGTCACCGCGTTCCACCCGCACTTCGTCCGGCATGTCGGGCAGGCAGCGCCTCACCCCCTCGACGATCTGCCGCAGGGACGGCGAGGAGAGGGACTCCTCCGCCATGAGGCGCCTCAGCGCCGGGTCGGTCATCACCTGCGCGCAGAACCGCGCGTACCAGGTGGGGCTGCCCAGCGCCGCAAGGTGTTCGGGCACCGGACGCACCAGGCAGTCCACCCAGTCGCGCACGTCGGTGGAGTCCCCGACGGCGGCCAGCAGCCGGGCCCGGATCTCCTCGATCCGCGCGGCGTGCTTGCGGATGATCGCCCGGACCAGGTCCGTCTTGGTGCCGAAGTGATAGCCGACGGCCGCGTTGTTGCCCTGGCCGGCGGCCTCGCTGACCTGACGGTTGGACACCGCGTAGACGCCGCGTTCGGCGAACAGCCGCTCCGCGGCGGTCAGGATCAGCTCCCGTGTCGCGCTGACCTGTTCGGCCCGTACCGTCCTGCCCGCCATGATCACCACCGCACCGGGACTTACGACGACTTACGACACTCCCGCGCCGGCCAGTCCCATGGAACCGTCGCGGGTCCGCCGCCCCGGGCGGCGGTCTTCCGGTGACGGAAGCCTACGCAGGCCGGCGCAGCCTCTAAGCTAAGTCAAGCAGCTGCTTTAATTCTGCCGCACTTCTCTCCCCTCACGCCTACGGAGGCCACTCATGTCCGACGCCCTTGCCCCGTCCCCCGACGCCGGGGGCACCGCCGCGCCGAGACCCAACGCCGTGGTGGCGGTGCTGGCCTTCGCCGGCATCGTCGTCGCGCTGATGCAGACCCTGGTGATCCCGATCGTGCCGGAGCTCCCCCGGCTGCTGGACGCGCCGGCCTCCGACACCGCCTGGGCGGTGACCGCGACCCTGCTGGCGGCGGCGGTGGCCACCCCGGTAGTGGGCCGCCTCGGTGACATGTACGGCAAGCGCCGCATGCTGATGGTCAGCGTCGTGATGCTGGTGATCGGCTCGGTGGCCTGCGCGCTCAGTGACGAACTGGTTCCGATGATCATCGGCCGGGCCCTGCAGGGCCTGGCCTCCGGCGTGATCCCGCTGGGCATCAGCATCATGCGGGACGAGCTGCCCGCCGAGCGGCTGGCCGGGTCGACAGCGCTGATGAGCGCCTCCCTCGGGGTCGGTGGCGCCCTCGGTCTGCCGACGGCCGCGCTGATCGCCGACAACTTCGACTGGCACGTCCTGTTCTGGGCCTCCGCCGCCATGGGCGCCATTGCCCTGGCGCTCGTCGTCGCCTTCGTGCCGGAGTCGCGGGTGCGCACCGGTGGCCGCTTCGACCTGGTCGGCGCGCTCGGCATGGCGACCGGTCTGGTGTGTCTGCTGCTGGCGATCTCCAAGGGCGCCGACTGGGGCTGGACCGGCGGCACCACGCTCGGCCTGTTCGCCGCGGCCGTCCTCGTTCTGCTGGCCTGGGGCACCTTCGAAATGCGCACCACACAGCCGCTGGTGGACCTGCGCACCACCGCCCGCCGTCAGGTGCTGGTCACCAACCTGGCCTCAGTGGCGATCGGCTTCTCGATGTTCGCGATGTCCCTGGTCCTCCCGCAGCTGCTCCAACTCCCCGTGCAGACCGGTTACGGCCTGGGCAAGTCGCTCCTGACGGCCGGTCTGGTGATGGCGCCCTCCGGCCTGGTGATGATGGCGACCGCCCCGGTCTCCGCCGGCGTCTCCAAGGCCAAGGGGCCCAAGGTCACGCTGATGATCGGCGCGGTGATCGTGGCCTGCGGGTACGGCCTGAACATCGTGCTGATGTCCGAGGTCTGGCACCTGGTGATGGTCTCCTGCGTCATCGGCGCCGGCATCGGCTTCACGTACGGCTCGATGCCCGCCCTGATCATGGGGGCGGTGCCCGCGAGCGAGACGGCCGCCGCGAACAGCCTCAACACCCTGATGCGGTCCATCGGTACGTCGGTGGCCAGCGCCATCGCGGGTGTCATCCTCTCGCAGATGACCATCACGCTGGGCGGCTACGCCCTGCCGTCGAAGGACGGGTTCCGCACGGTCATGGCGATCGGCGCGGGTGCGGCGCTCCTTGCCTTCGCGATCGCCGCCTTCATCCCCCGGCAACGCCCCGCCGTGATGTCGGCCCCGGCGCCCACGGCAGGGGAACCGGCGGCCAACGCGCCCGCGTCGAACTGAGGGCGAGGGGCGGATTCGGTCGAGATGTGGGGGGGCGGCCGGCGTTTGGGGGTCGGCCGAAGGCCGGGTCTCGGTCACGGCCCGGGGGCTCGGTCACGGCCCGAGGACTCGGTCGCGGTCCGGGTATGTTCCGGCCGACCTCGAGCGTGTCCCGATCGAGGCCCGGGGGAGGTTCCGACCGAAGCCCGTAGGCCTCGACCGAAACCCTGAGGTCCCGACCGAAGCCCGTAGGTCCCGACCGAAACCCTGAGGTCCCGACCGAAGCCCGGAGGTCCCGATCGGCGTTCGGGGCGTCGGTGTCCGGGCGAACCCGACCGGTGTCGGAGCGAACCCCATCGATGTCCCCGGCGGCCCTGGTCCGCGTCGGGGCGGTGGCGACGGCAACGGGCGTCGGCCGGAGGACTCCCGCGGGGCATCCGGCCCCGGGCTCGGTGCGGGGCGTGCCGGTGGTCAAGCTGTCGCACCGAGCAGGCCCGGCGGCCGTCAGGTGCCTGCGCCGGGTACCGATGAGGGCACGATCCGGAGCCCCCTCGCCCCGGCCCGGGCGCCGCACGTGGGCGGCGCCGTTCAGGGGAACCCGGCGAGCAGCGCGCGTGGCGGTGGGCGGGAGTGTCCACACCTGACCCGTGAGCCTCCCGTTGATCCCGCCCATGCTCGCGACGCCCGGCACGCTGCCGCCCGCCGCACAGGACGCCCACTGGGCGTACGAGACGAAACAGGACGGCCAGCGGGTGGTGGTCTATCTCGCCGGGGACGGCGGCGTGGTCCTGCGCGCCCGGTCCGGGGAGGTCGTCACCGTCGCCTACCCCGAACTGCTGCCACTGGGTCGCGCGCTCGGCCGGACTCCCGCCGTGCTGGACGGGGAGGTGCTGGCGCTGGACGAACGGGGGCGCGCCGACTTCCAGTTGCTGCAGTCCCGTATGGGCCTGGTCCAGTCGCCCGGCAGGGCGGCGCGCAGGGCCGCGGACGTGCCCGTCCACCTCGTGCTGTTCGACGTGATGCACCTGGGAGGACGATCCCTCGTCGCCCTTCCCTACACCCGTCGGCGCGCGCTCCTGGAGGAACTGGGCCTGACCGGCCCCTACTGGTCGACTCCGGGCGCCCTGGTCGGCCACGGCGAGGCGGCCCTGCGGGCCACCCGTGAGCACGGGCTGGAGGGCCTGGTCTGCAAGCGGCTGGACTCGGCGTACGAACCCGGGGTGCGCTCCCGGGCCTGGATCAAGATCCGGAACATGCGCAGCGAGGACGTCGTCGTGGGCGGCTGGCTGCCCGGGAAGGGGAGGCTGACCGGTCTGCCGGGCGCCGTGCTGGTCGGACAGCGCGCCGCGGGGCGTCTGCGGTACGTCGGCGGGGTGGGCACCGGCTGGAGCGAGCCCGACCGGGAGCACCTCGCCGCGCTGCTGCGGGCCGCCGCGACGGACGTGTGCCCCTTCGACCCGGTGCCGCCGGTCGCGGGCGCCCACTGGGTGCTGCCCCGGCTGGTCGGCGAGGTGCGCTACAGCACCCGTACCCGGGCGGGCATGCTGCGCCAGCCGTCCTGGCTGCGGCTGCGGCCGGACCTCGCTCCCGAGGAGTCGGCGGCCGAGCTGCCGGACGACCTGGTCTGACGGCGCGTCACGGGACCATTGTTCGGGCTGCCTTAATCGAAGAGACGCCTCCACCATCTTGGCGCGGACATGAAAAGCCGGGAAGCTGATCTCCCTTACCCCCCACAGCCGCCTGGCTGCGCCCGGACCTGAGGAGGACGCAGTGTCGTCATCGTCGTTCAAGGCACACCGCAGGAGATGGCTCACCGGCCTGGCCGGCGCCGCCGCCCTCGTGGCCGCCTTCCCCACCGTCGCGTTCGCCGCCCCACCGCGGGCGCTGCCCGCCAACGCCGAAGCCGCCGAGAGGACCTTCCAGCCGGCCTTCGACTACGACACGGACGGCTGCTACCCGACGCCCGCCATCGGCCCCGACGGCACCGTCAACGGCGGCCTCAACCCGACCGGTGCCCTCAACGGCGACTGCCGTGACGCCTCGGACCTCGACAACACCAACGGCTACTCGCGCTCCAAGTGCAACAACGGCTGGTGCGCCTACATGTACGGCCTGTACTTCGAGAAGGACCAGGCCGTGGCGGGCAGCAGCATCGGCGGGCACCGCAACGACTGGGAACACGTCGTGGTGTGGGTGCGGGACAACCAGGTCCAGTACGTCTCCACGTCCAACCACGGCTCGTTCACGGTGAGCGCGGCCTCCGCGGTGCGCTTCGACGGCACGCACGCGAAGATCGTCTACCACAAGGACGGCATCAGCACGCACTGCTTCCGGCTGGCCAACGCCAACGACGAGCCGCCCGAGAACCACAAGGGCACCTGGCAGTACCCGCCCCTGGTCGGCTGGAACGGCTACCCGGCGGGCCTGCGCGACAAGCTGAGTGCCTACGACTTCGGAAGCGCCAACTTCGGCCTCAAGGACGCCAACTTCGCGGCCCACCTCGCCTCGGCGAAGCCGTCCGGGATCACTTTCGACCCCAACGCCTGACCGGCCACGGGAGCGGGCGCGAGACGGGGGACCCCGGGCAGTCGGGGTCCCGTCCCGCGTCCGGTCCCGCCCTCCGGGTGCCGCGCGGCGTCCACGCCCTGAACGCCACTGTCCGGAAACGACCGCCTCGGCCCGGATCCGTCTCCTCGTCCGGAAGTCGGGCGGTACCGCACGGGCGCACCGCCCGGAGGGACTATCGTGGCCGCATGCCCGTGCCCGAGCTGATCCGTATCGTCTCCCGCGACTCCCCGATGGCACTCGCCCAAGTGGAGCGTGTCCGCGCCGAGTTGGCCGCCCTGCATCCCGGTGTGCGCACCGAGGTCGTCCCGGTGAAGACGACGGGCGACAAGTGGATGGGCGATCTCGCCCAGGTCGAGGGCAAGGGCGCGTTCACCAAGGAGGTGGACGCCGCGCTGCTGGCCGGTCAGGCCGATCTCGCGGTGCACTGCGTCAAGGACGTGCCCGCCGACCGGCCGCTTCCGGCGGGCACGACGTTCGCCGCGTTCCTGAAGCGGGACGACATCCGTGACGCGCTCGTCCACCCTGGCGGACTCACCCTGGACGAACTGCCGGACGGTACCCGGATCGGCACCTCCTCGGTGCGCCGGGTCGCCCAACTCGCCGCCACCCACCCGCACCTGGAATGCGTGCCGTTCCGCGGCAACGCCAACCGGCGTCTGGAGAAACTCGCGGCCGGTGAGGCCGACGCGCTGCTGCTCGCGGTGTCCGGGCTGGAGCGCATCGGCCGGCGGGACGTGATCAGCGAGATCCTCTCCCCCGAGACGATGATGCCCCCCATCGGCGCGGGCATCCTCGCGCTGCAGTGCCGCGAGGGCGACACCGAGGTCATCGACACGGTCAGCGCGCTCGGCGACCCGGACACATACCGGGAGGCCACCGCCGAGCGCATGTTCCTGCACGTTCTGCAGGGGCACTGCAACAGTCCGATCTCCGGGTACGCGCGTGTGGACGGCGGCGGGGAACTGTCCCTGCGGGCCTGTGTGTTCACCCCGGACGGCAAGACCCGGCTGAACGCCCACGAGTGGGCCGGCCGGCTCGACCCGGCGACGCTGGGCACCTCGGTCGCCGTGGCCCTGCTGCGGCAGGGTGCCCGCGAGATCATCGACGGCATCCCGCACTGAGCGGAGCCGTCGCGTTGGCAGGTGCGAGGCGGGCCCGCGTCAGGCGGTGCCCTCCTCGGCCTGGTCCCGCAGGAAGTTGCTGACCTGGCAGGCGAGGCCCTCACGCACCACGCCGGTACCGACGGCCCCCTCCTGCAGTCCGATGCCCCCCGCCCACAGTCGGCGGTCGGCCCACTCCTCGTCGACCCGCAGCTGCACCTGGACGTCCACCTGGCTCAGCGACTCCTCCGGGCCGGCCGCGTACAGCAGGGCGGTCGCCCGGCGCAGCGGGTAGACGTCGAAGCCCTCGATGAACTGCGAGTTGCGCCAGTCGATGAAGGCGCTCTCCCCGTCGGGGCCGATCCGCACGTCGATCTGACCGTCCTCCAGGTGGATCCCGAGGTGCCGCGCGCCACGGTTCTCGACGGTGACACGGACCCGGAAATAGGTGAGCCCTTCGGCCGCGTCGTCCCGTCCGCGTGGCGGCTCGGCCGCTTCCAGACGATGGACGCGGACCCGCAGACCGGCATGCTCGTCGTACTCCTGCCAGTCCCCGACCACGTTCGGCTCGTACACAGTCCACCTCTCGACCTCAGAGAGCTGCTTCCTATCTGTGCGCTCAGTGCACTGTCAAATATGCGGAATGCGCTGTGGCCAGCGAATTCATCCACTTGATCGGTGATCAAGCCGTGCGCAGGAAGAATCCGCCGACCGGTCGGACGGCCGGTTTCACGCGCGTGCCGCACATCACTTTCCGGCCGCGCGCTCAGCGGGCCAGCCGGCCCAGGAGCGAAGAGGCCGCGGCGATGCCGAGCGCGGCGGCCACCAGCAGCACCGCGAAGTCGAGCGCGAGATGGTCGGGCGTGCCCAGGAGCAGGCCGCGAAGGGCATCCACTTGGTAGCTGAGCGGGTTCACCTTGCTGACCGCCTGGAGCCAGCCCGGCATCACGGACACCGGGTAGAGGGCGTTGGAACCGAAGAACAACGGCATGGTGATCGCCTGGCCGAAACCCATGAGCCGGTCGCGGCTGAGCACGACACCGGCGATGGTCATCGACAGGCAGGAGAAGAAGGCGGATCCGAGGACCACCACCGCCGCGACACCGAGGAGCTTGAGCGGGTTCCAGGTCAGGGCCACACCGAGGAGCGCGGCGATGACGATGACGACGACGGCCTGGATCAGCGACTTCACCCCGGCCGCGAACGCCTTCCCGGTGATCAGCGCCGAGCGCGGGGTCGGGGTGACCAGCAGCTTGTTCAGGATGCCCGCGTCCCGCTCCCAGATGATCTGGATGCCGTAGAAGATGGCGATGAACATCGCCGACTGGGCGATGATGCCGGGCGCGAGATAGTCGACGTAGGGGATGCCCTGGGTCGGGATCGCCTTGATCCGGGTGAAGGTCTGGCCGAAGATCAGCAGCCACAGGGCCGGCTGGACCGCGCGGGTGTACAGCTCGGTGCGGTCGTGGCGCAGCTTCTGCAGTTCGACGGCGCACATCGCCGCGACCCGGGCGGGCAGCACGCGCCAGCCCGCGCGGGGCCGGGGCGGCTGGACGAGGAGGCCGATGCCCTCCTCGCGGGCGCGGTCAGCCGACGCGGTTCGCGGTGCGGCGGGTGCTTCGGACATCGCGGAAATCTCCTGACTTCTCGTCGAGACCGCTGCCCGCGATGTCGCGGAAGACGTCCTCCAGCGTGGGCAGCGGGTCGGTGGCCGCCGCGCCCGCGGCGCGCCGGCGTTCACCGAGGCCCTCCCTGAGCTCGGCCGGGGTGCCGAGCGCTCGGATGCGGCCGTGGTGCATCAGGCCGACCCGGTCGCAGTACTGGTCGGCCTCGTCCATGTAGTGGGTGGTCACCAGGACCGTCATGCCGGTGGCCGCGCGGACGGCGTTGATGTGCTCCCACACGCCGGTCCGGGCTATCGGGTCGAGCCCGATGGTCGGTTCGTCGAGGATCAGCAGGCGGGGTGCGCTGACCAGGGCCTGGGCGAGTTCGAGCCGGCGCACCATGCCGCCCGAGTAGGTGCCGGCGAGCCGGTCGGCGGCGTCGGTCAGGTCGACGGCGGCCAGGGCCTGGCCGACCCGTTCGGCGCGCTCCTTGCGGGGCACGTCGAAGACCCGGGCGAACAGGGCGACGTTCTCCCTGCCGGTGAGGCTCGCGTCGGCGGACAACTGTTGCGGTACATACCCCAGCAGGCGGCGTACCGCCATGGCGTCCCTCGCGGCGTCGCGGCCGAAGACGCGGACCATCCGGGCCGGGACCGGCAGGAGTGTGGTGATGCAGCGGATGGCGGTGGTCTTCCCGGCGCCGTTGGGGCCGAGCAGCCCGAACACCTCGCCCTTCGCCACCGTCAGATCGAGCCCGTCCACGGCGGTCGTCTCACCGAAGGCGTAGACGAGGCGTGTGCAGGCGACGGCTGGATCGGCGTCCCGGGTCATGACTCCTCGGCCTCCTCGTGCAGGTGGACGGCGAGCTTGCGCAGGGCCGGGAGCGCAGCGCGCAGCGCTTCCCGGTCCGCCTCGTCGAGCCGGGAGACCTGGCCTCGTACGAGGTCGGCACGCCGCTTGCGCCACTCGCCGAGGCGGGCCTCGGCGGCGGGGGTCGGCAGCAGACGCGCGGCCCGCCGGTCGGCGGGGTCGGTCTCGCGGATCAGATAGCCCTGCCGGGCCAACTGGTTGACGAGCGTGGACACGGAGTTGCTCGCCAGGTACAGGTCCTTGGCCGCGTCCGAGATACCGATGCCGGGCCGGCCCACGACGAGGCGCAGCAACTCCACCTCGGCGCCGCGCAGCGGCGGGTCGGCCATCTGGGGGCGCAGCCGGCGCCGGATCAGCCGCTGGACTCCGACGAGGGCGTCGGCCAGTTCCTCCGGGAAAGTCTCTGGTTCCACACCGTCGACGTTACCTCTGTAGCAGAGGTAACGAACCCCAAAGGCAGGTCAAGTCCGGACGATCCTCCCTACCCCGGTTTGTTTCATGAATGCAGATGTCGGGAATATGCGTCTATGTGCTTCGGACAGGAGGCACGTCCGTGGGAGCCGGCCCGCCGGGCCCCGGCAGATCTCCGCAAGGTCCGCGCCCAGTTCCCCCGGTGTCTGTCCACCCAGCACCCGCTGAGGGAGGCACGCGGCTATGCCTGTCACCGGCAGTACCAAGCCCCACCCGCACGACGACGCCCCCGACACCGCCGCCGACTTCGAACGGCTCGCGGCACTCCCCGACGGTCCCGAACGCAAGACCCTGCGGGACGAACTGGTCGAGCTCTGGCTGCCCATGGCCGAGCGCATCGCCGTCCGGTTCCGGGGCCGCGGCGAGTCCCTCGAGGACCTCTACCAGGTGGCCGCGCTCGGGCTCGTGAAAGCCGTGGACCACTACGACCCCGCACGGGGCTGCGCCTTCGAGGCGTACGCCGTGCCGACCATCACCGGCGAGATCAAGCGGCACTTCCGCGACCACATGTGGACACTGCACGTGCCGCGTCGCGTCCAGGACCTGCGCAACCGGGTGCGGCAGGCCGTGAAGGAGCTGTCGCAGACGACGTCCGGGCGGCCGCCGACGGTGGCGGAGATCGCCGCGTACGCGGGCATGACCGAGGCCGAGGCGCGCACCGGCATGGAGGCACTGGAGTGCTTCACCGCGCTGTCCCTGGAGGCCGAGATGCCAGGCACCGACGGCTACGCCCTCGGGGACGCGATCGGCGCCCTGGACCCGGCCTTCGACACCGTCGTCGACCGGGTGGCCGTCCGGCCCTGTCTCGAGGCACTGCCGGAGCGCGAGCGCACCATCCTCTACCTGCGCTTCTTCCGTGGCATGACCCAGAGCTGCATCGCGGAACAGCTCGGCATCTCGCAGATGCACGTCTCCCGGCTGCTCAGCGGCTGCTTCGACCGGCTGCGCGAGGAGATCCTCACGGAAACCGGGTGACCTCCGACCTGCCGGGGTGACACCGCCCCATTACTGCGCCGACCACTCCGCCGGCGCTCCCGGGACCTGCGTGGGGCCGTGGCGGTCCAGGGCGTCTTCCAGCTCCGCGCGGATCTTCGGGGGCAACTGTCCGGCACGCCCCCAGATGAGGATCAGTTCGGCGACGTTGCGGAGCTTGGTGTTGGTGTGCTGGGAGACGTCCTTCAGCACCTCCCACCCCTGATCCGGCGTCACCCGGCCGAGCGCGACGACCATGCCGATCGCCTGGTCCACGACGGCGTGCGAGGCGACGGCCCCCTTCAGCTGGTCGACCTCTTCCTGCAGCGCGAAGACGAGGTCCGATCCGTGGGCGGACTCGTGAGGTGCTCGTGACACGTCTTCCATCCTGGCACTCGTCCTGGCCCGCGCCACCGGACGGACCCGGACGGGCCACCGTTTCGGTGCCGCCACCGGGGTACTCGGCAGGCGCCCCGGGCGGTTTGGGCCGGACACTGGGACGAGAGCGGTGGCCACCGGCCGACGAGAGCAGGACATGACTGTCATGAACCACGACGTGAGACACCCCAGCGCCACCAAGGACGTCATGTCCACGCACTCCGTGTTCGGCGCGCCCTGCTGGGTGAGTCTGACCAGCCGCGACCTGGAGGCGACCGAGAGCTTCTACGCGGCGGTGCTCGGATGGGAGTGGCAGTCGGCGAAGATCGGCGACCGTGTGCGGATGGCGCTGGCGGACGGTACGCCGGTGGCCGGGATCGCGGCGGTCGCCGGCGCGTGGCAGATGCCGGTCGCCTGGACGCCGTACTTCGCCGTGACCAGCGCCGACGAGGCCGCCTCGCGGGCGCAGGAGCGGGGCGGTACGACGGCCGTCGGGCCGCTGTCCTTCCCGCCGGGGCGGGCAGCCCTGGTGGCCGACCGGGACGGCGCGACCTTCGGTATCTGGGAGGGCGAGCTCATCGCCGACTGGGAGAGCTGGCGCGAGGCCCAGCCGGCCTTCATCCGGCTCCACACCCGCGACGCCTTCGACGCCGCCATTTTCTACGGCGAGGTCCTCGACTGGGCCTCGCAGCGGCCCGGCTGCTGCGAGGTGCACTACGAGGGCGGCGAGGTCGTGCTGCGCAGTCGCGGGGACATCGTGGCCCGCATCGAGTCGGGTGCGCTGGGCTCGGCACCCGACCCCACCATCCGGCCGCACTGGCAGGTCCACTTCGCGGTCGCGGACGTCGCGGCCTGCGCCCGGGCCGCCGAGATCCACGGCGGCAGCGTCCTGTCGAAGGGCAGCGACGAGGCGGTACTGCGCGACCCCGACGGCGCACAGTTCACGGTGACCTCCCGCCGCGAACGCTGACGCGCCTCACACCGGGGGCCTGCCGGCCCGTCCCATACGGGCGGGCACCGTCAGCCGAACCGAACCCCGACGCCACGCGGGCAGCGCCTTTGCCCTAGCCGACGGTGCGGGACGGTCTCGACAGCAGGACCAGGCTGCGGGCCTCGACCGTCATGGCGGTGCCCGCCTTGTGTTCGGCCTCGTCGGCGCCCCGGGGCTCGGCGGTGTCGATCAGGGTCGTCCAGCGTTCGCCGTACGTCGCTTCCGGCAGCCGGAACTCCACCGGTTCCCAGTAGCCGTTGAGCAGCAGGAGGAAGGAGTCGTCGACGACGGGCTGCCCGCACGGATCGGGTTCGGCGATGGCGTCGCCGTTGAGGAAGACGCCGACCGAGTGGGCGTCGGAGCGCTGCCAGTCCTCGTCGTTCATCTCGCGCGCGTCCGGCAGCAGCCACACCAGGTCGGGCAGCGGCTGGCCGGCATGGGTCACGGTCTGTCCGCGGAAGTAGCGGCGCCTGCGCAGCACGGGGTGGGCGGCACGCAGTGCGATGACGTAGCGGGTGAAGTCGGCGAGGTCGCGCTGCTCGGCCGTCAACCGCCAGTTGAGCCAGGAGACCTCGTTGTCCTGGCAGTAGGCGTTGTTGTTGCCGCGCTGGGTGCGGCCCAGTTCGTCGCCGTGACCGAGCATCGGGATGCCCTGCGAGAGGAGCAGCGTGGCCAGGAAGTTGCGCTGCTGGCGGGCCCGCAGTTCCAGCACGGCGGGGTCGTCGGTCTCGCCCTCGGCGCCGCAGTTCCAGGAGCGGTTGGTGTTCTCGCCGTCCCGGTTGCCCTCGCCGTTGGCCTCGTTGTGCTTGTCGTTGTAGGAGACCAGGTCGCGCAGGGTGAAACCGTCGTGCGCGGTGACGAAGTTGACGCTGGCGCGCGGGCGGCGCCGGCTGTGCTGGTACAGGTCGGAGGAGCCGGTCAGCCGGGACGCGAACTCGCCGAGCGTGTGCGGCTCGCCGCGCCAGAAGTCCCGTACGGCGTCCCGGTACCTGCCGTTCCACTCCGACCACAGCGGCGGGAAGTTGCCCACCTGGTAGCCGCCCTCCCCCACGTCCCACGGCTCGGCGATCAGTTTGACGCGGCTGATCACCGGGTCCTGCTGGATCAGGTCGAAGAACGCGGAGAGGCGGTCCACCTCGTGGAACTGCCGGGCCAGGGTGGCGGCGAGGTCGAAGCGGAAGCCGTCGACGTGCATCTCGGTCACCCAGTACCGCAGCGAGTCCATGATCAGCTGCAGCACGTAGGGGTGCCGCATCAGGAGGCTGTTGCCGGTGCCCGTGGTGTCGTAGTAGTGCCCCCAGTCGCCGTCCACCAGGCGGTAGTAGGACGCGTTGTCGATGCCGCGGAAGGAGAGCGTGGGACCCTTCTCGTTGCCCTCGGCGGTGTGGTTGTAGACGACGTCCAGGATCACTTCGAGACCGGCTGCGTGCAGCGCCTTCACCATCGACTTGAACTCGGTGACCTGCTGGCCGCGGGTTCCGTGGGCGGCGTAGGCGTTGTGCGGGGCGAAGAAGCCGATCGTGTTGTAGCCCCAGTAGTTCGACAGGCCCCGGTCCGTCAGCACGCCGTCCTGCACGAACTGGTGCACCGGCATCAGTTCGAGTGCGGTCACGCCGAGCGAGGTCAGGTGCTCGATGACCGAGGGGTGTGCCAGACCGGCGTAGGTGCCGCGCAGTTCCGGCGGGACGTCGGGGTGCGCGCGGGTGAGGCCGCGGACGTGGGCCTCGTAGATCACGCTGTCGGCGTACGGCCGGCGCAGCGGCCGGTCGTCGCCCCAGTCGAAGGCCGGGTCGGTGACCACGCCGAGCATGGTGTGTCCGGCGCTGTCGGACCGGGAGGGGCCGTCCGCGCGCTCGAAGAGGGAGTCGTGGTTGTCCACCTGCCCGTCCACCGCTCGGGCGTACGGGTCCAGGAGGAGTTTCTTCGGGTTGCACCGGTGGCCGAGGGACGGCTGCCAGGGGCCGTGCACCCGATAGCCGTACCGCTGCCCCGGTCCGACGCCGGGCAGATAGCAGTGCCACACGAATCCGTCGACCTCGGCCATCGGAACGCGTCGGTGAACTCCGTCGTCGTCGACGAGAACCAGCTCGACGCGTTCGGCGACCTCGCTGAACAGGGCGAAGTTGGTGCCCTTGCCGTCGTGGGCGGCGCCCAAGGGATAGGGGTGCCCGCTCCAGGCGGGCACCCCTGTCCGGCGTGGTCGCGCGGTCACCGGGCGTCCTCCAGAACGCCCTGCGGTGTACTCGTCGGGCCGGCCAGTGCGGCGACCCGGATCTCTCGCGGCACCTCGAGCACCTCGCGCAGGTCGGGCTCGGGGGCGGTGGGCACGAGCGGGACGCGTTCGCCGGCGCGGGCGCGCTGCGAGAACCAGATGACCTTGCTGCCGGTATCGGTGGCGCAGCACCCCCAGCCGTCGCTCATGGCGGCGATGTGCTCCAGGCAGCCGCGCAGGTCCTGGTCCGGGCGCAGGTCGCAGTCGTTCTCACCGATGGCGGTGATGAGGTGCTGGCCGTTCCACCACATCTCGATCGACGTGTTCTTGTCGGTGGCGTGCTCGTCTATGGCCTTCAGCAGCAGTTCGGCGCCGTGGCAGACGGGCTCGACCAGATTCTCCAGGTCCCAGTAGTGCAGGTGTGCGGCCAGAATGCGCTTGACCTGTCCGACCCGCTCCGGGCTGACCTCGACGTCGAGGTGGTAATAGCAGGGCACTGCGGTGTTCATGGTCGTTGGCTCCTCACCGGCGAAGCTCTCGCTCCTCCTCGTCCCCTGCGGGGCCAGGCCCCGAACACGAAGCGTGAGCACTGATCGCTTCTGAGTCACCTCAAGAGTGGAGGCGCTACGCCGTTCGTGCAACACGAGCACACCGCTGAGGTTGTTGAACCTCCAACAAGACGCTGAGTCATTACGCGTGCACCATGTGTGAAGACCTCGATGCCGTAACGGATCCGTACGTGTCCGCGTGCGGCCACCGCCCGACGGTCGGGAGACGTGCCATCGAGCCCTGAAAGGTGAACGGCACATGCTGCTACCGGCAAAAGCCGAAGTGGCCCGGCAACTGCGGCAGTACCGGGCGTGGGAACGCATGATGCTCGCGGCCCCCGCCGACCGCCGGATCCGGTCCACCTTCGAGGACTCTGGCTACACACTCTGCGTGCTGATGGGGAAGCGGTGTGCGCGCGAAGCCGCGGACGCCGCCGAACGGTATCTGCGGACCACCCTCGTCTCCTACCTCCGGGAGGAACCCGAGTACCTCCGGAAGGAACCCGAGCGGACCGGACCGCGGACGGCCACCAGACGGGGCCCGCCGACACCGGACCGGCGGTCCCCCGCCGGGAGGTAGACACCTTCCGGCGCAGCTTCGTTTCCCGGGCGGCCGGCCCGCCCGGCCCGGTCGAGCACGGCGGAGGTGTTTCACATGAGTTCGATCCCGGCCATCGGCCGCATTCCCGTCCGGGACGTCAGGCCTGCCGTGGACTGCGGCAGGCGTCCGGCGAAGGCGATCGCCGGTGAGACGTTCCAGGTCACCGCCACCGTGTTCCGCGAAGGTCACGACGCGGTCGCCGCAAACGTCGTGCTGACCGACCCCGAGGGCCGGCACGGTCCGTGGACGCCGATGCGGGAACTGTCCCCGGGTACCGACCGCTGGGGCGCCGAGGTCACCCCGGACGTCACGGGCCACTGGACGTACCGCGTGGAGGCGTGGAGCGATCCCCTCTCCACCTGGCGCCGCACCGCCCGCATCAAGGTTCCGGCGGGGATCGACACCGGGCTTGTGCTGGAGGAGGGCGCCGACCTGTACGAGAAGGCGGCGGCCGGGGTGCCGCGGGGACCGGGCCAGGATGCCCTGGTGATCGCCGTCGAGGCCCTGCGGGACGAGAGCCGCCCCGCCGCGGCCCGGCTGGCGGCGGCGTTGACGCCGGAGGTGGACGCGGTGCTGTCCCTGCATCCGCT
>JODI01000067.1 GCA_000720805.1 Streptomyces violaceoruber
GACCCCCGAGGCCCTGGTCGAGAGCGCCCTGTGGGAAGCCTCCCTCTTCGAGGAGCACGACTTCCGGGACATCAAGATCTCGGTGAAGCACAACGACCCCGTGGTGATGGTCAGCGCCTATCAGCAGCTCGCCGAGCAGTGCGACTACCCGCTGCACCTGGGTGTGACCGAGGCGGGCCCGGCGTTCCAGGGCACGATCAAGTCGGCCGTGGCCTTCGGGGCGCTGCTGAGCAGGGGCATCGGCGACACCATCCGGGTGTCGTTGTCCGCCCCGCCGGTCGAGGAGGTCAAGGTCGGCATCCAGATCCTTCAGGCGCTCGGGCTCAGGCAGCGGCGGCTGGAGATCGTGTCGTGTCCGTCCTGCGGGCGGGCCCAGGTCGACGTCTACAAGCTGGCCGACGAGGTCACGGCGGGTCTGGAGGGCATGGAGGTGCCGCTCAGGGTCGCCGTCATGGGGTGCGTGGTCAACGGCCCCGGAGAGGCGCGGGAGGCCGACCTCGGCGTCGCCTCCGGCAACGGCAAGGGGCAGATCTTCGTCAAGGGCGAGGTCGTCAAGACCGTGCCCGAGTCGAAGATCGTTCAGACCCTGATCGAAGAGGCGATGAAGATCGCCGAGCAGATGGAGCAGGACGGCGTCGCCTCGGGGGAGCCGGCCGTCACCGTGAGCTGAACAGCACGGACCGATAGGGGGCCCGACGTGACGATTCTGGAGAACATCCGGGGACCACGCGACCTGAAGGCGCTGTCCGAGGCGGAACTCGGCGAACTGTCCGAAGAGATACGTGAGTTCCTCGTGCACGCGGTCGCCAGGACCGGCGGACACCTCGGGCCCAACCTGGGGGTGGTGGAACTGACCATCGCGCTCCACCGGGTCTTCGAGTCGCCGGTCGACCGCATCCTGTGGGACACCGGCCACCAGAGCTACGTACACAAGATGTTGACGGGGCGTCAGGACTTCTCCAAGCTGCGCGGCAAAGGGGGCCTGTCCGGCTATCCCTGCCGCGAGGAGTCCGAGCACGACGTCATCGAGAACAGTCACGCCTCCACCGCGCTGGGCTGGGCCGACGGACTCGCCAAGGCCCGCCAGGTGCAGGGCGAGAAGGGCCATGTCGTCGCCGTGATCGGCGACGGGGCGCTGACCGGCGGTATGGCCTGGGAGGCACTGAACAACATCGCGGCCGCCAAGGACCGGCCGCTGATCATCGTCGTCAACGACAACGAGCGCTCGTACGCGCCGACCATCGGCGGCCTCGCCAACCACCTGGCCACCCTGCGCACGACCGACGGCTACGAGAAGGTCCTGGCCTGGGGCAAGGACGTCCTGCAGCGGACCCCGCTGGTCGGCAACACCGTCTACGAGTCGCTGCACGGCGCCAAGAAGGGCTTCAAGGACGCGTTCGCCCCGCAGGGCATGTTCGAGGACCTCGGGCTGAAGTACGTCGGCCCGATCGACGGGCACGACCTCAAGGCCGTCGAGTCGGCGCTCCGGCGCGCCAAGCGCTTCCACGGGCCGGTGCTCGTGCACTGCCTCACCGAGAAGGGGCGCGGCTACGAACCGGCCCTCGCCCACGAGGAGGACCACTTCCACACCGTCGGCGTGATGGACCCGCTCACCTGCGCGCCGCTCACGCCGGCCGGCGGGCCGTCCTGGACCTCGGTGTTCGGCGACGAGATGGTACGGATCGGTGAGGAGCGCGACGACGTCGTGGCGATCACGGCGGCCATGCTGCACCCGGTGGGACTCGGCAAGTTCGCCGCCCACTTCCCGGGCCGGGTGTGGGACGTGGGCATAGCCGAACAGCACGCGGCCGTGTCCGCGGCCGGCCTCGCCACGGGCGGCCTGCACCCGGTCGTCGCCGTCTACGCGACGTTCCTGAACCGCGCCTTCGACCAGCTCCTGATGGATGTCGCCCTGCACCGCTGCGGGGTCACGTTCGTGCTGGACCGGGCCGGGGTCACCGGGGCCGACGGGCCTTCCCACAACGGCATGTGGGACATGTCGATCCTCCAGGTCGTGCCCGGCCTCAGGATCGCCGCACCGCGCGACGCCGACCAGCTGCGGGCACAGCTGAGGGAGGCGGTCGCGGTGGACGACGCACCGACGCTGGTGCGCTTCCCGAAGGAGTCGGTGGGACCGGTGATCCCGGCGGTCGACCGGGTGGGCGGCCTGGACGTCCTGCACCGCGCGGACCGGCCCGAGGTGCTCCTGGTCGCCGTCGGCGTGATGGCGCCCGTCTGCCTCCAGGCCGCCGAACTGCTGGCGGCCCGGGGCGTCGGATGCACGGTCGTCGACCCGAGGTGGGTCAAACCGGTCGACCCGGCGCTCCCCGGCCTCGCCGCCGCACACCGGCTGGTCGCCGTCGTCGAGGACAACAGCCGCGCCTCCGGCGTGGGCGCCGCGGTGGCGCTCGCCCTCGGTGACGCCGACGTCGACGTCCCCGTACGGCGGTTCGGCATACCCGAGCAGTTCCTCGCGCACGCCAAACGGAGCGAGGTGCTCGCCGACATCGGCCTCACGCCCGTCGAGGTCGCCGGACGGATCGGCGCGAGCCTCGCCGTCAAGGAGGCGAGCCGGGCCGTCCAGGAAGAGCTGTCCAAGGAGACACAGGAATGACAACCGCCAAACCCGCGTCGGCCTCGTCGCAGGCAGGGGAGTTCGACCTCGGCGCGCTGCTGGCCGAGCGCGGAGCCGAGCGCTACGAGCTGCACACCAAGTACCTCAACCACCAGCTCCCGCGCATGCTGCACACCATCGGCTTCGACAAGGTGTACGAGCGGGGCGAGGGCGCGCACTTCTGGGACGCGGACGGCAACGACTACCTGGACATGCTCGCCGGGTTCGGGGTGATGGCCCTGGGCCGTCATCACCCCGTCGTCCGCAAGGCGCTGCACGACGTCCTCGACGCCCAGCTCGCCGACCTGACCCGCTTCGACTGCCAGCCGCTGCCCGGGCTGCTGGCCGAGAGGCTGCTGGCCCACAGCCCGCACCTGGACCGGGTGTTCTTCGGCAACAGCGGGACGGAGGCGGTCGAGACCGCGCTGAAGTTCGCCCGGTACGCCACCGGAAAGCCGCGGATCCTCTACTGCGACCACGCCTTCCACGGCCTGACCACCGGCTCGTTGTCGGTCAACGGTGAGGACGGCTTCCGGGACGGCTTCGCCCCGCTGCTGCCCGACACGGCCGTACCCCTCGGCGACCTGCCCGCTCTGGCCCGGGAGTTGAAGAAGGGGGACGTGGCCGCCCTGATCGTCGAGCCGGTCCAGGGCAAGGGCGTGCACGAGGCGCCGCCCGGATATCTGCGCGCCGCCCAGGAGTTGCTGCACAAGCACAAGGCGCTCCTCATCGCGGACGAGGTGCAGACGGGCCTCGGCCGTACCGGCGACTTCTACGCCTACCAGCACGAGGACGGTGTCGAGCCGGACCTGGTGTGCGTGGCCAAGGCGTTGTCCGGCGGCTATGTGCCGGTCGGCGCCACCCTCGGCAAGGACTGGATCTTCAAGAAGGTCTACTCGTCGATGGACCGGGTGCTGGTCCACTCGGCGAGCTTCGGCTCCAACGCGCAGGCCATGGCGGCCGGACTGGCCGTCCTGTCGGTGATGGAGAACGAGCAGATCGTGGCCCACGCCCGCGCCACGGGCGAGCTGCTGAAGTCCCGGCTGACCGCACTGATCGACAAGTACGAGCTGCTCGCCGACGTCCGCGGCCGGGGCCTGATGATCGGCATCGAGTTCGGAAAGCCCAAGTCGCTGAAGCTGCGCAGCCGCTGGACCATGCTGCAGGCCGCCCGCAAGGGACTGTTCGCGCAGATGGTGGTCGTCCCACTGCTGCAGCACCACCGCATCCTCACCCAGGTCTCCGGCGACCATCTTGAGGTGATCAAGCTGATTCCGCCGCTGGTCGTGGGCGAAGAGGACGTGGACCGGTTCGTGGACGCGTTCACCGCCGTGATGGACGACGCACACAGCGGCGGCGGGCTGATGTGGGACTTCGGCAAGACGCTGATCAAGCAGGCGGTGGCGAACCGGTAGGCGGCGAAACCGTCGTCTTCCTGGCGGGTTTGCCTCTGAGGCAAGAAAATTGCCTAGGAGGCAAGGCTGCGGCTCAATGGAGAGCATGAGCTCTTCGGAAGCCGAGAACGAACCGGCGACCGGGCAGGGAGCCGACCTGCCCGCCGTCGCACCCCAGCTGCGGGCCCTGCGCCGCCGGGCCTCGCTCACCCTGGAGGCCGCCGCCCGCGCCGCCGGACTGTCGCCCGCCCACCTCTCCCGACTGGAGACCGGGCAGCGCCAGCCCTCGCTGCCGATGCTGCTCGCACTCGCCCGTATCTACGGTACGACGGTCTCGGAGCTGCTCGGCGAGACCGTCGCCGAGCGGGACGCCGTCGTGCGAGCCGCCGACATGGAGCCGACCGCGGCCGGCGGCTGGACCTACTGGCAGGCCGGCGCGCCCGGGCATGGCATGCAGGCCCTGCGCGTTCACGTGCCGCACGGCTCCCAGGGCGACATCGTGCGCGTCCACCCGGGCGAGGAATGGCTCTACGTGCTCCGGGGCCGGCTGCGGCTGCGGCTCGCGGACACCACGCACCGGCTCGCCCCGGGCGACAGCGCGCACTTCGACTCGCTCACCCCGCACCGCATCGCCGCCCAGGACCCCGACGGCGTCGAGTTCCTGTTCGTCCACACCCTGCTGCAGAGCCCCACGGCCACGCTGTGCCTGGGCCCCACCCCTGGAGACATGCCATGAGTGACATGGAGGAGAAGTTCCCGCGCGCCCTGTGGGTGCGGTTGATCATCTACATCGCGGTCGGCCACGTGTTCGCGGCCTTCATCTACTTCCTGTTCGAGGTGGGCGCCAAGCAGTAGTGGGGGTCAGGCGGGAGCGGTCGTACGCCTCAGTCAAGCAGCCGTTCCCGCAGTCGCTCCCGGATCTCCGGGGTGACCCCCAGCCCCTTCTCCAGGTAGGCGTCGACGCTGCCCCACGTCTCTTCGATCGTCTCGAACGCGGCCGTCAGATACTCGACCCGGGCCTCGAAGAGAGGGCTGAGCAGCTCCATCACCTCGGGGGAGTAGGCCGAGGACGAGCCGCCGCTGCGGCGCACCTTGTAGCGGCGGTGCTTGGCGTTCGACTCCAGGTAGTCGGCGACGATCGCCTCCCGCTCCACGCCCAGGACGAGCAGCGTCACCGCCACCGACAGTCCCGCGCGGTCCTTGCCGGCCGCGCAGTGCATCAGCACCGGGAGACTGTCCTCGGCGAGCTCGCGCAGTACCCGGGAGTGCTCGGCGGTGCGCTCCTTGATGATCATGCGGTACGAGGCGATCATCCGGTTGGCGGCCTTGCCGTCGCCGAGGATCTCGCGCAGCTGGTCGATCTCGCCGTCGCGGACCATCGTCCAGAACTCGGCGCCGTGCGCCGGGTCGGTCAGCGGCAGGTTCACGTTGCGTACGCCCGGCAGCTCGACGTCGGGCCCTTCCAGCCTCTGGTCCGCCGCGTTGCGGAAGTCGAAGATCGTGTGCAGGCCCAGGGAGGACAGGAAGGCGGCGTCGTCCTCGGTCGCGTGCGCGAGGTGGCCGCTGCGGAACAGTACCCCGTACCTCACCTGGCGTCCGTCCATCGTCGGCAGCCCGCCCACGTCGCGGAAGTTGCGCACTCCGGTCAGGTCGGGTTCGGTGGACGGGACCTGCTGCGTCACGGGCTCCTCCTCAAACGGATCCCGTCGACGCGGCTCGACGACGGGCACGCACTCGACGATACGACATGGGTTCCTGAGGCAATGAGTTGTCCACAGGCGTTGCACCCAGGGTGCGCCGACCCTGATGATGTTGAGGCTTGAGCACACCTGTTCGTGTCTGTTGGTATCTGTGAGGGACTGCATGCTGGACATCGCCGACAACGGCCGCACGTGGATTCTGTCCGGGCCGGCCAGCAGCTACGCCCTCCACCTCACCGAGGGCGACGAGCTGCTGCACCTGCACTGGGGCCCGCGGATCGGGCTCGCCGACGCCGAGGCCCTCGCCGTCCGCCCGCTGCCGGACTACTGGCCCTTCGAGTCCCCGCTCGACGGGCGCGAGGAGTACCCCGTCGAGGGCGGCCCCCGCTTCGTCCGCCCGGCCCTGTCCGTGCGCACGGACGAGCGACGCGGCACCGAGTGGACCTTCGAGGCGTACGAACGGGCCGAGGACGACGAGCTGCGGCTGCGGTTCCGGGACGGAGGGCTCGCGATCACGCTGCACTACCGGATGCGGCACGACGTCGTGGAGCGCTGGGTGAGCCTGGACAACGAGGGGCCCGCGGTGGAGCTCCTGCGCGCCGACTCGGCCACCTGGACCCTGCCCGACCGTGAGGGCGGCTGGCGGCTGTCCCAGCTGCACGGCCGCTGGGCGGCGGAGTCCCGGCTGGTGCGCGCCCCCCTCACCTACGGTGAGAAGGTCATCGGCAGCCGCCGCGGCCACACCGGGCACCAGCACCTGCCGTGGGTCGCGCTCGACACCGACGCGACCGAGGAGCGCGGCGAGGTGTACGGCTGTGCCCTCGGCTGGTCCGGCTCCTGGCGCATCGCCGTGGCCGAACTGCCCGACACCCGCGTGCAGATCACCGGCGGCGCGGGCTACGACGACTCCGGCCTGCTCCGTCTTCAGGCGGGGGAGTCCTTCACCACGCCCGTCTTCGCCGGCCTGTGGAGCGAGGACGGCTTCGGCGGGGCGAGCCGCGCCTGGCACGCCTACCAGCGGGCGTACGTCATCCCGGACGCGGACCGGGACCGGCCCGTGCTGTTCAACTCCTGGGAGGCCACGGAGTTCGACATCTCCGAGGAGCAACAGGGGGTGCTGGCCCGCCGGGCCGCGGCGATCGGCGTCGAGCTGTTCGTCGTCGACGACGGCTGGTTCGGCAAACGCACCAGCGACCGGGCCGGCCTCGGCGACTGGACGCCCAACCCCGACCGCTTCCCGCAGGGCCTCAAGCCCCTTGCCGACTCCGTGCACGACCTCGGTATGCAGTTCGGCATCTGGGTCGAGCCGGAGATGGTCAACCCGGACAGCGACCTCTACCGCGCCCACCCGGACTGGGTGCAGTACCAACCGGGACGAAAGCGGACGGAGTTGCGCAATCAGCTCGTACTGAACCTCGCCCGCGAGGACGTCCAGGAGTACCTCTGGGAACAGCTCCACGCGCTGCTCTCCAGCGCCCCGATCGACTATGTGAAGTGGGACTTCAACCGCTGCTTCACCGACGCCGGCTGGCCGGACGACCCCTATCCGCAACGCCTGTGGGTCGACCACGTGACCGCGCTGTACCGCCTGCTCGACCGGTTGCGTCAGGCCCACCCGAATGTCGCCTTCGAGTCCTGCTCGGGCGGCGGCGGACGGATCGACCTCGGTGTGATGAGCCGTACGGACCAGGTGTGGACCTCCGACAACACCGACCCGCTCGACCGGCTCGCCATCCAGCACGGCTTCACTCAGATCCACCCCGCGCGCGTGATGGCCGCCTGGGTCACCGACAGTCCCAACACGCAGCTCAACGGCCGGGTCAGCTCACTGCGGTTCCGGTTCGTCAGCGCCATGGCCGGGGTGCTCGGGGTCGGTGGGGACCTCGCCGAGTGGACCGAGGAGGAACTCGCCGAGGCCGGCGACTGGGTGGCTCTCTACAAGGAGATCCGGCCCCTCGTGCAGCGCGGCGACCTCTACCGGCTGCGGCCCCCGGAGGGCGGGCTGAGCGCGGTGCAGTACGTCCTCGACGACGAGGCGGTCGTGCTCGCCTGGCTCCAGGCCCAGCGCTACGGTGAGCCGGTCCCGGCGCTGCGGCTGCGCGGGCTTGATCCGGCCGCGTCGTACGAATGCCGTGAAACGGGCGAAGTCCACCGAGGGGCCGTGCTGCTGCACCACGGACTGCGTACCGGTTTGCGGGGAGATCTGGACGCGACGGTTCTCCGGCTGCGCCGCATCTGAGAGTTGTGTCCGAATTGGCGCCTTCATTCCAACTCCATGCGGATTTAGGGGATCTGTGGGGCGCCGCGTGAGGAGCGTCATATTCGTGACCGTGCGTCGCCCGTCATGTCCACGTAATTCCGGCGTATTTCAAGGGAATTTGAGGTGAGGGGCTTCCTCCGGATTGACGGAGGGTGACCGATATTTCCCCCGGGGGGTCAACGGGAACGCAAGGGGCCGCAACCTCTCACTTGTCCCTGTGCGTCTTGGTCGCTTACGTTCACCGTCCATCCATCCGGGCGGACGCCCAATCCTGCCGCCGCCCGGAGCCCGCACACACTCACCCGTACACGGCAGGAGCGGGGGACCCACAGGCACAACCGCCTGTTCCGGTCTCCGGAACAGGCTAGGGGTAAAGCCGTTTCCTCGGAGCGGCCGGGCATCTCCAGTCCGCACCCGACAGCTCACCTCGCAGGCGCCGGAGAGGAATTCGCCATGCCCGCGAAGGGTAAGCACCGCCGTCCGAAGACCCAGCGCTTCGCCCGTTCCATAGCCGTCGCCGGAACCGGCGGCGCCGCACTCGCCCTTCCGCTTCTGGGGGCCACCGGCGCCCATGCCGCGAGTGCCCAGTCCGTTTCGGACAATGCCGCTCAGTCGTCTCTTCCGGGCGTCGCGAAGAAGTCGGTGACCGAAAAGGCGGTGGCCGAAAAAGCGGCTTCCGTGCGGGGTTCGGGTGTGAGGACCTATTCCGTGCGGGCCGGCGACTACCTCGCCAAGATCGCCGACGAGCAGAATGTCAGCGGTGGCTGGCACCGGCTCTACGACGACAACCGCCGGGCCGTCGGCGACGACCCGTCGCTGATCCACCCCGGCCTCAAGCTCATGATCGGCAAGAAGGCCGCGGCGGGCACCACGACGCCGGAGTCGTCCTCGAAGGAGTCGGGTTCGTCCGCCTCTTCGCCGAAGTCGTCCTCTTCGCCGAAGTCGTCCTCGTCGCAGAAGTCGACGGAGGCCACCCAGAGCGCGGAGACCACCAGCACCGCCGGCGGCTTCACCCTCCCGGTCTCCGGCGCCACCATCGGCACCCCCTACCACATGGCGGGCAGCATGTGGTCCAGCGGCTACCACACCGGGGTCGACTTCGTGGTCCCGACCGGCACCTCGCTCAAGGCCGTCGGCGCGGGCACGGTCGTCTCGGCGGGCTGGGGCGGCGCGTACGGCAACCAGGTCGTCATCAGGCTGGCCGATGGCTACTACGCGCAGTACGCGCACCTGTCCTCGCTCTCCGTCTCGAGCGGGCAGAGCGTGTCCGAGGGCCAGCAGGTCGGCCTCTCCGGCGCGACCGGCAACGTGACCGGACCGCACCTGCACTTCGAGATCCGCACCACGCCGGACTACGGCTCCGACGTCGACCCGGTCGCCTACCTCCGTACGAAGGGCGTCTCGGTCGGCTGACGCCCCGCAGACCACCTGCCTGACACGCTGCCGAAGGCCGGACCCCGATCCCCGGGTCCGGCCTTCGGTGTGTCCGGGACAGGCGGAGTTCCTGTCCCGTTCCTGATCAACACATTGCGGTCCTGTGGCAGGGGCGACCGAGGTGTCGACAGCGCGGGGTCGGTGAGGCCAGAGTGAACTCCGTTGTGGGGCAAGCGCTTTCTCCCGGTGCCGCCCCCAACCCTCGATCACCACCACTCCCGAAGGAGCCGCTTCCCGTGACGACCACGCGCAGAGCGTTCGGAGCCCTGGCCGCCGGTGCCGCCCTCACGGCCCTCGCCCCCGCGGCCACCGCGAGCGCCTCGCCCCGCCACCGCCGCCTGATCGCCCACGACGACTTCCGCCACGGCCTCGGACAGTGGGCCGTGGAACTCGAGCAGGGCGGCACCGTCAGCGCCTCGAAGGGGGCCCTGGAGATCGACGTGCCCGCCGGGGCGACGGTCTGGTTCAGGAAGCGGCTCGAAGGGCCGTACGTCCTGGAGTACACCGCCACACCGGTGTCTCAGGGCGGCGTCAACGACCGCGTGTCCGACCTCAACAACTTCTGGAACGCCCTCGACGTCCGCTCCCCGGACGACCTGTTCGCCACCGCGCGGGGCGGCGCACTCGCGGAGTACGACTACCTCAAGACGTACTACGTGGGTTACGGCGCCAACTCCAACACCACGACCCGGCTGCGCCGCTATGTCGGCGAGCCCGGCGTCCGGCCGCTCGTCTACGACTACCCGGAGCCGCTGCTCGTGGCCAACCGGCCGAACCGGGTGCGGATCGTCTCAGACGGTTCGACGGTGCGATGGTGGAACAACGGACGGCTGGTGTTCGACTACCGGGACCCGCAGCCGTACACGGGTGGGCACTTCGCCTTCCGGACCACCTGGAGCCACTTCCGGATCGCCGAATTCCGGGTGTGGCGGTCGAAGCTTCAACAGCGCTGACGAGAAGGCTATTCCTGGTTTGACCAACCCTTGGACAGTGGCTTATCTCACCGCTCGTCAACCTCTTCCTACGGTCGCGTAGCTCACATCCGAAGGGGAATCATGGGCCGATGTGGCAGACGATTCGAAGAGTGACAACACATCAGTGATCGGGTCGTACGTGGCGGTGGGGGACAGCTTCACCGAGGGCGTCGGCGACCCCGGGCCCGACGGGGCGTTCGTCGGCTGGGCCGACCGGTTCGCGGTCCTGCTCGCGGACCGCCGGCCCGAGGGCGACTTCACCTACACGAACCTCGCCGTGCGCGGGAAACTGCTCGACCAGATCGTCGCGGACCAACTGCCGCAGGCCGTGGCACTCGCTCCGGACCTGGTCTCCTTCTGCGCCGGCGGCAACGACATCATCCGTCCCGGCACCGACCCCGACGAGGTCGCCGAGCGCTTCGAGCGGGCCGTCGCGCGGCTTGCCGCCGTCGCCGGCACCGTGATGGTGACGACCGGCTTCGACACCCGAGGTGTCCCCGTCCTCAAGCATCTGCGCGGCAAGATCGCCACGTACAACGGGCATGTGCGGGCCATCGCCGACCGGTACGGCTGTCCCGTTCTCGACCTGTGGTCCCTGAAATCCGTCCAGGACCGCCGTGCCTGGGACGGCGACCGGCTCCACCTCTCGCCCGAGGGTCACACGCGCGTGGCGCTGCGCGCGGGCCAGGCCCTCGGCCTGAAGATCCCGGCCGACCCGGAGCAGCCCTGGCCGCCGCTCCCGCCGCGCGGCACCCTGGAGATCCGGCGCGACGACGTGCACTGGGCGCGCGAGTACCTGGTGCCGTGGATCGGGCGCCGGCTGCGGGGAGAGTCGTCGGGAGACCATGTGACCGCCAAGGGCACGCTGTCACCGGACGACATCAAGACCCGGATCGCCCCGGTGGCCTGAGGGCGTGTGGGGGGACTCGACGGCGCGTGGGTGCCCGGTGCGTTCCCCCCCCCCCGAGGGCCGGCGGGCGGGCGCCGGGCACTGAGCGTCACGGCTCATGGGCCGTCAACGTCTCGCGGGTCAGTCCCAGTTCCCGGGCCAGCGCCTCGTCCACCCACTCCTGCGCCCGCGCGCGCGGGACCGCACCCGCGTACGACGTGAGTTGGACGGCGAGACCGTCGAGGAGAGCGGTGAGGCGCAGGGCCGTGCCCATCGGGTCCGGGCAGCGGAACTCCCCCGCGGCCACGCCCTCGGTGATCACCTCGGCGAGCGCCGTCTTCCACTGCTTGTCGAGATCCCGCGTGACCGACTGCAGCGCGGGCTCGCGCAGCGCCGCCGCCCAGCCCTCGATCCACAGCCGCCAGCCCTTGGCCTGGCCGGTCGGGGCGTACCAGCGCACCGCCGCGCGCAGCCGGCGCAGGGCCGTGGTGCGGCGGCCGAGCAGCTTGCGCAACCGGGCGAGGTCCTCCTCCGCGGCGTGGGTGAACGCGGCGGCGACCAGCTTCTCCTTCGTCGAGAAGTGGTAGAGCACCAGCGCGTTGCTCACACCGAGCGCCGAGGCCACGTCGGCGATCCTGACCGCCACGACACCCCGCGCCTCGATCTGCTCGACGGCGGCCCGCAGCAATTCCTCGCGCCGCTCCGTCACGCTCAACCGCACCCTTGCCACGCGGCCACCCTATGGCGTCGCCGCTGATGGCGCCGGGGGAGGGCGCTGGTCCACCAGATCCACGCGGTCGAGGTCGGCCCGTGCGATCGCCGCCTCGCGCTCAGCGGCCGACGAGGTGCGTCGCGGGTCGGCCGCGAAGCCCTCGTAGCCGGCCTGCGAGGCGAACTCGATCAGCTGGATCTCGTCCGGGCCGTCCCCGGCGCCGACGGTACGGGCAGGCTGCAGCAGCCGGCCGTCCCCGGCGCCCAGGTACGGGCACGCTGCAGTAGCCGGCAGCCGGCCCTCGTGGTCGCCCAGCAGCGCCAGGACCTTGTCCTCGTAGGCGGCCAGGGCGTCGCCGGCTCCGGAGCGGGCCCACAGCTGAACGGTCACGGCGCCCGACCCTGTCGGCGACCGCCGTCACCGGTACCACCCGAATCGCTCCGCGATCACCGGCAGCCGGTCGGCGACGATGGCGTGTGCGGCCGCCCTCGGGGTCGTCCCGTCCGCACGCGCGCGGGCCAGCATCTGCTCGACCAGGGCGCGCATCGAGCGCCGGGTGTGGGTGAACGCCTCGTCGGCGTCGGGGCCGATGTCGCCGAAGAGGGTCCACCACCACCAGGCGTTGGTCCCGGAGTTGACGACGACGTCCGGCAGGACCGTCACCCCGCGCGCGGTCAGCAGTTCCTCCGCCTCCGGGAGGACCGGCATGTTCGCCGCCTCGACGATCCAGCGCGCGGTGATCCGCTCCTGGTTCACGGTGTCGACGGCGTACGAGACGGCCGCGGGCACCAGCACCTCGGCGTCCACCGCCGGCCAGGCGTCACCGGGCAGCTCGAGATCGCCGGGGCGCAGCGCGGCACGGTCGACCGTCCCGTAGGCGTCCCGTGCGGCGAGCAGCGCCTCGACGTCGAGACCGTCCGGGTTGAAGATCGTGCCCTTGATGTCGGCCACGGCCACCACCGTGAGTCCCGCGCGCGTGAGGAACCGCGCG
Organism: Streptomyces violaceoruber; assembly: GCA_000720805.1. Classification (GTDB taxonomy): domain Bacteria; phylum Actinomycetota; class Actinomycetes; order Streptomycetales; family Streptomycetaceae; genus Streptomyces; species Streptomyces cellulosae_A. Next base: position 12,969 of record JODI01000067.1, read on the forward strand.
GTGGCGCCGCCCATGGTGCCCAGGCCCTGCACGACGACCCGCGTCCCCGCGTACGGCACGCCGGCGAGGTCCAGGGCGGCCAGGACCGACTCCGCGACCCCACAGCCGCCGACCAGTCCGTCCAGCCCTATGCCGTCCACCTCGACCGCGAACGCGTCGGCGAGCCGCCGCCGGGCCGTCGCCTCGTCGTCGAGCAGCGGAAACACGGCCTGAATCGACGACACGAGCCCCGCCTCGGCCGCCGCCCGGTCCACCAGGTCCTGGGTGAGACCGAGGTCCTCGCCGGTGGTCCAGAGGCTCTCGATGTACGGGCGCACGGCCCGCAGGTACCGGACCAGGAGCTCGTACGCCCCCGGGTCCCGGGGATCGCAGTCGATACCCCCTTTGGCGCCGCCCAGGGGGACGTAGCGGCCCTCGGGGTTGTAGTGCAGCGCCTCCTTCATGGTCATCCCGCGCGCGAGAGAGGCGACCTCGTCCAGGGTGCAGCCCGGGCGCATCCGCAGTCCGCCGCTGGAGACACCGCGCACCAGTTGGTCGACGACCAGGAAGCCCCGGCGTCCGGTGACGTGATCGGTCCAGGTGAGCGACATCAGAGGGGTGGTCACGGGGCTCCTCGGGAACGACCGGCCCGGCTGCGGGGAGCTCGCCGACGGGTGGTCGCTGAGTACTGAACGGTGGGTGAGTATCCGGACGGAGATCACGATCTGTCAACGTGGAAGAAGACCGGTGGTCGCGGCGTTGTCGGTGAGGCGGACCATAATGGAACGCCTCACCGACTCCACCTGGAGGTATACCGTGACCGGTTTCCGTTCCCCGAGCTCCGGGCTCCGTGCGCTGCGGCCCGCGGCTTTCGGCGCGGATCCGAGCGGTGAGCGCATGGCGCGCATCCGCCGGTCGCCGCACTTCAAGGACGGGGTCTTCCAGAACCCCGGAGGGACCACCGGCACCCGGCCCTCCGGTTCGACGGTGGAGTTCGCGAAGCTCTACTTCGACAAGGAGCAACGCGCCCGCCGCGCCCCCGAGGGCGCGGTGCCCGTGCATCCCACCACGCTCGCCGACATCGCCAGACCCCCCGCCACCGGGCTGCGGCTGACCTGGATGGGCCACTCCAGTGTGCTTGCCGAGATCGACGGACAGCGCGTGCTCTTCGACCCGGTCTGGGGCGAGCGCTGCTCCCCGTTCTCCTTCGCCGGCCCCAAGCGGCTGCACCCGGTGCCGCTGCCGCTGGCCGCACTGGGCCCGGTCGACGTCGTCGTGATCTCGCACGATCACTACGACCATCTGGACCTGCCCACGATCAAGGCCCTGGCCGGCACGGACACGCAGTTCGCCGTGCCTCTGGGTGTCGGCGCCCACCTGGAGCACTGGGGCGTGTCCGCCGACCGGCTGCGCGAGCTGGACTGGGGTGAGGCCACCAAGGTCGGCGGCCTCACCCTGACCGCCACCCCGGCCCGCCACTTCTGCGGCCGCGGTCTGCGCAACACCCAGCACACCCTGTGGGCCTCCTGGGTCGTCGCCGGGGACGAGCACCGGATCTACCACAGCGGCGACACCGGCTACTTCGAGGGCTTCCGGGACATCGGCGCCGAGCACGGCCCGTTCGACGCCACGATGATCCAGATCGGCGCCTACAGCGACTTCTGGCCGGACATCCACATGACCCCCGAGGAGGGCATGCGCGCCCACCTCGACCTCCAGGGCGGACAGCCACACGGCGTGATGATGCCGATCCACTGGGGGACCTTCAACCTCGCGACGCACGCGTGGTCGGAGCCCGGTGAGTGGACGCTGGCCGCAGCCGGCGCGGTGGGGCAGTCAGCAGCAGTCCCCGTTCCGGGCCAGCCTTTCGAGCCTGCCTCAGACCTGCCCACGCGTCCCTGGTGGCGGGATGTGTCGCAGCCGCTGAACCGCACGTGGCCCGTTCCGGAGATCACTCAGATCACGCCCGAGGTCACGCCGGAAGCGACTCGTGACGACCTCGACCTCGTCGGCGAGGGCTGACCGTGGATGGCTGAGGCGCGTGACGGAAGTCCTGGCAGCCATACCGGAGGCCGAGCGGGAGCAGGTGTCCCGGGGCTTGTGGACGGGCCGCCGCGTCGGCAGGTCCAGGAACGGGCGTCGGAGTTCCGGCCGTTGCCCTCCGCCTGCCGTACAGGCACGAGTGTGCGCGTAACCCCGGGCGCTCGCCGATGGCCCGGGCGACGCCGGGGCGGCGAAAAACTTGGTGTGCAGGGCCGACGGAACCGGGTAACGTCTTGGTCATGTTCTTCCAGATGCCGATTTACGAGTGAGAGCGTGATGGGCCCCTGCTGACGTCCGTCGACGTCGCCGTGCCCGTCCCCCACCGATGAATCCGTAGATCACTTCACAACATTCCGGGAGAACCCGTGAGCAAGAACATCAACAACCCCGTGGGTATGGGCGGCGGGCAGCGCAAGAAGCTGTCCCGCGCCGAACGGCAGAACAACGGTCCGCACCGCAACCTCGACCGCCAGAGTGCCGCCGACCAGAAGGCGGAGTTGGTGCGCAAGATGCGCGAGAAGGCAAGCACAGCCGAGGGCGCCGGACAGACGGGCGACGACACCGCACAGAGCTGACGCACTGCCGCCGCGGGGTGGCACCGCATGGGGCAGGGCCCGGACCGCGACGCGCGGTCCGGGCCCCGCTGCCGTACCGGGCGCGGCCTGCCCCGCTCAGCTCTCGGCCGAGCACTCGTGTCTCAGCCGACCAACCGGGGCAGCCGCAGATTCAGCGGCCCCGTCACCGCGCGATGGTCGCCGGCCCCGTCAGCTCGGTTGAGCGAGACCACAGCCGGGCCACCTGTTGGGGATCGGTGGCGAGCTCGCGCACGCCGATGAATTCGTCGTCGTTGGTGGCCGGTTCGGCGATCTCACAGTCCTCGCAACAGACGCCACCCATGCCTTCCAGCTGCAGGGAAGTCGCCGCCCGGAATTGCGTCGCGGCACCTGGTCCGTGGCCAATTGGCGAAGGTCGGCCTGCTCTCCGGCGCGGCATCCATGCCATCGAGAGTCAGCCGACCACCAGGTGTGAGCCAGCCGATGAGACCGCTCGCTGGGCCTGGTCGTCTCCGGCGAAGAGGAACTTGGTGTTGTCCTTGGCCACGGACGGCACTCACGAGTGGTCCGGGGACGAATTTCGGAACTTCGGCCTGCAGGGGTCCTGTTGGCTTCCGGTGAACATCACTGGGGCGTGCGTCGCTGACGTGCCCGGATCGCCGGAGTGTCCTGTGGCATGGGCATGTTCTTTAGGACATGGCTCTCCATATGGCTGCTCCGTACACGTTCGTCCGGCTTGGATGGCCGGTGCCAGTTCACGGGGCCGCCGTACGTTGCGCTCGCCCCTCCGGTACACGGGAGGCAGCATGGGCAACCGTCAGGGCGCGGGTCGACCGCATTGGGCAGTTGTCCATGATGCGCGCGGCCGTCAGCGACGAGCCACTGTCCCCTCCCGTGCGCGCAGCCCGCAGACGCGGCGAAGCCCCTCTACCCATGGACGGTTCCCGATCCGCGCCGATGCAGCCCTGGTCATGGCCCCGGCCACAACGAGTCGGCGCGGGAGAAAGAGACGGGGATCCGAGCGCGCTGGACTGCAGGTGCCTGATGACCGAAGGAAAGCGAACCCACTTCCCTCTGCCCTTCCGGAGACTTGCCATGGATGCACTCTTCGCCCCGTCCGATGCCGGCGGTACGGCTCACCCGGCCGTCGGCTCCACCCGCCGCCCACCGGTGGTACACGGCGGTGGGACCGAGACCCCGGTACACCCTGACCGCGTCCGCGTCTCACCGCCTGCCGGGGAGGCTGACGTGTCCGGATGCCTTGTGGCAGGGTCTCCTCGGCCAACACGTCTCATGCGCTGTCCAGAGGGCAGATGGGACCTGGCCTTCGCCCGCCCGCATCCCTCGCTGCACCCTGGCGTGCTGAGCTACCGCGGATTCTGGTTCGCCCCTGGACGGGCGCGCCGACGTTTGGAGATCCCGTGCGGATTGGCGACGCTGATCCTTGGGTTCGGGCGGTCGCTGCGCATCTCACCGGTGGGGTCCGCAGGCCGGTGCCGCTCGGTCGTCTCCCTGCTGAGCCCACCCAACACCCACCCGGTGCTGGGCGAGCACGTCGGCGGGATACAGGGAGTGGAAGTGATGCTCGCCCCGTGGGCGGCTTTCGAACTGTTCGGTGTGGCCTTGGACGACCTGCCCGATACGGGCGGGGAACTCGCCGACATCATCGGGGTCCGTGCCGAGCACCTGGCGGAGGGCCTGGCACGGGCATCGGACTGGCCTGCGCGCTTCACCTTGGTCGATCAGTTCCTCTGGCGCTGCCGGGCAGCGGGCCGTACCGCCTCGGAGCGTGTGATCGCCGCCTTCCAGCGACTGGAGCGGTCCCGCGGCAGACTGGAGATCCACGCCCTGTCGGACAGCCTGGGCTGCAGCCGTCGGCAACTTGAGCGCGGATGCGGAGAGCAACTCGGAGTGACCCCCAAGCGCTTGTCCCGGGTACTGCGCCTACAACACGCTGCCTTGCTGCTCGCGGACGGTCGCAGACTCGGTGAGCTCGCGACCGGCTGCGGGTTCTACGACCAGGCGCACCTGACGCGTGAGTTCACCGCGATGACGGGACGCTCCCCGCTGCGATTCCTCGCCGGACGCGAGGGATTGGACCATCACATCGATCGGGCAGCCGGCCGGATCACCAGCGTTCTGTTAGAAGGCTGAATATCGACTTGCGAGCCGAAAAGCGGTGCACCGGAGAGACATCGAAAGCTGCGCATGTCGAAAAAATACAATGCCGCTTTCCTCCAATACGGACCGGGCGACGGAATGGGACGGTGCATCCGCCGACGCAGGTCGGACGATTCACCACGAGAGGAGAGTGACCATGATCCGGAAACTGGAATCCGTCGGGCAGGCGCTGCTCGAGCGCTTTGTGCCCAAGATTTCCGCTTCAGCCCAGGTCTCCCCGCAGCAGTGCTGGAACGCGTGCTGGCAGTGCAACAGGGCCAACGGGTACGGCAACGTGAACGAATGGTGCAGCTACAACGCTCCGTGCTGTGGCACTTACGGCGGCTACCTGAAGTGCTACTGCTGATCCTGCTCTCGGGGCCCGGGGCGCAGCGCCGGGCCCTTCGCCGCTCAGGGAAGTGAGGGTCACAGGCCCGCACTCCGTCGCGGCAGCGCGGCTGCGTACGAATTATCAAGCTGGGGGCCAGGATGGAGCACTACCTCTCGATATGGATCCGAAGCCTCGTCGGTCTTGTCTTCCTGGTGTCCTCGCTGAGCAAGATATCCGGACGCCGGGCCTTCGACGAGTTCGCTGCCGCTGTCGAGACACTGGCCCCGGTTCCCGGAGCACGTCGACTGCTCGCGCCAGTCGTGGTGGCTTTGGAATTCGGGGTGTGCGTCCTGCTGGCTCTGCCCGTGCCCGGGGTGTTTCGATACGGCGCCTGGCTCGCGACGAGCCTGCTGCTCTCCTTCGCGCTCGGCATAGCGCTCGCCGTGCGCCGGGGAACGAACACGGCTTGCCACTGCTTCGGCCGGTCCTCCGCCCCGGTCAGCAGCCGGCAAGCCCTCCGCAACCTGGCCCTGGCCATCCCCACCGGCAGCTCGGCACTGCTCGGCCCCGCTTACGGGAGCACCGCTGCCGGAACGGCTCTGACGACCGTGATCGGGCTGACGTGCGGGGCGCTCGTCATCACTCTCGACGACATCGTGGACCTGTTCCGCCCGGGTTCGTGGACCACTGGTGCGTCCTCCGTCACGTTCGCCGACATCCAAGAGGAGAAACGTCATGCCCCTCGTGGTAGCCGCCCTGGTTTTCGTCGGGGCGTTGTGCGCCCTCAATCTCGTGCTCAGCGTCGGAATGATCAAACGCCTGCGGGACCAGGCCGAGATCCTCAACCGCAACGGCAGGTCTAACCCTGCCGTCGCGGTCGCCATGGGCGACGAAATCGGGCAGTTCTCCGCACTTGCGGAAGACGCTGCCCCCGTGGACGACGAGAGCTTGCGGCACGGCGACACCCTGGTGGCCTTCTTCTCTCCGACCTGCCGTCCCTGCCAGGAAAAGCTACCGAAGTTCGTCGACTTCGCCGCCTCATTCCCCGGCGGCCGGGACAAGGTGCTGACCACCGTCGTGGGCGAGCCCGAGGCGGCAGCCGAGATGATCGAACGACTGCGTCCGGTGGCCCGGGTGGTGCACGAAACCAGCAACGAGGACGCGGTGAGCTCGGCCTTCGCGGTCAAGGCGTTTCCCGTGGTGCTCGTCGTCTCGCCCAGCCCTGAGCATGGGCGCCCCATCGTCACCGCCGAGGAGATCGACGTCGACGTGCCGGTCCCGGCGCGGTGAGCCCGCGCCGCCGACCTCCACGGGGCGGTTCCGGAACCGGACCGTCGGGCAGTTCCGGGAAAGGGGGCACACGCCAGGCGCGCCGACGGATCGGCGCCGCCATAGCCCTGTGTGCCGCCGCGGCGCCATGGGCCTCGACCGGATACGCCTTGATCACGCTGACGTCGGGGCTGGTACCCGTACTGGTCGCGTGGATGACCAAGCTTCTGATCGACGGTCTCACGCGCGGTGCGGAGGTCAAAACGCTCCTTGTCCCCGCGCTGGGTTACGTCCTGGCGGCCATTTTGGTGGGCGTCGGCCCGCTGGGCGCCCGCTATCTCCGCGGAGTGGTGGACCGGAAGGTGGGGTTGCTGACACAGGATCGGCTCTTCACCGCCGTGGGCCGGCACCCGGGTCTGGGCCGCCTGGAAGAGCCGGTGTTCCTCGATCGTCTGCGGGTGGCCCAGGACGTGGGCAGGACGGTCGCGGGCCAGCTCGCCGACGGGGCACTGACGGCGGGCAAGTCCCTGTTGACCGTGGCGGGGTTCATGGTGTCGCTCGTGGCGCTCAGCCCGTTGATGGCCGTGATCGTTCTGGTCACGGGTGTGCCGTCGCTCGTGGCCCAGCTGGCCCTGTCACGGCACCAGGCCCGCGCCGTGTTCGAAATCGGAAGGATCGAGCGCAGGGAGGATTTCTACTCGAGCCTGATCGCCTCACCCACTGCGGCGAAGGAAATCCGACTGTTCGGGATCGGCGACTTCCTGCGGCTGCGCCTGCTGGCCGAGCGCCGGGCGGCCAACGCGGTCACCCAGTCCGTGGACGCGCGCCAGACCAAAGTGCAGAGCGTACTGGAGCTGCTGTCCTCGCTCGTTTCCGGAGCCGGCCTGGTGTGGGCGGTGTTCGCGGCCCACGACGGGGCGCTGACCGTGGGCGGAGTGACGATGTTCGTGGCGGCGGTCGACGGTATGCAGGGCTCGCTCGGTAGCCTCCTGATCCAGCTGGCGGCCTCACAGCGGGCGCTGCTCATGTTCGACCACTACCTCGCGGTCGTCGAGGCCGAACCGGACCTTCCACTGGCCTCCGAGCCGGCTCCGCTGCCGCGGTTGCGGCACGGCATTGAGCTGCGGGACGTCTGGTTCCGCTACTCCACCGACCAGGACTGGGTGCTGCGCGGCCTGGACCTGTTCATCCCCTGCGGACAGGCGCTGGCCCTCGTGGGTCTGAACGGAGCGGGGAAGTCGACACTGGTGAAACTCCTGTGCCGATTCTACGATCCCACGCGCGGCAGGATCCTCTGGGACGGTGTCGACCTTCGCGAAGTCGATCCCGCGGAGCTGCGCGAACGAATCAGCACCGTCTTCCAGGACTTCCAGCATTACGACATGACCGCAGCCGAAAACATCGGCCTCGGCGACTTGCGGCTGGCGAACCGACCGGAGCGTATCCACGTCGCGGCAGTCAAAGCAGGGATGCACGAGAAACTCGCATCGCTGCCCCAGGGGTACGACACGATGCTTTCCCGTTCCTTCCATCGGGACAGTTCTTCCGCGGACAGCGGTGTGGGGACACTCCTGTCGGGTGGGCAGCACCAGCGGCTGGCCCTGGCGCGCGCCTTCATCCGGGAGGGGCGTGACCTCATGATCCTCGATGAACCGTCCGCAGGGCTTGACGCCGAATCGGAGCATGAGATCCATCTGTCGATCAGCCGTCACCGGGCCGGTAGTACCAGCCTGTTGATCTCGCACCGGCTCAATGCCGTGCGCGACGCGGACCGCATCGCGGTGCTGGGCGACGGGCGTGTGCTGGAAGCGGGCAACCATAGGGAACTGATGCAGGGCGGAGGCGAGTACGCGCGTCTGTTTGCCTTGCAGGCTGACGGGTATGTCGACGAGCCGAGCGGGTCGGGCCCGGCGGACCCGGTGCAAGCGGCGGCGGCAAGTTGATCGCGGGCCGCACCGCCGTCGTCATCGCCGCGCTCGCCCGTCGGCTCGTGGCTGTCACCGTCGAAGGGCCGAGCATGGAACCGGCCTACCGGGACCGTGATCGCGTGCTGGTGACGCGGGGAACGAAGCCGGAGGTCGGCCAGGTGGTGGTCGTTGAATCCCCCTTCGGGACACGGGGCTGGCGTGAGCAGCCGCTCGCGGCAAAGGCCCCTGCGTCCCTGGTGACGGCGCGCCGCTGGATGATCAAGCGCGTGGCGGCCCTCCCCGGCGACGTGGTGCCGCGCAGCCGCGTCCCGGCGCTCGCCCATGCGCTTGATGAACACGTGCCCGAAGGAATGACCGTACTGCTCGGTGACAATTCTTCGGCGAGCTTCGACTCGCGGGAATTCGGCTTTTTCCCCCTTGAGCGAATACTCGGTGTGGTCAGAAACACTTATGGAGTCTGAAGAGCTGTCCACGTCTCGCGCAACCTGGACCGTCGTCGATTCCCTACTGGCGGTCAATCGGTGGGGAGCTCCGCCCCGGCTCCATGACCCCCGTGCACGGCAGCCCCGGTTTCATCCACTGCCGGGCACGGGTGTCAATCCCCTTGGTTCCGGGTGTCCTGTCGCTGTCAGGTCGACCAGACGACCCTTCCGTTGTTCACGATGGTCACCTTGGCGTCGGCCCGGAGGACCAGCTGGGCGCCCTCGTTGCCCCAGGTCTGGGAGGCCCAGATCGGGCGGTCGTCGCCGTTGTGGATGACGAGGTTGCCGTCTGTCTGGAAGATCGCCCGGTGGTTCTGGCCGAAGGTCATGGACGCCCAGATCGGCTTGCCCTCCTCGTTGTAGACGACGAGGTTGCCGTCGGTCTGCATGACCATGCGTATGCGGTTGGTGGTCCAGGCCTGGTTGACCTCCAGGACGCTGGTCGCGGAGACGGTCTCGGTGCTCCAGTTTGGCTTCGGGGTCGCCTTGGGCTTGGGCTTGGGCTTGGGCTTCTTCGTGGGCGAGCTGCTCGCCTTGGGCTTCGGCGCGGACGTGGCGGGCTTGGGCGCGGGGGGCTGGGGTGCGACGACCTTCGGGGCCTCGCTCTTCTTCGGCTTCTCCTTGGCCGGGGAGGCGCTGGGCTTCTGGGCCACGTAGTCGTCGACGGCGGCGGAGGAGTCCGGGTTCAGCACCGTGTCGGAGCCCTGCGCGGTCAGCCGCCCCTTGGCGCTGTCGCCGCGCTCCTCGTCGTCCGCGCCCCCGGCCAGCAGCAGCGGGACGGCGATCAGCACGGCGCCGACGATCGCGGCCCCCGCCAGCACCGGCTTGCGGGGGCGTCCGCCGTCGACGCCGGTGGCGGTCTTGACCCCCGGCGCCGCCGTCCCGACGGCCGCGGCGACGCCGACGCCCTCCTCGGGCGCCTCGGTGGTCCTGCTGGTCTTGGCGGTCGTGGTGGTCTTGGCGGCAGCCGAGGCAGAGGACGAGGGTGGAGCAGTGGCGGTCTTCGCGGTCGGCGTGCTCGCGGACTCCGCCTCGGGCGCGGCGGTCGTCCCGGCCGGGGTGCTCGCGGCCTTGGCCTCGGGGGCGCCGGACGCGTCCGGGGACGGTGCGGAGGGTGTGGGCGAGGACCCGGCCTCCCGTACGCGGGGGGCGGCCGCTTCCGCGTTCGCGCCGGAGCTGGGGTGCTGGGGGGACATGCGCTTACTCCTCCTCGGGGGCGAGCTTGTCGGTCGTGGGCAGGGCCCGCGCAGCGGGTGGGCCGGACGAACTCCGGCGAGCCGGGCGTGGGTTGGGCCAGTGCCGCGTCGAGGTGTGTACGGCGCCGGGGCCGACGGCGCACCCAACTTAGCCCGTCGTGAGGAGGGCGTCCGCTCGGCCTCCCCAACCGCCCCGTCCCTTTGTCCCTCCTCGCCTCACTGCTCCCGGAAAGTTCTCCGAACGGGCACTGAACGGGCACGCGGGCGCCCGATACGGATCTTCCCCGAACGCCCACGGAGGGGGCGCGTGTGGCATCCTGTTGGCTCCCCGACTGAGCAGCAGTGTCGGCGCGTGTGTGCGCATGCCGTTCGGCGCCCCAAGAGTTCGTACGGATCCAAGAGTTCAGGTGGAGATGCGGCCCGGAGAACGCCAACAGGCCAGGCAGGGCGCCGAGTCCGTGTTACCCGAGGCCGCTGACGACCCCGGGATACCCGAGTCCGTGCGGGCCGCCGCCCGCAGGGCGCCGGGGCACTGGATCGGGGTGGTGGACCCGGAGTGGACCGAGGAGCGCACGCCGCCGGAGTGGGCGGTGCTGGGGGAATGGCAGTCGGACGAGAGCGGGAGCGTGGGGGAGTACCGCGCCAACCCGGCGTACCGGCCCTCGGCGCGGATGCTCGGCTGGCCGGAGCCCACCGACCCGGTGGACGCGGCGGCGCAGCGGGCCGCCACCGGCTACGGCTCGGTGGACGAGGCGCTCGGGGCGCTCGCGGAGGCGGAGGTCTCGGTGATGCGCGGACCGGACAGCCGACCGCTCACCGCCGTCGGGCGGGACGGGGCGCCGGTGGTGCTGGTGTTCACCTCGCCGACGCACGAGTTCATGTCCCGGGAAGTTCTCCACGACACGCTTCCGGCACGGGAGTTGGCCCGCTCGCTGAGCGGTCCCGGCACCCTGCTGATGGTCAACGCCGGGGCCGCGGCCCCCCTGTTCGTCCCGGCGGACAGTCTTCCCGGCGTCGTACGCGAAACGGGCGACCAGGAGGTGCCCGTAGCGGACGCCGCGACGGCGGAAAGTCCCGGCGCCCCCGCAACCGACAGCTCTCCCGAACCCTCGCCCCAGACCACAGGGAGGACCCCGTGACGCCGTCGGCCGACCACACCCCCACATCCCCGGCGGCGCACGCGGAGTCCGGTTCCGGCGGCGAGAGGGCGGCCGCCACCGCGAGCACCGTGACCGCCGCCCTCACCGAGCCCGCGGAGGCGAAGACCGGGGCCGGGACCGAGCCCGGAACCGAGCCCGCGGAGGCGAAGACCGGCGACGAGAACGGGACCGGGACCGGGACCGGTACGAAGACCGCCGAGGCGGAGAAGACCCCACAGGGCAGGACCACCGAAGCCGAGCCCGAAGCCCGAATCGCCTCCGGCACCCAGCCCGAGCCCGAGTCCCAGTCGCGGCCCGACATCGAGCCCGAGTCCCAGTCGCGGCCCGACATCGAGCCCGAGTCCCAATCGCGGCCCGACCCCGAGCCCCAGTCCCAGTCGCGGCCCGACCCCGAGTCCGACCCCGATGCCGCCGCGGCGGCCAAGAGCCGATTGCCCGCGCTCGTGCGGTCGATGACCGTGACCGCGATCGACCGCCCGCAGCAGCGGACCGGGCCGTTGGGGCGGCCCGGCAGGGCGGTGCTGGCCGGGGCGGCGGTCGTGGGGGCGGTGCTCGTGTCGGTGCCGTTCCTGGTGCTCGGCGGGGACGACGACAAGGCCCCCAAGCCGTCGTCGGCGGCGGCGGGAACGGTGCTCGGCGGGAGTTCCGAGGACGCGCCGGGCGACTTCGTGGTGACCTCGCCCGACACCGGGGCCTCCGGCGACAGCGAGAAGGGCTCCGGCAAGCCCGCGAAGCCTGTGAAGGAGGCCCCATCCCCGGCCTCCGCCTCCGCCTCCGCCCCGGCGCAGAACAAGGACAGCAGCGGGACTGAGGATCAGCCGAAGCAGGCCTCCGGCCAGAAAGACCAGCCGAAGAAGGCAAGCGGCGGGACGAAGGCCGGAGGCGGGAACAACCAGCCCGCGAAGGCCGGTTCGGGCCCGACCCTCAGTTCCCCCGTCTCCCTGCGCAGTCATCTCTCGGGCCGCTGCGTCGACGTACCGGACGCGGACTTCGGCGACGGCAAGCAGCTGCACGTCTGGGACTGCAACAACAGCGCGGCGCAGAAGTGGCAGTTCGCCTCCGACGGCACCGTCCGCATCCAGGGCAAGTGCCTGGACGTGGCCGGCGCGAACTTCAACGACGGCACCCCCATCCAGATCGCCTGGTGCAACGGCAACAACGCCCAGAAGTTCGTCCTGAACGCCAGCCACGACCTGGTCAACACCGTCGTCGGCAAGTGCGTCGACATCAAGGACAACAACCGGGACAACGGAGCTCCGCTGCAGCTGTGGAGCTGCGCGGGCACCGACAACCAGAAGTGGAGCGTCTGACCGGACGCCCCCGGACCGGGGGCGTCGCCCCCGACAGCGCGCCCCGCTCCGAGGGGCGGCATGATGACACCGTCGGCTCGCCGACACGCGGCCCCCGGAGGCGGGGCGCCCGTCCAAGACGCCGCCGAGGCAAGGAGGTTGGTGCGTGTCGCGCCAGGTACTGACGGTCGGACCGGGGGACCGGGACCGCTACCGGACCATCGGTGAGGCACTCGCGGCGGCCCGTACCGGCGCGCTCATCAGCGTCCGGCCCGGGACGTACGCGGAGAACCTGGTGATCCACACCCGGGTCACCCTCACCGCCGCCGAGGGCCGGGGCACGGTGGAGATCCGGCCGCGCTCGGGCAGCGTGCTCGCCCTGCGCGCCGACGCCGTGATGCTCTCCGAGCTCACCCTGCGCGGCGGCGACCCCGAGCAGCCGGCCGTGGACGTGCGGCGCGGGCAGGCCGCGTTCGACGGCTGCGAGGTCGTCGGCGCCGCCTGGACCGCGATGCTCGCCGGGGGCACCGGTTCGCTCGCGCTGCGGGACTGCCGGGTGAGCAACCCGCAGGGCGCGGGCATCGTGATCACCTCGACCACGCCCACCACCGTGGAGTCCTGCACCCTGGAGCATCTCGGCACCAGCGGCCTGGTCCTCGCCGAGCAGGGCGACGCGCGCATCCGCGGCTGCACGGTGCGCGACGCCCGCGGCAACGGCCTGCTCGCCAACGGCGAGGCCCGCGGCACCGTCGAGGACTGCGACATCTCCTCCACCGACAAGCCCTCCATCGCCCTGGAGCAGAACTGCACCACCACGGTGATCCGCACCGTGGTGCACGACACGAGCACCGGCGTCCACCTGAGCAGCGCGGGCCGTACGACGCTGGAGGACGTCCGCGTCACCGGGGCCTCCGGGACCGGGATCTCGCTCGCCGCGGGCACCGACCCGGTGCTGCGCCGCTGCCGCGTCTCGCGCACCCGCGGGCACGGTGTGCTGGTCACCGACCGGGCGCGCGGCACCTTCGAGGACTGCTGGGTGGACGGCGCGCAGGGCGTGGCGCTGCGCGTCGCCGGGGCCGCCTCCCCGGCGCTGACCGGCCTGACGGTCCGCGACTGCCATGAGACCGGGCTGCTCCTGGAGGAGGACTCCGCGCCGGAGCTGGACCGCCTGGAAGTCATCGGCGGTTCGCCCGCGGTCGCGGTGCGCGGCGGTGCCAACCCGCTGCTGCGCCGGGCCCGGCTGGTGGAGCCCTCCGGCGACGGCATCGTGGCCACCAAGGGTGCCCGCGGCCGCGCCGAGGACTGCGAGATCGTACGGCCGAAGGGCGCGGGGGTGCGCGCGGCCTCCGGCAGCACCCTCTACCTGGCCGGCGGCGGGGTCTCCGACACCGCCACCAGCGGCCTGGTCGTGGAGGACGGCGGCAACGTCACCGTCCGCGACTTCCGCGTCGAGATGTCCGGCGAGGAGGGCGTGGTGGTCGCCGGGGGCGGCGAACTGACCGCCAACCGCACCGCCGTGCACGCTCCCCAGGGCCACGGCTTCCTGCTCCACGAGGGGGCCCTCGCCTCGCTCAGCGGCTGCGAGGTCACCGGCGGCGCCCAGGACGGCTTCCGCGTGGAGTCCACCGCGCCGGTCTCACTGGTGAACTGCCTCGCCCGGGAGAACGAGGGCGGCGGCCTGGTGCAGACCGCGCCCGGCGAACGGCTCGCCGTGGAAGGCCTGAACAGCACCGGAAACGGCAAGCGGGACGCCTGGGGGAGCGGCAGCGCCGAGAACACCGACCCGGCCGGCTCCGGCGCCGCGGACGCGCCCTCGGCGGACCGCGAGGACGGCCCGCTCGGCGCCCTGAACGCGCTGATCGGCCTGGACAACGTCAAGCAGCAGGTGCGGACCCTGGTCAACCTGACCCAGCTCGCCCAGCGCCGCGAACAACTCGGCATGTCAGCCCCGCCGATGAGCCGCCATCTGATCTTCGCCGGCCCGCCCGGCACCGGCAAGACCACCGTCGCCCGCCTGTACGGGGCGATCCTGGCCGAACTCGGCTCGCTGCGCAGCGGGCACCTGGTGGAGGTCTCCCGCGCCGATCTGGTCGCGCAGATCGTCGGCGGTACCGCGATCAAGACCACCGAGACCTTCCAACGGGCGCTCGGCGGCGTGCTGTTCATCGACGAGGCCTACACGCTCACCGCGGACAGCGGCCACGGCGGCGCCGACTTCGGCCGTGAGGCGGTGGACACCCTGCTGAAGCTGATGGAGGACCACCGCGACGACGTGGTGGTGGTCGCGGCCGGCTACTCCCGTGAGATGGAGTCCTTCCTGGGTTCCAACCCGGGCCTGGCGTCCCGCTTCTCACGGACCGTCGAGTTCGAGAACTACTCGGTACCCGAACTGGTCGCGATCATGGAGAACATGTGCGCCCAGCACCAGTACGAGCTGGGCGAGGGCACCGCGGCGGCGCTGGCCGCACACTTCGAGGCGATGCCACGGGACGCCGGCTTCGGCAACGGCCGTGCCGCACGCGGGGTGTTCGAGGAGATGGTGGACCGGCAGGCGGTCCGGCTCGCCGCCCTTGCGCAGGTCGGCGAGCACGACCTGCGGCTGCTGCTGCCGGAGGACGTCTCCGCCGACGCCGCCGCGCAGGCCTCCGAGACCGCCGCCGAGGTGAACGACCCGCTGACCCGCCTCGGCGACATGATCGGCCTGGCCGAGGTGAAGCGCGAGGTCACGAACCTGGTCAACCTCATCACCACCGCCCGCCACCGCGCCGCCGCCGGGCTGCCGGTGCCCTCGATCAGCCACCACCTGGTCTTCACCGGCCCGCCCGGCACCGGCAAGACCACGGTCGCCCGGCTCTACGGGGAGATCCTGAGCCAGCTCGGCATCCTCTCCGGCGGACAGCTGGTCGAGGCGGCCCGCGCCGACCTGGTCGGCCGCTACATCGGCCACACCGCCCAGCTGACCCGCGAGGTCTTCGAACGGGCCCGCGGCGGTGTGCTGTTCATCGACGAGGCCTACACCCTCACCCCGCGCGGCGGCGGCGCCGACTTCGGCCAGGAGGCGGTGGACACCCTGCTGAAGCTGATGGAGGACCACCGCGACGAGGTCGCCGTCATCGTCGCCGGCTACACCGACGAGATGGAACGCTTCCTCGCCTCCAACCCGGGCCTGTCCTCCCGCTTCCCGCGCCGGGTCGCCTTCGCCGACTACTCCTCCGAGGAACTGGTCACCATCGTGCGCACCCAGGCCGCGAGCATGGGCTACGAGTGCGGAGCCGGCACCGGCCCGCTGCTCAAGGAGTACTTCGACGCGCTGCCCCGGGACCGCTCCTTCGGCAACGCCCGCCTGGCCCGCCAGGTGGTCGAGTCGATGGTCACCCGCCAGGCCGGACGGCTCAGCTCACTGGCCGCGCCCACCCTGGACGACCTGCGCATCCTCCTGCCCGAGGACGTCACGGCCGCGACCCCGAAGGCGGCTCGGTGAGGCCGCCCGCGCGTGGGGGCGCCCGCCTGCTGTCCTGCGCCGGCCTCGCAGCCGCCCTGCTGCTGCCCGCGGCCCTTCCGGCCCGGGCGGCCCCGTTCTCGGGCCTGCCCACGGCCGACGGAACGAAGGGCCAGGAACTGCCCGGCATGCCCTCCGCGCTCGATCCGGAGGCCGAGCAGGTGGCCTGCACACCGGCCTCCCGCCGGCAGGCGGAGAAGCAGGACTGGTCGCGCCAGCGCCTCGACCTGGACCGGCTGCACCGGCACAGCACCGGCACGGGCGTGACCGTCGCCCTGATCGACACCGGGGTCGCTCCCGACGCCGCCGGGCTCGACGGCCGGGTCACCGCTGAGGGCGCGGCCGGTGACGACTGCGTCGGACACGGCACCTTCCTGGCGGGGCTGATCGCCGGGACCGGCGGGGACAGCCCGGCCCTCACCGGGGTCGCCCCGGGCGCGAAGATCCTGGCCCTGCGCGGCACCGACCGGCGTGGCGAGGCCGGTGCCGGCCTGGTCGCGGAGGCGGTACGCGAGGCGACCGCCGCCCGGGCCGGGGTGATCGCGGTGACGGTCGCCCTGCCCCGCCGCGACGCGGAGCTGACCCGCGCGGTCGCCGCGGCCCGCCGCGCGGGCGCGGTGGTGGTCGCCGCGGCCGCCCCGGACCCGCCGTCCCGGGGCGGCACCGACGAGATCCCGTCCCGCACCTACTGGCCGGCCGGTGAACCCGGCGTCCTGGCGGTCGCCGACATGCTCCCCAGCGGAGCCCGCCCGGACGGCTCGCTGCCCACCGGCGGCGTCGACCTGGCCGCCCCCGGCGCCGGAGTGGTCTCGGGCGGCCCGCGGGGCGCCGGCCACTACCTCGGCGCCGGCGCCTCGGTGGCCACCGCCTACGCCGCCGGGGCAGCCGCGGCGGTCCGCGCCGCCCGCCCGGACGACTCCGCCGCCGCCGTCACCCGCCGCCTCACGGCCACCGCGTACCCCGCCGACATCCCCCAACTCGACCCCTACGCCGCCGTCACCACCGTCCTCGGCGAGTCCGGTTCGCCCGTCGGCACCGACCGCGGTTCCGATCCCGTGACCCTGAGGGACACCTCCGCCGCCGACCGTGCCACCAGCCGCGCCACCCTCTTCGTCCTCCTCGGCACGGCCGCCGTCCTCGCCGTGCTGTGGGCCGCCTTCGCTCTTCCCCGGGCCCGCGCCCGGGGGTGGCGTCCGGCGGGAGCGGGCGGAGCGGAGAACGAATGAGCTGACGGCCGAGGGCGACGGCTCGCACCCCGCAACCCCCAGGGCCCTTCTGATGGATCTCCACGGCGTCGCGAGGCCCGGCACGCACTCCCCCACTCTCGACTTCGCTCAAGCGGGGGGACCCCCATGCCGCACGGCGATCGCACGCACCGAACGCCGCTCCTTCTCCCACGGAGATCCATCAGAAGGGCCCTGGCGGGGGGCCACCTTTCCAGGTGGCCCCCGCTGTCCTGCGTACTCTTCTCGCGTCCTCTCAGTCCCCCTGCCCCCGGCTCTCCTCCACCAGTGCCGTCTGCATCAACCGCTCCCGGCGGCGGGCGATGTGGAGAGCGCGGCCGGGCGGGAGGTTGCGGGGCTTGGCGTTGCCGAACAGACGGCCTTCGGTGGGCGGGCAGGACAGGAGGACGGCGGGGTTGTTGGCCTCGTCGAGGCGGCGCAGGAGGCCGTCGCCGAGGCCGCGGCCGGCGCCCATGGCGCTGCGGGCGACGACCAGGTGGAGGCCCATCTCGAAGCCGAGGGTCAGGTGCTCGAAGAGGGGCTCGAAGGGGCTCTGGAAGGAGTTGCTCGAGACCATGTCGTAGTCGTCGACCAGGATGAACAGGCGCGGGCCGGTCCACCAGTCGCACTGGCGCATGCGACCGGGGGCGATGTCGGCGCCGGGGATGCGGGTCTTCATCGCGCGGGCGGCGCCCTCGATGGTCTCCTTGAGGTTGTCCAAGGAGATCACGTGCCCGATGCGGTACTCCTCAGGGACGGTGTCCACCAGGGTACGGCGGTAGTCGACCACGATGATCTTCGCCTCGGTGGGGGCGTAGCGGGCCGTGATGCCCGCGGTGACGCGGCGCAGCAGGTTGGTCTTGCCGCTCTCGGTGTCGCCGACCACGATCAGGTGCGGGGTGCGGCTGAAGTCGTGCCAGACCGGTTCCAGGGCGTCCTGGTCGATGCCGAGCGCCAGGCGCATGCCGCCGCCCTCGGTGGCTTCGGGCGCGGGGAGTTCGGCGAGCGGCAGCCGGTGCGGCAGCATCCGCACCTGCGGGGCGGGCGCGCCGGACCAGTGCCGGGAGACCTCGGTGACCAGGTGGGCGACGCCGTCGCCGAGGTCGTCGAGGGAGCCGCTGCCGTCGAGGCGGGGCAGGCCGGCGAGGAAGTGCATCTTGCTGTCCGCGGTGATGCCGCGGCCGCCGCTGCGCGGCACCGAGCGGGCCTTGCGGGTGTCGATCTCGGAGTCCATCGGGTCGCCCATCCGCAGTTCGAGGCGGGTGGCGGCCTGGTCGCGGACCTGCGCGGACAGCTCCACCCAGCGGGTGGTGGTGACGATCAGGTGGATGCCGTAGTTGAGGCCGCGGGCGGCGAGTTCGTTGAACTTCGGGATCAGGTCGTCGTAGTCCTGGCGGACCGTGGACCAGCCGTCGATCACCATGAACACGTCGCCGAAGGGCTCGTCGGGGAACTCCCCGGCGGCCCGGCGGCGGCGGTAGGACTGCATGGAGTCGATGGTGTGGTCCACGAAGAACTGCTCGCGCCGGGCCAGCAGCGTCATCACCTCGGCGACCGCCCGGTGCACCCGCTCCGGGTTCAGCCGCGCCGCGACACCGCCGACGTGCGGCAGCGCGGCGAACTGCGAGAGGCCGCCGCCGCCGAAGTCGAGGCAGTAGAACTGGATCTCGGCGGGGGTGTGGGTGAGGGCGAGGGCGGCGATCAGAGTGCGGGCGAGGGTGGACTTGCCGCTCTGCGAACCGCCCGCGACGGCGACATGGCCGCCGGCCCCGGACAGGTCCACGACCAGCGGGTCGCGGCGTTGCTCGAAGGGCTTGTCGACCAGGCCGACCGGGACCCGCAGCCTGCCGGTGCCGGGCCAGCCGGCGGCGATCAGGCCGCGTTCGGGGTCGGGGGCGATGCCGGGCAGCAGGACGTCCAGCGGAGACGGCTCGTCCAGCGGCGGCAGCCACACCTGGTGGGCGGCGGGGCCGGAGTCGCGCAACCGGTCGAGGGCCACGTCGAGGAGGGTCTCCTCGTCGCCGCTCTCCTCCGCCTTCGGTTCCGGTTCGGGCGCGGCCTCCAGCGTGCGCGGCACCACCCAGCCGCTGGTCCACGGCACCACCTGGCTGGCCACCCGGGCCTGGACCACCGCGCCGGTGCGGCGCCGGTAGGTGCCGGAGGAGTAGGCGGCACGGAACCGGGTCAGGGCCTCCACGCCGGACTTCAGGTAGCCGTTGCCGGGCTGGGACGGAAGCTGGTAGGCGTCCGGTACGCCGAGCACGCCACGGCTCTCCATTGCGGAGAAGGTGCGCAGACCGATGCGGTACGACAGGTGGCTCTCCAACTGGTGCATGCGGCCCTCGTCCAGGCGCTGCGAGGCGAGCAGCAGATGCACCCCGAGGGAGCGGCCGAGGCGGCCGATCATCACGAACAGGTCCATGAACTCCCGGTGCGCGGAGAGAAGTTCGCTGAACTCGTCGACCACCACGAACAGGCTGGGCAGCGGGGTGAGGTCGGCCCCCGAGGCGCGTGCCCGCTCGTACTCCAGTGCCGAGGTGTAGTTCCCGGCCGCGCGCAACAGCTCCTGGCGGCGCATGAGTTCGCCGTGCAGGGCGTCCTGCATGCGCTCCACCAGCGCGACTTCGTCGGCGAGGTTGGTGATGACGGCTGAGGTGTGCGGGAGTTCCTCGAGGCCCAGGAAGGTGGCGCCGCCCTTGAAGTCGACCAGGACGAAGTTGAGGGTCTCGGAGGAGTTGGTCAGGGCCAGGCCGAGGACGAGGGTGCGCAGGAGTTCGCTCTTGCCGGAGCCGGTGGCGCCGATGAGCATGCCGTGCGGGCCCATGCCTCCCTGCGCGGACTCCTTGATGTCGAGTTCCACCGGGCGGCCGTCCACGCCGACCGCGACCGGCACCCGCAGCCGGGCGGCGCCGGTGTGCCGCTCGAAGAGGGTGCGCGGGTCGTGGCGGTGCAGGTCGGGGATGCCGAGCAGGGTGGTCAGCTCGACGTCGGTCTCCAGCGGCTGCGCGATGTCGGTGCCCAGGCTGATCCGGCGGGAGGTGAGCAGCCGGGCCAGTGACTCCGCGCCGAGCGGGCCGAGCCGGTCCGGGCGGCCGAGCGGCACGGAGCGCTCCTTGCGGCTGCGGTCGGTGCGCACCAGGCTCACCCGGTCCGGCCCGACGGTCAGCCGCAGCGTGTTGCGGCCGGGCCGCCAGCGCAGCGCCCCGGAGACGTCGAGGACCACGGCGTTGCGGTAGCCGTGCCCCTCCCAGCGGTGGCCCTCGGGGACGGTCACGCCGTCCAGGACGACGACCGTGTAGGGCTCGTCACGGCCGGGGCGGGCGTCCGGGTCGAAGCCGGGGCGCTCGGCGAACTCGGCGCCCAGCAGGTCGTCCAGCTCGGTGAGGTCGGCGGTGATCCGGCGCACCTGACCGGCGCCGTCCTCCTCGTACGGATGCAGCGCGTGCGGCAGCCACTTGACCCACTCCCAGTCGGGCCGCCGCTCGTCACTGACACAGACGGCCAGCCACAGTTCCTCCGGCGCGTGGAACACCGCGAGCTGGCCGAGCGCGGCGCGCACGAGGGCGCGTACGGCGTCGGCGCCGGCGTCGGTCGACGGGGCGCCGCTCTCCTCGTACGGCGGGACGCCCGCCTCGGCCGACTCCTCGCCGTCCGTCCCCTCCGGGCGCAACAGGACCCGTGCCGAGGAGCGCAGGTAGAGGCCGAGGGGCTGCTCGGGGATGGTGGAGTAGGCGCGGATGAAGCGGCGCAGGGCATGCGCGGTGAGCGGTTCCAGGTCCTCCACCGGCCGGGTGGAGACCGGTTGCAGGGTCAGCGCGAGCTGCTGCTCGCCCACCGCGAGCCGGATCTCACCGAAGTCCTCGTCGGCCGGGCGGCGTTCCCACAACCGCGAGGTGCGGGCCAGCGAGCGCAACGAGGCCGGCTCCGGGTGGCGCCAGGCGAGCGCCCGCTGCTGCTCCACGATGGTGGCCCGGACCCGCTTGCGGATCTGCGCCAGGTAGCGGAGGTAGTCGCGGCGTTCACCCTTCAGGCGCTGCTTGCGCTCGCTGGAGCGGCGCATCAGCTGCCCCAGCAGCATGGCACCGGCGGAGAGCGCCATGACGCCCATCGCCAGATACATGAAGACGCCGTTCCCGCCGCCGGGACGCAGGAACATCAGCATCATAGACACCGACATCAGCGCCATCGGCAGATAGGTCCATATCGCCGATGTGTCCGGAACCGTCTCGGCGAGGACCGGCGGCTCCTGGAGGGTCAATTGCCCCTCGGGCATCTCCGGTCCGGGCCTGCGGGCCGGCCGGCGAAACAGCACCACACTCAAGGAACAGAACCTCCGGGTTCACTGGTCTTTCCGGCCCGCACCGAATACCGCCGCAGCCGGTACCGGGGAAGTCCCGCACCGTACTGTTTCCTGCGATTCCCGGACAACCGTGAAATCCGGGCCAAAGCCGCGGGCGTGACCGCACGGGCGGGCAACTCCCGTACCTGTCGGCTCCGTACCGGGCAGGAGTCCGGTCCGCGGCACAATCCGGCGGGTGTCGGCAGTAGTCTGCATTCACGGAACGCGAACTGTCCACGCGGGAGCGGTGGTCGCCGGGCGCGCGGACCCAATTCCCTTGCCCTGCCCCCCGGTTTCTGGCGGCACCGCGCCTTCCGTACTCTTCGCACGTTCCCCCTTTTCCGGGGAAGCCCCCCACCAAAGCCTCTACGGAAGCCGAGAGTTCAGCTGATGACCGACAGCGCGGTGGCCGAACTGTGCCGCCTGACCGTACGCGCGCCGAGCGTCTCCGTCGATCTGGCCGTGCCCGCCGACGTGCCGGTCGCCGACCTGTTGCCCACACTGCTGCGCTACGTCGGCGAGGAGGCCGAGGAGGCCGGACTCGATCACGCCGGCTGGGTGCTCCAGCGCCTCGGCGACGCCCCGCTCGACGAGGAGACCACCCTCGCCCGTGCCGGGCTCGCCGACGGAGACGTGCTCTACCTGCGCCCCCACACCGAGGCGCTGCCCGAGGCCCGGCTCGACGACCTGGTGGACGGGATAGCCGACACCGCGAGCCGGCGACTGCACACCTGGCACCCCGGCGCGGCCCGGGGCCTGCTGGTGGGCGCGGTGGTGGCGACCGTGGCGACCGCCCTCCTGCTGGTGTTCTGGCCCGGAGTGCCGGCCTCGTCCCGGGCGGCCTGCTCGGCCGTGGCCGGGGTGCTGCTGCTCGCGGGCGCGGGCTCGGCCAGCCGCGCGGTCGGCGACCGGCTCTCCGCGACCGCGCTCGGCCTGCTGGTCGCGCCCTGCCTGGCGCTGGCCGGCTGGGTGCTGCCCGGCGGCGAGCTGACCGGCCCGGACGCGGCGCGGGTCGCGGGCGCGCGGCTGCTCGCGGCGGGCGCCGCGGGCGCGGGCGGCGCGGTCCTCGCGCTCGCCGCCACCGCGGTCGGCGCCCCGGCCCTCCTGGCCACCGCAGTGGTCTCGGTGGCCACCGCGATCGCCGGGGCCCTGATCGGCTACACCGGCCTGGACGTGCCGGCCGCGGTGGCGCTGGTGGCGACGGTGATCGCGCTCGGCGCCGGGGCGGTGGCGCCGTTCGCCTTCAAGCTGGCCGGTATGCGGATGCCCGCGCTGCCGTCCTCCGCCAGCCAGCTCCAGGAGGGCATCGAGCCCTACGCGGGCAGCGAGGTCGCCGAGCGCACCGAGCTGGCCGGGCGCTGGGTGACCGCCCTCTTCGCCGCGACCGGCACCGTCGCCGCGGCCGCCCTGGTCGTCCTCGCCGAGCGCCCGGACCTGCCCGGGGTGGTCACCTCCCTCGCGCTGAGCCTGCTGCTGCTCCTGCACTCCCGCGGCCTGGTGCACATCGGACAGCGGCTGACCCTCGCGGTGCCCGGGATCTGCGGGCTGCTGCTGCTCGCCCGCGCCTGGGCGGTGCACAGCGGCACCGACGGGCGCCCGGTGGTCTTCGCGGTCCTGCTCGCCGCCGCGGCCGGCCTCGTGATCGCGGCCTGGACGGTGCCCGGCCGCCGGGTGCTGCCGTACTGGGGCCGCGCGGCGGAGCTGGCGCACACCGGCTTCGCGGTCGCGCTGCTGCCGCTCAGCCTGTGGCTGGCGGGCCTGTTCGGCTGGCTGCGCGGCCTGTTCGGCTGAGCCCGTCCGTACGGCCGTACAGGGGCCGGCCCCGTACGCCTCTACAGGTCCTGCGCCCGTACGTCCGTACCGGGGGCGTTCGCCCGTACCCCCGCACACCGGGCCTGCGCCCCCTACGCCCGTACACGGAGCCTGCACTCCAACGCCCCCACACGGGGCCCGCACCCCAATGTCCCTACACCGGGTCATCGAGAACGAGTTGAGGAGAGGCTGTGCAGTCCAAACGCGACCAGGTGCACGCCCACAGTTTCATGATGGGCAGGCTCAGCTCGGGCCTGCTGATGGCCGACCCGGACGCCCCCGAGAGCCCGCTCGGGCGCACCACCCGCGGCGTGGTCTTCGGTGTGCTGGTCACCGTGCTGATCGGCGCCGGCAGCACCGTCTACGGGCTGCTGCGCCCCGGCGGCAACGACGGCTGGCGCGACGGTGAGCACCTGGTGGTCAACCGCGAGACCGGTGCCCGTTACCTGTGGACCGGCGCCGACGGCGTGCTGCACCCGGTGCGCAACTACGCCTCGGCGCGGCTGATCGGCGGCTCCGACCTGACGACCAAGGACGTGGGCACCGTCTCGCTGCGGGACACCCCGGTGGGCGCCCCGGTCGGCATCCCCGGTGCCCCGGACGCCGTGCCTGAGCCCGGCCAACTCGACGACGGCGCATGGCACATGTGCGTCACCGGGCCGGACGGGGCGCTGCCCAGCACCTCGGGTGCCGCGGCGGACACCGGGGTGAACAAGCCGGGTGCCTCCACCGTGGTCGCAGGGACGTCGCTGGACTCCCGCGGGATCGACGGCGACGAGGCGGTCCTGGTACGCGGGCCGGACGGCACGGAGTACCTGGTGTGGCGGGGGAGCAGGCTGCCCCTGGACCGCGCCTCCGACGCCCGCAACGCCCTCGGCTACGGCTCCGAGCGGCCGATGCCGGTCTCCGCGGCCTTCCTGGACGCCCTGGCACCCGGCCCCGCCCTGCGCCCGCCCGCGGTGCCCGGACGCGGAGAGGAGGGCCCCGAACTCGGCGGCGAGGCCAGCCGGATAGGCCAGCTGTTCAGGATCAGCGTGCCCGGCGGCGGCAGCACGTACCACCTCTTGCGCAAGGACGGCCTGGTGCCGCTGACCCGGCTCGGAGCCGCCCTGGTGCTGGGCGACCCGGCCACCCAGAAGGACGCCTACCAGGGACGGTCGCCCGAGGTGCGCACGGTCGGCGCGGACGCGCTGCGCGAGCACCGGGCGAGGACCGCGGGCTCGGCCGGGTCCGCGGAGCTGCCGGACGCGCCGCCGGTTCCGCGTTCCGCGCCGCGCGGCACCGCGCTCTGCGCCAAGGTGGACGGTGGCGACGGCGGTGCCCGGATCAGCTCGGTGCTGGCCCCGCTGAACCAGCTCGCCCCGGTCGCGGTACCGGAGGGCACCGCCCAGCCGCTGGAGCCGGCCTGCACCCCGCCGGACGCCTCGGTGGTACGGCCCGGGCACGGTGCCCTGGTCCGGGCCCTGAACGCGAGCGGTGCCGCGCACGCGGGGACCACCTATCTGGTGGCGGACAACGGCGTGAAGTACCGGGTCTCCTCCCAGAAGTCGCTGGACGCTCTCGGGTACGGGGCCGGGGACATCGGCTCGGTCCCGGCGCCGCTGCTCGCGGCCTTCCCGACCGGCGCGGACCTGGACCCGGCAGCCGCCTCGGGCGCCGCGGAGGCGAAGATCACAGCCCCGCGGTGCGGGACCGCCGAGCGGACGGAGAAGCGCGGCGCGGACGGTGAGACGGACAAGGCCGACACAGCGCGCTGAGCCGGACAAGAAACACCTAAAGCACCCAATGAAAAAGAAATGGGCGAGGGCGGGAAGAATACCGGCCGAACTCGGGGCCCGGGTGCGGAGGGGTGCGGAGGGGAAACCTCAGAAAAAGCTCAGGAATTACGGCCGCCCGACCCCGCGGAATCCAGCCAGGTGGCACGGGCAATGGATGGGAACCGGCCACTTCGATGACCGTTTCCCTTCCTCGCGCGCCCGTTTCCCGCCCGTTTCCCGTCCGCGTCGCGTCACTCGGCGGGCAGTTCACGTGCCCGCTTCCCTCACGGGGCGAAGCGGGCACGTTCACCCCGATGAAACAGGCCAACAACTCCCGTGGTACATAGAAGATTTGGTGAACTGACCGATGCTCAAATCTTCCCGACACGCGTTGCGCGGAACACGTGGTTCTCTTTAGCCTCAGCGGGCAACGTTGCGACGAGAGTTGCTCGAACGAAGGGAGCGCGACATGGCGGACAGTGCCGCACGGAAAGCGGATTACGCCAAGGGCTTGGGGGGCGTCTCGTCCCTGGAGTCCGCCCGGAGCCAGGTCGAGAAAATCCAGAACAACGTCGCCGAGATCGCCGCGCGTTCGGGCGTCGGCGGTGACGAGGGTCAGGCCCTGCTGAAGCTCTTCCGCAGCTGGAACGGCGAGGCGCAGAAGGTCGTTGTCCAGATCAGCAAGATGATCGACGCGCTCCAGGAGAACGTGACCTCCGCCAACCGCCTGGCGAAGGAGAACCAGGACCTCACCGAGGTCCTCAACAGCAAGACCACCCAGGGCGTCTTCGAAGCACTGCTCTGACCCGCCCCCCGCGCCGACCCTGGTCGCCGAGGCGGGACCCCATGAGCCTTCCGGGCCTCGACGCCCGGCCACCCGAGAGGAGACGTCATGGCTGACGGCATCATCGACGTGCAGTACCCCGTGGTCCAGAACGCCATCGAGGAACTGAAGAACCAGACCCAGCAGATCATCACGACCCTCAACAACCTGGAGGACGAGCTGAAGCCGCTCGTCAGCACCTGGGAGGGATCGGACCAGCAGATGTACATCCAGGTCCAGGCGGAGTGGGACCAGGCCACCAAGAACATGGCCATGCTGCTCGGCGACAGCGGCGAGCTGATCCAGAGCATCCACGACAACCACTCCCGCGACGAGCGCAAGAGCGCCGACAACTGGGGCAACGTCCGGGCCCGCTAGTGCCTCTCGTTCGGATCTGGCTGATCCGAACCGGAGGCCCTGGTCGCCGGCTCGACGCGCACCCCGCGCGCCCGGCTACCGCCCACCGGTCCGGCCGTCCGCGCGCGGGGCGCCGGCCGGCCGGACCGGCCCGCCCTCGTATCCCCGTCCGGTACCAAGCGCCAGGAGGACGTCCCATGGCCGGTGAGAAGGCCGACGTCAAGCATTTCGACCTCAAGCAGATGGAGAACTTCCGGGACAACGAGGTGCAGCCGGTGTACACCGCCGCGAAGAAGCACCGCGAGGAGGGCGACGGGTCCACCATCCGCCCGCTCGGCAAGCTCATCGACGGCCACACCACCCCGGACAACCTCGCCCAGAACCAGCAGCTCCTGCGCATCGGCAAAATGGTCACCGAACCGCTGGTCTCGGGACCGACGCTGATCAAGGACATCACCACCGCGGCCACAGCCATCGACAAGCTGCTCGGTGACCAGATGGAGCTCTTCAAGGAGCTGAAGGAGGCGCTCAGCGACACCATCGAGGAAGCCAACAAGACCAAGAACAAGAACCTCGAAGCGATCGACGCGCAGACGCTGCTGCAGACCTTCGAGGAGGTCGACGCCTTCACCGCCGGCGGCGGCGAGGGGAACGACGGCGACACCTGAACCTGTCCCGCGCGCGCCGGCCGGGCCACGGCCGCCGGGTGCGCCCGTGGGAGGACCGCCCGGCTGCACACCCGCGTGAGGACGCCGTGCACCGGCATGAATGACCAGCACCGACCAGAAAGGGCGCCCGGTGGCCGATCGGTACGATCCCAACTCCGACGAGAACCTGGACAAGTTCGACAACGCCGCGGACCCGTCGACCGACACCTGGGCCACTCTGGTCACCCACATCACCGGCTATCCGGTGCCGGACCGCGGCACCGTCTTCGACACCCTCCGCTCCGACCACGGCGGCAAGCTCTTCCGGATGGACATCAAGGAGCGCAGCCTCAGCCTGCTCGTCAAGGACTCCGGTTTCCTG
Organism: Streptomyces violaceoruber; assembly: GCA_000720805.1. GTDB lineage: Bacteria > Actinomycetota > Actinomycetes > Streptomycetales > Streptomycetaceae > Streptomyces > Streptomyces cellulosae_A. The sequence goes on from JODI01000067.1 coordinate 40,199, forward strand.
ACGAACCATGGCGAGGACTACGACATCTGGTTCTTCGACAAGGGCAAGAAGTCCATGATCAAGCAGGCGCGGATCGTCTTCGAGGGCCGTGTGAAGGCCGGAGACGAGATCATCTTCGCCGGCCCCGGCTCCGACGACGTCAACAACGCCCAGGTCCGTGAGGGCAACGAGTTCACGGACTACAACAAGGACAAGATGAGCACCGTCGCGCTCGCCCGGTACATGAACGGGCCGCGGTCGGCGCTCCTCGCGCTGCTGAGGGGCAGCACCCAGGACGCCCGGTTCAGCAATCTGGGAGTGCCCGGTGCCGACGTGGTGGACCTGAACTCCTTCAACACCACCGGGGATTCCTTCGACTACGCCGCCAAGTTCTTCAAGGACCACGCGGTGGTGCTGAAGGACTGGGAGGACCGCTTCGGCCGGGACGACGCGAGCTGGAAGGGCGAGGCGGCGGAGGTCTTCCGCAGCCTGCTGAAGAAGATCCGCGAGAACTACGACAACTACGTCGAGACCTTCAACTCCACGGCCGGCACCGGCGGCGAGACCGGCACCGGCGGCACGGTCTACTCCCGTGCCCTGTCACTGGGGCGCAAGTACCTGGAGGACGCCGCCAACACCCTGCTGAAGGCGTGGCTGGACTGGGCCAAGTCGCCGTACTACGACCCGCATCAGGTGCTGCGCTACGTCCTGGACGACCTCGCCCAGTGGGTGGACGCGCACAACGTCGCCGAGACGGAGATCAAGGTCTCCTACTCCCAGTACAGCAGCTACACCTACCACTCACCCAAGGCCGGGTTCCTCCAGGAGCACCCGGAGTACGGCGACCTCAACGACATCAAGAACTGGGCGAAGGTCGGCGACAAGGCGGTCAAGATCTGGAGCCAGGGCATCGACGAGTACCTGGGCAAGCCTGCCGCCACGGTGCAGTCGAACCTGAACAACCACTTCCTCGACCTGGGCAAGGACTTCTCGGAGAACGTGCCCGAACCGAAGTCCACCAGCACGGCCGCCGACGACTACGAGAAGAAGAAGCTGCAGGACGAGAAGAACGAGATCAACAAGCAGAACGAGGACAACCGCAAATACCAGGACGAACTCCGCAAGGAGCAGGAGCGGCAGCGCGAGGAGGACCGCAAGTACCAGGAAGAGCTGCGCAACGAGCAGAACAGGCAGCGGGAGGAGGACAAGCGCCTCCAGGAGGAGCTGCGGAAGGAGCAGGAGAAGCAGCGCGAGGAGGACAAGAAGTACCAGGACGAGCTGCGCAAGGAACAGAACCAGCAGCGCGAGGAGGACAAGCGCGAGGCCGATGAGCTGAAGAAGGAGCAGAACCAGCAGCGGGAGGAGGACAAGAAGTACCAGGACGAGCTGCGCGAGGAGCAGCGGCGCGAGCAGGAGGAGGCCAAGCGTGAGGCCGAGGAGCAGAGCAAGGCCCTGGGGGAGAGCCTCGGCGGCCTCAACGACCCCAACGCGCTCAAGGAGCAGAACCTCGGCAACCTCGACGAGTTGCTGAACCAGAACAACCCGGTCACCGAGAGCCTCGGCAACATTGGCAACCAGAACACCCCGGTCACCGAGAGCCTGGGCAACCTGGGCGACGTGAACAACCCGGGCGGCGACGACCAGCAGTGGTCCACGTCCAACCCGCCCCCGGTCGCCCCGAACCTGCGCGCCCTGCGCACGCTCGACAGCGGTCCGGCCAACGGTCAGGGCGACACCGACAACGCCGCGGCCAACGACGCGATCACTCAGAGCCTCGGCAACCTCGGCGGCCTGAACAACGGCTCCGGAGGTTCACTCAAGACCCCGACCGGCGGTACCGCCCAGCTCACCGACGGCAAGCTCACCGCCGGATTCCCGGACGGCAGCAGCAACTCCTTCGACCCGGACACCGGGGTGCTCACCACCACCCACCCGGACGGTTCCGTCACCACGCAGAACCTGGGCGACGGCACCAGGGTGACCAACCCGGACGGGTCGGTCACCTCCCTCGGTGACGACGGCAAGCTGACCACGACCTTCCCTGACGGAACCACCCAGACCATCGACCCCGCGACCGGCCAGGCGACGACCGCCAACCCGGACGGCACCACCACCACCCAGAACCTCGGCAACCTGGGTGACCTCAACGGCCAGAGCGGCCCGAACGGTTCCGCGGACCTCGGCGACCTGGGCGACATCAACTCCGACCTGCTCACCGAGTCGACCGGCGACCTGGGCGATTTCAGGAACCTCAACAGCGACCAGCCCGGCCTGGATACCCCGACCGGCGGGCACACCACGTGGGACGGCGACGACTACTCCACCACGTTCGCGGACGGCAGCGAGGCCACCTTCGACCCGGACAACGGGCTGCTCACCACCACGCACCCGGACGGCTCCACCACGGTCGCCGACCTTACGCACGGGGCGAAGGTGACCAACCCGGACGGCTCGACCACCTTCCTGGACAACGGCCGGCTGAACACCGGGTTCCCCGACGGCAGCACCCAGGTCATCGACCCGGACACCGGCATCGCCACCGTCACCGACCCGCAGGGCAACACCCGGACGGTCGACCTGCACGACCTCAACTCGCCCGGAGACTTCGACAGTTCGGACATCCTCGACGACCTCGACACCGTCGGTGGAGTGAGCGGTGGGGGTGGAGGCGGCGGCACCACCTCTCGGGACGTGCCGTTCTCCGAACTCGGCCTCGGCAGCGGCAACGTGAGCACCGCGGCCTCCGGCGGCGGCCTCTCCGGGGCGGGCTCCTTCTCCGCGGACGGCGTCGGCGCGGCCGGCGCCGCCCCGCTGTCCGACGGTGCCGCAAGCAGCGCGGGCAGCCCGCTCAGTCCCGTCGCCGCGGCCGGCGCCCCCGGTATGCCCGGTACGCCCGGCAGCCCGGGCATGCCGATGGGCGGCGGAATGGGAGGCATGGGCGCGGGCGGCGAGAAGGGCAACGGCGAACGGGTGCGCGCCGTCCTGGTCGACGCGGCGGAGGAGAGCGAGCGCCGCAACCGTCGTCGGCGCAGCCCGTGGAACCGGCAGGAGGACAGCGACACCTTCCTGGCCCCGGCCTCCCGGGTGGCGACCACCGGCGGGGACTCTCCCGAGGCGGAGCCGGAGCCGGGCCGCAGGCCCACCAGTTCCGCCGACTACCTGGAGGAGGACGCGGACGTATGGGGCACCGACGAGGGCGGCACCCCGGCGGTCATCGGGCGGTGACCGCCGCGCGGCCTCCATCGGGCGGTGACCGCCGCGACGAGATGAGTCCCACGGTGACCACCGCGACGAGACGAGTGCCATCCGACCCCGGCTTTCACAGCCGGACCGTCACCAGGCAAGATCGGCAAGGCAGTTGATGGACAGACCGGAAACAGGGTCCGGACGTACGGGCCGGACATCCGGACGTACGGAGAGAACGGCGGAGAAGGGAGGGGCGGCGTGACGGAGCCGCTGGAGAAGCGCCTGGAGAAGGCGATGGCCGAGCTCCAGGCAGCCCAGGAGGCGGTCGCGCGCACCGAACGCGAGCTGCGGCAGGCGTCGTTCGCGGTGCTCTCCTCCGACCGCGCGGTCCGGGCGACCGTGGGCCCGCAGGGTGAGCTGACCGGGATCGAGTTCCTGGAGAACAAGTACCGCGACATGTCCCCCCAGGAGCTGGCCGCCAGCGTCCTGGAGGCGGCGAGCGCGGCGCGCCTGAAGATGAACCGCCACGTGATGAAGGCGATGGCTCCCTTCACCGAGCCCAGCAGCAACGTGCCGGAGCTGAAGGGCTTCGAGGTCGACTGGGAGCGGATCTTCGGCCCCGAGGTGCTGCGCGAGGACGACGAGGACACAGCACGCGGCGGCCAGGAGAGACCTGCCTGGCGGGACGCGCTAGGCGAGGACGGGGAGGACTGACGGTGGGAGAGCGCTATTACGTGGACCCGCACCGCATCGAGGCGCTGGCGGGGCAGTTGGAGGAGATCGGCAACCTGACCAGGAGCATGACGGAGGAGTTCTTCGACGAGCTGGCCCCCACGGTCGGCTGGCCCGGCACCGAGGGAGAGTTCGCGGAGAAGGCCAAGCCGCAGGAGCAGAAGGAGCGGCAGACCACCAAGGACACCATGATGTCCATCCGGGACGCGCTGGTGGGCATCACCGACGCCACGCTCAGCCAGGTCCGGATGATGAAGGACACCCGCGACCGCAACATCGAGGGCATCGAGCAGGGCACCAGCCGTATCGAGGCCAACGGGCTGAACGGTGACGACGGTTCAGGCGGGCATGGCCGCCGCTGACCTGCGCACCGCAGGCCGCTCCCGCACCGCGCCGGGAGCGGCCGCTCCGTCCTGCCCGTGCAGGCTCCAGGGCGGTCCCCGATGAGCATCAAGCCGTCGCCCGCGGTCAACGCGATGATCTTCATCCTCACCGGGGAATGGATGATGGACGCCGACGAGGACCTCGCCAACGACAGCCGCCGGCCCTACTCCGCCCTGAGCGGCAAGCTCGACAAGCTCTCCTCGCTGATCGAGAAGTCGGTCCACGACATCGCCGAGTCCATGCCGGACGATCTGGCCAAGTCGTACGCCAAGGCGATGGGCATGCTCATCGACGACGGCGGCAAGAACTACCTGCGCGAGTTCGCCGAGCAGCTCCTCAAGATCGCCGAGGGCCGGCGCAAGACCTCCATGGACATCATGGAGTCCAAGTGGCAGATCATCGCCGAGGTCATCCGGCTGCTCATGGAGATCGCCCTCTACCTGGCGATGTCCTTCTTCACCGGCGGCGCCTCGGCCAGCCAGATCATGATGGCCAAGCTGCGCAGCCGGTTCATGATTCTCACCACGCTCAGTCACCTGCTCCAGCGGCTCCACCTGGCGCCGTCCCTGACCGAGGCGTTCGCCGAGGCGTTCACCACCTTCGCGGTGCGGCTGGCGATGATGAACTTTGCCCCGGAGGGCCGCCGCCCGGACGGCTTCGACTGGAACCAGATCCTCAAGGACGGCGCGTTCGGCGCCGCCGCGGGCTTCTTCACCAGCGTCTTCGACAACTGGGCGAAGAACATCGTCAAGAGCTACGACAACAACTTCCTCAAGAACGGCCCGGACCTCAACTTCAAGAACAACCCCAACCTGCGCAACGACTTCGACCTCAACCTCAAGAACAACAACCCCACCCCGAACCCGAAGCCGAACCCTGACCCCACCCCGAACCCCAACCGGGACAACACCCCGAACGACCGCCCCGATCCGAACCCGTACGGGAACAGCCCCAACCCCACGAACAACAACCCGTTCTCCTTCCGGAACAACTTCCGGAACAACCCCGACCTGTGGCGGAACAACCAGCTGCTGCGGAACAACGCCGACCGGCCGGGCGCGCTGGCCGGGCACTACGGACTCAAGGGGACCGCAGACTTCCTGGCCGCCGGCTCCGGCGAGGCACTCGCGGAGATCCTGATCAAGGGCGCTTTCGACGGAGACTGGTCCACCAACTGGTCCACCTTCGTCGGCGCGGGCCTCAGCAGCCAGGTCGAGGCCACGCTCACCGACACCGCCCTGAACACCGGCGCCGAACTGCGCAACGCCATCGACAAGCTGCGCAACCAGCCACCCACCGTCTCCGGCGGCACCACCGATTCCGACACACGCGACTCCGCCGACTCCCCGCGCTCCCGCGACGGCGACGGCCCCGGCCGCACCGACGGCCCCTCGCGTCCGGACACCACCGGCGGTGACAGCCCCGCACTCGCCTCGCCCCCGCCGGTCACGCAACAGCTCATCGGCCAGGGCGACTTCACCGGCGGTCAGACACCCCCGCCCTACGTCGCGGAGAACCCGCCGCCGTACGTGACCCAGGACCCGCCGCCGTACTCCCCGGGCCCGCTGCCGGTGACCGCCGCCGAGAACGAGCTGTGGCAGCAGGTCTACGACGGCCCCGCCGAGGTCCGCGCGCAGGCGCTGCGCGACCTCACCGCCCTGCGCGGCGCCCTGCCGCCCGGCAGCACCGAGATCGGCATCCGCGACAGCCTGCACAGCAACCTCTCGCAGCTGCCCGAGATACGGGTGGTGCCCGCGGGGAACGGCCCGGCCTCCCAGATCGACACCGACACGGTCCGCCGAGCCCTCGACGGCTTCGGGACGCCGGTCACGGTGGAGTCTCCGGGGGCGGTGGGCTCCCCGGGGGCGGTGGACTCTTCGAGCACGGTGGGCTCCCCGGGGGCGGTGGACTCCCCGGGCACGGTGGACTCCCCGGGCACGGTGAATTCCCCGGGCACGGTGGACTCCCCGAACACCGTGAACTCCCCGAATACGGCGGGCACCCCGAGCGCGGGGAGCGACCCGCTCACCACTACCCCGAGTGCCTTCGGCAACGGCCCCACGACCGCGGTCGGTCCCGCCGCCGGTACCGGCGCGGACCCCGTCGGCTCGTTGGCGGGCAACGGGCCGGACTCGCAGGTCGACAACGCCCTCGACGGGGACGGCGGCGAGCCCGAGGGGTCTCCGGAGAACGCGGTCGTGGGTTCCCCGGACAATTCGGTCCTGGGCTCCCCGGAAGCCGAGGTCCAGAACTCTCCGGAAGCCGAGGTCCAGAACTCTCCGGGTGAGCCGGCCGAGCCGGCCGAGCCGGACGACCGTACGGGTCCGGTGGCGGGCCAGGGTGTCGGCGGTCCCGTCGCCTCCCACAGCCCCACCACCGCCGCCGCATCCGGCCCTGGCACCGGCGTCCGGTCAGGCGGCACCCCCACCGCCGGGGGCACGGCTCCCTCCGCCGCTCCGCCTCAGGGCACCCGCGCCCCGGACAGCGCGGCCCCGCAGGACGGCTCACAGAACACGACGGACGGCACCTCGCAGACCGCACAGTCGCCTGAGACCCTTACTACTCCGGAGGCCGTCAACTCCTCTGGAGCAAGCAGTGCCGCGGACTCGGCCGAGAGCACTGCGACCTCGGTCGCCGACACGGCCCCCGCCCCGCCGAAGGTGAGCACCACCGGCTCGTACGCCGGCACCGGCGACGTACGCGACAACAGCGGCGTGAGCGACGTGAAGGCCAATCCCGCCCCTGCGGCGAACTCCGCCCCCACCGCCGCGCCGCCGTTGACGATCGTGGTCTCGGAGGTGCCGCCGCCGGGGGAGGGGACACCGGAAGCGGCCGAGCTGCTGGACGGGGCCGGGACCGACCGGGCCGTGGTGCTCGGGCCGGCGATCGCGCCGGACGCGGGGGGGCGCCCCGTACGTGCCGCCGTCGAGCTGACCCGCGAGGGACCGGGCGCCCCGGTCCGGGTCCGCCCGCTCACCGGCCCCTCGCCCGCCGTGACGCCGGACGGCACCGCGGACGCCGACTTCCCCGGCGCAGACGTGCTGCTGCCTCTCGCCGACGCTCTCGGCCCGGCCCCCGCCGCGGCC
>JODI01000068.1 GCA_000720805.1 Streptomyces violaceoruber
ACGAGCAGGCCCGGCCCTTTAGATGGACCAAAACCGCGGACCAGATCATCGACCGCATCTGCCACTACTGCGACAGGATCTCCGGACCGGGACACTAGGGCCTGGTTCACCGGTCCGGCAGCGGAGTGAGCAGCATGCGCCCCGCCAGCCCCACCGCCGCGTCCAGCCTCTCCCTGAACTCCCCGGCGACGTCGGGGAGTCCGCGCAGCGCCCACAGGGCCCGGGCCGCGGTCCAGGTGGCGTCCCGGGCCCGCTCCAGGCTCCACGCGCCGAGCAGATGCGTGAGCGGATCGGCGATCTGGAGGAGGTCGGGGCCCGGCATCAGCTCTTCGCGGATGCGCTCCTCCAACGACACGAGGAGATCGCCCACGTGGTCGTACTCGTCCTCCACCTCGGCGGGTTCGCAGTCGAGCGTACGACAGGTGTCCACGACGGCGAGTGCGAGATCGTGGCCGATGTGCGCGTTGATGCCCGCGAGGGCGAACTGCAGCGGTCGTACGCCGGGATGACGGCGCATCTGGAACAGAGGCCGCCAGCAGGCGGGCGGGCGCCGTCCGTGGGTCACCGTCTCGACGGCGGCCAGGTAGCGCTTCGCGAACCGTACGTCCAGCGTGGTCGCGGCCCGCGCGTCCTCGAAACGCCCGCTGTCGATGCGCTGGTCGACGGCCTCGGTCACCGCGAGGTAGACGCGGTTGAAGACCGCCACACCGTCCCCGGGCGGCAGTTCCGCGTCGAGCGCGCGCATACGGGAGACGACCGCGTCGACGGGAGTGGTGAATTGTTCGCATTGCACCATGAGGGCAGAGTCGCAGCTTTAGGGTGAGCCGGGTACCGGCGGGCCCGACGCTTCCCCAGAACGGGGGAACGTGCCCGCCGCCGGGGGAGGGGGAGCGGCACCGTGTCAGGCTTACGTGCCCAGCGCCTGGCCGCGCGCCGGGCCGAGCGCAGGCGGACCGCACGGCGCGGTGCGATGGTCGCGGCGGCGTCCGTCGTGGTCGCGGTCGGCACCGCGACCGGGATGCTGTCCGCCCTCGACGACCGGCACGCCTCCGACGAGGCGAAACCCGAGGTGAGCAGCTCGCCCTACCTCGCACCGCAGCCCGCCGTACCGACACGGTCCGCCTCGCCGAGACCGAGCGCCTCCGCCTCGCCGCCCCGGAAGAACCCGGAGAAGACGCCGGGCCGCACGCCGACGCCCACGAAGGAAGAGAAGGCGGAGAGAGCGGAGAAGGCGGACAATGGGGTGGTGAGGGAGAACGGGTCGACCGCCTTCGTGTCCACAGGCCTCTACCGTCACCCCCAGTCGCAGGTGCTGGACTGGGTGCGGGCCAACTCCGGCGATCCTCGGCGGGCGGTCATAGCGTCCCGTATCGCGGATCAGCCGGCCGCCGTCTGGTTCGCCGACTACACGCCCTCGACCATCATCGCCCGGGTGCGTGCGGTCACCTACGGCGGCGCCGCACAGGGCCGGGTCCCCGTGCTGGTGGCGTACGCGATCCCGGGCCGTGACTGCGGCGGAGCCTCGCAGGGCGGGGCGCCCGACCTGGGCGCCTACGACGCCTGGATCGACGCTTTCGCCGCCGGGCTGGGCTCGGCCGAGGCCGTCGTCATCCTGGAGCCCGACTCGATCGCCCAGGCCGAGTGCCTGACGTCGGCCCAGCGCTCCCGCCGGTTCGCCTCGCTCGCCCGCGCGGGCCGCGTCCTCAAGGCCGCCAACCCCAAGGTCCGGGTCTACTACGACGCCGGGCACTCCGGCTGGAACGCGGCCGCGAAACAGGCGACGTGGCTCCGGCAGGCCGGGGCCGCCTCGGCCGCCTCCTCCGACGGCGTGTTCAGCAACGTCTCCAACTTCCACCGCACGGCCGACGAGATCGCGTACGACCGTCAGGTCCTGGACGCCCTGGGCGGCCCCGCGAGCCTGGGTGCCGTCATCGACACCAGCCGCAACGGCAACGGCGCCCCGCCCGACGGCGAGTGGTGCGACCCGTCCGGCCGGAAGATCGGCCGGGCGCCCACGCTGAACACCGGGGAGTCGCGGATCGACGCCTTCCTGTGGGTGAAACTGCCGGGGGAGTCGGACGGCTGCAAGGGCTCGCCGGGCACGTTCTCGCCGTCGTACGCCTACGACTTGGCGCGCTGAGTGCCGCTGTCGTAGGTGCTGGTGCCCTCGTCCAGCAGGGGCTCCCGCGTCGTGAGGTGGGGCGGGGCGAACACCCGCAGCGCGTGGTACCCGGTGATCACGACCAGCGTTCCCAGGGCGATGCCGCTCAGCGAGAAGGTGTCGCTGAACTTCATCGTCACGTTGCCGACGCCGATGATGATGCCGGCGGCGGCCGGTACGAGGTTGAGCGGATTACGCAGGTCCACCCCGGCGTTGAGCCAGATCTGGGCGCCGAGCAGGCCGATCATGCCGTACAGGATGACGGTGATGCCGCCGAGGACACCGCCCGGGACCGCGGCCACCACCGCGCCGAACTTCGGGCAGAGGCCGAAGAGGAGAGCGAAGCCGGCGGCGGCCCAGTACGCGGCCGTCGAGTACACCCGGGTCGCGGCCATCACGCCGATGTTCTCGGAGTAGGTGGTGTTGGGCGGTCCGCCGACCGCGGTGGACAGCACGGACCCGATGCCGTCCGCGGCGAGCGCCGTGCCCAGCTTGTCGTCCAGCGAGTCGCCGGTCATCTCACCGACCGCCTTGACGTGCCCGGCGTTCTCCGCGACCAGCGCGATGACGACGGGCAGCGCGACCAGGATCGCCGACCACTCGAAGGACGGTCCGTGGAAGGAGGGCAGGCCCACCCAGTCGGCCTTGCCGACGGCGGACAGGTCGAGGCGCCAGTGGTCGGTGAGCTTGCCGCTCGCGTCGGCCGAGTGGATGCGGCCGAAGAGGCGGTCGAAGGCCCAGGAGACGCCATAGCCGAAGACCAGGCCCAGGAAGATCGCGACGCGGGACCAGAACCCCCGCAGACAGACCACGGCCAGGCCGGTGAACAGCATGACCAGCAGGGCCGTCCACTGGTCCTGCGGCCAGTAGGTGGAGGCCGTGACGGGGGCCAGGTTGAAGCCGATCAGCATCACCACCGCGCCGGTGACGATCGGCGGCATCGCCGCGTGGATGATCCGCGCCCCGAACTGCTGCACGGCCACCCCGACCAGGAACAGCGCGACGCCCACCACGAGAACCGCGCCGGTCACGGTGGCGCTGGTGCCGCCCTGCGCCCGGATGACCGCGGCCACGCCGACGAAGGACAGCGAACAGCCGAGGTAGCTGGGCACCCGGCCGCGGGTGGCGAGCAGGAAGATGACGGTCGCGACGCCCGACATCATGATCGCGAGGTTGGGGTCCAGGCCCATGAGGACGGGCGCGACGAAGGACGCGCCGAACATCGCCACCACGTGCTGCGCGCCGAGCCCCACCGTGCGGGGCCAGGAAAGCCGTTCGTCGGGGCGGACCACCGCTCCGGGCGCCGGAGTGCGTCCGTCGCCGTGCAGTTTCCAGCGGACGCCAAGATCCATGGTGCGGTTTCGCTTTCATCGCGTCTGTGGGTGTGTTGGGTCTGTGGGTGTGGGTCTCTCTGTGTCTGTCCCGGGACATTGTCCAGAAAGCGGGGGCTGATCATCCGCTTGGGGTCGGGGACGCCTGCCTCACAACGCGGACATGTTCAGGGCCGCGGGCCGGGAACTGCCGCGGCCTCGGCACTGACCTTCGGCCGGTCGCGGTCGGCGGCACGCAGCACACCCGCGAAGGCCACGAGCCCGCACGCCAGCACCGTCACCAGGCCGAACGAGACGACCAGGCTGGTCGCCTGGGCGAGGCCGCCGATGGCGCTCGGCGCGACCAGGCCCGACGTGTACGTGATGGTCGCGACGCCGGCGATGGCCAGGCTGGGGTTCGGCCCGCTGCGCCCGGCGGCGGCGAAGCACAGCGGTACGACGACCGCGATGCCGAGGCCCATCAGTGCGAACCCGCCCATCGCCACCGCCGGATTGCCCGCGACGACGATCAACAGCCCGCCGAGCGCGGCCAGCACCCCGCCCACCCGGACCGTGGCCACCGAACCGAACCGGTCCACCACCTTGTCGCCGACGATCCGGGCGACGGCCATGGTCAGCGTGAAGCCGGTCGTGCACGCGGCCGCGAGCCCGGCCGAGGTGTCGAGTTGGTCGCGCAGGTAGACGGCCGACCAGTCCAGGCTCGCCCCCTCCGCGAACACCGCGCAGAACCCGACCGCGCCGATGAGCAGCGCCGACTTCGGCGGCAGCGCGAAGCGGGGCGGCGGCTCCTCGTCCTCGGCGGGCTGGATATCGAGCACCCAGGTGCACGCGGCCACGCCCAGCACGGTCAGTACGGCGGCGGCCAGCGCGTGGTGCAGCCGGGCGTCCGAACCCAGGTGCGCGGCGAGCGTGCCGGCCGCCGAGCCGACCAGGGCGCCCCCGCTCCACAGGCCGTGCAGGCCGGACATGATCGAGCGGCCCAGCCGGTTCTCGACCTCCACGCCGAGCGCGTTCATCGCGACGTCCGCCATGCCCGCCGTGGCGCCGTAGACGAAAAGGGCCAGACACAGGGCTGGCAGGTTCGGCGCGAGGGACGGCAGGACCAGGGCCAGGGTCCACAGGGAGATCAGGCCGCGCAGGGCGTTCCGGGCGCCGAAGCGGTGGGTGATGCTGCCGGCCAGCGGCATCGCCACGGACGCGCCGAGCGCGGGGAAGGCGAGGGCGAGGCCCAACTGGCCCGCGCTGACCGACGCGTGGTCCTGGATCCACGGCACGCGGGTCGCGAACGAGCCGGTGACGGCGCCGTGCACGGCGAACACGGCGGCCACGGCGTACCGGGCCCGCCTCACCTCGCGCTGCTCGTAGACCACTGCGCTCATTCTCCGGTCCTCCCGTTTTCCGGTCTCCCCTGGCCCTGCGCCGCCGTAAACTATCAGGGACCCTGCCTGATAGATAGCGAGTCACCGGCCGCGCGCTCGCGCAGCCCCGCCGATCTGGAAGGATCCCGGCATGCCCGCATCCCCGAGCACCGCCCGGGCCATCAACGACCGGCTCGCCCTCAGCCTGCTCGCGCGGGAGGGTCCGCTGACGGCGGCGCGGTTGAAGCAACTCACCGGCCTGTCCAGACCCACCGTCGCCGATCTCGTCGACCGCCTCACCGCCGCCGGTCTCATCACGGTGGTCGGGGAGTCGGGTGAGCAACGGCGCGGGCCCAACGCGAAGCTGTACGGCATCGTCGCCGACCGCGCCCATCTGGCGGCGGTCGACATCCGCACCGAGGGCGTCACCGTCGTCGTCTCCGATCTGCTCGGCCGAGTGCTCGCCGAGGCGTCCGTGCCGATCGGCGAGGACATGGGCACCGGGCCGGCGGTGGAGCAGGCGGTCACCCTGGTCGAGCGCGTGGCGAAGGAGGCCGGCGCCGACCGGCTGCACACCGTCGGCATCGGCGCGCCCGGCCTGATCGACCCGGCCAGTGGCGAACTCCGCGACTCCTCGGGCCTGCCCGTCTGGCACCGGCGCCTGGTGGCCGCACTCCAGGAACGGCTCCCCGATGCCCGGTTCAGCGTCGAGAACGAGACCAACCTCGCGGCCCTGGCGGAACAACGCGACGGCGCGGCACGGGACCGGGACACCTTCGTCCTCCTGTGGCTCGGCATGGGCATCGGCGGGGCGCTCGTCCTCGACGGCACGCTGCGCCGGGGTGCCTCCGGCGGCGCGGGCGAGCTCGGTTTCCTCCCGATACCGGGCACCACGGGACTGCCGTCGGCGACCGACTGCGACGGGGGGTTCCACTCGCTGGCAGGCGCGGGCGCGGTGGCCGCGCTGGCGGCGGAGCACGGGGTGACGGCCGAGGTGACGGCACACGAGCCGGAGGCGGCGGCGCTTGTGCGGGTGGCTGTGTCGCTGGTGGGGGGCCGCGCGGCGGTGGGGGACGGGGCTTCGGTGGCTTCGGTGGATCCGGTGCTCGCCGCGGGCAGAGAGGCGGGGGGCGGGACGTCGGGGGTCTCGACGGCGGGTCAGGGTGCGGGGGGTGAGGCGTCGGGGGTCTCAACGGGGGCCTGGGAGGCGGCGGATGAGGCCGCCGTGAGCAGGATCGCCGCAAGAGGTGGCGCAGCCGCGGGCCAGGCGGTCGCGGAGGGCCGGGCCGCAGCCGGCGGGATGCCGGCGGCGCATCACACGCACCGCCGCACCCTTGCTGACGGCGACGGCGACAGCGACAGCGAGGGTGGCAGCGACAGCGAGGGTGGCAGCGACCGCGTCCGCCCCGAAGCCCTCGCCACCCCCCACCCGTACCCGCACCCGCCCTGGCACCCGCACCCGCACCCGGACCCGGTCGCCGGTGCCGACCGCTTCCTCGACGTCCTCGCGGACCGGGTCGCCCTCGGTGCCGCCGCGGTGATCTCCGTACTGGACCCGGGCTGTGTGGTGCTCGCCGGTGAGGTCGGCCGTGCGGGCGGCCATGTGCTGGCCCGGCGCGTGCAGGACCGTCTCGCCCGGCTGTCCCCCCTGCCGACGGAGGTGCGTTCCAGCGCCCTCGGCGGCGGTGCGGTGCTGCGCGGGGCGCTGCTCACGGCGCGAGACCGGGCGCAGGACGAACTGTTCGCGCCCCCACGCCAGTTGACCGTCCGCGGCGGGGGACCGCAGACGGCGGAGGTGTAAGGCCCCGGGCCTGGGGGTCCGGCGGCGGGCAAGGGCCGTCGTCACCGTCGCCGGACCGTACGCAGACCCTAAGAGGACTAGACCAACCGGTCAATAGGTACGGACTATCCTCGAAGCCGGTTACATTCCCGGTACGCTCTGTGAGGCAACCCACATCGTTCACCCGTATGGAGCTCGACAAGGCGTGGCACACTTGCCCTGTACCAGAAGCAGCGCACTCCGGGGTCGGTGAAAGTCCGAACCGGCGGTTACAGTCCGCGACCCGGTCGCTTCCAGCGGCCGGTTGACCAGGTGAAATTCCTGGACCGACGGTTAAAGTCCGGATGGGAGGCAGTGCGCGGCGGGCGGGCATTCGTGCGCGCCGCCGTATCGGCTCGTCCTTCGGGACGGGTGCGTCCGGCGTCGCCCCGGTGTTCCTGCTCGTACATTCTGTCGTTCGTCGACAGCCCCGGAGTCCGTGCCCCGATGTGGCAGGAGGACCCGGGAAGTGTTCACCGGAATCGTCGAAGAGCTGGGTGAGGTCACCGCCGTCGAAATCCTCGACGACGCCTCCCGCTTCCGTCTTCGTGGCCCCGTCGTCACGGAGGGCGCACAGCACGGCGACTCCATCGCCGTCAACGGCGTCTGTCTCACGGTCGTCGAGCACGACGGCGACGAATTCACCGCGGACGTCATGGCGGAGACCCTGAAGCGCTCCAGCCTCGGCGCCCTGACCGTCGGCTCCCGGGTCAACCTCGAACGCCCCATGGCCGTGGGCGATCGCCTCGGCGGTCACATCGTCCAGGGCCACGTCGACGGCACGGGCACGGTCCTGGAGCGCAAGCCGTCCGAGAACTGGGAGATCGTCAAGATCTCACTCCCCGCGGACCTCACGCGCTACGTCGTGGAGAAGGGCTCCATCACCGTCGACGGCATCAGCCTCACCGTCGTCGACGCCGGGCCGGACTTCTTCACCGTCAGCCTCATCCCCACCACCCTCGACCTGACCACGCTCGGCCACAAGCAGCCCGGCGACCCGGTCAACCTCGAGGTCGACGTCATCGCCAAGTACGTCGAGCGGCTGATGACCCGTCAGGGGGCCGGCGAGTGAACGGGCTGAACTCCGAGGCGTTCGTCCTCTTCGGGCAGCACATCCTGTGGTCGGACATGATCGGCAACATCCTCGGCCTGATCACCCTCGCCCTCGGCTGGCGCCGCTCCCTGTGGACCTGGCCGGTGCAGTTCCTGTCCGGCCTCGTCCTCTTCGGAGCCTTCTTCGGCCATCTGACCGGCAGCGCCGGCAAGCAGGCCGTCGTCATGGCCGTCGCCCTGTACGGCTGGTGGCAGTGGAACCGCAACAAGGGCCGGTCCGAGGACGGCCAGATCACCCCGCGCTTCGCCACCTGGCGCGAGCGCGCGGCCATGGCCGGCGCCGCCGCCGTCGGCACGATCGCGGTGGCCCTGCTGTTCAAGGCCTACCCGAGCCTGTCCTGGGACCCCTGGCCGGACGCCTACATCTTCGTCGGCACCATCGTCGCCATGTACGCCCAGGCGCGCACCATGGTCGAGTTCTGGTTCGCCTGGCTCCTCGTCGACCTCGTCGGCGTCCCCCTCAACTTCGCCAACGGCTACGCCTTCTCCGGCTTCGTCTACGTCATCTACGGCGCACTCGTCCTGTGGGGCATGCGCGACTGGTGGCTGCGCACCCGCAAGGACTCGCAGCCCGTCCTGGAAGGAGCGCCGGCATGACGGCGGCACCGATCCTGTACAGCACCGACGGTTTCGAGGACTTCGCGCTCGACCCCATCGAGCAGGCCGTCGCGGACATCGCGGCCGGCCGGCCGATCGTGGTCGTCGACGACGAGGACCGGGAGAACGAGGGCGACCTCGTCGTGGCCGCCGAGAAGGTGACCCCGGAGATCGTCGCCTTCATGATGAGCGAGTGCCGCGGTCTGATCTGCGCCCCCATGGAGGGCGAGGAACTCGACCGGCTCCGACTGCCGCAGATGGTCCAGGACAACACCGAGTCGATGAAGACGGCGTTCACGGTCTCCGTGGACGCCACGGCCGCCCACGGTGTGAGCACCGGGATCTCGGCCTCCGACCGCGCCACCACGCTCCAACTCCTCGCGAGCGGTACGGCCGAGCCGTCGGACCTGGTCCGCCCCGGCCACATCTTCCCGCTGCGCGCCAAGTCCGGCGGCGTCCTGGCCCGCGACGGCCACACCGAGGCCGCCGTCGACCTCGCCCGCCTCGCGGGTCTGCGCCCGGCCGGCGCCATCGTCGAGATCGCCGGAGAGGACGGCCGTATGCTCCGGCTGCCCGAACTGGTCCCCTTCGCCCGCAAGCACGGCCTGACGATCATCTCCATCGAGGACCTGATCGCCTACCGCCGCAGCTCCGAGCCCACCGTCCGCCGCGAGGCCGAGACCCGCCTGCCCACCCGGCACGGCGAGTTCACGGCGTACGGCTACCGCTCCACCGTCGACGGCGTCGAGCATGTCGCCCTGGTGCACGGTGAGATCGGCGACGGCGAGGACGTCCTGGTCCGCGTCCACTCCGAGTGCCTGACCGGCGACATCTTCGGCTCCGCCCGCTGCGACTGCGGCCCCCAGCTCGACGCCTCCCTGGAACGCATCCAGAACGAGGGCAGGGGAGTGGTGGTCTACCTGCGCGGCCACGAGGGACGCGGCATCGGCCTGCTGTCGAAGCTGCGCGCCTACGAGCTCCAGGAGCAGGGTCACGACACCCTCGACGCCAACCTGGAACTCGGCCTGCCCGCCGACGCCCGGGACTACGGCGCCGGCGCGCAGATCCTCGAGGACCTGGGTGTCCGCAGCGTGCGTCTGATGACCAACAACCCCGACAAGACCGACGCGCTCGTCCGCCACGGCCTCAAGGTCACCGGCCGCGAGCCGATGCCGGTACAGGCGGGCGAGCACAACCTCCGCTACCTGCGCACCAAGCGGGACCGGATGGGGCACGACCTGCCCTGGCTGGAGACGACCCCCGTCTCCACCTGCGGCAACCAGTGAGCAAGACAAACAAGGAGAGACGTGAGCGGCAAGGGTGCACCGGAACTGTCCGTACGCAATGTCGGAGACCTGCGGGTCGCCGTCATCGCGGCACAGTGGCACGAGAAGGTGATGGACGGTCTGGTGGACGGCGCCCTGCGCGCCCTGCACGACCTGGGGATCGACGAGCCGACCCTCCTTCGGGTCCCCGGCAGCTGGGAGCTCCCGGTCGTCGCCAAGGTCCTCGCGGGCCGCGGCTACGACGCGATCGTCGCCCTCGGTGTCGTCATCCGTGGCGGCACCCCCCACTTCGAGTACGTGTGCCAGGGCGTCACCCAGGGCCTGACCCAGGTCTCGGTCGACACCGGAGTCCCCGTCGGCTTCGGCCTCCTCACCTGCGACACCGAGGAACATGCCCTGGACCGGGCCGGCCTGGAGGGCTCCCACGAGGACAAGGGACACGAGGCGGTGACGGCCGCGGTGGCGACTGCGGCCACCCTCCGCTCAGTATCCGAACCGTGGCGCTGAGGGCTGCGACACACCGCGTAGAGTGGGCGCCACCATGTCCAATAAGACGTTCGAGGAGCTCTTCACCGAGCTCCAGCACAAGGCCGCCAACGGCGATCCCGCCACCTCCCGCACCGCAGAGCTGGTCGGCAAGGGCGTGCACGCCATCGGCAAGAAGGTCGTCGAGGAAGCCGCCGAAGTCTGGATGGCCGCCGAGTACGAGGGCAAGGAAGCGGCAGCCGAGGAGATCTCGCAGCTGCTGTACCACGTCCAGGTGATGATGGTCGCCCGCGGCATCTCCCTGGACGACGTCTACGCCCACCTGTAAGCCGCACCCGTTCCCGCACACCACCACGCAAAGGAAGCCGACCTCATGCTGCGCATCGCCGTCCCCAACAAGGGTTCCCTGTCAGGACCTGCGGCGGAGATGCTGCATGAGGCCGGCTACCAGCAGCGCCGCGAGTCCAAGGAACTGCGGATCGTCGACCCGGAGAACGAGGTGGAGTTCTTCTACCTCCGCCCCCGTGACATCGCGATCTACGTCTCCTCCGGCAAGCTCGACATCGGCATCACCGGCCGTGACCTGCTGATCGACTCCGCCGCCAAGGCCGAGGAGATCCTCCCCCTCGGCTTCGCCCGCTCCACCTTCCGGTACGCCACCAAGCCGGGCACGGCGAACGGGGTGAAGGACCTGACCGGTATGACGGTCGCCACCTCCTACGAGGGGATCGTCGCGGGGCACCTCGCCGACCACGGCATCGACGCCTCCGTCGTCCACCTCGACGGCGCCGTGGAGACCGCCATCGAGCTGGGAGTCGCCGAGGTCATCGCGGACGTCGTCGAGACCGGCACCAGCCTGCGCAACGCGGGCCTGGAGGTCATCGGCGAGCCGATCATGAAGTCCGAGGCCGTCGTGATCCGCCGCATCGGAGCGGAGGCCGACGACAGCGTCGAGTCGAAGGTGCAGCAGTTCCTGCGCCGCCTCCAGGGCGTCCTGGTCGCCCGGACGTACGTGATGATGGACTACGACTGCCGGGTCGAGCAGCTCGAGAAGGCCGTCGCCCTCACGCCGGGCCTGGAGTCCCCGACCGTCTCCCCGCTCCACAACGAAGGCTGGGTCGCCGTCCGCGCGATGGTCCCCGCCAAGGAAGCGCAGCGGATCATGGACGACCTGTACGACATCGGCGCACGGGCCATCCTGACGACGGCCATCCACGCCTGCCGTCTCTGAGAAGCCGCACCAGAGCCGCACGAGAGCCACAGACCCATGTCGGACCTGCCTCCGCTCCCCGTCACCTTCCGGCCGAACCGCACCCGCGCCGTCCTGCTGACCGCCGGCGTCGCGATTTTCGTGGTCATCACGACGATCGCGCTGCTGCTGGAGCAGCTCAGCCCCGGCGAACGCCTCAGCTTCGTGTTCACGGCCGCGATCCTGGCCGGCGTGCTGTTCCTGCTGTCCCGGCCGAAAGTCGTCGCCGACGAGTCCGGCGTCACCGTCGTCAACATCGCCGGCAGGCGCCGTCTGGCCTGGGCCGAGATCATCCAGGTGAACCTCCGCCCCGGCGACCCCTGGGTGTTCCTCAACCTCAGCGACGGCACCAGCCTGCCCGCGCTCGGCATCCAGCCGGGCATCGCGAAACAGCAGGCCATCGCCGATGCCCGCGCCCTGCGAGCGCTCGCCGAGGCGCGCTCCACGGCCCGCCCCACGACCGGCCCCGACGAAGATCAGGGCTGACTCGGGGCCTTCCACCCTGCCGCAGTGGCGGGTGTCTTGATTAATCTGGTGGCGGAGGCGTATTCGCTGCGCCTCCGCCCTTGCGCGCCACCCGGCGCCCAGGGGTTCCTGCTACGCGAGGAGTGACCCTCTCCGGCGATGGACGGATCGTCCTGTAGTACCTGCGCCGCCCCCTGCCGACATACCGCGGACTGTGACCTTGCGGTCCGCGTGTACGCGGAGGCGGCGGCATCATGACCATCCCCCTGCTGCTCCTCGGAGCGGCGTTCCTGCTGATTCTCGCCAACGGTTTCTTCGTGGCGGCCGAGTTCGGCCTGGTGACGGTCGAGCCGACGGACGCCGAGAAGGCGGCCGCCGAGGGCGACCGACGGGCCCGTACGGTCGTCGAGTCCCTCAAGCAGCTGTCCTTCCAGCTCTCCGGCACCCAGCTCGGCATCACCATCACCTCGCTCGTCGTCGGCATGCTCGCAGAACCGGCGCTCGCCGAGCTGCTGCGCGGTCCCATTTCCGCGACCGGCCTCCCCGAGGGCGGTGTCTCCGGTGTCGCCGTGGTCGTCGGCATGCTGCTGGCTTCGGCCGTGCAGATGGTGATCGGCGAACTCGTGCCCAAGAACTGGGCGGTCTCCAAGCCCATGCAGGTCGCGCGGTTCGTCGCCGGCCCGCAACACGCCTTCGCCCGGCTGTTCCACCCGGTGATCGCCACGCTGAACGCGGTCGCCAACCGGCTGGTCCGCACCCTGGGCGTCGAGCCCGCCGAGGAGCTGGCCTCCGCCCGCACCCCCGGCGAGCTGGTCTCCCTGGCCCGGCACTCGGCGCAGGCCGGCGCCCTGGAACAGGACACCGCGGACCTCTTCGTACGGACGCTGTCGCTGGCCGAGCTGACCGCGCAGCACGTGATGACCCCGCGCGTGAAGGTCAGCGCGCTGCAGTCGTCGGCGACCGCCGAGGACGTGGTCAACCTGACCCGCGCCACCGGCCTGTCCCGCTTCCCCGTCTACCGGGAGAAGATCGACGAAATCGTCGGCATGGTGCACCTCAAGGACGCGCTCGCGGTGCCCGTACGGGAGCGTCTGCACACTCCCGTGGGACGCATCGCCCGACCGGCGCTGCTCGTGCCCGAGACACTTCCCGTGCAGCCGCTGCTCACCCGGTTGCGCAGCGAGCAGCCCATCGCCGTCGTCGTCGACGAGTACGGCGGCACGGCCGGCGTGGTCACACTGGAGGACATCGTCGAGGAGATCGTCGGCGAGGTCCGCGACGAGCACGACGGGCAGGACCTGCCGGAACTCGCGGCAGTCCCGGCGGAGGACGGCAGGCTCGCCTGGGAGGCCGACGGCAGCTGCCGGGTCGACATCCTGCAGCGCATCGGCCTCGACGTGCCCGAGGGGCCGTACGAGACCGTCGCCGGCCTGGTCGCCGATCTGCTCGGCCGGATCCCGGCCGTCGGTGACAGGGCCGAACTGCCTGGCTGGCGGCTGACCGTGCGCCAGGTCGGGCACTACCGGGCGGAGCAGGTGCGCCTGGTCCGGACGACCCCGGCGGTGAACGTCATGGAGGCCGTCCGATGAGCGTGCTCCAGCTCCTGTTCGCCGCGCTGCTCGTGCTCGCCAACGGCTTCTTCGTCGGTGCCGAGTTCGCGCTCGTCTCCGTCCGCCGCAGCCAGATCGAACCGCTCGGCACCACCCGCGCCCGGCAGGTCCTGTACGGCCTGGAGCGGCTGCCGCAGATGATGGCGGCCGCGCAGTTCGGCATCACCGTCTGCTCGCTGACCCTGGGCGCGGTGGCCGAACCGACGGTCGCGCATCTGCTGGAGCCGGTGTTCGAGTGGATCCACCTGCCGCACGGCATGATCCACCCCCTCGGCTACGTCATCGCGCTCGTCGCGGTCGTCTTCTTCCACCTCGTCATCGGCGAGATGGTCCCGAAGAACCTGGCGATGGCGGCCCCGGAGAAGGCCGCACTGTGGCTCAGCCCCGGTCTGGTCGCCTTCGCCCGCGTGTGCAGGCCGATCACCGTCGCCCTCGGCGCCTGCGCCCAGGCGATCCTGCGGCTCTTCCACGTCGAGCCCAAGGACGAGGTCGAGGCCGTCTTCACCAGCGAACAGCTCAACCGCCTGGTGGAGGACTCCGGCCAGGCCGGCCTGCTCGACCCCGAGGAGCAGGAACGTCTGGAGGACGCTCTGGAGCTGGGCTCCCGCCCGGTGACGGACGTCCTGCTGGGCCGCGAGTCACTGGTCACGGTCAGCCCCTCGGTCACCCCCGGCCAGATCGTCGAGCTCACCGCCCGCACCGGGTACTCCCGCTTCCCGGTCGCCGCGGAGAACGGCGCTTTCATGGGCTATCTCCATGTGAAGGACGTCCTCGACCTGGAGGACTCCGAACGGGCGGTACCGCAGCAGGTGTGGCGGCCGATGACGACCCTCAGGTCCGAGCTCCCGCTGGACGACGCGCTCACGGTGATGCGCCGGGCCGCGACCCATCTCGCCCAGGTGGCGGACGCGTCCGGCAGGGTACTGGGCCTGGTCGCGCTGGAGGACGTACTGGAACTCCTGGTGGGCGAGGTCCGGGACCCCGCCCACCGGGAGGTCCCGGAGGTGCGGGTGACGGAACCAAGGGCAAGCGGCGCCCAGGAGGAGGCACTGGCCGGCTGACGCGGGGGCGCCGACGCCGCACCCCCACATCTCCTGGTGGTCCGGTGCCCGGCGCGGCGCCCACCCGACACGGGCACTCGCGGTCGCCGACAGTCGTGCCGCTTGGACGGCCGCTACCCGGTTGCGGCGTTCGCGCCCGCAGCCGCGACCGTGGGTGATCGAGTCGCTGGGGCGGTGCCCACTCGGCGGTGGTGTGCGCGGTGCTGTGGCTGCGGGCGGTCGGGGTGGCGCCCACCGGGTAGGGGGCACGTATCCCGTGCGGGCTCTGGCAGTCGCGGGCAGTCGTGCCACGGGGGGACGGGGGCTTCAACCGAGCGAAGCCAAGCGGGGAGGGGGAGGCTCCCGCCGATGCCTGCGAATGACCCCACCCGGCGTCATGCCCGGCGGGCGCCTCTCACATCGCCGACGGATCCTGCGGCCCCCGTCCCGAAAGCACCTCTCCGTACGCCTGCATCAGGTCGGGAAGCCGAAGGGTCGACAAGTCGTCCCGCGTCAGCATCGCCGGATACGTCGACAGCCGCAGATCCCGATACGCACAGCTCTTCTCGTACAGCGTGCGCAGGAACCGCCCGTTGCCCAGCTCGTCGATCCACCCCTGGTCGACCACGTGCCCGGCGATGGAGCGCAGCTCGTCCAGCGCCTCCTCGTCCCACACGTCACCGTTCTCCTCGGCCAGCACCTCGCCGATGGAGGTGAGTTCGAGGGGACGGTAGGAGGGAAAGTCGACGCGGGTCGTGAAGCGGGACGACAGTCCCGGGTTGGCGGTCAGCAGCCGGTCCATGCCCTCCGGATAGCCGGCCAGGATCACCACGAGGTGGTCCCGGTTGTCCTCGGCCCGCTTCAGCAGCACCTGCAATGCCTCGTCGCCGTACGCGTCGCCCTTGCCGTACCCGGAGTTGGACAGCGAGTACGCCTCGTCGACGAACAGCACCCCACCGAGCGCGGAGTCGATCAGTTCGTTGGCCTTCACCGCCGTCTGACCGAGGTACTCGCCGACCAGGTCCGCCCGCTGCGCCTCCACCAGATGGTCACCGCCGAGCAGCCCGAGGGCGTAGAAGACCCGGCCGAGGATGCGGGCCACCGTGGTCTTGCCGGTGCCGGACGGGCCGGAGAAGACGAAGTGCCGCTTCGGCGGCTGGACCGGCAGACCCTGCCCGGAGCGCAGCCGGGCCATGTTCAACTGCGCGGACAGCGCCTTTACTTGGCGCTTCACCGGCTCCAGACCCACCATGCGCTCCAGCTCGGCGAGCGCCTCTTCGAGCAACGCCGGATCGGTCGGCCCGGCGGGCAGCGACGGCGAGGACACGAGCTTCTCGCGCACCGCCGGGTCGGTCACCGACGACAGCGCGGCGGAGGCCGGCAGATCCGGCTCCGTCAGCTTCAGCTCGCGGCCCTCGGCGCCGAGGAGCAGGTCGGGGCCGTCGGGGCTGTCCATCATGTCCTGCCCGGCCCCGGTGAGCGTGATCGCCGCGAGATCGGCGGACTCGTCGTACCCGTCGCCCTCGGAGATCGCGGCGAGCCGGGCCGAGGTGTCCATGAAGGCGGGGTCCACGCGGTGCACGGCCCGGTAGAGCGGAAGGGCGGCGGCGGAGCGGCCGGTGCCCTCGTGGGCGCGGGCCAGCCAGTAGCGCAGCTCCTTGCGCTGCGGTTGCTCGCTGCGGCAGCGCATCAGCGCCGCCGACAGCAGCGGTTCGGCCTGCCCGTACATCTCCAGCCGGACCCGGGCCATGCCGCCGAACAGACCGGCCTCGATGCCGAGCAGGGGGTCGTTGATCAGCGGGTCGGTGTGCCGGACCAGTTGTTCCCAGTCCTTGACGAGGTAGGCACGGCAGGCGTGCAGGAACCGGACCTGGGGGTCGGTGTCCACCGGCGGCAGGCCCGCGAGGGCCCGGTCGAGTTCCGGGACGTGCCGTCCGTCCAGCCAGTGCGAGGCGTGCGCGAGCAGCAGATCACGCGGGCTCTCCAGCACCGGTTGCACCCACCAGCCCAACCAGTACCAGGAGTTGAGGGTGCGACGATGCCGGGTGCGCTGTTCGCCGAAGCGGTCCCGGTGCCGGAACATCCGCAGCAGCGCGGTCGTCGTGTCGACGCGCAGCGCGTGCAGTCCGAGCCAGCCGTCGGCCATCCCGGGATCGATCCGCACCGCGGTGCGGAACTCCTCCTCCGCCTGTGGATAGGCCCCCATCGTGTAGGCGTCCACGCCTCGCAGCCAGGCGAGGTCGGCCGGGGCCTCGGGGCCCCGCGTGCCGAAATCCATCACGTCCCCCACAAACCGTGCCCCCGTTTGGTTCGCCGGCGGGCCGGTGCCCGTCGGCCGCCTTGGTCCAACCGCTGTGCCGCGGACCTGAGTTGCAACGGTGCGCAGAGCAGCCGTCCGCAGGTCGCACCGAAGGCATCGTACCCGTGGGGGTGTCGCTCACCGAAGGGTGCCGCATGGGCCGTTTGCCGAGGTGGGAGCAGATACGCGCATTCCGCTCGGTGACCCAGGGTGAGCGGTTCCTGGTCGCGTGGCGTCCGAAAAGTAACCTTCAGGGCAGAACGAAGCCCCCGATCACGGGGGAACAACCGGGGGCTTCGCGTCTGTGGGCGGCGCCGAATGGCCGCACGTTGAGAACGTAAGTCCTGTACGGCCCCTCGGTCAAGCCGAGTTGAGACACTCAGGCAACTTGTTCGACAGGGCCCTTCACAGGTTCAGCACACTGCGGATGATCCGTCACCGTACGTGATGGACTGGTCCGGTCCAACCGTCCCGGCAGGCCCGGGAAGCAGCTCATATCCCTTCTCGCGCTGGTACACGAGGAGGTCGGCGAAGGGCCGGGAGGGATCCTCGCTGAAGTGCTGTCGTTCCGCCTGGACCCATCCGGCCCAGAACTCCCGCTGCTCCTCCCCGTCCCGGGCCTGTCCCCGCGCCCACGCCTCCTCACGCGGCACCTCCATCCACAGCAGATGGGCCAGGTGCGGGCGCAGTGCGCGGCGGCCGGCGCCGACACCCTCGACGAGGACCACCGGGGCGGTCGGCAACGGGCGGGGCGGTCCGAAGCGGCGGGTGTGCCAGTCGTAGGGGGTGTAGTGCACGGCCTCGCCGCGGCTCAGCGGCGCGATCACCTCGGCCCGCAGACGCTCCGTCCAGTCGAACAGACCTTCGTGGTGGGCGATGTCGTCGAGACGCAGTACCGGCGCACCGGCGAGCGCGCGGGCCAAGCGCCCGGCGAACGTGGACTTGCCGGAACCGGCGTGCCCGTCGATCCCGATCAGACGGACCGGGCCGCAGGACGGTGGCAGGCGGCGCAGCCGGGTGGCGAGCTCGTGGATGACGGTTCCTGGGTCGGTGCGGGAGGCGGACGGGGGTGCTGAACTCCCAGGCTACGCGGCCTCCCCGGCCGATCGTCGGCACCGGCCGGTGTGCCAGTGGACAAGACCAATATTGGTGACCGCGACGCGGGCCGAAGTGCTGGCAGGGGCATCCCCCCTGCTCCATAGTGGGCGCACCACCGTGCACTGGATCCGCCCGACTCGGACACCCGGGGGTCGTCCCGCCCATGATCAGATCCGAACAGCCGTCCCGCAGGACCGTCCTGGCCGCCGCGGTCGCGGCCACCGTTGCCGGCGGCGCGGGCCCTGCGGCCGCCGCAGGGCCCGCGGCCGGCCCGGCCACCCCCGCGCAGGCTCCGGCCCGCCCCGTCGACAACCGCGCCTGGATCACGTACGCCGACTGGCACGGCGGCACCGCCCACGGCACCCGTGCGGTCGCGGGCGCCCGCCCCGGCCTGGTGGTCGCCGCCCCCGCGGGCACCGCCGACTACACCGACCCGCACACCGGCACGAC
The DNA here is from genome assembly GCA_000720805.1 of Streptomyces violaceoruber. Classification (GTDB taxonomy): domain Bacteria; phylum Actinomycetota; class Actinomycetes; order Streptomycetales; family Streptomycetaceae; genus Streptomyces; species Streptomyces cellulosae_A. Next base: position 18,363 of record JODI01000068.1, read on the forward strand.
CGCCGCCTGGGAGTACGGGACCTGGACGTCCCCCGCGCACGTCCTCGCCGTCCCCGCCACCGAGGTGATCGTGTCCTGGAACGCGCACACCCCGGCCGGCACCTGGCTCCAGGTCGAACTGAAGGGGACCTACTCCGACGGCACGGACACCCCCTGGTACGTGATGGGCCGCTGGGCGGCCGGTGACCAGGACATCAGGCGGACCTCGGTCGACGGCCAGAGCGACGGCAGAAGCAGTGTCTGGACGGACACCTTCGCGATCGACGACCCGGCCACCGGCCTGCGTCTGTCCTCGTACCGTCTGCGTCTCACCCTCTACCGCAGGCCCGGCACGAAGGCCACGCCCACCGTCTGGCGGCTCGGCGCGATGGGCTCCGACGTCCCCGACCGCTTCACCGTCCCGGTCTCCACGCCGGGCGCGGCCGGGGAACTGATCGTCCCGCGCTACTCGCAGGAGATCCACAAGGGCCAGTACCCGGAGTACGACAACGGCGGCGAGGCCTGGTGCAGTCCCACCTCCTCGCAGATGATCATCGAGTACTGGGGCGGCCGGCTCACCGCCGGGCAGCTGGCCTGGGTCGACCCGTCGTACGCCGACCCGCAGGTCTGTCACGCGGCTCGCTTCACCTACGACCACCAGTACGCCGGCTGCGGCAACTGGCCCTTCAACGCCGCCTACGCCGCCACCTTCAAGGACCTCCAGGGCGTGGTCACCCGGCTCGGATCCCTCACCGACCTGGAGACGCTGATCGCGGCGGGCATCCCGGCCATAACGTCCCAGTCGTTCCTGAAGGAGGAGCTCCCCGGGGCGGGGTACGGCACCGCCGGTCACCTGATGACCGTCATCGGCTTCACCGGCGACGGCGATGTGATCGCCAACGACCCGGCCGCGCCCGACAACGAGGCGGTGCGGCGCGTCTACCCGCGGCGCGAGTGGGAGAACATCTGGCTCAGGACCAAGCGGTACAACGCCTCCGGCAAGGTCGTCTCCGGCACCGGCGGCGTCTGCTACCTGTACTTCCCGGCCCGTCCGAGTGCGCGCCAGCGTGCGGCGCTCGCGGCGGTGGGCGTGCGCTGACGAGTCCGTACAGGGCCCCGGAGGACCGGGGCCCTGTGACCAACGTCTCGGCCGCACCGGCCGCAAACGGTGGCAAGGTGGACAGAACTCCGGGGGGAGTCCACCGCCCAGCCGAGCCCAGCGAGACGCCATGACCTCAGCAGCAGCCACCGCCGCCCGCGCCCGTACCGGCGGCCCCCGGGAAGACGGCCCGAAGATCGTCGAGCATGTCCTGGGATGGACCCTCGTCCTGGTGATCGCGATGCTCGTCACTCAGCTCGGCCTGCTGTGAGCTGAGCCATACCGACCTGCCATACTGCGGGTGTCCCGTCGCCCGTTGAGACCAGGGTCGAGATTGAATATTAGTCAACAGAGCGACGTCGCCCGCCCACGGGCACGCGGCACCGAACGCTCCGTCGCACGCCGTGCCGAACTCATCACCATCGGGCGGAAGCTGTTCGCCGACACGTCGTACGACGCGCTCTCCATGGACGACATCGCCCGCCAGGCGCATGTCGCCAAGGGGCTGATCTACTACTACTTCCAGTCGAAGCGCGGCTACTACCTGGCGATCATCCAGGACTCCGTCGCCGACCTGGTCACCTACGCGGCGAGCGGCCTCGAACTGGAGCCGGTGGACCGCGTCCACCGCACCATCGACAGCTATCTGCGCTACGCCGAGCACAACCAGGCCGCGTACCGCACGATCGTCAGCGGTGGCGTCGGCTTCGACACCGAGGTGCACGCGATCCGGGACGGGGTGCGCGAGGCGATCGTCGCGACCATCGCGGAAGGGGCGTACGGCCGCCGCGACATCGCCCCGTTGCCCCGCATGGGCCTGCTGGCCTGGCTGTGCAGTGTGGAAGGCGCCGCCCTCGACTGGATTGACCGCCCCCAGCTGTCCCGCGAGACGATGAGCGAACTGCTGGTGAAGACGCTCGGCGGTGCGATGCGCGCGATCGAGGAGCTCGACCCGTCCTACCCTGCCCCGAAACAGGCCCGCCGGGACGACGCCTGAGCCGGACGCCGGACGCCGGACGCCGGACAGAGCCTTGGGGCGGAGGCTCGTCGTCCCCCGCCCCAAGTCTCCGGTCGGACCGGTCAGTTGATGGACTTGATCAGCTCACCGTCCGAGGTGTCCCCGCTCAGCTCCCAGAAGAACGTGCCGCCCAGACCCTGCGCGTCCTTGTACTTCATCTTCCCCTTGATCGTCTTCGGGGTGTCGTAACTCCACCAGTCACTGCCGCACTTGGCGTACGCGGTGCCGCCCACGGTCCCGGTCGGCGGGCACGTGGTCCTGAGCACCTTGTAGTCCTCGTTGCCGGCCTCGTACGTGCCCGCCGCCGGGCCGGTGGCCGTGCCGCCCGGCTTCGCCTGCGTGACGCCGGTCCAGCCGCGCCCGTAGAAGCCGATGCCGAGCAGCAGCTTCGAGGACGGGATGCCCAGGCCCCGGAGCTTGGCGATGGTGGCGGCGGTGTCGTAGCCCTCCTTCGGAATGCCCGGGTAGGACGTCAGCGGGGAGTGCGGCGCCGTCGGGCCGGTGGCGTCCCAGGCGCCGAAGTAGTCGTACGTCATGGGGTTGTACCAGTTGACGTACCGTGCCGCGCCCCCGTAGTCCGCCGCGTCGATCTTGCCGCCGCTCGTGGCGTCGGCCGTGATCGCCGCGGTGATCAGCTCCCGCTTGCCGAACTTGGCGCGCAGTGCGGCCAGCACGTCCCGGAATCCCTCCCGGCCGCTGGTGTCGCAGGTCAGGCCGCAGGCGTTCGGGTACTCCCAGTCGATGTCGATGCCGTCGAAGACGTCCGCCCACTTCGAGTTCTCGACCAGGTCGTAGCAGGACTGGGCGAAGGCCGCCGGGTCCTTGGCCGCCTCGCCGAAGCCTCCCGACCAGCTCCAGCCGCCGAACGACCAGAGGACCTTGAGGCCCGGGTGGAGCTTCTTCAGCTTGCGCAGCTGGTTGAAGTTGCCGCTCAGTGGCTGGTCCGCGGTGTCGGCGACGCCGTCCACGGACTGCTCGGCGGTGAAGGGCTTGTCGGTGTCCGCCCAGGAGTCGCCGAGGGCGCACTTGCCGTCGGTGACATTGCCGAAGGCGTAGTTGATGTGGGTGAGCTTGTCGGCGGAGCCGGAGGTCTCGATGTTCTTGACGTAGTACTGCCGGTCGTAGATGCCCCAGTCGGTGAAGTAGCCGACCACCTTCGAGCCGGCCGGGCCGGCCGAGGGGGCCTCGGCGGGGCCGGCGGTGGCGGTGGCGGTGCCCGCACCGGCGAGCAGGGCGGCGCCGAGTGCGGCGCAGCACGAGGCGGACAGAAGGGCCCGGAACCGGGCGCGGGAGTGGAGCGGGGTGTGCATCGGGTGTCTCCTCGCGGGGGACAGGGAGGGGATCGCACGCCGATTGGCATGAACGCGGGGAAGCGTTGAGGCGAAACGCTAAGAGGACTAGACCAATACGTCAATGGTTCGTACCAATTTCATGGAGGCGGGTGGACTAGTATTTCTTCAAGTAAGCGGTCGTTAACCGGTGACGAGGTGCGTCCGATCGGGCATACTCACAGCGCACAGCCGCTGGTCAGCAGCTTCCGCGACCCGGGAGTGCGAGCATCGGCCGGCATCCAGTGAGACCCCGGCGGCGCCGCCCCCACCCGAAGGGCCCGTCCGCCCGCGCCCGACAGGGAGGAGAGCGTCGCCATGCCCGACCGCGCCCCGCAGCCGGTGGACCGGCAACTGCCCACGGACGAGGCCCGGGATCTGATCTCGCTCGTCCGCGACATCGCGCAGCACGAGATCGCCCCGAAGGCGGCCGAGGAGGAGGACGCCGGACGCTTTCCGCGCGAGGTCTTCACCCTGCTCTCCGCATCCGGACTGCTCGGCCTGCCGTACGACTCCGAATACGGCGGCGGTGACCAGCCGTACGAGGTCTACCTCCAGGTCCTCGAGGAGCTCGCCGCGGCCCGCCTCACCGTCGGCCTCGGCGTGAGCGTGCACACCCTCGCCTCCTACGCGCTCGCCGCCTACGGCAGCAAGGAACAGCAGGTCGAGCACCTGCCCGCGATGCTCGGCGGCGGTCTGCTGGGCGCGTACTGCCTGTCCGAGCCCTCCTCGGGGTCGGACGCGGCCTCACTGCGCACGAAGGCCGTGCGGGACGGTGGGGGAGAGTGGGCGATCACCGGGACCAAGGCCTGGATCACGCACGGCGGAGTCGCCGACTTCTACACGGTCATGGCGCGTACCGGCGAGGAGGGCCCGCGCGGGATCACCGCGTTCCTGGTCCCCGGCGACGCGGAGGGGCTGAGCGCGGCGCCGCCCGAGAAGAAGATGGGCATGAAGGGTTCGCCGACCGCCCAGGTCCACTTCGACGAGGTGCGGGTGTCCGACGACCGGCGACTCGGCGAGGAGGGTCAGGGCTTCGCGATCGCCCTGGCCGCACTCGACTCCGGGCGGCTCGGCATCGCGGCCTGCGCGATCGGCCTGGCCCAGGCGGCACTGGACGAGGCGGTGGCGTACGCGACCGGAAGGCGGCAGTTCGGGCGGCCGATCGCCGACTTCCAGGGACTGCGCTTCATGCTCGCCGACATGGCGACCCAGATCGAGGCCGGGCGGGCGCTGTACCTGTCGGCGGCGCGGCTGCGGGACGCGGGGCGGCCGTTCGCCAAGCAGGCCGCCATGGCCAAGCTGCACTGCACGGACACCGCGATGCGGGTGACCACCGACGCCGTCCAGGTCCTGGGCGGGTACGGCTACACCGCCGACTTCCCGGCCGAGCGGTACATGCGCGAGGCCAAGGTGCTGCAGATCGTCGAGGGCACCAACCAGATCCAGCGGATGGTCATCGCCCGTCACCTAGCGGGTCCCGAGAGCCGCTGAACTGCCCCGCCGTCACCTGGGGCGCCGCCAGCCGGACCCACTCCGGGTCGTGGCGCCCCGGCAGGGTGCGACCGCGGTCGGCCCAGGTGCGCAGCAGATCGCGGTAGATGGGCGGGTCCTGAACCGGTGGCGGGGCCGGCGGAACCGATTCGCCGCGTCCCCGGGACACGGGGGCGGGAACGAAGAGTCGGCGTTGACGCCCGGTCGCTGAAGAGGTGGGGGTCATACCAGGGCAACGCGGATCCCGGTGGACAGGTCACCGGTCGTCGGAATCGGGCGTGCGTTCACCGACGTCCGGATCGGGGTGGCGTGGGACTCCGATCCGGAGGATCGGGGTGCCGTGGGAGTCCGGTCGTCCCCGCCGGGCGCCCGTCAGAACACCGCTCAAGACCAACCGAACCGCGCCACGGCGGCTGCGAGCCGCGGCGCGGACCGGTCACGGGGTGGAAGCGAGGGCGTCGCTCAGGCGGCGTGGCGCCGCATCACGGGCACCCGGATGGGGCGCGAGCCGGGGCCGCCGACGTGCGAGAAGGGCTGCTTGCGCCAGTCGAGGCCCTGAGGGAGCGTCAACAGGAGGGCCGTGTGCTGCTCCTGGGGCTCCACCGACTCGTCGGCCGGCATGGCGTCGGACGCCCGGCGGCCCGTCCCGGCACAGACCGTCAGCCCGAACGGGTTCCACGGCGAGGCGCACAGCGCGTGCTCCGGCAGGACCTCCTCGTCCGCCAGCAGCGCGATGGGCTGCGCGCAGTCCGGGCAGATCACCCGGTACATCTCGAAGGTGTCGTAGGCGTCGAGTTCGTCGTCGAGGGCGTCGGGATCGACGCCCTCCGGCTCGGGCTCGATCATCAACTGCGGCCGCTTGGACGCGGTACGACCAGGGCGCTTAAGACTCTGCATTGGGTTCTCCCCCTCGGGCTGGGCCGTGAAAGGCACTGCGGCCTCGACCACAGCAAGCACTTCCCGTCCCGTCTCGGCGGTAATCACGAGACCATCACGGAGCCTGTTCGGTGGGTGTGGTGTTCGTCACATGCCGCCCGCAGGTGCCCGGGGCGTTCGTTTTGTCCGCCAGGAGCCTCACGGACCGCTCTCGGCCACATCACGAACCGGGTATGACCTGCGCCGCTCAGGTATCCGAGGAGATCAGGAGCACTGTAGGTTCTTGCGCCATGGAGGAGCTCGACCGGCAAATCGTGCAGCTGCTCGTCAAGGACGGGCGGATGAGCTACACAGACCTGGGCAAGGCCACCGGCCTGTCCACGTCGGCCGTGCACCAGCGGGTGCGCCGGCTGGAACAACGGGGCGTGATCCGCGGGTACGCCGCGGTGGTCGACCCGGAGGCCGTCGGGCTGCCGATGACCGCGTTCATCTCGGTGAAACCGTTCGACCCGAGCGCCCCCGACGACATCGCGGAACGCCTCGCCGACGTCCCCGAGATCGAGGCCTGCCACAGTGTCGCCGGCGACGAGAACTACATCCTCAAGGTGCGCGTGGCCACCCCGCACGAACTCGAGGAACTGCTCGCGCGGCTGCGCTCGTTGGCGGGGGTGTCGACGCGGACGACAGTCGTGCTGTCGACGCCGTACGAGGCACGGCCGCCGCGCATCTGACCGCCCTGCGTTCGGGGCCGCCGAGGTGAGGCGCGAGACTGTTCCCCATGAGTGAGCGCACCCCCGAACCGAAGACCGTCCTCCTGCGTCGCGGCGAGGTCCACAGCCCCGCCGACCCGTTCGCGACCGCGATGGTCGTGGAGCGAGGACGCGTCGCCTGGGTCGGCTCGGAGGGCGCCGCCGACGCCTTCGCGGACGGCGTCGACGAGGTGGTCGACCTCGACGGCGCCCTCGTCACCCCCGCGTTCACCGACGCCCACGTCCACACCACGGCCACCGGCCTCGCCCTCACCGGACTCGATCTGTCCGGTGCCCCCTCCCTGGACGCGGCCCTCGCCCTGGTGCGGGACTTCGCGACCGCCCGCCCGGCCGACCGGGTGCTGCTCGGCCACGGCTGGGACGCTTCCCGCTGGCCGGGCGGTCGGCCACCGACGCGCGCCGAGCTCGACGAGGCGACCGGCGGCCGTCCTCTCTACCTCAGCCGGATCGACGTGCACTCGGCGGTCGTCACGACGGCCCTGCTCGACCTGACCCCCGGTCTGGGCACGGTGGACGGCCCGCTCACTGCCGACGCCCATCACGGCGTACGCGCCACCGCCTTCGCCGCCGTCACGCCGCGGCAGCGCGCCGAGGCCCAGCGCACCGCCCTCGCCCGCGCCGCCTCCCTCGGCATCGGCACCGTTCACGAATGCGCAGGGCCGGACATCTCCTCCGAGGACGACTTCACCGGGCTGCTGAAGCTCGCTGCCGAGGAGACCGGCCCCCGGGTCGTCGGCTACTGGGCCGAGCGCGACCTCGACAAGGCACGGGAACTCGGTGCGATCGGCGCGGCCGGTGACCTGTTCGTCGACGGCGCCCTCGGCTCGCACACGGCCTGTGTGCACGAGCCGTACACCGACGCCGGCCACACCGGCACCGCCTATCTGGACGCGGCCGCCGTGGCCGCCCACGTCGTGGCGTGCACCGAGGCGGGCCTCCAGGCGGGCTTCCACGCCATCGGGGACGCCGCCGTGACCGCCGTCGTCGAGGGCGTCCGCGCCGCCGCGGAGAAGGTCGGCCTCGCCCGCGTCCGGGCCGCCCGGCACCGCGTCGAGCACGCCGAGATGCTCACGCCGGAGACGATCGCCGCCTTCGCCGAACTCGGCCTCACCGCCTCCGTCCAGCCCGCCTTCGACGCGCTGTGGGGCGGCGACGACGGCATGTACGCCCAGCGCCTGGGCGCCGAACGGGCCCGCACGCTGAATCCCTTCGCGGCCCTGCTGCGGGCCGGTGTCCCGCTCGCCTTCGGCTCGGACAGCCCGGTCACACCCCTGGACCCCTGGGGCACGGTCCGCGCGGCAGCCTTCCACCGCACCCCCGAGCACCGCGTCTCGGTGCGCGCCGCGTTCACCGCCCACACGCGGGGCGGCTGGCGTGCCGTCGGGCGGGACGACGCGGGCGTCCTGGTGCCGGGCGCACCTGCGGACTACGCCGTGTGGCGCACCGACGAACTGGTCGTCCAGGCTCCGGACGACCGGGTGGCCCGCTGGTCGACCGACCCCCGCTCCGGCACCCCCGGCCTGCCGGACCTGACTCCGGGCCGTGACCTCCCGCTCTGTCTGCGCACCGTGGTCGGCGGCCGGACGGTGTTCGTGCGGCCGAGCGAGTGATCTCCAGGAGCGGCACACCCCCGATCGGCCGCCGACGCGCCGGGGCGCGACCTGCTCCTCCGCGGCGCTGACCTGGGCATTGACGAAAGACCCGCAGGTCGAACGGCTGTTGACAGCCGACGGCAGCGGGCCGGTAGGTTCGGCCGAGTCCACCACCGGACGCCCGACCGCAGAACGTCCGCGCACGCGTCGTGGCGCCGCTGGGTCAGGGACGGTGTCCCACACCGGGGCACCGCCACTGGGAACCAGGCTCAGCGCCCGCGCCACGGCGAGGGAATGTTCCGTCCGGTCGGGGAGGTGTGACCCGGGTGGGGCCCGGGCGCTCAGTAGACAACGGCTTTCGGTCGACCCGCAGCCAGCGGGTCCCAGGTCGGCCCGAAGGGCGCCGGGCCCCCATCCGCAGCACGCACAGCCCCCGATCCGGCACACACCGCGCACAAAAGACGATCTCTTACCCCGCTTATGTGGAAACGACACCACCATTCGAACGTCCTGTCACGTCATCGCAGGCGGCGGCCACTATGGTGGACCTCTGCGGACGGACATGAAGGGGCAGCAGTGAACGACGGTGACGGGACCCTCGTGGCACAGGACCGGGGGAGACAGTTCGGCCCGCTCGGCACGGTCTTGGTGATCATCCCGACCTACAACGAGGCCGAGAACATCAAGAGGATCGTCGGCCGGGTACGCAAGGCGGTCCCTGACGCGCACGTGCTCGTGGCCGACGACAACAGCCCGGACGGCACCGGCAAGTTCGCCGACGAACTGGCCGCCGCCGACGACCATGTGCAGGTCCTGCACCGCAAGGGCAAGGAAGGCCTCGGCGCCGCCTACCTCGCGGGCTTCCGCTGGGGCCTGGACAACGGGTACGGCGTCCTCGTCGAGATGGACGCCGACGGCTCCCATCAGCCCGAGGAACTGCCCCGCCTGCTGACCGCGCTGAAGGGCGCCGACCTGGTCCTCGGCTCCCGCTGGGTGCCGGGCGGCCGGGTCGTGAACTGGCCGAAGTCCCGTGAGTTCATCTCCCGCGGCGGCAGCCTCTACTCCCGCCTCGCCCTGGACCTGCCGCTGCGCGACATCACCGGCGGCTACCGCGCCTTCCGTCGCGAGACACTGGAGGGCCTCGGCCTCGACGAGGTCGCCTCGCAGGGGTACTGCTTCCAGGTCGACCTGGCCCGCCGCGCGGTCCGGGCCGGCTACCACGTCGTCGAGGTCCCCATCACCTTCGTCGAGCGTGAACTCGGCGACTCCAAGATGAGCCGGGACATCCTGGTGGAGGCCCTGTGGCGGGTCACCACCTGGGGCGTGGGGGAGCGTGTCGGCAAGATCGTGGGCCGGACGAAGCCCTCGGGGTCGTAGCGCCACTGCGGGCCCGCAACCCCACGGGTGCGGCTGATCTCCGCTTATCCCGTGCTGAGCCGGTCCCAGGCACACTGGAGGCATGACGACTGGCGCTTCGACCTCCTCGTACCCCGCCCGGCCCCGGCGCTCCCGGCTGCGCACCTTCCTGCCCCTGGGCGTCGCCGCCTGGCTCGTGCTGGAGATCTGGCTGCTGACCGTGGTGGCCGGCGCGGCGAGCGGGTTCACGGTGTTCCTGCTGCTGGTCGCCGGATTCGTGCTCGGCTCGGTGGTCATCAAGCGGGCGGGCCGGCGTGCCTTCCAGAACCTGAACGAGGCGCTCCAGCGCGGCGGGGCCCCGTCGGACTCGTCGAACGGCGGCGGCAACGGCCTGATGATGCTGGGCGGCCTGCTTCTGATGATCCCCGGCCTGATCTCGGACGCGGTGGGTCTGCTCCTGCTGGTCCCGCCGGTCCAGAAGGCCCTCAGCCGCTACGCCGAGCGCACCGTCGAACGCAAGCTCCGCGCGGCAGCCTCGGGGACCCTGGGCGACGCCTTCCAGCAGGCCCGCATGCGCCGGCCCGACGGCAAGGTGGTCCAGGGGGAGGTCATCCGGGACGAGCCGGGCGACGCCCACCAGGACCCGCGCCCGCCGCTGACGCGCTGACCGGACCGGACGCGCTGCCGGTCCCGAAGCGCTGACCCTTGGCCCGGGGGCGCCCGGTGGCATACGCGCCCGGGTGCACGCCCACAGGCATCCGGAGTGTCCGCGCGGTACGTCCGGATGTACTTCTACGTACACGAAGGACCGCGGGCGCCGTACGTGGAGTACGGCGCCCGCGGTCTTCGTGCGTTGTGTTGCGTGCGTTGTGTTGCGCCCAACCCGTGGAGGGTTACGCCGACTTTCGGCTGTCCCTCGGATGAACTGCAATGTTCATCGCGCCGGAGCGCAGAACGGCCAGGCGCTCCTCGAGGACCTCTTCGAGTTCCTCGCGGGTGCGCCGCTCCATCAGCATGTCCCAGTGCGTACGCGCAGGCTTGGCCTTCTTCTCTTCAGGGCCGTCGCCGTCGACCAGGAGTGCCTGGGCCCCGCAGACCTTGCACTCCCACTCCGGCGGAATCTCCGCCTCGACCGAGAAGGGCATCTCGAAACGGTGCCCCTTCTCGCATGCGTACTCCACGGCCTGGCGCGGGGCCAGGTCGATACCGCGGTCCGTCTCGTAGCTGGTCACCACGAGGCGCGTGCCGCGAAGAGCTCGCTCACTCATGAATCGTGCCTCCCGGGCTTGTCGCCCACAGGACAGGTGTCGCTGTCGTCGTCATACCGGTCAACGTCCGGTCGGCGGTAAAGATTCCCGTTCCGGGTCCCGTCCCGGGCAATGCGTCGCCGTCGTAGCCGCCCCTTGTTGTACCCACCAGCGCCCGGTTTGTCACATCTGCTAGCAGATGTCACCCAGCGTTCGGCATCTTTGACGCGCAGTAACGGTACGCCTGGCAGGCCAAACGCGTACACTACAGCGCTTTCGTGTTGAACGCTAAATCCTCTCCGGAACCGGGTTGCCCGCGTCGGCGATCGCCTGCCGCACCGGAACCCGCGCGAGCAGCACGAACCCGATGACGAAGAAGGCCACCAGCGAGATGATCGCGTCCCGATAGCTGCCCGTGAGCTGGTAGGTGAGACCGAACAGAAGGGGCCCGAGCCAGCTCATGCCGCGGTCGCTCATCTCGTACGCCGAGAAGTACTCGGCCTCCTTGCCGTGCGGGACCAGATGCGAGAACAGGGACCGGGACAGCGCCTGGCTGCCGCCGAGCACGAGCCCGATCCCCGCGGCCAGGACGAAGAACCACGCCGGAGCCCCGGCCGGGAGGTGATAACCGGCGGCCAGGGTCACCGTCCAGGCCACCAGCGAGCCCAGGATCGTGCGCTTGGCGCCGTAGGTCCGTGCCAGCCGGCCCATGCCCAGCGCTCCTGCCACCGCCAGCACCTGGACCAGCAGGACCGCGCCGATGAGCGTCGACTGCCCGAGACCGAGTTCCTCGGAACCATAGATCGACGCCTGGGAGATCACGGTCTGGATGCCGTCGTTGTAGACGAGGTAGGCCAGCAGGAAGGCGAGCGTCAGCGGGTGCCGGCGCATGTGGCGGACGGTCCCGGCGAGCTGGCGGAAGCCGGGAGCCGTGGGTTCGCCGGCGGGCTTCTGCCCGGAGCGGCGGTCGCGCAGGCGTCGTAGGGGAATGAGCGCGAAGGCGCCCCACCACAGGCCGGCGGAGGCCAGACAGACGCGGACCGCCGCGCTCTCCGAGAGGCCGAAGGACTCGTGGCCGGTGTAGAGGACGAGGTTCGCGACCAGCACCAGGGAGCCCGCCGCGTAGCCGAAGGCCCAGCCCCGCGAGGAGACCGCGTCACGCTCCTCGGGCGGTGCGATCTGCGGCAGGTAGGAGTTGTAGAGCATCATCGCCACGGACTGCGCCGCGTTCGCCACCACCAGCAGGAGGCCGCCGAGCAGATAGCGGTCGCCGTCGAGGAAGAACATGGCCGCCGTGGCGGCGGCCCCGGTGTAGGCGGCTGCCGCCAGGAGGGGCTTCTTGCGGCCGGTGCGGTCGGCGGCCGCGCCCACCAGGGGCATCACCAGCACGGCCACGATCACCGACAGGGACACCGAGTACGCGAAGAACGACCCGGCGCGCACCGGGATCCCCAGGGGGTGGACGAAGCCGTCCGCGTCCGCCGCCTCCTCGGCCACCGACGTCAGATACGGGCCCAGGAACACGGTGAGCACGCTCGTCGAGTAGACCGAGCACGCCCAGTCGTAGAAGTACCAGCCGCGCTGTTCGCGCCGTCGCTCGTCGGCCGCTTCCGTCCGCACGGTGTCGGTGCCCACCCGTGCCCCTCGCTTCCCCGTGAAGGTCCCGCGCGAGGGCGGCGGGAAGGGCGGCCCGGGTGTCAGACCCAGACGCCCCGGTCCTCCATGACCATGCGCAGTGTGTCGATGTGATCGGTCATGATGCCATCGACTCCCAGGTCCAGGAGCCGGTGCATGCGCTCGGGGTCGTTGACCGTCCACACGTGCACCTGGAGCCCGAGGGCGTGGGCGGTGCGCAGGAAGCGGTGGTCCACCACCTGGACACCGGAGTGCGCCTCGGGCACCTGCGCGGCCACCGCCGACCGGCGCACCCGGGCCGGCAGTCCCCAGGACCGCAGCCGCAGTCCGAGCACCCCACGGGTGCCGTACGACGTGGCCAGACGCGGACCGGCCAGCCGCTGGGCGCGGACCACGCGGGCCTCCTCGAAGGAGCCGAGGCAGATCCGGTCCCAGGAGTCGGTGCGCTCGACCAGCTCCAGGAAGGGGAGGAGGGCGGGCTCCGCCTTGACGTCGACGTTCCAGCGCGCCTCCGGGAAGGTCTCCAGGAGCTCCTCGAAGAGGGGAACCGGTTCCTTGCCCGCCACGCGCGCGTGGCGTACGTCCTTCCACGGCAGGTCCGCGATCCGGCCCGCGCCGTCTGTGATCCGGTCCAGGGTCGCGTCGTGGAACGCGACGAGCCTGCCGTCGACCGTGGCGTGGACGTCGGTCTCCAGGTAGCGGTAGCCCGCCTCCACCGCGCGCCGGAACTGCAGGGCGGTGTTCTCCAGGCCGCCGGCCGCGCCACCGCGGTGGGCGAAGGGTATGGGGCCGGGATGGTCGAGGTAGGGGTGGCGTATCCGGGAGGTCACGGTCGCAGTATCGCCTCCCGCGGTGGCCCGGTGGCAACGACCGGGCTGCCTCCGGATGCCGAGGGGACGGCGAAGACGCGCAGGAAGAGCTGGGCGAGCGGGCCGATCGCCACCGCGTACAGCAGGGTGCCGACGCCGAGGGTGCCGCCCAGGGCGAAGCCGGTCACGACGACCGCCACCTCCACGGCGGTGCGCATCAGGCGGATCGAGCGGCCGGTGCGCCGGTGCAGGCCGGTCATCAGCCCGTCCCGGGGGCCGGGGCCGAAGCGGGCGGCGATGTAGAGGCCGGTGGCCACGCCGTTGAGCAGGATGCCGCCGAGGAGGAGGGGGATCCGTACGGCGAGGGTGTGCGCCTCGGTGATCAGGGCGAGCGTGCCGTCCATCGCGAGGCCGACCACGAAGACGTTCGAGACCGTGCCCAGTCCGGGGCGCTGGCGCAGGGGGATCCACAGGAGCAGCACGACCGCGCCGACGACGATCGAGACGACCCCGATCGACCGGCGGGTGAGCTCGGCCAGGCCCTGGTGCAGCACGCCCCAGGGTTCCAGGCCCAGCCCCGCATCGACCAGGAGGGCGGAACTCACCCCGTACAGGGCGAGACCGACGTACAGCTGGATCAGTCGTCGCCCGAAGCGGCCCGGGCTGGTCGTGGACAAGAGGTCCTCCTGTGGTGGTAGTGGCCTGACTTGTGACACCCTGTGACGTGGGTGGAAGCCTCATCCATGGCCAATTCGGGGAAGGTGGACTGATTTCGATGGCGCAGTGGACTTCGGCGATGGGTGCGGTGCAGTTGGCCCGGCTGCTCAACTCCCAGCAGGGCCGGCCGGCCGGCCCCGGTACCCGCCGCCCGCCGGCCTACCGCGCGCTGGCCGACGGCATCCGCCTGCTGGTCCTCGAAGGGCGCGTGCCGGTGGCCGCCCGGCTGCCCGCCGAACGCGAACTGGCCCTGGCCCTGTCCGTCAGCCGTACGACGGTCGCCGCCGCGTACGAGGCACTGCGCACCGAAGGGTTCCTGGAGTCCCGGCGCGGGGCCGGCAGCTGGACGGCGGTCCCGGCAGGCAACCCGCTGCCCGCCCGCGGCCTGGAACCCCTCCCGCCGGAGGCCCTCGGCTCGATGATCGACCTGGGCTGCGCGGCGTTGCCGGCGCCCGAGCCGTGGCTGACCCGCGCCGTGCAAGGGGCCCTCGAGGAGCTGCCGCCGTACGCCCACACGCACGGGGACTATCCGGCGGGGCTGCCCGCCCTGCGCGCGATGATCGCCGAGCGGTACACCGCGCGGGGGATCCCCACGATGCCCGAGCAGATCATGGTGACGACCGGAGCGATGGGTGCCATCGACGCGATCTGCCATCTGTTCGCGGGGCGCGGCGAACGGATCGCCGTCGAGTCGCCGTCCTACGCCAACATCCTCCAGCTGATGCGGGAGGCGGGCGCCCGGCTGGTGCCCGTCGCCATGGCCGAGGGGCTGACCGGATGGGACATGGACCGCTGGCGGCAGGTGCTGCGGGACGCGGCGCCCCGGCTGGCGTATGTCGTCGCCGACTTCCACAACCCGACGGGCGCGCTCGCCGACGAGGACCAGCGGCGGCGGCTGGTGGAGGCGGCGCGGTCGGCGGGGACGGTGCTGGTCGCCGACGAGACGATGAGCGAGCTGTGGCTGGACGAGGAGATCGCGGGGGCGATGCCACGGGCCGTGTGCGCCTTCGACCCGGCCGGGTCCACGGTGATCACCGTCGGCTCGGCCAGCAAGGCGTTCTGGGCGGGGATGCGGATCGGGTGGGTGCGGGCGGCACCGGATGTCATCCGCAGCCTGGTCGCCGCGCGGGCGTACGCCGATCTGGGTACCCCGGTGCTGGAGCAGCTGGCGGTGAACTGGCTGTTCAGCACGGGAGGCTGGGCGAAGGCCGTGGAGGTGCGGCGGGAGCAGGCGCGGGACAACCGGGACGCGCTGGTGGCCGCGGTGCGCAGAGAACTGCCGGCGTGGGAGTTCGAGGTGCCGCAGGGCGGGCTGACGCTGTGGGTGCGGGCGGGCGGCCTGTCCGGGTCGCGGCTCGCGGAAGTCGGGGAGCGGGTCGGGGTACGGGTCCCGTCCGGGCCCCGCTTCGGGGTCGACGGGGCCTTCGAGGGGTATGTGCGGTTGCCGTTCACCGTGGGGGGCGCGGTGGCCGAGGAGGCGGCGGTGCGGTTGGCCGCGGCGGCGCGGTTGGTCGAGAGCGGGGGGTCCGGGGGTGGGGAGGCGCCTCGTACGTTTGTCGCGTAGCGGGGACGGGTGGAGCGAGGTGGATGTGGGCCGGGGCCGGGTGTGAACGGGGTTCGTGGGGGCGGGTGGGTTCGCTCGCCCGCGCCGGCAGGGTGCCGTTGCGTCCACCCTCCCCTCACTCTCGGCGGCCGCTGGAGAGCGGGCGCGCCAGCGGCGGGACTGCCCCTCCGCTCCGGCGATGGCGGAGCTTCGCTGATGGCGGCTATGAAGTCTCCGCCCCCACCGCTTCAGTCTTCGCCGCCTCCGCTGGAACCACGTTCGTCGTGACCGCCTTCGTGGGAACCGTCTCCACTGGAACAGCCTCGCTGGGCACTGCCCCCGCAGGAGCCGCCTCCGCCGCTTCCACCTCCGCTGCCGCCTTCTGCGCCGTTTCCGCCCCCGGCAGGTTCTCCCCGTCCGCCGGTGTCGTCCTGGGGGGCAGCAACGCCAGTACCGCCTGGCGGTCCGTGTCGCTGGTGGCCTCGTCGTACGGGTCCGGGGTGGACGGGACCTGGAGGCGGTGGACCGGGCCCGTGCCGAGGCGGGCGTAGCCGCGGCCGGGTGGGACGTGGGTGACCGGGGTGGTGGGCGGGCGCATGCCAAGGAGCGTCTCCAACTGCCGGCCGGTGGCCGGGCCGAGCACGACCCGCGCGCGCGTGTGCTGGCGTACCGCGTCGCTCAGGCTGTCCGCGGTGTCGAACTGCTCCGCGACGACCACCGTGACGTTCGCCGCGCGGCCGTGCCGGAGGGGGACCTGGAGGAGGGACTGCGGGTCCTTGCGGCCGTCGGCGGCGGCGATGTGGGCGAACGCGCTCGGACGGTCCAACAGGAGCCAGAGGGGCCGTCTCGTGTCGTCCGGCGGCGGATCACCCGCCTGGCGGGCTCGGTTCGCGGCGATCAGGCGCCGCTCCGTCTCCGTCGCCGCCCACTCCAGGCTGGCCAGCGTCCCGGCCAGTCCGCACTCGACCGCGAGGACGCCGTCGCGGCCGGTGAGGCAGGCGTACTCACCGGTGCCGCCGCCCTCGACGATCACCACGTCGCCGTACCGCAAAGCCTGCAGGGCGATCGAGCGGAGCAGGGTGGACGTGCCGCTGCCCGGCTGTCCCACGACCAGCAGGTGCGGCTCGGTGGAGCGGGTGCCGGTGCGCCAGACGACCGGGGGGACATCGCGCTGCTGCTCACCGTAGGTGAGGGGGAGTGTGCGCCGGACCTCGGAAGGGTCGGTGAAGCCGAGCACCGTCTCGCCGGGTGCGGTGACGAATCGCTGGGCGGCGATGTCGGTGGGCAGCGGGGGCAGGGCGGTGACCGTGAGGTGGTTGCCCTCCTCGTCCCAGGCGAAATGGTATTCGCGACCGCGACCCGACTTGGCGTGCAGCAACTGCTCGATGCGGGCGCGGGACTCCGCCTCGCCGTCGGTGAAGTACGCCGGGTAGCGGATCACGAGGTGGGTCGTGCGGCCCGACTCGTCGAACTCGTACGCGGGGAAGACCTTCTCCCACTCGCCGCCGTGCGCGTACAGCGGTGCCGGGTCCTCGGCGGTCGAGAAGTACGGGACGAGGGCCTCGTACAGCGACTGGAGTCGTTGGGTCTGCGACTCGTCGGGGCCCTCCTGCTCCGGCTCCCCGCCGTCGCGGCCCTGCCAGGCTGCCGCCGCCATCAGTGTGATGACGGCGAGCAGCGGGCCGTACGGGACGAGGGCCACCACCAGGATCACCGATGCCACCAGGAACAGCAGCGGCCCGCGCTTGTCCTTGGGAGTCTCGGCCCACCTGCGCCATCCGGCCGATGCCAGCCGGCGCAGCCCGCGGGTGATCGTGATCAGCGGGTGGAGGACGTCGGTGGCGCTGTCGGCCGCCGTCCGGGCCAGCTCCCGGCTCCGGGCGATCTGCGCGCTGCCTGTGCTCAGGACGCGGGGGAGGGGGCGCCGGGCCACTGCTGTCTCCTGATGGTGCGTACGGACATGGTGCGTACGGGTGTGGGAGCGTCAGAACTTGATTCCGCCGAGGAGGCTCGCCAGGCTCTCGCCGCCGGCCTTGATGCTCGGAGCGATGGCCGTGCTCGCGAGATAGAAGCCGAACAGCACCGAGACCAGCGCGTGTGAGGCCTTGAGGCCGTCCTTGCGGAAGAAGAGGAAGACGATGATGCCGAGCAGGACCACGCCTGAGATGGACAGGATCATTTGGGCTCTCCTGGTTCGTGGGGACAGTCACGGGACAGTCACCATGAGTACTTCCAGGATCACAGCATGTATCTATACGATAAAAGGTGCAACTGAGTGAATACCGGTTGATTTCCCCCAGGTGGCGGAGTCGTCCTGGGCCGACTGAGCCGGACTCTCGTGGCTGGCCGGGTCCCCGGTGATCCTTACCTCCGGCACCGCGGGTCATGTGCGGCGCGAGCCAGTACCCTGGCGATTCACCTGAACGGTTGCATGGAGAGGCGGTCCGGCCGATGAGTGAAGCCCCCGACCCCGAGGTCGTGGAGCTCGCGACCAAGATCTTCGATCTGGCCCGGCGGGGGCAGACCGAGGCGCTCGTGGCGTACGTGGACGCGGGCGTACCGGCCAACCTGACCAACGACCGCGGCGACTCGCTGGTGATGCTCGCCGCGTACCACGGCCACGCCGACGCCGTACGCGCCCTGCTCGCCCGGGGCGCCGAGGCCGATCGGATCAACGACCGGGGGCAGACCCCGCTGGCCGGGGCCGTCTTCAAGGGCGAGGAAGAGGTGATCAAGGCTCTTCTGGAGGCCGGCGCCGATCCCGCGTCGGGCACTCCGTCCGCCGTCGACACGGCCCGGATGTTCGGCAAGACGCAGTTGCTCGATTTGTTCGGCGCACACTGAACCCTGCCCTGACCAGGGCGGACACACAGAACGGGGGAGGCGGTAACGGGCCGCCGAAATTTCGGTCGCGGCGGATGGAACTGCCGAGTCATCATGACCTCGTGGTTGACGGACGTGATGGCTGGGCGGATGACGCCACACCGCGCGGACCGTGACACGGTCCGTATGGGCCACCGACGAGAGGCAGAGGAAGATGGCTTACAGCAAGCAGGAAACGGCGGGCGCCCCGACGTGTTGTCACGCGGCCAGGTAATGCACGTCCCCGGTTGCGTCGACGCTTGATGTGAGGCTGTTTCCCATGTTCGATCCGGTCATAGCGCCCAGCGGTACGCTGCTCGGCCTGCTCCAGCGGGGCCGCGGCGACGGCACACTGCACGCGCTCACCGCACCGCGCGCCGAGGCGCTCGCGGCGCTGAACCACTGCGTGCTGCGCGATCCCCGCCACGACTGGCAGGTGGAGAACCGCTCCCTCTACTACGCCCGTCTCTTCCTCGACCTGAACGGCGAGCTGGACGAGATCGAGGCCCACCTCTTCGACGTCGAGGACGTACTCGACACCGAGGAATCACGCACCGGGCTGGCCCTCGCGGTCCTCGGCCATCTCGCCTCGTACGGCCGGCGGGACGCGCTCGCGCTGCTGCGCAGGTACGCCGCCTCCGGCTCCAACTGGGCCTGGGCCCTGGACGAACTGGCGCTGCGCGACGACGACGCCGGGCTGCGTGCCCTGGCGGCGCCCGTCCTGGCGCGGTTCGCGACCGACGCCGAGGGCGAGGCCGAGCTGGCCGCCGTCGTGCGGGACTCCTTCGAGCCCCGGCCCTGGCGGTTGTGGGCGGACGACCCGCGCGAATCGATCGCCACCCGCGTGCGTGCCGCCCAGGAGACCGGCTGCTTCGACCGCTGGCAACGGCAGATGCGACCGAGCGGGCCCCGCCCGGGGTGGAGCGTGCGGGCCGTCTTCGAGTGGGCCCAGCAGGGGATGGATCGCGGCGCGGCCCTCCATGTGCCCGCCGCCCGCTGTCTGGTGGCCGTAGCGGGACCCGAGGACCGGCCGGAGATCGTCCGGGCCGCCCAGGACGGCACCGACGGCGCCCGCTGTACCGCCCTGCGCTATCTCGCCGACAGCAACGATCCCGAGGCCCTCGACCTGATCGAGGCGGCGGTGATCACCGGCACCTCCGTCGTCGTGGACGCCGCCGTGGACGCCTTCGAACGCATGCGCAGTGTCGCCGCCGTCGAGCGGGCGCGCGGCTGGGCCCACCGGCCCGATCCCCTGGGCGCCGCCGCCGGCCGGATGCTCTCCTGCCGGGGCGGGGCCCAGGACAGCGAACTCGTTCTCGCCGCCCTCCGGGAGGCCGTACGGGGGGAAGGACCCGACGCGCCGACCCTGTGGACCCTCGTCGACGGCACCGGACGGCTCGGCATCGCCTGCGCGGCCCCCGTGCTGCGCCATGTCTACCGTGAGACCGCCTCGTCCCATCTGCGCGGCCGGGCCGCCCGTGCCCTCGCCGCCACTGACCCCTCCTTCGCCACCGGCTTCGCCGTCGAGTGCCTGTGGGACTGCGAGGAGAGCACCCGGGAGATCGCCGCCCGGCACGCCGAGACCGGTGACGCCCGGGTCGTCGAGCGGTTGCGCCGGCTCGCCGCCGATCCGGCCGAGGAGGCCGAGGTCCAGACCGCCGTCCGCAGCCGAATCGGACCGGACGCGACCGCCATGTGAACGCCGGTCTTTCGGATACGTCCGATCCTGATCGCATCTGGCTCAGGTGCGCCCTCCCGTGAACTGTCCGGGTACCGGCGCACCCGCTGGGTGAACTCGGGGCGACGTGCGGGCCTGCCAGGCATGGACGGGGCCTGACCTGCTCGGGTGTGCCGCGCAACGCTCATGGACCGTTCCTCGTCCGGAAAGATCCACGTTGACGCGGCCACGTCCAGCCCGGAGACAACACGGGTATGCGTGTCGTCATCGTGACCGAATCCTTTCCCCCCGATGTGAACGGCGTGGCCCACTGCGCGCTCCAGACCGCCCGGCACCTCGTGGATCGCGGTCACTCTCCGCTCGTCGTCGCGCCGGCCACCGCCGCCGGTTCCGGGCCCGGGGCCGACGCCCTGGCGCCCTGCCCTGTCATCCGTGTCCGCTCCCTCCCGCTCCCGGGCTACCCCCAGGTCCGTGTCGCCCTCCCCAGCCGACGCGTGGCCGCGGCGATCGCCGAGCACCGTGCCGACGTCGTCCACCTGGCCAGCCCCTTCGTCCTCGGCGTCCGCGGCATGGCCGCCGCCGCCCGGCTCGGCATCCCCGCCGTCGCCGTCTACCAGACCGACCTCGCCGGGTACGCCCGCACCTACGTCCACGCGGGCGAGGCGGCCGCCTGGCGCCGTATCCGCTCCGTCCACGCCGCCGCCGACCTCACCCTCGCCCCGTCCGGCCCGGCCCTGCACGACCTCGAGGCGCACGGGGTGCCCCGGGTGAAGCTGTGGGCGCGCGGCGTCGACACCGCCCGATTCCGCCCCGGGCTGCGGGATGCGGCGCTGCGCCGCGCACTCGCACCGAACGGCGAGCTGATCGTCGGCTACGTCGGCCGGCTCGCCCCCGAGAAGCAGGTCGAGCTGCTGTCCGGCGTCTGCGGCCTGACCGGGGTCCGGGTCGTGGTGGTGGGTGACGGACCCAGTCGGCCCTCGCTCGCCGAAGCCCTGCCGGGTGCCGTCTTCCTCGGCCGCCGCACCGGCGACGACCTCGCCCGGATCTTCGCCTCCCTGGACGTCTTCGTGCACACCGGCCCCTTCGAGACCTTCTGCCAGACCGTGCAGGAGGCCATGGCGAGCGGCGTACCCGTCGTCGCCCCCGCCGCCGGCGGCCCGCTGGACCTGGTCGCCCACGGGCGCACCGGCCTGCTGGTGCCGCCGCGCGACGCGGACGCCGTACGGGACGCGGTGCGGGTCCTGGCGGCCGATCCCGGCCTGCGCACCGCGTTCGGCGCCGCCGCGCGCACGACCGTCGAGGGACGCACTTGGGCGGCCGTCGGTGACCAGCTGATCGGGCACTACGAGAACGTCCTCGCCGCGCGCACGACGGTGGTGGCCGCATGACCGCCTTGCGCATCGTGCGGCTGGCCAACTTCGTCGCGCCGGCGTCCGGCGGTCTGCGCACCGCGCTGCGCGAACTCGGCAAGGGCTTCCAGGCCGCGGGGCACGAGCCGGTGCTGATCGTGCCGGGCGAGCGCGCGAGCGACCGTGAGACGGAGCAGGGGCGGGTGATCACCCTTCCCGGGCCGCTGCTGCCCGGCACCGGCGGCTACCGCGTCCTCACCGACAGGCGGCGCGTGGCCGGTCTGCTGGAGGAACTGGCTCCCGACCGCCTGGAGGTCTCCGACCGTACGACCCTGCGGTGGACCGGCAAGTGGGCGCGGCGCGCCCGGGTTCCCGCCGTGATGGTCTCCCACGAGACCGCCGACGGCGTGCTGCGGACCTGGGGCCTGCCGGAGGGCGCGGCCCGGCGGGCCGCCGACGCCCTCAACGTCCGCACGGCGCACACGTACGCGCGCGTGGTGTGCACCACGGAGTTCGCCGAGCGGGAGTTCGTACGGATCGGGGCGCGGAACGTCGTCCGGGCGCCCCTCGGCGTCGACCTGGTGCAGCGGCACCCCGCGCTGCGCGACCCGGGGCTGCGCGCCCGGCACGCGCGCGGGGACGAGCTGTTGCTGGTGACGTGCACCCGGCTGTCCGTGGAGAAACGGCCCGGCACCGCGCTGGACGCCCTGGAGGCGCTCCTGCGGCGCGGTCGGCGGGCGGTGCTCGTGGTCGCCGGGGACGGACCGCTGCGGCCACGGCTCGAACAGCGGGCGCGGGAACGCGGCTTGCCGGTGACGTTCCTCGGACACGTCGCCGACCGTGGGGTACTGGGCGTGCTCCAGGCGTCCGCCGACGTGTGCCTGGCGCCGGGGCCCGCCGAGACGTTCGGGCTCGCCGCCCTGGAGGCGATGGCCTGCGGCACGCCCGTGGTCGTCAGCGCCTCGTCCGCGCTGCCCGAGGTGATCGGCTCCGCCGGGGCCGTCGCGGCGGACCACGGGGGCGCTTTCGCGGACGCCGTGGAACTGCTCCTCGCGCGGCCCGTGGAGGAGCGCCGGGAGGCCGCACGCGCGCGTGCGGAGTGCTTCGGGTGGGACACCGCGGTCGCGGCCTTCCTCCACGCGCACGACGCGGTGACCTCCGTGCGGCCTCCGGCGCCCGGGAGCAGGCCCTTCGCACCCGGGAGCCTGGCATGAGACCGCTGTGTTTCGTGGCGCTCGGCGACTCGCTCACCGAAGGGGTCGGCGATCCCGTGGGGGAGGGGTGGCGTGGCTGGGCCGCGCTGCTCGCCGGCGGGTTCGCCGAGGGGGCCGTGGAGTTCACCAACCTCGCGGTGAGCGGGGCACAGACGGGTGACGTGCTGGAACGGCAGTTGCCCGGTGCGCTGGCCCTGCGGCCCGACGTCGCCTCCGTCGTCATCGGCGTCAACGACACCCTGCGCTGCACATTCGACATCCAGGCCGTGGCCGCCCGCCTGGACACCGTCTACGAGGCGTTCACCGGGCAGGGCACCGTCCTGCTCACGGCCTGTCTGCCCGACCCCGGCGCGATGCTGGGGCTGCCGGATGCCCTGGCGCGTCCGCTGGCCCGGCGGCAGCGGGCGGTCAACTCCGTCGTCCACGCGCTGTCCGAGCGGTACGGGGCCGTGCATCTGCACGCCTGCGACGGAGCGTGGCTCACCGACCGCGCGATGTGGAGCGCGGACCGGCTGCACCCCGGCGAGCGGGGGCACCGGCAGCTGGCGGCGCGCTTCCACGCGCTGCTCGCGGAACGGGGTCTCGCGACGGGGGCGGCGCCCTCGCCCGAACCCGAGTTCCCCGCCCCCACCCGGTCGGCGAGCCTGTGGTGGCTGGCCACCGCCGGCACCGGCTGGGTGGCCCGGCGCTGCACCGATCTGCTGCCGCAGCTCCTGACGCTCGCCGTCGCCGAACTGCGGCACCGCGCGCGCGGGACGAGCGCCCGGCTCGACCTGCGGACCTCCGCGGCGGTGTCCGCGGCGCTCGCCGCGCTCTCGGTGGCGGAGCGGCGGCCGGATGCCGTCTGAGGGCTCAGCGGCGGCGTACGGCTGCGAACCGCGCGGGCGTGGCTGGGACCGTCTGCGTGGCGGTGGCGGTGGCGGTGGCGTCGGTGGCGGTGCGGCGGCGGGACGCCGTCTGAGGACTCAGTGGCGGCGTACGGCCACGAACCGCACGGGCGTGCCCGGCACCGCCTGTGCGGCGGCCGGCAGGTCGGCCGCGCGGACGACCGCGATCACCGGGTAGCCCCCGGTGGTCGGGTGGTCGGCGAGGAAGACCAGGGGCCTGCCGTCGGGCGGGACCTGGACGGCGCCCAGCACCATGCCCTCGCTGGGGAGTTCGCCGGTCAGAGCCCGCTCGAGGGCGGGTCCTTCGGTGCGCAGCCCGATGCGGTTGCTCGCGGAGGACACCCGGTAGGTGCGGGCGGTGAAGGCCCGCACGGCGTCCGGCGTGAACCAGTCGTCGCGTGGACCCAGGGTCACGCGCAGGACGAGTTCGGCCGGGGGCGCCGGTTGCGGAGCGACGTCCACGCGCGCGTGGGGCCTTCCCGGAGTGCCCAGGGGCAGTACCGCGCCGTCCGTGAGCGGAGGCGGCCCGAGGCCCGACAGCAGGTCCGTGGAGCGGCTGCCGAGCACCGCCTCGACGGCGAGCCCGCCGGACACGCCCACGTAGCCGCGTACTCCGGAGACGGCCGTTCCGACGTCCAGGAGAGAGCCCGCGGGCACCCGCACCGGGGCGCCCCAGGCGACCGGGCGGCCGTCCAGGGTGACGGGGCAGGGCGCGCCCGCCACGGCCACGGTGACCTCCGAGCGGGGCCGGAGCGTGCAGCCGTTGAGGGTGGTCTCCAGGACGGCGGCCTCGGGGCGGTTGCCGACCAGACGGTTGACGAGCGCCGCCGCCGGTCCGTCCAGCGCGCCGGAGCGGGGCACGCCGAGGTGGGCGTGGCCGGGGCGGCCCCGGTCCTGGACGGTCGTGAGGGCTCCGGCGCGGACGACGGCGAGCGCGCGGTCCGTCATGACCGCCCCACCGGAACGAACCGTACGCGCGTGCCCGGGGACAGCAGCGCGGCCGGTACGCGCGTGTGGTCCCACAGCACGGCGTCCGTGGTGCCGATCAGCTGCCAGCCGCCGGGAGAGGAGCGGGGGTAGACGCCCGTGTACGGGCCCGCCAGCCCCACCGAACCCGCCGGGACGGCCGTGCGCGGAGTGGCCCGGCGCGGGACGTCGTAGCGGGTCGGCAGTCCGGTGAGATAGCCGAAGCCGGGGGCGAAACCGCAGAAGGCGACGGTGAATTCGGTGGCCGCGTGGATCCGGGCCACCTCCCGCTCCGCGACGCCCCAGAGGGCGGCGACGTCGGCTAGGTCGGGGCCGTCGTAGCGCACCGGCAGTTCGATCACGTCCCGCGCGCGTGGGGGAGCGGGCGGGACCTCGGCGGCGGACAGTTCGGAGGCCAGGCGGGCAGGGTCGTCGAGACCGTCGAGGAGGACCGTACGGGCCGCGGGGACGATCTCGCGGACCGGCAGCGACCCTTCCGCGCGGCGCTGCACCAGCTCGGCGTGCAGGGCCTGCGCCTCCTCACCCGAGGCCACCTCGACGAGCAGGGCGTCGTCGCCGACGAGCAGGGTCCTCATACGAAGGCCTCCACCCGGACGCCCGACGTCTCCAGGCGCTCCCGGACCCGGCGGGCCAGATCCACCGCGCCGGGTGTGTCCCCGTGCAGGCACAGGGAACGCGCGCGTACCGCGATGCGTGCCCCGGAGTGCGCGGTGACCTCGCCGGAGCGGGCCAGGTCCAGCGACCGTTCCACGACGGCCTCGGGGTCGCTGACCACGGCGCCGCTGTGGCCGCGCGGCACGAGCGTGCCCTGGTCCGTGTACGCGCGGTCCCCGAACGCCTCCGTGACGGGCGGCAGGCCCGCCTTGTCGGCCAGTTGCAGCAGGCGCGATCCGGGCAGGCCGAGCACGGGCAGCGTGGGGTCGGCGAGGAGCACGCCGTCCACGACCGCGCCGGCCTGCACCTCGTCGTGCACCACCCGGTTGTAGAGCGCGCCGTGCGGCTTGACGTACGACACGCGCGAGCCCGCCGCGCGCGCGAACACCTCCAGGGCGCCGATCTGGTAGGCCACCTCGGCCGCCAGCTCGGCGGGCGGCACGTCCATCGCGCGCCGCCCGAACCCCGCCAGGTCCCGGTAGGAGACCTGGGCGCCGATCCGCACCCCCCGCTCGGCCGCCAGGGCGCACACACGCCGCATGGTGGCCGGGTCTCCGGCGTGGAAGCCGCAGGCCACGTTGGCGCTGGTGACGACGGTCAGCAGTTGTTCGTCGTCGGTCAGCCGCCAGCGGCCGAAGCCCTCACCGAGGTCGGCGTTGAGATCGATCGAGGTCATCCTTGGTCTCTCCTGCTCAGGCCACGCGGTACTGCTCGTCGCGGGCGTCGGTGAGGAACATCTGGCCCGGCGCGTGGGTGATGGCGAACGGCGGGCGGGAGGCCATCACCGCGGCCTGGGGGGTCACGCCGCAGGCCCAGAACACCGGGATGTCGTCCGGTCCGGCGTCCACCGGATCCCCGAAGTCGGGCCGGCCGAGGTCGGCGATGCCGAGCCCCGAGGGATCGCCGCAGTGCACGGGGCTGCCGTGCACCGCCGGGAGCAGACTGCTCTCCCGGATGGCGGCCGCCAGATGCCGCGGCGGCACCGGACGCATGGACACCACCAGAGGACCGTGCAGCCGTCCGGCGGGACGGCACGCGCGACTGGTCACATACATGGGAACGTTGCGGCCCTGCTCGATATGCCGGATCGGGACGCCCGCCCCGGCCAGCGCCCACTCGAAGGTGAAGCTGCAGCCGATCAGGAAGGACACCAGGTCACCGCGCCAGTGCGCGCGCACGTCCGTCGGCTCGTCCACCAGCTCGCCGTCCTGCCACACCCGGTAGCGCGGCAGGTCGGTGCGCAGATCGGCGCCGTCCGCGAGGACCGTCGACCAGGAGCCGGCGTCCGTGACGTCGAGCACCGGGCACGGCTTGGGGTTGCGCTGACAGAACAGCAGCATGTCGTACGCCCAGTCGGCGGGCACCGAGATCAGGTTGACCTGGGTGTGGCCCGCCGCCACTCCGGCGGTGGGGCCCGTGAGCCCCGCCCGGAAGCGGGTCCGGGCCTGCTGCGGGCTCCACGCGTGCGCGTGCTCGTCGACGACGGTGAGCGGGCGGTCGATCACAGGGTGGCCTTCCGTGCGGTTCACGCGAGCTCCTTTCCGCGCGTCTCCGGCAGCCCCAGCAGGGCCAGGGCGGCGATGCCGTACCCGATCGCGCCGAAGACCAGCGCACCGCCCACACCCCAACTGTCGGCCAGGAAGCCCACCGTGGTGGGGAAGACGGCACCGACGGCGCGGCCGGCGTTGTAGGTGAAACCCTGCCCGGCGCCGCGCACCGCCGTGGGGTACAGCTCGCTCAGGTAGGACCCGAAGCCGCTGAAGATCGCCGACATGCAGAACCCGAGGGGGAACCCGAGCACCAGGAGCAGGGTGTCGGAGCCGCTGGGGATGTTCCCGTACGCCACGATGCTGACGGCCGACAGGAGGGCGAAGAGCCAGATGTTGCGGCGCCGGCCGAGCTTGTCGGTGAGGTAGCCGCCGGTGAGGTAGCCGAGGAAGGCTCCCGAGATCAGGAACGTCAGGTAGCCGCCGGTGTTGACGACGGACAGACCGCGATCGCTCTTGAGGTACGTCGGCACCCAGGTGGCCAGCGTGTAGTAGCCGCCCTGGACGCCGGTGGAGAGCAGACCCGCGAAGATCGTCGTGCGCAGCAGGTCGGGCTTGAAGATCGCCTTGAAGGAGCCCTTCCCGGCGTTCTTCTCCCGTACCGCGACCGCCTCCGGCGCGTCCTGCACCCGGCGCCGCACCCAGATGACGAGCAGCGCGGGCAGCGCGCCGGTCCAGAACATGACGCGCCAGGCCAGGCTGTCGTCGAAGACCGAGAAGACCACCGTGTACACGATCGCGGCCATCGCCCAGCCCACGGCCCAGGAGCTCTGGATCGCGCCCAGCGTGCGGCCGCGGTGCTTGGTGCTGGCGTACTCGGCGACCAGGATCGCGCCGACCGCCCACTCGCCGCCGAATCCGAGGCCCTGGAGGGCGCGGAAGGCCAGCAGCGACTCGAAGTTGGGCGCGAAGCCGCAGGCGACGGTGAAGACCGCGTACATGATCACAGTGATCATCAGCGCCCTGACCCGGCCGACGCGGTCCGCCAGCACGCCCGCGAGGGCGCCGCCGATGCCCGACGCCGCCAGCGTGACGGTCGTGAACAGGCCGGTCTGACCGCTGTCCAGGCCGAAGTACGCGGCCAGCGCCACCATGCTCAGCGGCAGCGTGAAGTAGTCGTACGAGTCCAGGGCATAGCCGCCGAACGCGCCGGCGAAGGCGCGGCGGCCGCGCGGACCGAGCGCTCGCAGCCAGGCGAAGGCCCCGTCGTCGGCGGGCGGTTCGTGCGATGCGGTGTGCGGGTCCGTGGTCAGGGCCTGGGGTGGAGGGGGCGTGCTCATGAGCACCTCGCAGAGGGAGGACGGAGGGTGCGTGCGGAGTGAGCCGGGCCGTGCGGAAGGTGGTGCGCCGTCGTGAGCGGGACAGCGCCGTTCGTAGCAAAGATAGAGGATCGTTGAACGATCCTTCAATACCCTCGTTGTTTCGTTCTTGTATCTGCGATTGAATTCCCGGCATGGCAGAGCAGCTGGCCCCACTGGCCGACGACCGCGCCCTCCTGGGCCGCACCAGTACCGCCGAACGGGTCTCGGACATCCTCAGGAGCCGTATCGCCGAGGGGTACTTCCCGCCCGGAACCCGGTTGTCGGAGGACAGCATCGGCGGCGCGCTCGGCGTCTCCCGCAACACGTTGCGCGAGGCGTTCCGGCTCCTCACCCACGAGCGCCTGCTCGTCCACGAGCTGAACCGGGGTGTCTTCGTCCGGGTGCTGACCGTCGAGGACGTCGAGGACATCTACCGCACCCGCGGGCTGGTCGAGTGCGCGGTCGTACGAGGTCTCGGTGAGCCGCCGTTCGGCCTGGACGGCCTCGCCCAAGCCGTGGCGGAAGGGCAGCGGGCGGCGCGGGACGGTGACTGGAAAACGCTGGGCACGGCCAACATCCACTTCCACCGCGAGGTGGTGGCGCTCGCCGGCAGCGACCGCACCGACGAGCTGATGCGCAGCGTCTTCGCCGAACTGCGCCTCGCCTTCCATCTGGTGGACGAGCCGCGCCGGCTGCACGAGCCGTACCTCGCGCGCAACCGGCAGATCCTCGAGGCGCTCCAGGCGGGGGACAAGCGGGAGGCGGAGAAACTGCTCGCGGTGTACCTGGACGACTCGTTGGGGCGGGTGGTCGAGGTGTACCGGCGGCGGGTGAACGAGGAGGGCGGCCGCTAGGTGTATTGATCACGAGCGTGGTTGACACTTGCCGGGCTTGATCACGGCGAAGACCTCCGGTGTGGTGGAGCTGTCTAGAACTGCACCGCACGGAGGTCTTCGTGTCCCACCGGGCGCGACAGGCACCCACCGACCCGCACCCGGAGAACAACCGGTGGCCGGCCGGCCGCCGGCGTCGATCCGCGCCGTTTGGGTCGTTGTCAGACCGAGGACCTAGACGAGTAAGTCCGAAGGGGCCGGGTGCATTAAGCGAGGGTCTCGTTGGTCCGTTTGTGACGACAGACCTCGAAACCCTCGCGACTGCACTG
>JODI01000069.1 GCA_000720805.1 Streptomyces violaceoruber
TGACTTTTGGCACGCTGTTGAGTTCTCAAGGAACGGACGCTTCCTTTGTACTCACCCGAGAGACTCTCTCGTGGCTTTCCTCCGGGCGCTTCCCTTCGGCGTTCCAAACTCTATCAGTGTTTTTCCGGCCCTCTGACCACCGTCCTGCAGGCATGCAGAAAATGGCCCCGAGATAGGATCTGACAAGTTGGGTGCCGCCGGACGAGGACGCAAGGTTGCGCCGCTCAGCCCCGAGCAGGAGTACGACTGTACACCGGCCCGCGAGGCAGGAGCAAATCTCTAGCAGGTATGGTCTAGACCACCAGCCGCGCAGTCGCGCGGAACCGGTACTACATGTGACATACGCTGCTGAACAGTGCGCCGTCCGGGACAGGCAGAGACGGCGCATACGGATCTCCACCCCTGGGAGGCTTCCCATGACCACCGTGCAGTCCCCTCTTGCCGGACGCGCCATCGGACTGGCCGCAGTGCCTGATCCGGTCTTCTCCGGGGCCATGGTCGGCCCGGGTACAGCCATCGATCCCGTGCGGGAGCCCTCCGAGGCTGTGTCGCCCGTGGACGGCGTCATCGTTTCGCTGCACCCGCACGCCTTCGTCGTTGTCGACGAGCAGGGACATGGTGTGCTCACCCACCTCGGCATCGACACGGTGCAGCTCAACGGCGAGGGCTTCGAGCTGCTCGTGAACAAGGGCGACACCGTTACGCGCGGTCAGAGTGTGGTGCGCTGGAACCCGGCCGCGGTGGAGGCCGCCGGCAAGTCTCCCATCTGCCCGGTCGTGGCGCTCGAAGCGACGGCCGAGGCGCTCGCCGAGCTCCGCGAGGACGGCGATGTGAAGACAGGCGACCGTCTCTTCATCTGGAAGTGACACCGTGCCGCCGTAGAGCGGCAAGCAGGGACAACCACCGCGGCGGCGGGGCCCGCCGCACTATCGGAGACGGGTGAGATGGAGACAACGCTGCGAGGCGTCGGTGTGAGCCACGGTGTGGCGATCGGCGAGGTTCGGCACATGGGAACGGCGGTGCTGGAACCGCCTGCCAAGCAGATTCCGGCAGAAGACGCGGAGCGTGAACAGGGGCGCGCCCGCAAGGCCGTGGAAGCTGTGGCGGCCGACCTGATGGCGCGCGGCAATCTGGCGGGAGGCGAAGCCCAGGCGGTGCTCGAGGCGCAGGCCATGATGGCTCAGGACCCCGAGCTGATGGCGGACGTGGAACGCCGCATCGCGGTGGGGAGCACGGCCGAGCGTGCGGTGTACGACGCCTTCGCCGCCTACCGCGCCCTGCTGGCCGGTGCCGGTGAGTACCTCGCCGGGCGCGTGGCCGACCTCGATGACGTGCGGAATCGTATCGTCGCCCGGTTGCTCGGGGTGCCGATGCCGGGTGTGCCGGACAGTGACGAGCCGTACGTCCTTATCGCGCGCGACCTCGCGCCTGCCGACACGGCGTTGCTGGACCCCGCTCTGGTGCTCGGTTTCGTCACCGAGGAGGGCGGGCCGACCAGCCACAGCGCGATTCTGGCTCGGGCACTCGGGGTGCCCGCCGTGGTGGCGCTGCCCGGTGCCGGGGAGCTGGCCGAGGGCACGGTGATCGCCGTGGACGGCAGTACCGGTGAGATATTCGTGAACCCCAGCGAGGAGAAGAAGGCGCTGATGGCGGCCGAGGCCGCCGAGCGCAAGGCCGCGCTGTCGTCTTCCACGGGGCCCGGTGCCACGTCCGACGGTCACAAGGTGCCGCTGCTGGCCAATGTGGGCGGTCCGGCCGATGTGGCCGCGGCGGTCGAGGCCGGGGCGGAGGGCGTCGGTCTGTTCCGTACCGAATTCCTGTTCCTCGACGACAGCAAGAACGCTCCGTCGGAGGAGAAGCAGGTCGAGGCCTACCGGCAGGTCCTCGAGGCATTCCCGGAGGGGCGTGTCGTCGTGCGGGTGCTGGACGCCGGTGCGGACAAACCGCTGGACTTCCTCTCCCCGGGCGACGAGCCGAACCCGGCGCTGGGCGTACGTGGGCTGCGGACGCTGCTCGACCATCCGGAGGTGCTGCGCACCCAGCTGACGGCGCTGGCGAAGGCTGCCGAGGGGCTGCCGGTCTATCTGGAAGTCATGGCTCCGATGGTCGCCGACCGCGCTGACGCCAAGGCGTTCGCCGATGCGTGCCGTGGGGCGGGGCTGCGGGCGAAGTTCGGTGCCATGGTGGAGATCCCGTCGGCCGCACTGCGGGCGCGCTCGGTGCTGCAGGAGGTCGAGTTCCTTTCGCTGGGGACCAACGACCTCGCGCAGTACACCTTCGCCGCGGACCGTCAGGTCGGGGCGGTGTCACGGCTGCAGGATCCGTGGCAGCCCGCGCTGCTCGACCTGGTCGCGTTGTCCGCCGAGGCGGCCAAGGCCGAGGGCAAGAGCTGTGGTGTCTGCGGTGAGGCCGCCTCCGACCCGCTGCTCGCGTGTGTGCTGACCGGTCTCGGGGTCACCTCGCTTTCCATGGGTGCGGCTTCGATTCCTTATGTCCGGGCGACGCTGGCGAAGTACACGTTGGCGCAGTGTGAGCGGGCCGCGTCGGCCGCGCGGGCGACGGACAGTGCCGAGGAGGCGCGCCAAGCTGCTCAGGCGGTGCTGTCCGGCGAGTAGCCGGGCCGAAGCCGCCGTCGGCTGTCCCTGAGGGGCGCCCCCGGGTGGGGCGCCCCTCAGGCGTTCAGTGGTGGTGTCCCGTCGTCTGTCCGGTGTCGCCGAGGTCGGGCGGGGCGCAGTAGTCGACGTCCGACTCCGGAGAGATGAGGTCGCCGGAGTCGATGTCGGTGCAGTAGGCGTCGAAGACCTCACCGGCTGTGAGGGGTTCGAGGCCTTCGCCGCGCAGGCGCCAGCCGTAAACGCGGTCCGGAGCACCCGGTGCGCTGGTGCGCATGACGAGTCCGCCGGGGCTGTGGGTGGCGAGGCCGAGAGCCAGGACGGTGGTGAACTCCAGGGCTTCGGCCTCGTCGAGTTGGGTGGCGCCGTCAGGGTTCTCGTCGGCGTGGAGCACGGACACGAGGGCCTCCGGGGTGCCCGTGATGCTGCAGACGAGGTGCCGGTTGCCCGGATCGGCGGTGTCGAGGATGCGGACGAGTAGACGTGAGGCGCGGACGAAGGCCCCGCGTCCGATGTCCTCCCCGCAGGATGCGCACGAGCCGAGGTGGGCCAGGAGTGTGCTCGCGTACTCCCAGGTGGCTTGCCGTACTGCTTCGTCCACGAGGGCTGGTACGAGTTCGGTCAGCGGCCGGCCGTCGTACGGGATGGTCGCGCCGGTGCCGGAGAGTTCCGCTGTGAAGCGGGTACGGCTCGACGGGATGTCGGGATCCAGACCTGCCTCCGCGCAGAATTCGGCGTACTCCTGCGGGTCGAAGAGGGCGACGGTGGTGTGGCTGCCCTGGGCGGCACGGGTCTTGAGGAGGTCCTCGACCTGTTGCAGATAGGTCGCGTGGTCGTCGAAGGTGAAGGTGCGGTAGCGCCGCATCGCGCGGAAGTCGTGCTCGTCGGTGAGCAGGCCGATGGTGCCGGCGATTTCGCGGCGCAGAACGCGTCGCATGGTCTGGTGGTCGATGTGCGCCATTTTTCCCCCTGTGCACGGTCGATCAATGCTCACTCACAGTAACCGGGGGCACTGACAATGGGTCCCTGCCAGGGGGTCTCGGACGTTCCGGCCGCGGGGTCATGCAGGTCACAGCGATGACGGCGCCGTATTCGGTCCGGTGCCGACGGGACTGGTGCCGACAGACGCAGTGACGGCGAGTGGTCCGATGCCGGGGCAGGCGGGTTGGCGACCGTGGACGCGGAAGTAAGAGGCCAGGTCTGGGTCAGGGGGCGAGGAGCAGGGCGTACGCCTCCGCCTCTCCAAGCCCCCGGACGGCTGTCAGGCTCGCTTGCGGGCCAGGTCCTCGTAGAAGTGGAGCAGGTCGAGGTCGTCGATGGACCCCGGGTTGACCGCCCGCTCCAGCGGGGTGCCCTGGAGGAGGCGCTTGACGGGGACCTCGATGCGCTTTCCGGTGAGGGTGTGCGGGATGCCGGGCACTTCGATGACCTCGTCGGGGACATGCCGGGGGGAGAGCTGTTCGCGGATGGTCTGCCTGATGCGCTTCAGGAGGGCCTCGTCGAGGGCGGCTCCGGGGGCGAGGTGCACGAACAGGGGCATCCAGTAGCCGCCGTCGGGTTGTTCGATGCCGATGACGAGGGATTCCTTGATCTCGGGGAGACGCTCGACCGCTTCGTAGATGTCGGCCGAACCCATGCGCACGCCCTGGCGGTTGAGCGTCGAGTCGGAACGGCCGTGGATGACGACCGAACCGCGTGAGGTGACGGTGATCCAGTCGCCGTGGCGCCAGACGCCGGGATAGGTGTCGAAGTAACTGTCGTGGTAGCGGCTGCCGTCGGGGTCGTTCCAGAAGTGGATCGGCATGGAGGGCATGGGGTTGGTGACCACGAGTTCGCCGACTTCGTCGATGAGGGCGTTGCCGCTGGGGTCCCAGGACTGCAGGTCGGTGCCCAGGCAGGGTGCCTGGAGTTCGCCGATGTGGACCGGGAGGGTCGGTACGGCTCCCGCGAAGCAGGAGCACACGTCCGTGCCGCCGCTGACGGACGCGATCCACAGGTCGTCGCGGACCTCGTCGTGGAGCCAGCGGAATCCGTCGGGCGGCAGGGGGGATCCTGTGGTGGCGACGCACTGCAGCGCGGAGAGGTCGTACTCGCGGCCGGGGCGCAGACCGGCCTTGCGGCAGGCCATGACATAGGCGGCGGAGGTGCCGTAGAGAGTGGCTCCCGTGCGTTCGGCGATCCGCCACTGGGCGCCGGTGTCCGGGTAGCCGGGGCTGCCGTCGTAGAGCACGATCGTGGCGCCCGTGAGGAGGCCGGAGGTGAGGAAGTTCCACATCATCCAGCCGGTGGACGTGTACCAGAAGAAGCGGTCCTCGGGCCCGAGGTCGCAGTGCAGGCCGAGCTGTTTGAGGTGTTCGACGAGGATGCCGCCCTGGGACTGGACGATCGCCTTGGGAAGGCCGGTGGTGCCCGAGGAGTAGAGCACCCACAGGGGGTGGTCGAAGGGCACCTGCTCGAAGACGGGCTCGGTGTCGGTGCTCGTGAGGGCCGACCACTCCAGGGCGCCTTCGGGGGCCTCGGTGCCGAGGACGGGGATGTGGACGACCGCGCGCAGGGTGGGCAGTTCGCGGCGGAGTTCGGCGACGGTGTCGCGGCGGTCGTGCTCCTTGCCGCCGTAGCGGTAGCCGTCGACGGTGAACAGGACGACCGGTTCCACCTGCTGGAAGCGGTCCAGGACGCTGCGGGCGCCGAAGTCGGGGGCGCAGGACGTCCAGACGCCGCCCACGGCGGCCGTGGCGAGCAGGGCGACGACGGCCTGGGGGATGTTCGGGAGGTAGCCGCTGACGCGGTCTCCGGGGTTTACGCCGAGAGCCCGCAGCTCGGCGGCCAGTGAGCCGACCTGGCGGCGCAGCTCGGACCAGGTCACGGGTCGGGGGTCGTGGGTCTCGTCGACATGGAGGAGGGCCGGCTCGTCCGCGCGGGTGACGTGGGCGCGCAGGGCGTGCTCGGCGTAGTTCAGGGTCGCTCCGGGGAACCACTGGGCGCCTGGCATCACGGGGTCGACGAGCACGCGCGCGGAGGGGGTCGCGAATCGTACGTCGAACCACTCCGTGACGGCTTTCCAGAACGTCTCCAGCTCGTCCACGGACCAGCGGTGCAGCGCGGGGTAGCCGCCCTCGGCGGGAGCACCGTGGTGTTCGGCTGCCCAGGCCTGGAACCTGGTGATCTGTGCCCCTGCGATGCGTTCCGGAGCGGGCTGCCAGAGCGGCTGGGGGTTCACTGTCGACATGGGCGGCTCCCGGACTCTGCGCGTCGTGTGCGTCGTCCGCGCACGGGCTGGGTGTGCGCGTGACGCGGCTGACACGGACGATGCCATCTGATCGATTCCTACACCAGGGTGTGCCCCACATAGTCCGTGTCGTGAAGATGTGGTCCCAGCACGGGTGAACGGAAGTTGAACGACACCCATATCGGGGCGGGTCAATGGCAGGCTGAGCAGCATGGACGGTCGTGACCTGGTGCGTTCGGTGAAGGCGGTCGGTTCTGCGGGAGCGGCCCAGGGGTTGCGTACCGTACGGGCCGCGTGGCGCAGAAGGCGTACCGATGCCCACGGGCTGCCGCCGCGGGGGGCCGAAAGGGCGCGGGTTCCCGGGCCGGTGCAGGCCGTGGACCCCGGGCCCGGGGGCGGTGTGATCCGATTCAGCCGCTCCGAGCTGCGGATCACCGTGGCGGTGAACGGAGCGGTGTTCTGGGGCTGGGACGGGGCGACTCCGGAGCCGTCGTACGCCCTCGCGGGCCGCTGCCCCGAGCCCGATCCGCGGGCGGTGCTGGAGCCGGACAAGGACGGCGGCTGGCGGGTGGTGGCCGAGCGCGTGACGGTCGCCGTCTCGCGGCACGGCGCGATCGAGGTGCTCACGCCCGGCGGTGTGCGGCTGCGCCGGGATCTGCCGCCGCGGTGGTGGGAGCCTGCGGGCGGCGGTTCGGCGCGCTGGATGCAACGCTCGGAGGTGGCTGCGGACGCGCGGTTCTTCGGACTCGGCGGACGGGCTTCGGGGCCACGGCTGCGGGACGGGACGTATCGGCTGTGGAACACCGACCCCGGGCGTTCCTTCGGCCCCGGCGACGATCCGTTGTATCTCACGATGCCGGTACAGGTGGTGGTGGCCGACGCGGCGACCCATCTGGTGTTCCACGACGCCTCGTGGGACGGCACGGTGGTCCTGCGGGAGGGCCAGGAGGGTGCCGGGTCGGGACACGACCGCAACGGCACCTCCGAGCTGCGGATGGACGGCGGTCCGCTGCGCTGCTGGGTGATGGTGGGCACCCCCGCGCGCGTACTGCTCGCCTGGGCCTCGCTCACCGGGGCGGCAGCGCTGCCGCCCGCCTGGGCGCTCGGTCACCATCACGCCCGCTGGGGCTTCGGCAGCGAGCAGGAGGTGCGGCGGATCGTTTCGGGCTATCTGGAGCGTGATCTGCCGCTCGACGCGGTCCACCTGGACATCGACCACTACGACGCCCACCAGGTGTTCACCGTCGACCCGGAGCGCTTCCCGAAGCTGCCGCAGCTCGCCGAGGATCTGCGGCGGGACGGTATCCGGCTGGTGTCGATCGTCGATCCGGCGGTCAAGGCGGACCCCGGCAACGCCGTGTTCGACAGCGGGACGGCCGAGAACGCGTTCGTGAGGGACGCGGCGGGCCGGCTGGTGCGGGGGGTCGTCTGGGCCGGGGACTCGGTCCACCCGGACTTCACAGACGCGCGCGTGCGGCAGTGGTGGGGCCACCTCTACGCGGAGCGGCTCGCCCAGGGGTTCGCGGGCTTCTGGCATGACATGAACGAACCGACCTCGTTCACCGCGTTCGGGGAGTCGACGCTGCCCAGGTCGGCCCGGCACTTTCTGGAGGGGCGGGGCGGCGACCATCGCGAGGCGCACAACGTGTATGCCCTGTGCATGGCCCGGGCCGGATACGAGGGGCTGCGCGACCTGGCTCCCCAGGAGCGGCCTTTCGTGTTCTCGCGCTCCGGGTGGGCGGGCCTGCAGCGCTACGGCGGAGCATGGTCCGGGGACGTCGCCACGGGCTGGCCGGGGCTGCGGGCCTCCCTGTCACTGGTCATGGGTCTCGGGCTGTGCGGAGTGCCGTATTCGGGGCCCGACGTGGGCGGTTTCGACGGGAGTCCGTCGCCCGAGCTGTATCTGCGGTGGTTCCAACTGGGCGCGTATCTGCCGCTGTTCCGCACGCATTCGAGTCTGCGGGCGGGGCGCAGGGAGCCGTGGCATTTCGGTGCCGACGTGCTGGAGCACGCGCGCGTGGCCCTCGTCGAACGCCGACGGCTGCTGCCGTACTTCGTGACTCTGGCTCATCTGGCCCGGCGTACGGGGGCGCCCTATGTGCGGCCGCTGTGGTGGGCGGCGCCCGAGGACCGGGCGCTGCGCGACTGTGAGGACGCGTTCCTGCTGGGGGACCTCCTGCTGGTGGCGCCGGTGCTGGGTCCGGGGACGGACCGTCGGACGGTGCGGCTGCCGCGGGGGCACTGGTACGACACGGCCACGGAGCAGGTCCACGAGGGGCCTGGGCAGTTGCTCGTGGACGCTCCTCTCGCGCGTGTCCCGGTGTTCGCGCGCGCGGGCGCCGTCCTTCCGGTGCGCGGGGCGGACGGCGGGCTCGAGTTGGAGGTCTGGGCACCGGCCCGGGGACGGACCGGTGGCGGCATGGTCGTGCGGGACGCGGGCGACGGCTGGGACGAGCCGGAGATCGAGCGCTACGTCGCCCGCTGGGAGGGCCGGCAGGTGGTGGTCGAGCGGGAGGGTGAGGACGGCCTGAGCAAGCCGCCTCACCCGGTGCGGATACGAGGGCTCGGGACGAGCTGAGCTCAGAGGTACCGGCCCTCGAACCATGCTCGCACGGCGAGGGTGTGCAGCGGAAAGGCGAGCTCCTCCGGCCTGCGCAGCAGTTGCCAGCCCTCGGTCTCGTCCGTGGCCGCGGAGAGCGGGAGGCCGTCGGCGGGGCGCTCCGGCAGGGTCCCGAACAGCAGGAGGTGTCCGTCGGGTGAGCTCAACGCGTCGGCGAGCCGTACATCGCGGCTCGCGGCGTCGATGCCGGTCTCTTCCTTGAGCTCACGGACCAGTGCCTGCCGCCAGTCCTCCCGGTCGTTGATGTAGCCACCGGGCAATGCGACGCCCCCGCGCGCGGGGGCGATGGTTCGGGTGATGACCACGAGTGCGGTGCCCTGTGTGTCGTACACGGGCTGGAGGGCCACGGCGACCGGCAGCGGGTTGCGGTAGGCCACGGTGTGGCAGGCCGCGCAGGTGCGGGGCCAGCCGGAGACGCCCTCTCCGTAGGGAGCTCCACAGCTCGAACAGTGGGAACCGGGCGTGGAGTTGGGGGTGGAGTGCTGAGTTTCGGACACGCGGCGGACTGTATCCGATCAACGGAGGGGCGTCTTCCGGGGGTTCTCAGTTATTGCCGGACAGGGATTTCGCGGACACGGGGAAGTCGAAATAGGTGTCGGGATACGGCTCGGGCTTGTAGGTGTAGTGCCACCACTCCTCGGCGAGGTTGACGAAGCCGAGGTCCTCCAGAGTGCTCTTCAGGAGCAGGCGGTTGGCCCGCTGCTCGCCCTGGATGCGCGGGTCGAGGGTGTGGGAGAGGGTGTCGAAGCAGTCGAATCCGGTGCCCATGTCGATGGAGTTGTCCGGGAATCGCTCGTCCTTGGGGGCGTAGCAGGGCACCAGGGTCTCTCCGGGGACGTAGGGCCTGGTCGGCCTCGCGGGAAGCTTGACGAGGGTGAGGTCCATGGTGGAGCCGCGGCTGTGGCCGGATTTCTCGGCGATGTAACCGTCCTCGAACAGACGGGTCTTGTCGACGTCCGGATAGAACTCGCCCTTCATGTCCTGGTCGTCGAGGTCCTCGGCCCAGCGGACGAAGTGGTCGACGGCCCGCTGCGGCCGGTAGCAGTCGTAGACCTTGAGGCTGTAGCCCTCGGGCAGGAGCTTCTGCTGCGCTTCGTGGAGCGCTTCGGCGGCGGGCCGGGTGAGGATGCACAGCGGCTGCCGGTAACCGTCGATGCGTTCGCCGACGAAGTTGTGCGGCGTGAAGTAGCGCATCTCCTGGATGATCGTCGCGTCCACGGTTCTCAGGGCCACGAAGTCCGGCGGTGCCTGGGGGTCGGTGCTCGCCCGGGCGGGGGCGGTGGCGGCGGTCACGGCCAGCAGGGTGGCGAACGCGGTGACCAGACCGCGTACTGCGCTGGAGAGTCGTGTCATGTCTCCTGCATCTATCAGGCGCGTGTTCCGTCGGGGAAGCGATCGGATGCAGTTTCTTCGAAACCCCCTCGAAGAGAGGCGGCCCGGCGAGGGCCTGCCCATGGGGCGTCGCCCGTGGCACACTTCTGACGTACCGTCAGATTCCTTGGTGGGATTTCGTGGTGGGGAGGGACCTTGTCGCGTACAACGACTCCCGTGGCCGCCGGGTGGTTCACCGGCGGCGGGGACGACTTCCGGCTCCTCGGCACCCGCTGCCGGTCCTGCACCTCGGTGTTCTTCCCCCGCGAGGACGTCCACTGCCGCAATCCCGGCTGCGCCGGCGGTGAGCTGGAGGAGGTGCCCCTCTCGCGGCGCGGGCGCGTCTGGTCCTACACGGACGGACGCTACCGGCCTCCGTCACCCTATGTGACCGATCCGGAACTTCCGTGGGAGCCGTACGCGTTGATCGCTGTGGAGTTGGAGGCAGAGCGGATGGTGGTGCTGGGACAGGCGGTTCCCGGGGTCACCGTCGCCGAGCTGGCGGTGGGCATGGAGGTAGAGGTCGTGTCCGGCGTGCTCCATGAGGACGCGGAGACGATCTGGACGACCTGGCAGTGGCGGCCGACGGGGGTGACGGCATGACGGGAGAGGTGGCGGTGCTCGGCGTGGGCATGCACCCATGGGGCAAGTGGGGGCGTGGCTTCGTGGAGTACGGCGTGGTGGCGGCCCGCGCGGCGCTCGCGGACGCCGGGCTGGACTGGCGGGAGGTCGACTCGATCGTCGGCGCGGACACCGTGCGTGGCTGCTATCCGGGCTATGTCGCCGGGGCGACGTTCGCGAAGGCACTGGGCTGGCAGGGCGCCCGGGTCACGAGTGTGTACGCGGCGTGCGCGTCGGGGGCGCAGGCCATCGACACCGCGCGCGGGCAGATCCTTTCGGGTCTCGCGGACGTGGTGCTCGTGGTGGGGGCCGACGCCGCCCCAAAGGGGTTCTTCCGGCCGGCGGGCGGGGACCGGCCCGACGATCCGGACTGGCTGCGGTTCCGGATCCTGGGGGCGACGAATCCCACGTACTTCGGGCTGTACGCGCGTCGGCGGATGGCCGTGCACGGGGACACCACGGAGGACTTCGCGCAGGTCAAGGTGAAGAACTCCGCCCTGGGCGCGCTGAATCCGTATGCGCGCTACCGCAAGCGGGTCACCGTGGACGAGGTCGCGGGCTCCGCCGTGGTCGCCGATCCGCTGCGGCTGCTCGACATCTGCGCGACGTCGGACGGCGGCGCGGCCGTGGTGCTCTGCAGCATGGAGTTCGCACGCCGGCAGGGGGTGGCGGAGCCGGTGCGCGTCCGGGCCGTGTCCACGGTGACGCCGCGTTACCCCAACACCGTCCTTGACCTGCCGGACATCGCGACGGACTCCGCGGTGGCGGTCGAGCCCGCCGGGGAGACCTTCCGGGCATCCATAGCCCGGGCGGCCTACGAGGAGGCCGGGATCGGGCCGGAGGATCTCTCCCTCGCCGAGGTGTACGACCTGTCCACCGCCCTGGAGTTGCAGTGGTACGAGGACCTCGGGCTGTGCGGAGAGGGCGAGGGCTCGAAGCTGCTGCGGGAGGGTGCGACGACCCTGGGTGGGCGCGTACCCGTCAACACCAGCGGGGGGCTCGCCTCCTTCGGAGAGGCGGTTCCCGCCCAGGCCATCGCGCAGGTCTGCGAACTGACCTGGCAGTTGAGGGGCGCGGCGGGCGACCGGCAGGTCGAGGGTGCGCAGGTGGGGATGACGGCGAACCAGGGGCTGTTCGGGCATGGTTCGGCGGTGGTGGCCGTCCGGTGAGGACGAGAGGGGGCGAGACGGGCCGGGTCCGGGGAAGCTGGAGCCGCGGGCGGCCTCCGTACTGACGCTCCCTGGTCGCGGGCGGCAGGCCTGTCTCGCTGCCCCTGGCCACGGTGGTGTGTGTCCCGGGCGGCGTCACCGGTCACCGGGAGGCGGCGAACCCTGCCTGGCACCGCTGAAGCAGACCGCGAAGGCGCCGGCCGGGCCCAGTCGGTGCCGGAACACGCGGGACAGCCGGAACACGCGGGACTGCCGGGGCACCGAGATCCGTCGGGGACCGGGGCTACGACGGCGCGAGCCGCTGGGGAGGCGGGGGCCGAGGGCTACGCCGGCTCGAGCCGCCGGGCGGGGGGCGCCTGCAGGGTGAAGTGCGGCCAGGGGCTGTTGGGGGTACGCGGCCGGGGCGGCCGAGGGGCGCCGTGTCCTTCCTCCGCTGTGAGCCCGCCGGCCACGGCGTCCAGAACGGCGAGCGTGCGGCCATCGAGTCGAGCGGCCTGGGCGGACGGCGGCCCTGCCGAGTCAGGCGGCCGGGGCGGCGGACCGTGCCCAGACACAGACCATGGGTCCGGCGCGTCGGACGTGCACCGTGGGAAGGCGAGGCTCCTGCTCGCCCGCCGCATGGCTCTCAACCGTTGCCGTCGCCGACCTTGACGCTCCGTGGGCGCCGGTGAACACTTCCGGTGTCAGTCGACATCGCCGTACATTCTCGGCGTATTCAGGCACTGCGCCGCGCGGGGCCACCTGAGCCGAGTCCCCTCCCCCATGGGCGATTCGGCTGCGAAGGCACGCTCGTCGAGGACGCCGGGCGGGGCGCGGGATCCTCCCTGTCCTCGGCGCTTCGTCAAGGTAACCGCACCCTGCACGGAGCCCTGGGGCCGACCGTCCCGGGCCAGGGCCTAGGAGCCGCCATGAGCAACGGAGACATTTTCGTCGGCGAGGTCATCGGTACCGCGATCCTGATCCTCTTCGGTGCCGACGGCGCGGGACCTCGGTCCACGCGTCGTCCACACCTTCCTGCCGATCCCGAACAAGGGCACCTCCGACTGGGGATACGCGTGGATCCCGGTCGTCGGCCCGCTGATCGGCGGAGCACTCGCGGGCCTCGTCTACAACGCGGCCTTCTGAGCAGCTTCCCAGCAACTCCTCGCCGCTTCGAGCAGTCTTTCGAGGGCCGTTCGAGCAGCCTTCGAGCAGCCTTATGAACCCAGCCCAAGGGGTAGCCATGACGGACAACGCCGAGAAGTACGTCGCCGCAATCGACCAGGGCACCACCTCAAGCCGCTGCATCGTCTTCGACCACAACGGCGCGATCGTCGCCGTCGACCAGCGCGAACACCGCCAGATCTTCCCCAAGCCGGGCTGGGTGGAGCACGACGCCACCGAGATCTGGTCCAAGGTCCAGGCGGTGGTCGCCGGCGCGATCGCCAAGGCGGGACTGCGCGCCGACCAGCTCAGCGCGCTCGGGATCACCAACCAGCGCGAGACGACGGTCCTGTGGGACCGCGCCACGGGCAAGC
Source organism: Streptomyces violaceoruber (assembly GCA_000720805.1). Lineage (GTDB taxonomy): Bacteria > Actinomycetota > Actinomycetes > Streptomycetales > Streptomycetaceae > Streptomyces > Streptomyces cellulosae_A. Next base: position 13,140 of record JODI01000069.1, read on the forward strand.
CCGTGCACAACGCGATCGTGTGGCAGGACACGCGCACCGCGCAGCTGTGCCACCAGTTGGGCGGCGCCGACGGGCAGGACCGCTTCCGCGAGCAGACCGGGCTGCCGCTGGCCAGCTACTTCTCCGGGCCCAAGGCGGCCTGGCTGCTGGACAACGTGCCCGGTCTCAGGGCCCGTGCCGAGCGCGGCGAGATCGCCTTCGGCACCATCGACTCCTGGCTGATCTGGAACCTCACCGGCGGTACGGACGGCGGGCAGCACGTCACCGACGTGACCAACGCCGGGCGGACCATGCTGATGAACCTGGAGACCCTCCAGTGGGACCAGTCCATCCTGGCCGCGATGAACGTGCCCGAGGCCGTGCTGCCCGAGATCCGGTCGTCGGCCGAGGTGTACGGCACGGCGATCGGCCAGCTCGCCGGCGTCCCGGTCGCCTCCGCGCTGGGCGATCAGCAGGCAGCGGTGTTCGGGCAGGCCTGCTACGACGTGGGCACGGCGAAGAACACGTACGGCACGGGCAGTTTCCTGCTGCTCAACACCGGCAACCGGCCGGTGCCGTCGAAGAGCGGGCTGCTGACGACGATGGGCTACAAGATCGGCAGCGAGGCGCCGGTCTACTGCCTGGAGGGGTCGATCGCCGTCACGGGCGCGCTCGTCCAGTGGTTCCGCGATCAGCTCGGCATCATCCGTACCGCCGACGATATCGAGCCGCTGGCGGCGAGCGTGGAGGACAACGGCGGCGCGTACATCGTGCCCGCGTTCTCCGGTCTGTTCGCGCCGTACTGGCGCTCCGACGCGCGCGGTGTCGTCACCGGCCTCACCCGGTACGTCACGAAGGCACACCTCGCGCGGGCGGTGCTGGAGGCCACCAGCTGGCAGACGCGGGAGGTCGTGGACGCCATGTTCCAGGACTCCGGGGTGCGGATCACCACCCTGAAGGTGGACGGCGGCATGACCAAGAACAACCTGCTCATGCAGCACCAGGCGGACGTGCTGGACGTACCGGTGATCCGGCCGAAGGTCTCCGAGACGACCTGTCTGGGCGCCGCCTACGCGGCCGGGATCGCCACCGGTGTGTGGAACGACCTCGACGAACTCAAGGCGCACTGGCAGAAGGACGTGGAGTGGACACCGTCCATGGACGCGTCCGTGCGGGAGAGCGAGTTCCGCAACTGGCGCAAGGCCGTGGAGAAGAGCTTCGGCTGGCTCGAGGACGGCGAGAACTAGGCAGATCGGGAGGTTACTTCAGGTCCGCGCGGGTGCGACGCGCCCCAGGACCGCGGCCCGTAACCCGGTCGGCGGGGGCACGGGCACCGCCCGCGTCACGTCGTGACGGTCTGGCGGTGCGCCGCCGTGTAGGCGATCGCGTGCCGCACGACCCCGATGAGGACCTCCTTGACGGACTCCCGGTCACGGGCGTCGCAGAGCAGCAGCGGAACGTCGTCGTCGAGGTCCAGTGCCTGGCGTACGTCGTCCGTGGGGTAACGGGCGGCTCCCTCGAAGCAGTTGACGCCGACGACGAAGGGGATGGAACGCCGTTCGAAGTAGTCGACGGCGGCGAAGCAGTCCTCCAGGCGGCGGGTGTCGGCGAGCACGACGGCACCGAGCGCCCCCTCGGACAACTCGTCCCACATGAACCAGAAGCGCTCCTGCCCGGGTGTGCCGAACAGGTACAGCACGAGGTCCTCGCGCAGGGTGATGCGGCCGAAGTCCATGGCCACGGTCGTGGTGTGCTTGCCCGGCACGCCGCTGAGATCGTCGACGGGGCGCCCGGCCTCGGTGAGGCGCTCCTCAGTGCGCAACGGCCTGATCTCGCTGACCGCGCCGACGAGGGTGGTCTTGCCCACGCCGAAGCCTCCGGCCACCAGGATCTTGAACGTGACGGGCTCGACCGGGGGCTTGCCGCGCTCAGGACGCCCGAAGATCATCGATCTCTTCTCCTGCTTGATGGGGGTGGGGGGACGGCGGACCGTAGCCTTCGCCGCCGGGGGTTTCGATGACGAGTACGCGACCGCCGCGTCGGAGTACCGCGGCCGGGTCGTCCGACAGGAGTGTGCGGGTCGGATCATATCGGGAGGGCTGACGCGACGCCCGGTCCGGACCTGGGGCTCATCCGTATCGAGGCCGACGCTTCGGATGCCGCAGTGGTTTCATATGGCGCGACGGCTGAGCGAATGATGAGAAAATGAGAGGGCCGTGCAGCAAGCGGCAGGGAAATCCGTGCCCTCGAGGAAGAGACGCGCATGCCGAAGGCCCAGTCCACCGCCGACACCAACGAGCCCCCCGCCGCCGCTGAGCCGGGTGGGCCGTCGGGCAAGGTCCAGTCGCTGGAGCGGGCGATCGTCCTGCTCCAGGCGACGGCCGACAGCGCGCCGGACGGCGAGACGGCCGCCGGCCTGGCCGCGCGGTGCGGACTCAACCGCGCCACGGCCTGGCGGCTGCTGTCGACACTGGAGCAGTACGGCCTGGTGGAGCGCAGCCCCGTCACCAACCGCTACACAATCGGTTTCACGGTCGCCCGGATGGCGTCGGCGGCCGGCTTCGACGGCCTGATCCGCCGGGCGCACGGTACCCTGCGCCGGGTCAGCGAGCAGACGGGCGAGACCGCCAACCTCGCGGTGGTGCAGCAGCTCGGGCTGACCTACGTCGACGAGGTGACCCCTCCGGTGGTGCTGGCCGCCCAGTGGCTGGGCCGGCACGTGCCGCTGCACGCCACCTCCACCGGCAAGGCGCTGCTCGCGTGGCTGCCCGAGGAGGAGGCGAAGTCGCTCCTGAGCGGGCCGCTGGAGGCGTACACGGACACCACGATCACGGACTGGACGCGTCTGCGGGCGGACCTGGAACAGACGCGGGAGCGCGGTTACAGCGTCTGCGTGGGCGAGATGGAACGCAACCTCTACGGCGTCTCCGCACCAGTGCCCGGCGGCCGTGGCCGGCCGTTCGCGGTGGTCAGTATCTGGGGGCCGCAGGACCGGGTGCCGGAGTCACGGTTCCCGGCCCTGGGGCCACTGGTGCGCGCGGCGGCCGACGAGATCTCGCAGGCGGCACAGGCGCTCTGACGCACCGCCGGCGCGGCATTCGGCGTCGTGTCGCATGGGGCGGGCGTTGCTCGGGAGCCGTACCGCAAGGGGTTCCTTCGGCAGTCGTACCAGAGGGGCGGCGTTTCGCACACGTACCGCAGGAGTTCCGCTGGGCCTGCACCCTTGAGGTGTTCACTTGATGCGATGCTCGCCCGCATTATGAAACCAGGGTTGAGATTGACGGCGTCGCGCCGCTACCGTCAAAGGCACCCCGCCCCCCACCTCCGCTCGGAGAGGACCCCGCGCGACCATGAACCAGGACGTGATCATCACCTGCGCCCTCACCGGCGCCGGGGACACCGTGGGCAAGAGCCCGCATGTCCCCGTCACCCCCGGACAGATCGCCGACTCCGCGGTGCAGGCCGCCGAGGCCGGTGCCGCCGCGGTGCACATCCATGTACGCGACCCCGAGACCGGAGCGCCCTCCCGCGACCCGCGGCTGTACCGCGAGGTCGTCGAGCGCATCAAGGAGACCGGGACCGACGTCGTCATCAACCTCACCGCCGGCATGGGAGGTGACCTGGTCATCGACCCGGAGCAGCCGCTCAGGCAGTTGCCGGGCACCGACCTGGTCGGCGGCCTGGAGCGGCTGCCGCACGTCGAGGATCTGCTGCCGGACATCTGCACGCTGGACTGCGGTTCCCTCAACTTCGGCGACGGCTCGAGCCTCTACGTCTCCACGCCCGACATGCTGCGCACCGGCGCCCGGCGCATCCAGGAGCTGGGTGTGCGGCCGGAGTTGGAGATCTTCGACACCGGACATCTGTGGTTCGCCAAGGAACTGCTCGCCGAGGGGCTGCTGGACGACCCGACCGTCTTCCAGTTGTGCATGGGCGTCCCGTGGGGCGCCCCCGCGGACCCCGGAGTGCTGCAGTCGATGGTGCGCATGCTGCCGGAAGGCGCCCAGTGGGCCAGCTTCGCGCTGGGCCGGATGCAGATGCCGTGGGTGGCGCAGTCCATCCTGCTCGGCGGCCATGTGCGGGTCGGCCTGGAGGACAACCTCTATCTGGGCAAGGGCGTCAAGGCGACCAACGGCCAGCTGGTGGAGCGAGCCGTGACGATCGTCGAGGCCCTGGGTGCGCGGGTCGCGACGGCCGATGAGGCGCGCCTCAAGCTCGGTCTCAAACCCCGGGGTTGAGCCACACCCGGCCCTCCCGGCCCACCCAACAACTTACGGAGTTCCCGATGACGGACACTTCCGTCCCGGCCACCGCGCCGGAAGACGTACGCCGCGTGGCCTGTGTGGGCGCCGGAGTGATCGGCGGCGGCTGGGTCGCCCACTTCCTGGGCCGCGGCTACGAGGTCACCGCCTGGGATCCGGCCCCCGACGCCGAAGCCCGCCTGCGCCGCCTCGTCGACGCCGCATGGCCCGCGCTCGAACAGCTCGGGCTCGCCCCGGGCGCCTCGGCCGACCGCCTCACCGTCGCCTCCACGCTCGAAGAGGCCGTGGCGCAGGCCCAGTTCGTGCAGGAGAGCGCCCCGGAGAAGCTCGGCCTGAAGCGCGAACTGCTGGCGAGGCTCGACGCGGCCACACCGTCGGGTGTCGTCATCGCCTCCTCGACCTCGGGCTATCCGATGACCGACATGCAGGCCAACGCGGCCTCCCCCGGGCGGCTGGTCGTCGGCCATCCCTTCAACCCGCCGTATCTCATCCCCCTCGTGGAGGTGGTCGGCGGGGACCGGACGGACCCGGAGGCCGTGCGCTGGGCCGCCCGGTTCTACGAAGTGGCCGGCAAGTCCGTGATCACCATGGACCGCGAGGTCCCCGGCTTCATCGCCAACCGTCTCCAGGAGGCTCTGTGGCGGGAGGCCCTGCACATGGTCGCCGGCGGTGAGGCGACGGTCCGGGACATCGACCGGTCCATCACCGAGGGCCCGGGCCTGCGCTGGGCGATCATGGGTCCGATGCTCACTTTCGCGCTCGCGGGCGGCGAGGGCGGCATGGCGCACATGCTCGACCACTTCGGGCCGTCCCTGAAGTCGCCGTGGACCCGGCTGGAGGCCCCGGAACTGGACAAGGCGCTCTACGACGCCGTGGTGACCGGCTGCGACGACGCCGCCGACGGCCGTACGGTCGCCGATCTGGTCGCCGAACGCGACCGGGGTGTCATCGCCGTGCTGCGCGCCACCGGCCGGCTGCCCGGCTCCGGTGCCGAGTGAGCCCGCCCGGCCTGCCGTTGCCGCTGTTCCGCGAGACCGTGCGTCCCGAGTGGATCGACTACAACGGGCACCTGAGCGAGGCGTTCTACGTCCTCGTCTTCGGCTTCGCGACCGACGCGCTGATGGAGCGTACGGGGATGGACTCGGCGTACCGTGCGCGCACCGGCTGCTCGATGTACACGGTCGAGTCCCACATCCGCTATCTGCGGGACGTGCCGGAGGGCGCCCGGCTCGCCGTACGCACGCGCGTGCTGGGAGCGGCCGGGAAGAAGGCGTGCTTCGCACACGAGATGTACGTCGTCACGGGCGAGCCTCAGGCCGAGCCGGGAGTGGACGCCGCCCCGGTCGCCACCACGGAGCTGCTGGCGCTCCACGTGGACCAGCGGGCGGGCCGGGCGACCGCGTTTCCCGATGCCGTCCGTGAGCGCCTCACGGCGCTGACGGAACCGCCTCCCGAGTGGGCGGGGCGGTCCGTCACAGCGCCCTGAGGCCGTTGATCACATCGCGCAGGATGCTCTCGTCCGGCAGTTCCGCCGGGGGCACGGGCCGGTTCACATGAACGAACTCCGCGTCCACGAGATCGCCGATCAGGACCCGCACCACTCCGATGGGCAGGTCGAGTTCGGCGGACAGTTCGGCAACCGACTGGGGGGCTTCACGGCACAGGTCGACGATGTCCACGTGCTCCGGGGACAGCGAGTGGTCCCCTTCCGGGTCGTCCGCCTGGGCTTCCGTGACGACCACCGCGATGACGTCGAGGCGGTGCTGGGCCGCACTGGTGGTGCGGCCACGCGTCATGGCGTACGGACGGACGACCGGTCCGGCCTCGTCGTCGAACCAGTGACTTCTTCCCTGACCGTCTGCACTCATGTCATCTCACTACCCGCCCTGAGGCAGATCGGTGCGCGGAGCGGCACCCAGATGCACACCGACTCGCTTGACCAGGAGCGTCATCTCGTACGCGACCAGACCCACGTCCGAGTCGGCGTCCGAGAGCACCGCCAGGCAGCTTCCGTCGCCGGCGGCCGTGACGAACAGGAAGGCGTCGTCCAGCTCCACCACCGTCTGCCGGACGTTGCCCGCCTCGAAATGGCGGCCCACGCCCTTGGCGAGACTGTGGAATCCGGAGGCGACGGCGGCCAGATGCTCGCTGTCCTCCCGGGTCAGGTCCGCGGAGACCCCGATCGGCAGGCCGTCGCCGGACAGCACGAGGGCTTTGCGGATGCTCGCGACGCGCTCCACCAGATCGTCCAGGAGCCAGTTGAGCTCGCCGGACTTGTCGCCCGCGGTGTGGCCGGTCTCCTTCGGTGCGGTCATCGACCGTCCCCCTTTGTCGTTCGTTGTGGTGCTGTGCCGCTGTGGGCGTCGTCGCCCGCGGCGTTCTCCTCGCGGCCTCGCTGCCAGCCGCGCTGGAGCGAGGCCATCCTGCTGCGTACCTCGTGGGCGTCTCGTTCGTCGAGGCCGGCCCGGTCGTCGGTCCGCGGCTCCGGTCCCTTCTTCAGCTGCGGAGCCAGGTTGGCCTGGCGTACCCGGCGGGGCAGGGGGGCCGCACCGGAGCCGGTGTCTCCCGGCGCGGAGGCGGGCTCCGGTCGCGCGGAGCCCGGTCCGCGGCCGGGGTCCGCCGGGTCCGGGCCGCGGCCTTGCCCGCCGGAGCCCGCGCCGGGCCGCCGGGCTGCCGGACGTCCGCCGGGATCGGCCCGATCGCGGCGGTCGCGCTGGTCCCGTTGCTCGCGCTGGTCCCGTTGGTCGCGGGAGAGCTCGCCCGGGGAGCTCAGGCCGCTCGGACCGCTCGACGCGATCTCGGTACGGCGGGTGCGCCGGGGAAGCGCGGGTGCCCCGGGCGCCTCGCCGAACTCATGGCTCGTCGAGGCCCATGGTGTCGAGGTCGTCGCCGCCTGAGTGCGCTGCTCGTCGAGGCGGTCGGCCGCACCGGTCGGCCGGCGCTGCGGTCCCGCACCACGCCGACGGGCGGGCAGCGGAGGCGCCGCCGGGGGGCGGACCCGGCTCGGGCCCGTCGAGGGCTCCTCCACCGGTTCCTCGCGTTCGCCGCGTTCCTCGCGGCGCGGGCGCTGCTCGGTGACCGGACGGCCGTGCGAGCTGACCAGCTTGGGGGTCCGACGACCGGGCAGCGGGACCGGGGCGTTCAGGCCGTCGTCCGGGCCGGCCGCGCCCGCGCCCGTGGGTTCGGGCCCGCGGACGTCGTGGGTGTCCTCGTGCTCCTTGGCCTGGCCGCCCACCGCGGTGTCGTCCGTGAGGGCGAGGGAGCGGCGCGGGCGGAACAGTCCCCCGCGTTCGCTGTCCTCGTCGTCGAGGGCGCCCGGGAAGTCGTCGAGGGCGTCCAGGTCGACGGGCGCCTCCAGTTCGACCGGACCGTCCAGGAGCGCGGGAGCCGGCCCGGGCAGCTGCGTCCGCGCCGGGGAGAGCGGAGCGCGGCGGGGCTCCTCCCGTTCGGCCTCCTTGGGCTGCAGGGGCCGGTCGAGGCGGAAGCCGATGCCGTTGGTGTCCGGGACGTCGTCCGTCAGCAGGGTGTCCGGGATGAACACGACGGCCGTCGTGCCGCCGTACGGCGACGGCTGCAGGGAGACCCGGACGTGCTGCCGCTGGGCGAGCCGGCTGACCACGAACAGACCCAGCCGGTCGGTGTCGGACAGTTCGAACTCGGGGGTTTCCGCGAGCCGCAGGTTGGCGTCCAGCAGCGCGTCGGCCGCCATGCCGAGGCCGCGGTCGTGGATCTCCAGGGTGAATCCGTTGGCGACGCGCTCGCCGACGACCTGGACGGCGGTGTGCGGCGGGGAGAACACCGTGGCGTTCTCCAGGAGTTCGGCGACGAGGTGGGTGAGGTCGGCGACGGCGGGGCCGGTGACGGCGACCCGGGGCAGTCGGCGGACCTCGATGCGCTCGTAGTCCTCGACCTCGGCGACGGCGGCGCGGACCACGTCCATCAGCTGCACCGGCTTGCGCCACTGCCGGGAAGGGGCGGCGCCGGAGAGGATCACCAGGCCCTCGGCGTGCCTGCGCATACGGGTGGTGAGGTGGTCGAGGCGGAACAGGTCGGCGAGTTCGTCGGTGTCCTCGGTCCTGCGTTCCATGGTGTCGAGCAGGGTGAGCTGCTTGTGGAGCAGGACCTGGCTGCGGCGGGCGAGGTTCACGAAGACCTCGGAGACCCCGGCCCGCAACTCGGCCTGCTTGACGGCCGCTTCGACGGCGGCGCGTTGCAGGGTGTTGAGGGCCTGGCCGACGTCCCCGATCTCGTTCCTGTCGTACTCCAGGCGCGGGACCTCGGTCTCCACGTCCACCTGTTCGCCCGCCGAGAGGCGGCGCATGACGCTGGGCAGCCGTACGCCGGACGCCTCGTGGGCCTCCAGGCGCAGCTGCCGCAGGTCACGGATGAGGGTGCGGCCGACACGCACGGACAGGATGAGCGAGGCGATCAGGGCGATCAGGCCGAGGCCTCCGGCGACGGACGCCTTGATGATGACGCCCATCGCGCTCGGGCGGACACGGTCCTGATAGCGGTCGTTCGCCTGGTCGTTGAGGGTGGCGAGTTCGTCGAGCACATTGCCGGCGGCCGCGTCCCAGCTCTTGGCGGTGACGGACCCGGGGGTGCCGGTGTCGGACGTGACGACGGCCTGTTCGGCCGACCGCAGGGGAGCGGTGGTGGCGTTCTTCCAGAAACTCTCGTAGCGCTCCCGCTCCGACGAGGGCAGCACCGGCAGGCTGATGTCGTACAGCAGGGTGCGCTGGGCGGCGAGGTCGGAGACGTCTCGGGCCTCCTCGCGGGAGACCTTCCCGACCACCAGGGCGGAACCGAGGAGGGCGTCCTCGCGGGAGAGCAGCTCGCGGGCGCGGGTGATGTTCACCAGGGCGCGGGCCTGCTTGTCCAACTCGACGCTGTCGACGCCGTCGAGGGACGCCAGAAGGGTGTAGCAGGGGTCGACGAGGCGGTTGTACAGGTCGAGGGCCTGGGACCGGGTCACGGTGCCCTCCTCGACGCTGCGCCGCAGCGAGTCGATGCCGTCGAAGGCGTCCAGGACGGCGGTGACGTGTTCGTCGTCGTCCGCGTCCATGCCGTCACGGACGTCGGGGTCCCTCGCGTTGGCGCGGAGCTTGGTGACGGCGTCGTCGGTGGCGTCACGGGTGGTGCGCAGCGCCGACAGCGCGTCCGACGCCCGGGGGTCGGCGAGGTAGACAAGAGTCTGACGGCGTTCCTGTTGCAGAACGCGAACGGTGTCCTCGGTGGGGTAGCCGATCTTCTCCACCAGGGACGAGACCTGGAACAGCTGGGCCACTTCCCGGCCTGTGAGTACCGTGGCGAAGCCCCAGATCGCGACCAGGGACACCAGCGGCACGAGAAGCAGCGCCACGATCTTCCGGCGGATCGACTTCCCGCGAAAGCGCATGGCCTCCCCCAGCTCGACCCCCTCCGACAGGGGGTACACATGTGCGTCAACAAACGGCGCGAGCCTACTACCGACGCGCACGTAACTCGAAGACCGGTCCGGAAGCCGAACTTCCGCACCGGCGGCAAGACATACGGAGTTGTCCGCTCATTACGGGAGATTGCCTCCTGCCCTCCCTCCGCCGCCGGAGGAACAGACGGGACGGGCGACTGGCCAGTTGGCCGGATTTTTACGGTCCTTGGGAATCTTGGACGTGTGTTGTTCGTCCTTCTCCATGGGAGTTGGAGGCGGAATCGGCCACAGGAGCCGCATCCCGCAACCGGGCGGCGTAAAACAGCGCATGCCGGGCAGCCACTGGGGAGCCGGGTTTTCGGACGCGGGGCAGGCGGTTTACCGGCGGTGGGGAGTGACATGGTGATGGGCACGGCGGAGCGGCACAAAGCGCCGTCGGACGGCGAGGAGGGCGACGTGGTGGCACAACTGACGGCGCGACGGGCCCTCGATGCGCCGGATCGCGACATTCCGACAGACGGACAGAAGGCGGCAGGAAAACACGGGGTGACGACAGCCACGCCGGGCGGTACGACGGCGCGTGCGAACTCGGCGCCTGCGGCAGCCGACGTCACGTCCGGGGAACGCCAGGCGGCCGAGGCACGTGGCGAGACGGCCGAGGGACGGCGGGGAGCTTCCGCCGCGGCCGAAGGACGAGACGTGGCCGAAGAGAAGCCGTACTACCGGCCGTTGTGGGTCGAGGAGCCGGCGCGTCGACGCCGGTTGCCCGATCCGGTGCGGACCTCGGCGGTGCGGGCGGTGATGATCATCGCCGTGACGCTGGTCCAGGCCATGGTCGCCTTCCTGTGCACCATGGCTGGTTCCTGGCTGGCGTTCCCGATGGTGCTGAGCAGTGTGGCGAGCACGGTGGTGGCCACCTGGGGCGCGCTCGACGTCTGGGTGACGCGCCAGGTGTGGAACCAGCGCAACGGCGTGGTGTCCACGCCCAGCAGTACCGCGCGCGCCCTGCGACGCGAGCGGCGCAAGGCCCACCGTCAGACGCGGGCCACCGAGCGGACGCAGGAGCGGATACGCCGGCGGGAGGGCGCCGGTCAGGTGGCGCACTCCTGACTCAGAGCGCGGCCGGCTGTGCCCGGCTCTGCCCTCGGGCCAGTTCCCGACGTGCGCGCGTGAACGGCCGTGGTCGGTCCACGGAGAGCACCGCGGTCGTACGGCCGTCCCGTTCGTACAGGGCGAGGAAGCCGTCGTCGGCCGGGGCGCCGTCGATGAGTTCGCCCTCGGCGAGGCGGATGGTGTCACCGTCCCGGCGGCGGCCGGCGAACTGGATGCGCGCACCGTACTGGTCCGACCAGAAGTAGGGCAGCGACCGCGCCGTCTCGACGGTGCGCCCGGCGAGCAGGTTGGCCACGGCAACGCGGGGCTGTTCGGTCGCGGAGGTCCAGTGCTCGGCCCGGCTGCCGCCGACGCGGGCGACGTCGCCGACGGCGACCACCTGCGGAAGCGCCGTCACACAGCCGTCGTCGCACAGCACCCCGTCGTGCAGGGTGAGCGTCGAGCCCACCAGCCAGCCGGTGTTGGGGGTGGCCCCGATGCCGACGATCACGATGTCGGCCGGCAGGGTGCGGCCGTCGGAGAGTTCGACGCCGGTGACGCAACCGGTGCCGCGCAACCCGGCCACGCCGGTACCCGTGACCAGGTCCACCCCGCCGCGCCGGTGCAGTGCGGCGCACACGGCGGCCATCTCGGCGCCCAGGTGCGGCACGAGCGGGAGCGGGGCTGCCTCGACGACCGTGACCGGGTGGCCGAGGGCGGCGCAGGAGGACGCGGTCTCGGCACCGATGAAGCCGCCGCCGATGACGACGACCTGGCGCGGGCCGTCGGCGAGTTCGGCACGCAGGGCGCGGGCGTCGTCGAGGGTGCGCAGGGTGTGGACGCCGACCAGACCGTCACCCGGCAGGCGCCGGGCCGAGGCACCGGTGGCGATGACGACGCCGTCGGTGGACACGGTGCGGCCGCCGTCGAGCAGGACGGTGCGGCCGCGCGCGTCCAGGCCGCGGGCGCGGGTGCCGAGCAGCCACTCGGCGCCGAGCGCGACGGTCTCCTCGTCGTCCGCGAGGAGGAGGTGGTCCTCGCCGGCGCGGCCGGTGAGGAAGTCCTTGGAGAGGGGAGGCCGGTCATAGGGGCGGTGGGGTTCGTCGCCGACGATCACCAGTCGTCCGTCGAAGCCCTGGGCGCGCAGTTCCCGGGCCGCGTACAGACCGGAGAGACTGGCGCCGACGACGGTCACGGTCCTCATGCAGTACGGCTCCTGTCACTCGGCGGGGTGTGCTGGGCCGCCGTGCGGAAGGAAATGCCCCGCGAGGCCGTACGCCACTGGTTCACGGCCTTCATGCGGCGGTCCCCTCGTGCGCGGTGAGGTGGACGTGGACGACACCGTCGTCGACCGTGACACGGTGGGTGCGCACGGACCGCCGGGCCGGGAGGCAGGTGGGCCGCCCCGTACGGAGATCGAATGAAGCGGCGTGCAGCGGGCATTCGACCAGACAGCCTTCCAGCCAGCCCTCCGAGAGCGAGGCGTCCTGGTGGGTGCAGGTGTCGTCGATGGCGTACAGCTCACCGTCGTCGGTGCGGAACACGGCGATGGGCGGTGTCGTCTCCATACGGACGGACTCGCCCTCGGGGAGGTCTTCGAGGCGGCAGACGGGAATCACGGGCCCCCCTCTCGGTCCGGGACACTCGGTCCGGACCTGTGTGGTCCAGGCGGGAACAGGGAGTACGGACCGGTGCGGTCCGCAGTTCGCGGCGTGTTGGGGCGTCACTGGTCCAGCACGTCGAAGGCGAAGCTGTGGGACCGGCGGCGGTCCGCACCGTCCGGCCCCCTTCCGGGCGCAGGACGCTTCGGTAACATGATGTTTCACATGGCGCACGAGCAAGCGCTATGCGCAACAGAATCCGGGCGGGACGACCGTCGCGTCAAGGGTTTCCCGCAGATGCGGCCCGAACCGGGCCCACAGGTGGTGAGAGTTGAGCCATGACCCGCACGCAGAAGCAGGCCGACGGTAGCGAGGAGAAGGCCGCGAACCCGGAGAAGAACGGCAGAGGGGCGGGCAGCGCCGTCCAGTCGGTGGACCGCGCCGTGAGCGTCCTGGAGATCCTCGCCCGGCACGGCGAGGCGGGCGTCACCGAGATCGCCGACGAACTGGACGTGCACAAGTCGACCGCGTTCCGACTGCTCGGCGTCCTGGAGAACCGCGGCCTGGTGACCCAGGCCAAGGACCGCGGCAAGTACTACCTGGGGGCCGGTGTACTACGCCTGGCGGGGGCGGCGGCAGTACGGCTGGACATCTCCCAGGAGGGCGTCCCGGTGTGCCGGGAGGTCGCGGACGAGCTGGGCGAGACGGTCAACATCGCGGTCCTGGACGACGACGCGGCGGTCAACATCATGCAGGCCCGCGGCACCGCGTCCGTGACCGCGCAGAACTGGCTGGGCCGGCGCACCCCACTGCACGCCACCTCCAGCGGCAAGGTGCTCCTGGCGCACATGCCGCCCACCCTGCGTGAGGGCCTGCTCGCCCGCGCCCTGCCGCGCTTCACGGAGCGGACCATCACCGGCGCGTCGGTCCTGCGGGGCGAGCTGGAGGCCGTGGTGGAACAGGGCTACGCCCTCACCATCGAGGAGTTGGAGCTGGGCCTGGCGGCCGCGTCCGCCCCCGTCCGCGCGCACGACGGCAAGGTGATCGCCGCGATCAGCGTGTCGGGGCCGGTGTACCGGCTGAACAGCGACCGCCTGCCGGAGGTCGCCAAGCGCACGGTGGCGGCCGGCGCCGAGCTGTCCCGCCGGATGGGATACGGCTTCTGACCGACCCGGGCGCGGACGCGCGCACGAAGGGACACGCACCACACCGACCGCGGCGCGGGACCGGGATCCCTGGTCCCGCGCCGTCGTGTGTCCGGCAGGTTTCGTCCCACAGGTTCCTTTTGCCAAGGGTTAACTCGCACCCCTTGACGGCCACTCGTCGGCGTTCCCACTATGTTCCCCATAGCGCAACCCATCGTGCATTGCGCAACAGCAGAGGAGCTTGGTTGTGCCCCACGAGGTCCGTGCCGTAGTCGCTGTGAAGAAGGGCGCACCCGTCGAGGTGCAGACGATCGTCGTCCCCGATCCGGGTCCCGGGGAGGTGCTCGTGGCCGTGCAGGCGTGCGGGGTCTGCCACACGGACCTGCACTACCGCGAGGGTGCGATCAACGACGAGTTCCCGTTCCTGCTGGGCCATGAGGCGGCCGGCACGATCGAAGCGGTCGGCGAGGGAGTCACCGACCTGGCACCCGGCGACTACGTGGTGCTGGCGTGGCGCGCCCCGTGCGGTTCCTGCCGTTCCTGTCGCCGGGGCCGCCCCTGGTACTGCTTCGACTCCCGCAACGCCACCCAGCCGATGACCCTGCTGGACGGCACCCCGCTCAGCAACGCCCTCGGCATCGGAGCGTTCGCCGAGAAGACGCTGGTCGCGGCGGGCCAGGCGGTGAAGATCGACCCGGCCGCCCGTCCCGAGGCCGCGGGCCTGATCGGCTGCGGAGTGATGGCGGGCTACGGCGCCGCGGTGAACACCGGCCGCGTCGGCCGCGGCGACTCGGTCGCCGTCATCGGCTGCGGTGGCGTCGGCAACGCGGCCATCGCGGGCGCCTGCCTGAACGGCGCCATGAAGGTCATCGCCGTCGACATCGACGACAAGAAGCTCGACCAGGCGGAGAAGTTCGGCGCCACGCACACCGTCAACTCGCGGGGCACCGACCCCGTGGAGGCGGTCCGCGCACTCACCGACGGCTTCGGCGTGGACATCGCGATCGACGCGGTGGGCCGCCCGGAGACCTTCAAGCAGGCCTTCTACATGCGCGACCACGCGGGCCTGCTGGTCCAGGTCGGCGTGCCCTCCCCCGAGATGAAGGTCGAACTCCCGCTGATCGACGTGTTCTCGCGCGGCGGCGCCATCAAGTCGTCCTGGTACGGCGACTGCCTGCCGAGCCGCGACTTCCCGTTCCTGATCGACCAGTACCTGTACGGGCTGCTGGACCTGAACGCCTTCGTCAGCGAGACCATCGCGCTCGACCAGGTCGAGGAGGCCTTCGCCAAGATGCACCGGGGCGAGGTGCTGCGTTCGGTGGTGGTGCTGTGAACGGCGCGGCGCGGGCGGAGCGAGTGGTCACCTCCGGCACGTTCAACCTCGACGGCGAGACCTTCGACGTCGACAACAACGTCTGGCTGGTCGGTGACGACGACGAGGTACTGATCGTCGACGCCGCCCACGACTCCCGGGCGGTCCACGAGGCCGTCGCCGGCCGGTACGTCACCGCGATCGTCTGCACCCACGCCCACGACGACCACATCGACGCGGCCGCCGAACTGTCCGTGCTGACCGGTGCGCCCGTACTCCTCCACCCCGACGACTTCGAGCTGTGGTCCCACACGCACCCGGCCCGCAAACCGGACGGCGAGCTCAGCGACGGCCGTGTCCTCACCGTCGCCGGCATCGAGCTCCAGGTCCTGCACACTCCCGGCCACACCTGGGGCAGTTGCTCGCTGTACGTCCCGTTCCTGAACGCCGTGTTCACCGGCGACACCCTCTTCCACGGCGGCCCCGGCGCCACCGGCCGTTCCTACTCGGACCGCCCCACCATCGAGGCGTCGATCCGCAACCGGCTGCTCACCCTGCCCGGCGACACGGTCGTCCACACCGGGCACGGCCCGGACACGACGATCGCCGCCGAGCGGCCGAACGTCCCCGCTCCCTGAACGACCGTCCCGGCTCCCGGAACGTTCCCCAGCGCGTTCACCTGCGTCCCCGGCAAGGAGGGGCATGTCCAGCACGCCCGAAACCGGCACGTACGAAACCGGCACGTCCGAACTCAGCCCGCCCGAATCCGGCACGCCCGGCACCGGCGCGTCCGACACCGCTTCGCCCGAAACCCGTCCCCACGACGCCCCCGCGCACCACCCTCGCTCCCCCCGCGTGGTCGTCATCGGCGCCGGCATCGTCGGCTGCTCCCTCGCCGACGAGCTGACGGCCCGCGGCTGGACCGATGTCACCGTCCTCGAACAGGGCCCGCTGCCCGCCCCCGGCGGCTCCACCTCGCACGCGCCCGGCCTGGTCTTCCAGACCAGCCCGTCCAAGACCCTCGCCGAGTTCGCCAAGTACACGGTCGAGAAGTTCGGCGCCCTGGAAGTGGACGGCGTGGCCTGCTTCAACCAGGTCGGCGGCCTGGAGCTGGCCACCACCCCGGAGCGTCTGGCCGAACTGCACCGCAGGGCCGGTTACGCCGCCGCCTGGGGCATCCGCGGCGAGGTCGTCAGCACCGCCCGCTGCAAGGAACTCTGGCCGCTCGTCGACGAGTCGGTGGTCCTCGGCGGCTTCCACACCCCCGACGACGGCCTGGCCCGCGCCCTGCTCGCGGCGCGCGCCCAGATGGACCGGGCCACCGCGAGGGGCGCCCGCTTCCTGGAACGCCACACGGTCACGGGAATCGAGAAGGAAGACGGCCGGATCAAGGCAGTGGTCACCGACCGGGGCACCTTCCCCGCCGACCACGTCGTCTCCGCGGCCGGTTTCTGGGGCCCGGTCATCGGCCGCATGGCGGGGATCGACGTACCGCTGCAACCACTCGCCCACCAGTACGCGCGGACGAAGCGGCTGCCCGAGCTCCACGACCACCGGGCGGAGGCCACGCGCCCGATCCTCCGCCTCCAGGACCGCGACCTCTACTTCCGCGAGCACACCGACCGCATCGGCATCGGCTCCTACGCCCACACCCCCCTGCCCGTCGACCCGTTCGCGGTGCTGCCCTACGACGAGGCCCGCGCGCGGAACCTGGACATGCCCTCCTCCCTTCCGTTCACCGAGGAGGACTGGGCGCCGAGCTGGGACGACTGCCGCTGGCTCATCCCCGCCCTGCGGAACGCCGAGATCGAGGAGGGCTTCAACGGCGTCTTCTCCTTCACCCCGGACGGCATGCCGGTCCTCGGCGAGTCGCGGCAACTGCGCGGCTTCTGGCTGGCCGAGGCCGTGTGGGTCACCCACTCCGCCGGTGTGGCCAAGGCCGTCGCCGAGTGGATGGTCGACGGACGGCCCTCCCTCGACCTGCACGAATGCGACCTCACCCGTTTCGAGGAAGCGCAGCGGTCACCGACGTACATCCGTGAACGCGGCTCCCAGCAGTTCGCCGAGGTGTACGACGTCCTCCACCCGCTCCAGCCGATGGAGCAGCCGCGTCCCCTGCGCGTCAGCCCCTTCTACGCCCGCCAGCAGCAGCTCGGCGCGTACTTCCTGGAGGGCGGCGGCTGGGAGCGTCCGCACTGGTACGAGGCGAACGCCCCCCTCGTGGACGGTGTCCACCTCCCCGAACGCGACGCCTGGTCGGCCCGTTACTGGTCCCCCGTCGCCGCCGCCGAGGCCAAGGCCACCCGCGAAAAAGTCGCCCTCTACGACATGACCCCACTGCGGCGCCTGGAAGTCACCGGCCCCGGAGCCCTCGACTTCCTGGACCGCATGACCACCAACAACCTCCGCAAGAAGCCCGGCGCGGTCACCTACACCCTCCTCCTCGACGAGACCGGCGGCATCCGCTCCGACCTCACCGTCGCCCGCCTCGCCTCCGACCGCTTCCAGGTCGGCGCCAACTCCCCCGCCGACCTCGACCGGCTCGTCCGGTACGCCCCGGACGACGTCCAGATCAGGGACATCACCTCCGGTACCTGCTGCGTCGGCGTCTGGGGCCCGCTCGCCCGCGACCTCGTCCAGCCGCTGACCCGCGACGACTTCTCCCACGAGGCCTTCGGCTACTTCCGCGCGAAGGAGACCTTCATCGGGCACGTCCCCGTCACCGCCATGCGCCTGTCGTACGTCGGTGAGCTCGGCTGGGAGCTGTACACCACCGCCGACCTGGGCCTGCGTCTGTGGGACACGCTCTGGGAGGCGGGGCAGGGCCTCGGGGTGGTCGCGGCCGGCCGCTCGGCCTTCAACTCCCTGCGTCTGGAGAAGGGTTACCGAGCCTGGGGCACCGACATGACCGGCGAACACAACCCGTTCGAGGCGGGCGTCGGCTTCGCGGTCCGCATGGACAAGGAGTTCGTGGGGCGCGCGGCACTGACCGACGCTCCCCCCACCCGCAAACTCACGCCCCTTCTCCTCGACGACCCCGCCGCGGTGGTCCTCGGCAAGGAGCCCGTGTACGTCGACGGCGTCCCCGCCGGTTACGTGACCAGCGCCTCGTACGGCTACACGCTGGGCCGCTGCGTCGCGTACGCCTGGCTGCCTGCCGGACTCACCACCGGTACCGGCGTGCACATCGAGTACGTCGGCGAGAAGGTCCCCGCGACCGTCGCCGAAGAGCCGCTGTTCGACCCGAAGATGACCCGCATCCGCCGCTGAGGCACCCCAAGGACGCCCACAGGAGGCCCTCTGTGTCCCCCACCTACGACGTGATCGTCATCGGTCTCGGCGGCATGGGCAGCGCCGCCGCCCACCACCTGTCCGCGCGCGGCGCCCGGGTTCTCGGCCTGGAGAAGTTCGGTCCGGTGCACAACCGCGGCTCCAGCCACGGCGGTTCGCGGATCACCCGGCAGTCGTACTTCGAGGACCCCGCGTACGTCCCGCTGCTGCTGCGCGCCTACGAGCTGTACGAGGATCTGGAGCGGGCCACGGGCCGGGAGATAGCGATCCTGCCCGGCGGGGTGATGGTCGGCCGCCCCGACTCCCGGACCGTCTCGGGCTCGCTGCTCTCCGCCCAGCAGTGGGACCTGCCGCACGAGATGCTGGATGCCAAGGAGATCCGCCGCCGCTTCCCGACGTTGACGCCGAAGGACGACGAGGTGGCCCTGTACGAGAACAAGGCCGGCCTGCTACGCCCCGAGAACACCGTCGCCGCCCATCTCCAGCTCGCCACCCGCCAGGGCGCCGACCTGCACTTCGAGGAACCCATGACGCGCTGGGAGCCGTACCGGGACGGCGTGCGCGTTCACACGGCCGAGGACACCTACACCGCGTCCCAGCTGGTGATCTGCCCGGGCGCGTGGGCGCCGCGGCTGCTCACCGACATCGGGGTGCCGTTCACCATCGAACGGCAGGTCATGTACTGGTTCCAGCCGAAGCGGGGAGTCGAGCCCTTCCTGCCCGAGAACCACCCCATCTACATATGGGAGGACGCGGCCGGCGTCCAGGTGTACGGCTTCCCCTCCATCGACGGCCCCGAGCTCGGAGCCAAGGTCGCCTTCTTCCGCAAGGGGCAGGTGACCACTCCGGAGACCATCGACCGGACGGTCCACGAGGACGAGATCAAGGCGATGGCCGACCACATGGCCGGGTGCGTCCCGGACCTCCCGGGCGCCTTCCTCAAGGCCGCGACCTGCATGTACTCCACCACCCCCGACGAGCACTTCGTCATCGCCCGCCATCCCGCGCATCCGGAGTCGGTCACCGTGGCCTGCGGGTTCTCCGGGCACGGCTTCAAGTTCGTGCCCGTGGTCGGTGAGATCCTCGCCGACCTGGCCCTGACCGGCAGCACCGAGCACCCCATCGGCCTGTTCGACCCCGCCCGCCTCGCCGCCGCGCCCGCCTGAGGAGCACGCCCGTGACGACGACCCCCGCGCCCGAGAGCCCCGTCTCCGAGACGTCCCTCTCCGACACCCCGGTATCCGACACCCCGGTATCCGACACCCCGGTGTCCGGGACCTCTGTCTCCGCGGCCCACCAGATCTCCCCCAGCCTGATCGCCACCCTCCCCGGGAACTACTACACCGACCCGGAGATCTTCCGGCAGGAACAGGAGCACCTGTTCGAGTCGATGTGGTTCTGCGCCGTCCGCAGCGCCGACCTGGCCGGACCCGGCGCGTTCCGCACCGTCCAGATCGGTCGCGAGAACGTCCTCATCACCCGTACCCGCAAGGGCGACCTGCGCGCCTACCTCAACGTCTGCCGGCATCGCGGGGCCCGGCTGTGCATGGAGGAGTCCGGTCAGATCCGGCGCAACCTCCAGTGCCCGTACCACGCGTGGACATACGATCTCGACGGCAAGTTGATCGCCGCACCCAACTTGATCAAGATGCCCGATGTCGACCGGGTCGAGTACGGGTTGATCAAGGTGTCCCTGCGGGAATGGCTGGGCTACGCCTGGGTGTGCCTGGCCGACGAGCCCCCGTCCTTCGAGGACACCGTCCTGCACGCCGCCGTCGAACGGCTCGGCGACCCCGCCGCGATCGAGCACTACGGCACCGAGCACCTCGCCCTCGGCAAACGGATCGTCTACGACGTGCGGGCGAACTGGAAGCTGATCGTCGAGAACTTCATGGAGTGCTACCACTGCGCGACGATCCACCCCGAACTCACCGACGTCCTCCCCGAGTTCGCCGACGGCTACGCGGCCCAGTACTACGTGGGCCACGGCGCCGAGTTCGGCGAGGAGATCAAGGGGTTCACCGTCGACGGCAGCGAGGGCTTCGCCAGGCTGCCCGCGGTCTCCGCGGACCAGGACCGGCGCTACTACGCCATCACCGTGAAGCCGACGGTGTTCATCAACCTCGTACCGGACCATGTGATCCTGCACCGCATGTTCCCGATGGCCGAGGACCGCACCGTCGTCGAGTGCGACTGGTTGTACGCGCCGGAGGTGGTGGAGTCCGGGGCGGACCTGTCGAAGTCCGTGGAGCTGTTCCACCGGGTCAACGAGCAGGACTTCGAGGCCTGTGAACGGACACAGCCGGCGATGGCGTCGCGGGCGTACCGGAAGGGTGGTGTGCTGGTCCCCAACGAGCACCACATCGGGATCTTCCACGAGTGGCTCGTGGAGAGACTGGGAGGCAGTCATGCCGGACCTGTTCATTGACGGCGCGTGGCGCAGCGCGGTCGACGAGCGCACCCGCGAGATCCGTTGTCCCGCCGACGGCTCCCTGGTGGGAGTCGTGGACGAGGCGGGCGGCAAGGACACCGTGGAGGCGATCGCCGCCGCCCGCCGGGCCTTCGACGAGGGCCCCTGGCCCCGCAGTTCGCCCAACGAACGCGGTGACCTGCTCGTGCGGGTCGCCGACCTCCTCGTCCGCGACAAGGACGCACTCGCCCGCGCGGAATCCCTGGACACCGGCAAGCGGCTCGTCGAGAGCGAGTACGACATCGACGACATCGCGAACTGCTTCCGCTACTTCGGGCGGCTGGTGGCGAGCGAGACCGGCCGGGTCGTCGAGACCGGGACGGAAGCCGTCGACAGCCGGGTGGTGTACGAGCCGGTCGGCGTCTGCGCGCTGATCACGCCCTGGAACTATCCGCTGCTGCAGACGGCGTGGAAGGTCGCCCCGGCGCTCGCGGCCGGCAACACCTTCGTGCTCAAGCCGAGCGAGCTGACTCCGCACACCGCGATCCACCTCATGCGCCTGCTGACGGAGGCCGGGCTCCCGCCGGGCGCCGGCAACCTGGTCCTGGGCGCCGGTCCGGAGGCGGGCGCCCCGCTGGCCGACCACCCGGACGTGGACCTCGTCTCCTTCACGGGCGGACTCCGGACGGGCCGTGGCCTGATGGCGGCGGCGGCCGGGACGGTGAAGAAGGTCGCGCTCGAACTCGGCGGCAAGAACCCGAACATCGTCTTCGCCGACGCCGACTTCGACACCGCCGTCGACATGGCGCTGACCGCCGTGTTCCTGCACTCCGGGCAGGTCTGCTCGGCCGGGGCGCGGCTGCTGGTGGAAGACTCCCTGCACGACCGGTTCGTCGACGAGGTCGTACGCCGGGCAGCACGGATCCGGCTCGGGGGGCCGTTCGACGAGCGCGCGCAGACCGGGCCGTTGATCTCGGCGGCACACCGCGCGAAGGTCGAGGCGTACGTCGCCAAGGGGCTGGAGGAGGGCGCGGTGCTGCGCTGCGGGGGCGAGCGTCCTTCCGGG
Organism: Streptomyces violaceoruber; assembly: GCA_000720805.1. Lineage (GTDB taxonomy): Bacteria > Actinomycetota > Actinomycetes > Streptomycetales > Streptomycetaceae > Streptomyces > Streptomyces cellulosae_A. Next base: position 34,708 of record JODI01000069.1, read on the forward strand.
CCGGGCCTCGACGGCGGCTTCTACTACCCGCCCACCGTGCTGGACGAGTGCTCCCCGGGGATGTCGGTGGTCCAGGACGAGTCCTTCGGGCCGGTGCTCACCGTCGAGCGTTTCACCAGCGAGGACGAGGTGGTGCGTCTCGCCAACGACACGATCTACGGTCTCGCCGGCGCCGTCTGGACGAGCGACGAGGGCAAGGCGGCCCGGGTGGCGGGCCGGCTGCGGCTCGGCACGGTCTGGATCAACGACTACCACCCCTATGTCCCGCAGGCGGAGTGGGGCGGCTTCAAGCAGTCCGGTTTCGGGCGCGAACTCGGGCCCTCGGGCCTCGCCGAGTACCGGGAGACGAAACACATCTGGCGCAACACGGCCCCGACACCGCAAGGTTGGTTCGCCTGAGTTCGTCTGATCCCACGGGTAACACCCGCGCGCAACCGCCCGGCACAACACCCCCCACGTACCCCCTCATCGGTCCCGGCGCCCGCACCGAGCCGCTCGTCTCTCCTCCTCCGGCCCACCAGGAGCCCGCTCATGACGACCACCGAGCAACCAACAGGCCCACACGGTCACGACGACAGCGAACTCGCCGAGTTCGGATACAAACCCGAACTCAAGCGCACCCTCGGCAACTTCCACACCTTCGCCGCCGGAATCAGCTACATCTCGATCCTCACCGGCACCTTCCAGCTGTTCTACTTCGGCTACGGCAGCGGCGGCCCCGCCTACTGGTGGTCCTGGCCGATGGTGTTCGTCGGCCAGTTCATGGTCGCCCTGTGCTTCGCGGAACTGGCCGCCCGCTATCCCGTCGCGGGCTCCGTCTACAACTGGTCGAAGAAGATCGGCAACCCGCACCTGGGGTGGCTCGCCGGGTGGATGATGCTGATCGCGTCCATCGTGTCCATCTCGGCCGTCGCGCTGGCCTATCAGTTGACGCTTCCGCAGATCTCCTCGGCGTTCCAGTTCATAGGTGACGGCACCGGCAAGTACGACGTGGCGACCAACGCGGTCGTCCTCGCCACCGTGTTGATCCTCTTCACGACCCTGGTGAACGCCTTCGGTGTGAAGCTGATGGCCACCATCAACAGTGCGGGCGTGCTCATCGAGCTGATCGCCACCGTCGTCCTCATCGTGCTGTTCGCCGTCCACGTCACGCGAGGACCGCAGGTGGTGACCGACACGGCGGGCACCGGGGCCGGGCACCAGGCGGGCTACATGGGCGCGTTCCTGGTGGCCTCGCTGGCGTCCGCGTACGTCATGTACGGCTTCGACACGGCCGCCTCGCTCGGCGAGGAGTCCCTCGACCCGTCCCGCAACGCGCCGCGCGCCATCCTCCGCGCCATCGTCGCCTCGTTCGTTCTGGGCGGCCTGATCCTGCTGCTCGCGCTGATGAGCGTCTCCGACCTGAAGGGCGACAAGCTGTCCACGGACGGTCTGCAGTACATCGTCCTCGACGTCCTCGGGTCGACGGCCGGCAAGGCGATGCTGTGGTGTGTGGCGATCGCGGTCACCGTGTGCGCGCTGGCCGTCCACACGGCCGCGATCCGCCTCACGTTCGCGATGGCCCGGGACAACAACCTGCCCGCGTCCTCCCGGCTGGCCAAGGTCAGCCCGCGCTTCCAGACCCCGGTGCTGCCCGCCGTGATCATCGGCATCCTGGCGGTGGCGATCCTGGTCGTCAACATCCGCCAGCCGCAGATCTTCACCGTCGTCACCAGCATCGGCATCATCATGATCTACCTGGCCTACCTCGGCGTCACCGCGCCGATGCTGGTAGCCCGGCTGCGCGGAACGTGGCAGCCCGCGGGCGACGGCAAGTTCTCGCTGGGTCGCTGGGGGCTGCCCGTCAACATCGTCGCCGTGCTCTGGGGCGCGGCCATGACCCTCAACCTGATCTGGCCGCGGGACGAGGTCTACAACGCGACCGCTCCGTTCCACTGGTACCTGCGCTGGGGCGCGGTGCTGTTCGTCGCGGTCATCATGGGCGGCGGCTTCGCCTACTACTGGTTCGTCCAGCGGCACCGGACCGGAGTGCTCGCCGAGCACCAGCTGCAGCCTGCGGCCACCACGACTCCCCTCGCCGCCCCCGCGGCCGACTGAAGGAGGCCAACCACTCATGAGCACCGATGAGTTCGACTATGTGGTGGTGGGCGGCGGCACCGCGGGCAACGTGGTGGCGGCCCGTCTGTCCGAGGACCCCTCCGTGACCGTGTGCGTCCTGGAAGCGGGTCCGAGTGACGTCGGCGACGACGACGTACTCAAACTCGAACGCTGGATGGGCCTGTTGGAGTCCGGCTACGACTGGGACTACCCGGTCGAGCCGCAGGCGAGCGGCAACAGCTTCATGCGGCACGCCCGGGCGAGGGTGCTGGGCGGCTGTTCCTCGCACAACTCCTGTATCGCCTTCTGGGCCCCGGCCGAGGACCTCGACGACTGGGCGGCCAAGGGCTGTACCGGATGGAGCGCCGCCGACCTCTTCCCGCTGTACCGGCGGCTGGAGAACAACGACGCTCCCGGCGACCACCACGGCCGCACCGGCCCGGTGAAGCTGCGCACGCTGAAGAGCGACGACCCGTGCGGCACGGCCCTGCTGGAGGCGTGCGCGCAGGCCGGGATCCCGACGACGCCGTTCAACACGGGCTCGACGGTGGTCCGGGGCGCCAACTGGTTCCAGATCAACTCCGACGAGAACAACATCCGCCAGTCGTCCTCGGTGGCCTATCTCCACCCGGTCCTGGGCAAGCGGCCGAACCTGGAGGTGCGCACGGGGGTGCGGGCCAAGAAGCTCGTCCTGGACGGGCGGCGCTGCGTGGGCGCCGAGTACCTGGACCCGGACCTCATCCACACACGGACGGTAAGGGCCCGGCGTGAGGTGATCGTCTCCTGCGGGGCGATCGACTCGCCGAAGCTGCTGATGGTGTCCGGTATCGGACCGGCCGGGCATCTGCGCGAGGTCGGGGTGGAGGTGGTGGTCGACTCGGCGGGCGTGGGCGAGAACCTCCAGGACCACCCCGAGGGCGTCATCATGTGGGACGCCGGGCAGCCGATGACCACCACGTCCAGCCAGTGGTGGGAGGCGGGCATCTTCTACGACACCGAGGAGGGCCTGGACCGGCCCGACCTGATGTTCCACTACGGCTCGGTGCCGTTCGACATGAACACCGCGCGCTGGGGCTACCCCACGTCCGAGAACGCGTTCTGCCTCACGCCCAACGTGACGCGGGCGCGGTCACGGGGGACGGTCCGGCTGCGTACGCGCGACTACCGGGACAAGCCCAGGGTCGACCCGCGCTACTTCACGCACGAGCACGACGTGCGGGTGATGACGTACGGCCTCAAGCTCGCCCGGCGGATCGCCGAGCAGCCCGCGCTGAGCGGCTGGGCGGGAGCCGAGCTGGCCCCCGGCCCGGACGTGCGGACCGACGACGAACTGCTCGACTACATCCACAAGACCCACAACACCGTCTACCACCCGTCCTGCACCGTGAAGATGGGCGCGGACGACGACGCCTCGGCCCCGCTCGACGCGCGGCTGCGGGTCAAGGGGGTCGAGGGGCTCCGGGTCGCGGACGGGTCGGTCATGCCGGACCTCGTCACCGTCAACCCGTGCATCACGACGATGATGATCGGCGAGAAGTGCGCGGACCTGCTGAAGGAGGACGCGTGACGGCTATGCGGGCCGTTTGAACATCCGTGTCGCCGTGATCTCGCTGTGCACCGCTTCACCTTCTCCGGCCGGGGCCTGCTGAGGAAGCCCCGGCCGGAGGTGTTCCTCCACGCTGATGTACTTCAGCCCGGCCCGCAGGTCGGCGTCGTTGCGCATCCGGATGACCAGCGGGAACTCGGCGAGCGCGGTCGTGTCGAACAGGCCGGTGGTGTAGAGGAGCTGGACACCGAGGGCGTCCGACACGGCTCGCTGGAGTTCCAGCAGGTACGTCGCGTTGGCGCGTCCGATCGGGTTGTCGAGGAACAGCGTGCCGGCGTGCCGGTGCTTGTCGCGTCCCCGGTCGTTCGACCGCAGCGCGGCCATCGTGCAGTACAGGGCGATGGCCGCGGTGAGCAGCTGCCCGCCGGAGAACACGTCGCCCATCTGCCCGACGGGCACGCGCTCGGCGCGCAGGACGGCGTCCGGCTTGAGGATCTCGACGGCGACGCCCTTGGGCTGAAGGGCCGCGCCGACCCCGCGCAGCAGCAGGGACATGCCGTCACGTCGCAGGTCGGAGTTCTTCCTGACGGCCGCCCGGGTCGCCTCGTCGATGACCTCGCCGAGCCGTTCGGTGAGCGTGGCCTGGTCCGGCTCCTCGAAGCGGATGCGCAGGAACTCCTGCCCGGACCACTCGCCGAGCCCCTCCGGCAGCCGGGACAGCCGCTGGGCGGACCGGAGCGTGGCGAGCGCCGATTCCACGAGCCCTCTGAGCCGGTCCACGATCGAGTCGCGATTGCGCTCCAGCTGCGCCAACTCGTCGGTCAGGACCCTGAGGCGGGGCGCGAAGGCGTCGGCCCACTTCTGGGCGTGCTCGGGCAGCGCGGAGGCGGGCAGCTCGCGGATCTGCTGCCGGGCGGGGGTGCGGACCTGCTCGTAGCGGGTCGAGTTGGCGTGCCGGACGAGGACGTCGCTCGCCTCCCGTACGGCGGCCTCGGCGGCGGACAGGTCGGCGGCGCAGCCGCGCAGGGACCGGCGGGCCTCGGCGGCGGACTGCCGGGCCTCCTCCGGGCTGCCCGGAAACGACTCGTTCTCGTCCTGTTCCTCCTCCGTGACATGCTCGCGCAGCAGGTCGCGGAGCATGGCGGCGATCTCGTCGAAGCCGCCGGCCGCGTCCTCGGCGGCGCGGTGCGCGTCGAGCAGCTCGGTGTGCGCCTCCCGGGCCTGGCTCAACGCCTCGGTGCGGGAGGCCAGTTCGGTGGTCGCCGTACGCAGCAGCGCCTGGGCGTGCTCGGCGTCGCGCGGCTGCTGCTCCTCGGGCAGCTCGGTGTGGGCCTCGCCGTCCTCGGGCGCGTGCCGCTCGGCCTCGCCCCGTAGCCGCCCGAGCTGCTCGCTCGCGCTGGACATCCGGGTCTCCAGGAGCTGCACCAGTTCCTCGGCGCGGGCGACGGCGGCCTGCCGGGAGGGTCCGTCGGATCCGTCGGGCGACTGGAGCAGCTGCTCCGCGCGCGTGCGGACCTTGTTGCTCAGCCGGTCCAGCTCGGCCAGGGCGGCACTCTCGTCGCTCTCCGCCCGCGCCTGCTCGGCCCGCAGATCGGCACCGACGCCGACCTTCTCGTACAGCTGGGAGGCGGCCCGGTAGGCCTCGCGGAGGGCGGGCAGAGACGCCTTCGAAGCGTCCGCGTCGTGCTCCGGTACGTCGTCGGGGGCGCCGGCGATCTCGGACCGCTCGGCGCGCAGCGTGCGGGCCGTGCGGCGGGCGTCGTCGGCGGCGCGCTGGGCGGCGCGCCGGTCCTCGTCGGCGGCGCGGGCACGCTCCAGGCAGGTCTGGGCGCGGGCCTCCGACTCGGTGGCCTCATCGGCGAGTTCACGCAGTTTGGCCTGCCAGCCGGCCCGCTCACGCAGCCGGAAGGCGAGCCCGGCGAGGGCGTCGGCGGCGCGCCGGGCCTTCTGGGCGGCCTCCTGCCGTTCGTCGCGGACCTGACCCGCTTCGGCGGCGGCTTCGTCGGCCTCGGCCCGTACGGCCCGGGCCTCGGCCAGTTCCGCCTCGGACTCCTCGGCGAACGCGCGCGCGGTCCGGGCGGTCTCCGCCAGCTCCAGGAGCCGGCCGGCCGGGCACCCGGTGCGCCAGGAGGCGAGGCGGGCCGCCAGCTCCCGATCCTTGCCGAGCCGCGCGGCCAGGTTGCGGATCTCCTCGTCCCGCTCGGTGGCCCGTGCGCGCAGCGTCTGCCGTTCCTCGTCGGCGGCGTGCTCGTCGTGCATGGCGGGGTTCGGTGGTACGAGGAACACGTCGCCGCTGTCCGCGTCAGGCGCGGGAGTGGGGGCGAGGAGGGCGGCGGCTGTGCCGACGGCGACCGCGGACCTGGGCAGCAGCGCCGCCTCGTTCAGCGCCTCGCGGGCCCGCGCGTGCGTGGCCGGGTCGGTGATGATCACTCCGTCGACCAGCTCCGGCCGGGCGGCCAGCACGCGCGCGTGGTCGGTGGGGTCCACGGCCTGCGCGAGGTAGCGCCAGCCGGGCAGCGCGGGGATGCCCTGCTCCCCGAGGAACTCCACGGTGGCCAGGACGTCCGGGCCGGGTGGCAGCAGCCCGCCGTCACCGAGGGCGCCGAGGATCCGGGAGTCGTCCGCGGCGGCCGTCCGCAGCTCGAAGAGCTGCCGCTCGGCCGAGGAGACGGCGTCGTCGAGGAGTTCGCGCAGTTCGTCGGCGAACCGGTCCAGGTCCTCGGGCGTGAGTCCCGCCCGGTCGTCGCTGTCGTCGGCGCCCTGGCGGGGCTGCGGCACCACGGACGTACGCCCGGCGCGGCCCGTCAGGCCGAGCAGCTCGGCGAGCCGCTCCTCGCGGGCCAGCGCCTCGGCGAGGCGGCGCTCGGCCTCGTAGGACCGTTCCGCCGCCGTGGCCGCGTCCTCCGCTCGGGCCGCCGTCAGCTCCGCGCGGGTCTCGGCGGCGGCCGCCTCGCGCGCGTGCTCGGTGGCCCGTCGCGAGGCCTCACGGGCGGTGTCCCAGGCGGCGACCGCCGTCTTCTCGGCGTCGCTGGCGGCGAGGGCCGCACGGGCCGGGTCGGCGTCGGGCGCGCTGTCGTCGAGCCAGCCCGCGCGCACCGCCTCGGCCGTCTCCTGCTCGACCTCGGACAGACGCTGCCGCAGGTGCCCGATTTCGCTGCGGGCGCGCTGCGCCTCGGTGGCGGCGGAGGTCGAGTCACGGTACGCGGACTCGCCGACCTCCTGCAGAGCGGCGGACCGCTCCTCCTCCTCGTTGGCGAGGGTCTCGGCGCTCTGAGCCGCCGCGTGCAGCGCCCGTACCAGGTCGACGGCGGCCTTGGCGCGGGCGGCCAGGGCGGGGGCCGCGTCTCTCTCGGCCTCCTGGATCGCGGCGGCCACGCGGGCGACCCGGTCGGCGGCGGCACGGTGCCGCAGCACCTGCTCGGCGGCCTGCCAGGCCGAGTGCAGGGTGCGCGCGTCGGCGAGCTCGCGCTTCTGCGCGGCGGCCGTCTTCTCCGCGGCGGCGAGCGCCAACGAGGCGTGCCGGTAGGCCAGTTCGGCGGCGATCAGCGCGCTGCGCTCACGGGCCGCCTCGGCGTGCGTGACGGCGTACGCGGCTGCGGTGACCCGCTGGGCGAGGTCGCCGGCGCGCACCCGCTCCTGGGCGCCGCGCGCGGACAGCCGCCGCGCCAGGGTCCGGGTACGGCGCTCGGCGCCGGTGTGGATGTCCCGGGCGCGGGAGCGGGCCTCGGCGGCCTCGACGATCCGCCCGAGCAGGTCGACGGAACCGGCGGTGAAGTCCCGTTCGGCGATCAGCTCGGCGCGCCGCCCCAGCTTGTTGCCGAAACCGCTGACCAGGTCGGCGAGGCCGTCGGTGTCGCGCGTGTCGGTGACGGCGCGCAGCAGCAGGTCGGTGAAGTCGGAGTCCTTCTTGACCGCGAACAGGCCGGCGGCCTCGCCCTCGTCGGCGTTCATCTCCCGCTGGTAGCGGAAGAGTTCGGGGTCGAGACCGAGGTCGCCGAGGTGCTCGATCCACCGGTCGTGGATGTCCTCCCAGTGCACCTCGAGATGCGGATATGCCTTGCCGGCTTCCGTGATGGCGTCCCGGAAGCCCTTCATGGTCCGCCGCCGTCCCTGCGCCCCCGACTGTCCCTCGACGGACTGGCGTACGGCGGTGGACTCGGCGACGGGCAGACTGTCGAGGCTCAGGCCGGGCCCGGGCCGGAACGAGTACCAGGCCTCGGCGAACTTCCGCGGATCGTTGGAGACCTGACGCCCCCGCCACTCGCTCACCTTGCCGACCACCACGCACTCACCGGTGAGCACGTGCTGCCACTCCAGCGCCACGTGCCCGCAGTCGTCGGCGAGCAGGAACTTGCGCAGCACACCGGAGCTCGCGCCGCCGAGGGTGTTGCGGTGGCCGGGCAGCATCACCGAGAAGATCAGCTTGAGCAGGACGGACTTGCCGCCGCCGTTCTCCAGGAAGAGCACTCCGGCGGGCGCCGGCCGACGGGGCGGACCGACCGGTTCGTCCTCGAAGAACTCCGCCTGGGTGGGCGCGGGGTCGGGCACGGGCTCGCCCACGCCCCGCAGGTCAAGCACGGTGTCGGCATAGCGCGCACCGGCGGGCCCGATGGAGTAGAGGCGGACCCGGGACAGCTCGTACATGGCGGACTCTCGTAAGTCTTCGACAGAAGGGAGGTTCAGGACTCAGGACTGGGAAGGCGCGTGGAACGGCAACCCGGCATCGGCCACCAGCTCCAGGTCGTCGGCGTCCTCGGGCGGCAGCAGCGTCGGCGTCCCGTCGGTCACCGGCACGACGCCCAGCTCGACAAGCTCGGCCATCGCGGCAGTGCCCGCCATGTCCCGCACCTGAAGCTGATAGCGGGCCGTGGTCCGGTACGTGCCGCCGTTGTCGTCCCCGGTCCGCTGCAGGAACCCGGAGTCGGTCAGGAACGCGACGGCCTTGCCGACGATGCCGGTCGTCGAACCGGCGAGCCGGCGCGCGTCCTTGGTCGCACCGGCCGCACTGCGTCTCGCCCAGATCCGCCAGGCGGCCTCCAGCCCGGGCGCGTCGGTCGCCGGGTCGGTGTTCTCGCCCTGCGCCTCGGCGCGCTCCTCCAGACGCCGGCACGCCTGCCGCACGAACGCGTCGACGCCGTTGACCGAGACCCGCCCGATGTACCCGTCGTCGGCCAGGTCCTCCGGCCGCGGAAACGCCATGGCGGCGACCGCGAGATGCGCCAGCCCGTGCAGGAACCGGTCCCCTCCGTCGGCTGACGTGCGGCGCGCGTAGTCACCCATCCGCACGGCGAACACCGAGTCCTCGGCGGCCGTCACCGCCATTCCCGCGCGCGGGGACACCTCCAGCACGACCAGCCCCAGCCCGGCGGCCACGGCGTCGGCGAGCCGCGCGAAGGGCGGATCCTCGCGGTAGCGCCGCAGCAGTTCCGTGTACTCCTGGTCACGGGCGGGCTGCACCTTGGGCTGCAGCCCGAAGGCGACGAGCCGCGCCGCGTCGGCGGCGTCGGCGGGGGTGACCGGCGCCGTCGCCGAAGGGGCGGGAGCCTCCGTGTCACTCCACTCGACGTGCTCACTCACGACTGCAACTCCTCGGACTTGAACACAGGGCGGGGGACCGACCACCCGAAAGACAACCTCACGCCGCCTCCGTCCGATCCGCCGCCATTCCCGCCGAATCCAACAACGCGGTCCCCACTATGAGATCGGCCCCGCCGAACTCGGGATCATCGAGCTCCGCCCCGTCATCCACCGCGAACAACAGCTTCTCCTCCCCCTGCCGATAGGCCGTCCCGACCGGCGGACTGGCCGCGTGCACCGCCAACAAGGCGACGAGATACGGCAGATCGGGGTCCAGACGGCGGGCCTGAGCAAGCAGCCCCGAAAGCCGCCGCGGCGCATCCGCCGGCAGGTCGAGCAACTCCATCGCCGCAGCGAGCTGCTCCTCACTGAACCGGCTGTCGTCCGGCGTCGCGATGAGATCCGGTTCCGGCATCTCCGCCCCCAGGTGCTCCCGCTCCATGGGTGGCGTCAGCAGGATGTCGACGAGGTCGCCCACCCGCACCGACACCGGCGTACGCAACCCGGTCCCGTGGGAGAAGAACGCATCCGTGACCCGGGCCGCCTGCTCCAGGGGCAGCGGCAGAACCGGCGCGACCAGATGCCCGTACAGATCGATCCCCGACGTCGTCATCGGCGTGGCGAAGGCCTGCCGGTCCTGTTCCGCCCGGAACAGCGGGCCGGCCTCCAGCAGTCGGGACTGCAGCTGGGTGTGCCGGCGGATGCAGTCCTTCACGATGTCCACCAACTCGGCGGCTCGCCTCTTCTGTTCCAGGTCCTCGGACTCGTCACGCGCCTTGCGGATGTTCGTGAGGATGGCGTTCTCGTGGCGGTAGCGGTCGGCAACGTGGTCGAGGGCCTCGGCGATCATGTCGGGCACGGTGTTGAGCCAGTCCACAGCACGGACGTTGCGCCGGGTGGCGTCGAGGGCCCGGCGCAGGGTCTCCGAGTACTGGACCGTGCGGTACCGGGCCTGTTCGGCGGCCAGTTGGGCGTCGGCGAGGCGGCCCCGGCTGATCAGCACCTCCAGCTTGACCTCGGCGGCGATCTGGGCACTGGTGACATCCGTGTCGAGGGCGCCCACCAGGACGTTGACCGCCTCGTCCGTCGTACGGAGATACACCGACCCGCCGGGACCGGGCACTTCCTCGATCAGCTTGAAGTCGTAGTCACGTCGGACGTAGGTGCCGTCCGGCGCGAAGGTGCCGTAGACCGCGCGGAAGCCGCGGTCGACGCTGCCGACGTTGATCAGGTTCTCCAGGACCCAGCGGGCCACGCGTTCGTGCTCGCCGACGGGCCGCTGCGGGGCCTGGGCGGCGATGCGGGGGATGAGCCGGGCGACGATCTGGTCGTGGTCGGCGCCCGTGTCGAAGTCCATGTTCAGGGTGACCAGGTCGATGGCCGCCAGGGCGACCTCCGCCATGCCGTACACCGAGTACTCGCCGGCGAGGTTGGCCTTGCGGGCGTCGAGGTCGTGCAGCGGCGCGGTGCAGGCGAGCGCGCGCAGCCGCCGCGCCAGTCCCTCGTCGGCGGCCGGGCCCGGTGCGGGGCGCGGCCCCGCGCTGAGCTGGGGCGGAACACTGTCCGTCGATGCAGGCGAAGTCACGCTGCACAGACTAGACGAGTAAGTCCGAAGGCTTGGTCAGTGGTCGTAGGCGGTCAGTGATCGGGTGATGGCTTGGCCCGTGTTGCGGTTGTGCCAGATGGCGGCGG
>JODI01000070.1 GCA_000720805.1 Streptomyces violaceoruber
CCCTTCGGTCTTGCGTTTCCGACTCTATCAGACTGTTTCCGGTCCGATTTTCCTCGGTGCTTTCCAGGTTCCCGCTCTCGCGTTTCCCTTTCCGGCGGTTCCGACTTTATCAGAAGTTCTGAGTCGGAATTCCCGCCCCGTCGGGAACCGGTCCGGAGCACGAGGCTGCCGGGGTTCCCCCTTGGGCGGAGCCGTAAACCTACTGGAGCGGGGCGCCTCGATGCAAATCGAGGCGCCCCGCTCCAGGTTGACGCGGACGAGTGTCCGACGGACCGTCAGACCTCCACGACCACTGGGAGGATCATCGGCCTGCGCCGGTACTTGTCCGAGACCCACTTGCCCAGGGTCCGCCGCACCAGCTGCTGGAGCTGGTGGGGTTCGACCACGCCGTCCTGCGCAGAGCGCTCGAGCACCTCGGTGACCCTCGGGAGGACGTCCGCGAAGGCGGAGTCCTCGATACCCGAGCCACGGGCCTGGACATGCGGTCCGCCCGTGATCTTCCCCGTCGAGGAGTCGATGACCACGAAGACCGAGATGATGCCCTCGTCGCCGAGGATCTTGCGGTCCTTCAGCGCCGGCTCGCCCACGTCGCCGACCGAGAGGCCGTCGACGTACACGTAACCGGCCTGGACCTTGCCGGAGATCTTCGCCTTGCCCCCGACGAGGTCGACGACCACGCCGTCCTCGGCGATGACGATCCGGTCGTGCGGAACGCCGGTCAGGGCGCCCAGTTCGGCGTTGGCCCGTAGGTGGCGCCATTCGCCGTGGACCGGCATCAGGTTCTTCGGGCGGCAGATGTTGTAGAAGTACAGCAGCTCGCCGGCCGAGGCGTGCCCCGAGACGTGGACCTTCGCGTTGCCCTTGTGGACGACGTGGGCACCCCAGCGGGTCAGGCCGTTGATCACGCGGTAGACCGCGTTCTCGTTGCCGGGGATCAGCGACGAGGCCAGGATCACCGTGTCGCCGTTGACGATGCGGATCTGATGGTCGCGGTTGGCCATGCGGGACAGGGCCGCCATCGGTTCGCCCTGGGAGCCCGTGCAGACCAGGACGATCTCGTGGTCCGGGAGGTCGTCGAGGGTCTTGACGTCGACTACCAGGCCCGGCGGGACCTTCAGGTAGCCCAGGTCCCGGGCGATGCCCATGTTGCGGACCATCGAGCGGCCGACGAAGGCGACCCGGCGACCGTATTCGTGGGCCGCGTCCAGGATCTGCTGGATGCGGTGGACGTGGCTGGCGAAGCTCGCCACGATGATCCGCTTGCGGGCGTTGGCGAAGACCGTGCGCAGAACGTTGGAGATCTCCCGCTCGGGCGGAACGAAGCCCGGGACCTCGGCGTTCGTCGAGTCGGCGAGGAGGAGGTCGATGCCCTCCTCGCTGAGACGCGCGAACGCGTGCAGGTCCGTCAGACGGTTGTCCAGCGGGAGCTGGTCCATCTTGAAGTCGCCCGTGTGGACGACCATGCCCGCCGGCGTACGGATGGCGACGGCCAGGGCGTCCGGGATGGAGTGGTTCACCGCGACGAACTCGCAGTCGAAGGGGCCGATGCGCTCGCGGTGTCCCTCGGCGACTTCCAGGGTGTACGGACGGATCCGGTGCTCCTGGAGCTTCGCCTCGATCAGGGCGAGGGTCAGCTTGGAACCGATCAGCGGGATGTCCGGCTTCTCGCGCAGGAGGTAGGGGACGCCGCCGATGTGGTCCTCGTGGCCATGGGTGAGGACGATGCCCTCGATGTCGTCGAGACGGTCCCTGACGGACGAGAAGTCCGGAAGGATCAGGTCGATTCCCGGCTGCTCCTCCTCGGGGAAGAGCACTCCGCAGTCGACGATCAGCAGGCGGCCTCCGTACTCGAAGACCGTCATGTTTCGGCCGATCTCGCCGAGACCGCCGAGTGGGGTGACCCGCAGACCGCCTTCGGCAAGCGGCGGGGGCGGGGCGAGTTCAGGATGCGGATGACTCAAAAGACTCTCCTCACCACACGCGCCACGTACCGGTGGGGCACGTGGCGCGCGTGACGTTCGTGCAGAAGCAGTTGTCGTGTGGACGCAGGCACCGGTGGCCTGCCTATTCAGTTGTGGAGTCTGCCTACGCGTCGAGACGCGCGAAGTCTGATGTCAGAGCTGTACCCCGCCGGCGGCAAGATCGATCTTGAGCTGCTCGATCTCTTCGGGCGTGAGCTCCACCATGGGGGCGCGCAGAGGCCCGGCGGGCAGGCCCTGGAGGGCGAGCGCGGCCTTCGTCGTCATGACGCCCTGGGTGCGGAACATGCCCGTGTAGACGGGAAGCAGCTTCTGGTGGATCTCGGTCGCCTTCTGGACGTCGCCCGCGATGTACGCCTCGACCAGCGCGCGCAGCTCCGGGGTGACCACGTGGCCGACGACCGAGACGAAGCCGACCGCGCCCACGGAGAGCAGCGGCAGGTTCAGCATGTCGTCGCCGGAGTACCAGGCGAGGCCGGAGCGTGCGATGGCCCAGCTGGCGCGGCCGAGGTCGCCCTTGGCGTCCTTGTTGGCGACGATGCGTGGGTGCTCGGCAAGGCGGACGAGCGTCTCGGTGTTGATCGGGACGCCGCTGCGGCCTGGGATGTCGTAGAGCATGACCGGCAGCTGGGTCGCGTCGGCGATGGCCGTGAAGTTTCGGTACAGGCCCTCTTGTGGGGGCTTGTTGTAGTACGGGGTGACGGTCAGGAGTCCGTCGGCGCCGGCCTTCTCGGCGTCCCGGGCGAGCTCGATGCTGTGGCGCGTGTCGTTGGTGCCGACGCCGGCGACGATGTGCGCGCGCTCGCCGACCGCCTCCACAACGGCTCGTACGAGCTGGGCTTTCTCCGCGTTGCTCGTGGTCGGGGACTCACCGGTGGTCCCGTTGATGATCAGGCCGTCGTTGCCTGCGTCCACCAGGTGGGTGGCGAGCCGCTGTGCGCCGTCGAGGTCGAGTGCGCCGTCCGCCGTGAAGGGCGTGACCATGGCGGTGAGGACCCGCCCGAAGGGGGTCTGCGGAGTGGAGGTCGGAGCCATGGGTAACACGCTACTCGTTGCTCAAGGTGGGGTCTGCCCTCGGGGGAGGCGGCAAGTCGTGACAAATGCGGAGCCCGGCACTGCCTGCTCGGGGGTTCAAGCAGTGCCGGGTCCGTTTGATCAGGCTAGATGAACTTCTCCAAATGCCGCAATACGGACACTTCGCGCGGCTGACCCGTACATCTGTGCTCTGCGCGGGAAAGAGGCCGCGTTACGGCGCCACACGGCCGTTCGCATTGAAGGCGGCGTGCGTGAGCGGCATGAGCTTGGCCCACTCGGTCTCCATCTTCTCCCCGACCATCTCGATCTCCCGCTGCGGGAAGGACGGGACCTTCGCCAGCTCGTGCTGAGTACGCAGCCCGAGGAAATGCATCAGTGAGCGGGCGTTGCACGTGGCGTACATCGAGGAGAACAGGCCGACCGGGAGGACGGCGCGGGCGACCTCGCGGGCGACGCCGGCGGCGAGCATCTCCTGGTACCGCTCGTACGCCTGGATGTACGACTCCTGCATCGAGCGTTCCACGATCGCCTGCTGCGCCTCGGTGCCCGGCACGAACTCGTACTTGCCCGGGCGTCCCTGCTGGACGAGCTTGCGGTCCTCTCCGGGCACGTAGAAGACCGGTTGCAGTTCCCGGTAGCGGCCCGACTCCTCGTTGTAGGAGTTGTGGACGACGACACCGTTGGCCAGGAAGTTGTGCCAGGGGCCTTCCACGGTGAGGTCGTACGTCATCTCCTCACCGTCCTCCTCGATGGACACGATCGGGTCGGGCACGGCCACGGCGTTCTCCCCGCCGCCGCGTGCGAGCTTCTGCTCCTCGGCGCTCCTGGACGCCTGGCAGGGCTCACAGGCGGGTGCCAGGTTCCGCTCGTCGAGCGCGCGGGTGAGGTCCTCTGCCATGGGAACCACGTGATCGAGCGCGAGCTGCTCCCGTGGGAAGGACTCTCCGCAGAGGTGGCAGGTGTCGGTCTCGGCGATCAGGCGGTCGCGCTGCATCGAGGTCCACACGCCGACCCCCCGGCGAAGGCCCGGGGGGACCACCCGCTCCGTGGGGCGAGGGGCCGGGCTCTCGGCCATCACGGCGTCCCCCACCACGAGCTCGCCGGCCTTGCGCCAGCCCTCCGGGGTGAGAACGGCATGGTCGACCGTGCAGCGCAGGACCTTGCCATCGGCGGTGGTGATCTTGATGAGCGGTTTGACGCCCGACTGGATGACGTCGAGGAGCTGGGCCCCGCGGGCCGTCAGCGTCTCCTCGTCGTAGCAGCGGACCTGGTTGCGCCGGACTGATTCCAGCTTGCGCAGCCTGGTCCCAGGGTGCTGCTCCCTGAACTCCGCGACGGCGGAGTCGGCGGCCTCGCGGTTGTCGTACAGCCCCAGGTAGTGGTCGGTCTCCTCCCGGCGGACCTGCGCCATCCACTTCTCCGCGCGGGCATGCCAGGTCACCCCACCCGCCGAATGCGGCAACCGGTCCTCCACGCCCAGGTGCCAGAGCTCGTAGAGGTCCTTGATCGAGCGGCGCCGGAGGGTGCCCGCCTCGCTGACCAGCGTGATCTCCGTGTCACCGGCGAGGCACCAGCCCACTCGGTGTCGCATGAACTCGCGGAAGACGAAGATCGGGGCGCTGACGAAGAAGGTCATCGAGTTGTGCTCGAAGGGGCTGCCGTGCCGGTCCCGCATGAGGTAATTGATCAGGCCCTTGGAGCGCTCGGGGTCCTTGCCCAGCTCGTCCAGGGACTGCTCGCCGATGGTCGAGACGCGGGCGGCGAAGAGCACGTCGGCGTCGGACGCGGTGTGCTTGACCAGCTCGACGGTGACGTCGCTGCGGAAGCTGGGCTTCAGGTCGTCGGCGGGGGTGTCGGTCACGGCGGGGAGGGTCCTTCCATCACTTCTCTCGGGCGGCGCCCACTCTACGGCCCGGCACTGACATCGGGGCGTTCGGTGCCGGGACGCGACAACTTCTGTGAATTCGGGGCAAGCGGGCACCATTTGTGGCACCCGATCGTCTGTATGGACGACAGTGATCCGTTCGTTCCCGGAAGGGAGAAGCGACCCCGATGTTCCGTCGGCGCGAACCCGTACCGTTCGCCTTCCTCGCCGAATCCGACAGGTTCCGCAGCAATGTCACTCCCCCACCCCGTGAGCGGGCCTCCGCCGGGCAGATAGCCGGGCGCTGGCTCCTGGGGCTGACGATCATCGCCGGGCTGGTGGGCTCCCTGGTGATCGGGATGCCGGCGCTGTCCCAGAACCAGACGCCGGCGCAGACGCAACAGTCCCAGGCGTCCCAGGGGCACTGAGCCGGAACTGGCTCCATCCGGACCCCCGGAGGTGGTGAGTGGGGACACAGGTGGATAACCTCACCGGGCACAGCCCACATGGATCAAGCGAGGACCAGCCGTGCCCCTGCCCTTCCTGACAGCCGACCGCGCGTTCGAGGCGGCGGAGGATGTCGCGCTGCCCTTCGACGACCGCGACCGCTGGCGGCGCCCCTACCGGCCCGGCCCGTGGCGCGTGGGCACGGCCGCGATCCTGCTGCTGCTCGCCTCGTACGCGCTGTTCGCGGCGGTCATCATCGCCCTGACCGGCTCGGTGTCGGAAGCCGGGGTCGTCCTCGGTGTCGCCGGGGTCGTCATCGCCGGCGCGCTTCGGCTGCTGCGTGTGGGGGTCTGGGTGAGCGCCCAGGGGCTTCGCCAGGTGGGTTTCCTGCGCACGCGCACTGTTCCGTGGGAACGGATCGTCGCTGTGCGGACGGTGCAGCAGCCGGTGCGCTGGCTCGGGTTGCCGCGCGCCGTGCAGGGGCAGGCCCTGACGCTCGTACGACGGGATCGTGGGGCGGAGGACGCGCCGGCGCTGCTGACCACGCACAGCGCGGACTTCCTGGCGCGGCCCGGTTCGTTCGACCGGGCCGCGGACGCGGTGGAGGCCTGGGCGGACGAGTACCGGCAGGGCTGACCGTCCCGGCGGCGACAGCGACAGCGAGAACACCGAAGGGTCGATCCGCATGTGCGTGCGGATCGACCCCTTCGGTGTGCGGCTGAGCGGGCGGGCTTTTCAGGTCTGGACCGGCTTGCCGTCGTGCAGGGCTATCGCCCGTTGCATCGCCTTGCGGGCGCGGGGGGTGTCACGGGCGTCGTGGTAGGCGACGGCGAGGCGGAACCAGCTGCGCCAGTCGTCCGGGGCCGCCTCCGTCTCGGCCTTGCGCTTGGCGAAGACCTCGTCGGCCGAGTCGCGGTCGATACGGCCGCCGGGGGTGCGCCTGAGCTCGTCGAGGGGCAGGCCGCCCTCCGCGTCGAGTGCGGCGGCGAGCTGCCCCGCCTTGCGGGCGAACTGGGTGTTCTTCCAGAGGAACCACAGGCCGATGACCGGCAGGATCAGCACCGCCACCCCGAAGGTGACGGTCAGGAGCGTGCCGGACTGGATGAGCATGACGCCACGGCTGCCGACCAGGACGAAGTAGAAGACCAGGACGGCGGCCGTGACGGCGTAGGAGAGCTTGGCTCGCATCAGCCGAGATCCAGGAAGTGTTCCAGGCCGAAGGTGAGGCCAGGGGTGGTCACCACGCGGCGGGCGCCGAGCAGGATGCCCGGCATGAAGCTGCTGTGGTGCAGGGAGTCGTGGCGGACGGTGAGGGTCTCGCCCTCGCCGCCCAGCAGGACCTCCTGATGGGCGAGCAGGCCGCGCAGGCGGATGGCGTGCACGGGGACGCCGTCAACGCTGGCTCCGCGTGCGCCGTCCAGGGCGGTGACCGTGGCGTCCGGCGCCGGTGCGGAGCCGGCCGTGCGACGGGCCTCGGCGATGAGCTGGGCGGTGCGGGTGGCGGTGCCGGACGGGGCGTCCACCTTGTTCGGGTGGTGCAGTTCGACGACCTCGACGGACTCGAAGTACGGCGCGGCGATCTGCGCGAACTTCATGGTCAGGACGGCCCCGATGGAGAAGTTGGGCGCGATGAGCACGCCCGTCTCCGGGGACCGGGCGAGCCAGTCCTTCAGCTGTGCGAGGCGTTCGTCGGTCCAGCCCGTCGTACCGACGACCGCGTGGATGCCGTGCCGCACGCAGAAGTCGAGGTTGTCCATCACCGAGGCCGGCGTGGTCAGCTCGACGGCGACCTGGGCGCCGGTCTCGGCCAGCGTCTCCAGCTTGTCGCCCCTGCCCAGGGCGGCGACCAGTTCCATGTCCTCGGCGGCCTCGACGGCCCGTACCGCCTCGGAACCGATGCGGCCCCCGGCACCGAGGACCGCCACGCGCAGCTTGCTCATCTTCTTGCTTCCTTACCGAGGGGGTTAGGCGACGGCCTCGTGCAGACGGGCCGCCTGCTTGTCCTTCAGCGGGCCGATGACCGACAGCGAGGGCCGGCGTCCCAGGATCTCGTGGGCGACCGAGCGGACGTCGTCCGGGGTGACCGAGGCGATCCGGGCCAGCATGTCGTCGACCGACATCTGATCGCCCCAGCACAGCTCGCTCTTGCCGATGCGGTTCATCAGCGCGCCGGTGTCCTCCAGCCCGAGGACCGTCGAGCCCCGGAGCTGGCCGATGGCGCGGTCGATCTCGTCGTCCGAGAGGCCGTGTTCGGCGACCTGGTCGAGTTCGTCGCGGCAGATCTTCAGCACGTCGTGCACCTGGCTCGGGCGACAGCCCGCGTACACGCCGAAGAGGCCGCAGTCGGCGAAGCCGGAGGTGTACGAGTACACGCTGTAGGCCAGCCCGCGCTTCTCGCGGACCTCCTGGAACAGCCTCGACGACATTCCGCCGCCGAGGGCCGTGTTGAGCACGCCCAGCGCCCAGCGGCGCTCGTCCGTGCGGGGCAGCCCCGGCATGCCGAGGACGACATGGGCCTGTTCGGTCTTGCGGCCGATCAGCTCGACGCGGCCGGCGGTGCGCAGGGCGCGGCGTCCGTCGCGGGGGGCGATGGGCGCGGCGTCGAGGTTCTTGAGGGCGCCCGCCTTCTCGAAGGCCGCGCGGACCTGTCGTACGACCGTGTTGTGGTCGACGTTGCCGGCGCAGGCCACCACGAGGTGGGTGGGATCGTAGTGCTTCTTGTAGAAGCGGCGGATGCGGTCGGCGGTGAGAGCGTTGACGGTGTCGACCGTGCCGAGGACCGGGCGCCCGAGGGGGTTGTCGCCGAACATGGTGTGCGCGAACAGGTCGTGCACGCAGTCGCCCGGGTCGTCCTCGGTCATGGCGATCTCTTCGAGGATCGCGCCCCGCTCGACGTTGACGTCCTCTTCGAGGATCAGCGAGCCCGTGAGCATGTCGCAGACGACGTCGATGGCCAGCGGCAGGTCGGTGTCGAGCACGCGCGCGTAGTAGCACGTGTACTCCTTCGCCGTGAACGCGTTCATCTCGCCGCCGACCGCGTCGAGTGCGGAGGAGATGTCCAGGGCGCTGCGCTTGGAGGTGCCCTTGAAGAGCAGGTGCTCCAGGTAGTGCGTGGCGCCGTTCAGGGCCGGCGTCTCGTCACGGGAGCCAACGTGCGCCCAGATGCCGAAGGTCGCCGAGCGGACCGACGGCAGGGTTTCGGTGACGATGCGCAGGCCCCCGGGGAGGGTGGTCTTGCGGACGACGCCGATGCCGTTGGTGCCCTTGATCAGGGTTTGGGTACGGGCGACGGCCCGCGCCTCCGAGGAGGTGCGGGCCGTCGCCGTGGAGCTACTCGACGTCACTGGTCGGTGTCGTCCTTCTTCTCATCGTCGCCTTCGCCCTCGATCACGGGGATGAGGGAGAGCTTGCCGCGGGAGTCGATCTCGGCGATCTCGACCTGGACCTTGGAGCCCACACCGAGCACGTCCTCGACGTTCTCCACGCGCTTGCCGCCGGCGAGCTTGCGGATCTGCGAGATGTGCAGCAGACCGTCCTTGCCCGGGAGCAGCGACACGAACGCGCCGAAGGTGGTCGTCTTCACGACCGTACCCAGGTAGCGCTCGCCGACCTCCGGCATCGTCGGGTTGGCGATGCCGTTGATCGTCGCACGGGCGGCCTCGGCGGAGGGGCCGTCGACGGCGCCGATGTAGATGGTGCCGTCGTCCTCGATGGTGATGTCCGCGCCGGTGTCCTCCTGGATCTGGTTGATCATCTTGCCCTTCGGGCCGATGACCTCGCCGATCTTGTCCACGGGGATCTTGACGGTGATGATCCGCGGGGCGTTGGGGGACATCTCGTCCGGCGTGTCGATCGCTTCCATCATCACGTCGAGGATGTGGAGGCGGGCGTCACGGGCCTGCTTGAGGGCGGCGGCCAGGACGGAGGCCGGGATGCCGTCCAGCTTGGTGTCGAGCTGGAGGGCGGTGACGAACTCCTTGGTGCCGGCGACCTTGAAGTCCATGTCGCCGAAGGCGTCCTCCGCACCGAGGATGTCGGTGAGGGTGACGTAGTGCGTCTCGCCCTCGATCTCCTGGGAGATCAGGCCCATGGCGATACCGGCGACGGGGGCCTTCAGCGGCACACCGGCGTTCAGCAGCGACATGGTGGAGGCGCAGACCGAGCCCATGGAGGTCGAGCCGTTCGAGCTGAGCGCCTCGGACACCTGGCGGATCGCGTAGGGGAACTCCTCGCGGGTCGGCAGGACCGGCACCAGGGCGCGCTCGGCGAGGGCGCCGTGGCCGATCTCGCGGCGCTTCGGGGAGCCGACGCGGCCGGTCTCGCCGGTGGAGTACGGCGGGAAGTTGTAGTTGTGCATGTAGCGCTTGCGGGTCACCGGGGAGAGGGTGTCCAGCTGCTGCTCCATGCGGAGCATGTTCAGGGTCGTGACGCCCAGGATCTGGGTCTCGCCACGCTCGAACACGGCGGAGCCGTGGACGCGCGGGATGGCCTCGACCTCGGCGGCGAGCGTACGGATGTCCGTCACGCCACGGCCGTCGATGCGCTTCTTCTCCTTGATCACGCGCTCGCGGACCAGCTGCTTGGTCAGCGAGCGGTACGCGGCGGAGATCTCCTTCTCGCGGCCCTCGAACTCCGGCAGGAGCTTCTCGGCGGCGAGCGCCTTGACGCGGTCCAGCTCGGCCTCGCGCTCCTGCTTGCCCGCGATGGTCAGCGCGGAGGCGAGCTCCGGGCGGACGGCGGCGGAGAGCGCCTCCAGGATGTCGTCCTGGTAGTCGAGGAAGATCGGGAACTCGCCGGTGGGCTTGGCGGCCTTCGAGGCGAGGTCGGCCTGGGCCCTGCAGAGCACCTTGATGAAGGGCTTGGCGGCTTCCAGACCGGCGGCGACGACCTCCTCGGTCGGCGCCTCGGCACCGCCCTTGACCAGCTGGATGGTCTTCTCGGTGGCCTCGGCCTCGACCATCATGATCGCGACGTCGCCGTCCTCCAGGGCGCGGCCCGCGACGACCATGTCGAAGACGGCGTCCTCGAGCTCGGTGTGCGTCGGGAACGCGACCCACTGGCCGTTGATCAGCGCGACGCGGACGCCGCCGATCGGGCCGGAGAAGGGCAGACCGGCCAGCTGCGTGGACGCGGAGGCGGCGTTGATCGCCACGACGTCGTACAGGTGGTCGGGGTTGAGCGCCATGATCGTGGCGACGACCTGGATCTCGTTGCGCAGGCCCTTCTTGAAGGACGGGCGCAGCGGGCGGTCGATGAGGCGGCAGGTGAGGATGGCGTCCTCGGAGGGACGGCCCTCACGGCGGAAGAAGCTGCCGGGGATCTTGCCGGCGGCGTACATCCGCTCCTCGACGTCCACCGTGAGGGGGAAGAAGTCGAGCTGGTCCTTGGGGTTCTTGGAGGCGGTGGTGGCCGACAGCACCATGGTGTCGTCGTCCAGGTACGCCACGGCGGAGCCGGCGGCCTGCTTGGCCAGGCGGCCCGTCTCGAAACGGATGGTGCGGGTGCCGAAGGAACCGTTGTCGATGACGGCCTCGGCGTAGTGGGTCTCGTTCTCCACTAGCGTTTTCTCCTCGTCTTCGTCCCTCTCCGCCCGTGTGGCAGGGGGACGGTTGCGGAGAAGCGCTCCGTCTGGTGCGGGCCGGTCTTCGATCGAAGCCCTCGGGGCTCACTTCCCCCGGGGGCCACTACCGAGGACCGGCGGCGGCGAGGTGCGCTTCTCCTCGTTCTGTCTGGTACGGAGTTCCGTGTCGTACGGAACCCGCGCCATGCGGAGTCCGCGTCGTACGGAGTCCGTGTCCTACGGAGTTGTGCGTCGTGCGGATTGCCTTGTGCTAACACACTACAAAGCGTGAGTGACACTCCGCACGTTCCGCACGTACGGCAAAGGGAGCGGCCCCCGATCGTTTCGGGAACCGCTCCCCTCACGGCGTCCTACTTGGCGCCCGCCGCACCGCGGCGGATGCCGAGGCGGTCGACCAGCGCACGGAAGCGCTGGATGTCCTTCTTGGCGAGGTACTGCAGCAGCCGGCGGCGCTGACCGACCAGGATCAGCAGACCACGACGGGAGTGGTGGTCGTGCTTGTGGGTCTTGAGGTGCTCGGTCAGGTCCGAGATCCGGCGCGACAGCATGGCGACCTGGACCTCGGGGGAGCCGGTGTCGCCCTCCTTGGTACCGAACTCGGACATGATCTGCTTCTTCGTAGCGGCGTCGAGCGACACGCGTACTCCTCGTAGTCTGTGAGTGCCACCGAGTGCCCCCGGTCCACATCGCGGGGGAGCTTCCGTTACTCGGGAGGCGGGGATCCGCTGGGCGCGTCCTCCAGAGCGGGGCTCCGGGGGTGCGTACACAAACGGCCGTCACCAGGGTACCAGCCGCGGGTGGGCCCCTTCGCCCAGGTCGCCGAAGCCCCTGGGCAGGGGGGACAGCGCCACTAGGGTGAATGGGCAGTCGTTGGTACGGACGTCGGGAAGGGGTCGCTGCGGCATGGCGGAGACGGCAGAGGAGATCAAGGCGCGCAAGGAGCGGGAGAGGGACGAGCTGTACGCCCTCGACATCTCCGGCGTCGAGTGGCAGAGCGCGCCGGGAACCGAGGAGCACGAGGAGCGGGTCGAGATCGCGTACCTCCCCGCTGGAGCCGTGGCCATGCGTTCCTCACTCGACCCGGACACCGTGCTTCGGTACACGGAGGCGGAGTGGCGGGCGTTCGTGCTGGGGGCTCGGGACGGGGAGTTCGATCTGGAGCCGGCGCCCGAGCCCGCGGACGCCGCGGAGCGCGCGGCGGAGTGACGGGCGGGCGGGGGGGGGGAAGGGGGGGGGTTTCGGTTCCCCCTCCGTCGTGGACGAGGATGTCGTTCGATTCCGTCAGCGTGAACGTTTCGGCTTCCGGTGGCAGTCCGAAGTAGAGGTACGGGGTCTCCGTACCGGTCTGCGGGTCGAGGCCGACCAGGGCCGTGGGTGAGATGCGGTCGCTGCTCTCACGGAGCGCCAGCAGCCGGCCGCCGCTCATCTGCACCGGGTGGAGCAGCTCGTTGGGACCCGAGTCGAACTTCTTGACTGTTTTCCCGGTCGCCAGGTCGAAGCCGATGATCCAGTTGCCGGGGTGGCCGCCTTCGTCGTGCTCCTTGCTCCGGAGGAAGGCCTGGCCGGCCCCGACCGGGATCGTGGGGCAGTCGTCGACGAGGCGGTAGTCGAGTTCGTCGGTGCACTCACCGAGGTACTGGCCGCTTTCGAGCCGGATCGTGGCGCGGTTCTTTCCGTGGTCGTCCAGGGAGAGCAGCTCGGTGAAGCCTGTGTCGCCGGCCGCGACGGCGAGAACGGCCGGTTCGCTGGAGGGCACCTTGACCTCGCGGACACCGGAGGCGACGGCGTAGGTCCACAGGGTCCGGCCGGTGCGTGGCGCCACCTTGCGGACCTGGTAGGTCGTGCCTTCCCACGAGGTGGCGGACGCTTCCTTGCGGAAGCAGGAGACCAGGACCAGCAGCGCGCGCCCGCCCGCGGCGCCGTAGTCCTGGCAGGTGCCGGCAGCCCCAGTGCCCCCCGTGCCCCCGGCGGCCTCGGTGCGCCACAGTCGCCGGCCCGCGTCCATGTCGTACGCCTGGGAGCCGCCGCCCCAGGTCACGGCGACCGTCGCGCGGGTGAGGGTGACGCTCGGGGTGGCACCGCCGGTCGGCGTGAACGGGTGCTCCCAGACCTTCCGGCCGTCGTCGAGGTCGACGAAGGCGACGTGGTCGCAGGGCTCGTCGTCGTCGTTGCCCGCCCGGAAGAGGACGGCCGTACGGTTCTCGACGGTCGTGTGCCGGGTGTAGCCGCAGATCGGGCCGGCGAACTGGAGCTTCCACCTCTCGTCGCCGGGGGCGGCGTCCGCGCCGATCCGGAAGCCGACGAGCGTCCTGTTGATGCCCTTGGCCAGGATCCTGTCCGTGGCCCACATGCCGGGCATCGCGCGCCGCTCGCCTGGGCTCATGTCGTCGAGCGAGAACCGGAACGCCATGGCGCCGGTGGTGTTCCGGGGCTGCTTCTCGACCGTCTCCCGGACGTCGAGGCGGCTCGGTGCCGCGGCGGCCGACGCTTTGCCCCGCGGCGCCGGATCCCGGTCCCAGAGCAGCCACGCGCCCCCCGACACCACAACCGCGAGGACGGCGGCCAGCGCGGCGAACAGTGTCCTACGGCGCTTCCTGCGCTGCTGGTCCGCCGCCAGTGTGGACTGGGTGTACACGGAAGGAGGCGGGCCGAAGCTCACGCTCAGAGATCCCTTCGTTCGGTGCCGGTGGCGCCCCGGTGGCATCCCGTGACGTCGGTGGCCCCCGGTGGAGGTCCTCCCGTGCCGGGGCCACCGGTGGTGTGCGCCGCTGCTGGTGCCGGGTCAGCTGGTCATCGCGCGGGCCGTCGCGTAGACGTCGAAGACGGCCAGGGCGAGCGGCACGAGAGTGAGCAGCACGAAGCCCTCGGCGATCTCCAGGAAGCGGCCCCAGAACGGGGTGAGGCCGCCGCGGGAGAGAGTGAGCCCGATGACGGTGACGAGCGCGGCCGCCACCGCGATCGCCGCGACGAGCCAGACGGTCCGGACGTCGAGGCCGGTGCTGTCGCCCTGGAGGGCCTCATGGATCAGCGTGCGCGGCGGGTCGAGTGCCAGCCCGAGGCCGAGCAGTACGAGCGAGGCGAGGCCGGCGGCCAGCACGGGGGCCACCTGGGCGGTGTAGCGGAAGAGGTGGGCGCGCATCACCAGGGCCACGCCGGTCGCGAGGGCGAGCAGCTGGGCCCAGACGTCGGAGGAGAACCCGAGGACCGCCGAGGCGCCGACCGCGATCACGGCGCAGCCGCCGACCAGACCGACCAGGAGTTCGTGGCCCCGGCGGGCCTTGGCGGCGACGCGTTCGGCGTCGACCTGCTCGTGGGGCGCGGGATCGGTGGCGTACGCGCTGCGCGGAGCGGTGTCCGGGGTCTCGAAGCCGATCGGGAGCCGGGCGAAGCGCATCGACAGACCTGGCAGGAAGGCCAGGCCACCGACGGCGATCGGGGCGCAGAGGGCGCCGATCTCGGACGGCGTCCACTCGGCGAGGATCGCCACGAACACCGCCAGCAGGCCGATCGTGGAGGCGACGACGAAGGCGACGAACGGTCCGTCGCCGCTCGGTGCGCACAGGGCGAGCAGGACCGCCGCCAGCAGCACCGCCGCGCAGGCGAGGAGGAACTGGAGTTTGCCGATGCCCTGTCCGTCGGTGAGCGGGAGCAGCCCGGAGCCGGCCACCCCGATGTTGGGCAGCGCGCCCAGTCCCAGGGCGATGGCCGAGGCCCGGTCCTCGTAGACACGGGCTCGTACGCACGCGAGGACGACGAGGAGGACGCCGGCGACCGCGGCGAGGATGCCGGGCAGGCTGTGCATGTCGTGGCGCGGGTCGCCCATCCATGTCACGAAGGCGAGCAGGACCGGCAGGACACCGCCCCCGACGAGGCCCGCGGCGCGCGTCAACTCGCCGCTCCACAGGGTGCGTTCGCTCGTCACGGCCGCGGCGACCGCTTCGGAGACGTCGTCGAAGACGGCGGGCGGCAGCGACTCGGAGAAGGGCCGCAGTGCGAGGAGTTCGCCGTCGAGGATGCGCTGGGCGGCGAACGAACGGGAGCTGTCGAGGACGGTGCCGTCCCGGCGGACCAGGTGGTATCCGACGGGGGCGCCCTCGGCGGGGCTCTGCTGGGAGAGCCTGAGGATCTCCGGATAGACGTCGGCGACCGGGATGTCGTCGGGCAGCGCCACGTCGATCCGGCTGTCGGGTGCCACGATCGTGACGCGGCAGAAACCGAGTCCCGTGCCCGCACCTGATGGAGACCCCGTCCCGGGCGCTCCTCCGGTGGCTGCCGCGGAGGCCGTGATGCTCACCTGCTGCTCCCCCTCAGTAATGATCCTGCGTCTGCGGTGTGAAGTTCCTGCGCCGCTTTCCCCGTCGTCCGCGACCGGCACTGCCGAGCGGGGGCGCGGAGGGGGCCGTCGTACCGTCAACGGGATTCCGTACCTCGTCAGGTGGCATGGAATGCCCTGATCGTCCGGCCCAACTCGCGTGTGCTCAGGGGAATATCCGGCACCCTATCGCCCCCTCGTCCGTGGCGAAGTCAGTAGGATCACGCGGCGGCCTGCGTCCGCCTGACACGGGGCGGCGGACGGGACTCTCGGGCCGGCCAAGGGAATGGGTGAGCAGTGAGCCACATCGTCGTGAAGCGCCCCCCTCGGGCGCTGCCGTCCGAGGTGCCCACGCAGGAGATCGTCCTGCAGCCTCCGCCCGAACTGCCGCGGGGCAACCAGGAGAGCGTGCTGATGCAGCTCCTGCCGACGCTCGGCATGGGTGGTTCGGTCGTCTTCTTCTTCACGAGCGGACAGCCGTTCATGAGGATCATGGGCATGGTGATGATCGCCTCGACGATCGCCATGTCCATCGCGATGGTGGTGCGCTTCCGCCGCGGCTCCCAGGGGCAGTTGGCGGACATGCGCCGTGACTACCTGAGCTACCTGGCGCAGACCCGGCGCGCGGCCGTCGACACGGCGAAGGCGCAGCGGGACGCCCAGTACTTCCTCCATCCTTCCCCGGAGCAGTTGTGGGCGCTCGTCGCCGAGGGCAGCCGGGTGTGGGAACGGCGTACCGGCGACGAGGACTTCGCCCAGGTCCGCATCGGGCTGGGCGCCCAGGCGCTCGCCACCGCGATGGTCGCCCCGGAGACCGCCCCGGTGGAGCAGCTGGAGCCGCTGACGGCGGGCGCGATGCAGCGCTTCCTCGCCGTCCACGGCACCCTGGACGACCTGCCGATGGCGATCTCGCTGCGCGCCTTCTACCACGTCACGATCAGCGGCGATCCGCAGTCCGTACGGTCCTCCGCCCGGGCCGTGACCGGTTCGCTCGCCGCCCTGCACTCCCCCGAGGACCTGCTCCTCGTGATCGCCGCGGGCCGTGAGGCGCTGCCGCACTGGGAATGGGCCAAGTGGCTGCCGCACGTCCAGGCGTCCGGCGCCGTGGACGGCGCGGGCAGCCGCCGGCTGATCGACAGCGACACCCGGGAGCTGGAGAACCTGCTCGCGTCCCGGCTGACCGGCCGCCCGCGTTTCCACCCGAACGCGGAGCCCTTGCCGGAGGAACCGCACATCGTCGTCGTACTCGACGGTCTCTCCCTGCCGCCGGACTCGGTGCTGGCCAATCCGGAAGGGCTGCAGGGCGTCACCGTCCTGGAGGTCGTCCCCGGCGAGCTGACCACGGGGGGCGGCGAACTCTCCATCGTCGTCCAACCGGACGCGCTGCACCTGGAGTCGGGGCACGGCGTCGTCTACGAGGGGACACCCGACACCTTCTCCTACGAGTCCGCCGAGGCCCTCGCCCGGCAGTTGGCCCCGCTGCGGATGGCCTCCGGCGGCGATGACGGCGAACCGCTCCTCGCCAACCTGGAGTTCACCGATCTGCTGAACCTGGGTGACGCGGCGTCCGTCGACACCAAGCGCACCTGGCGGCCCCGTTCGCTCGCCGAGCGGCTGCGGGTGCCGATCGGTCTCGGTGAGGACGGCCGGCCCGTGATGCTGGACCTCAAGGAGGCCGCGCAGGAGGGCATGGGGCCGCACGGGCTGTGCGTGGGTGCCACCGGTTCCGGCAAGTCGGAGCTGCTGCGCACGCTGGTGCTGGGCCTGGCGGTGACGCACTCCTCGGAGACGCTGAACTTCGTCCTGGCGGACTTCAAGGGCGGCGCGACCTTCGCGGGCATGGCGCAGATGCCGCACGTGGCGGCCGTCATCACCAACCTCGCCGACGACCTCACCCTCGTCGACCGTATGGGCGACTCCATCCGCGGCGAGCTCAACCGCCGCCAGGAGATGCTGCGGGACGCGGGCAACTACGCCAACATCCACGACTACGAGAAGGCCCGCGCGGCCGGCGCCCCGCTGCAGCCGATCCCGTCGCTGATCCTGGTGATCGACGAGTTCAGCGAACTGCTCACCGCGAAGCCGGATTTCATCGAGATGTTCGTGCAGATCGGCCGCATCGGCCGCTCGCTCGGCGTGCATCTGCTGCTGGCCTCGCAGCGGCTGGAGGAGGGCCGCCTGCGCGGCCTGGAGACCTACCTGTCGTACCGGATCGGTCTGCGGACGTTCTCCGCCGCGGAGTCGCGTGCCGCGCTGGGCGTGCCCGACGCCTACGAACTGCCGAACGTGCCCGGTTCCGGAATCCTGAAGTTCGGCACGGACGAGATGGTGCGGTTCAAGGCGGCGTACGTCTCCGGCGTGTACCGCTCGGGCACCCAGCGCGGGACCACGGGCGAGGGACCGCTGCCCGTCGACCGGCGGCCGGTGCTGTTCACGGCGACCGAGGTCCCCGTGCAGTACACGCCGGTGCCGCAGCAGCGTTCCGCGGCGGAACCCGAGGTCGACGAGGCGCTCGCGGACACCGTGCTGGACGTGATCGTGCGGCGCCTGGAGGCACAGGGCCCGTCGGCGCACCAGGTGTGGCTGCCGCCCCTGGACAGCCCGCCCTCACTGGACAGCCTCCTGCCCGGCCTGGCCGCCGTGCAGGGCCGCGGCCTCACCCAGCCCGGTTACGAGGGCGCCGGCCGCCTGGTCGTACCCGTCGGCCTGGTGGACAAGCCGTACGAGCAGCGCCGCGATCCCCTCTGGCTCGACTTCTCCGGCGCCGCCGGCCACATGCAGGTCGTCGGCGGCCCGCAGTCCGGCAAGTCGACGCTGCTGCGCACGATCATCTCGTCGTTCGCGCTCACCCACACGCCGCACGAGGTCCAGTTCTACGGCCTCGACTTCGGCGGCGGCGGCATGTCCGCGGTGGCCGGGCTGCCGCATGTGGGCGGGGTGGCCTCGCGGCTGGACCCGGAGAAGGTGCGGCGCACGGTCGCCGAGGTGTACGGCGTGCTCACCCGCCGCGAGGAGTACTTCCGTTCGGCCGGCATCCCGTCGATCGCGGACTTCCGCACCCGCAGGGCGCGCGGCGACATCTCCGTCACCGACCAGCCCTGGGGCGACGTCTTCCTCGTCATCGACGGCTGGGGCAACTTCCGCACCGAGTACGAGTCACTGGACCCGGTCGTCCTGGACATCGCCGCGCGCGGTCTGGGCTACGGCATCCACGTGATCCTCACCGCGTCCCGGTCGATGGAGGTCCGCGCCAGCCTCAAGGACCACCTGATGAACCGCCTGGAGCTGCGGCTCGGCGACACCATGGACTCCGAACTGGACCGCAAGGTCGCCGCGAACGTCCCCACGGGGGTGCCCGGCCGAGGTCAGTCCCCGCAGAAGCTGCACTTCATGGGCGCCGTACCGCGCATCGACGGCCTCACCTCCGACACGGACCTCTCCGACGCCACGCAGGCACTGGCCACCGAGGTGGCCCGCCACTGGCAGGCACCCCCGGCGCCCGAAGTCCGGCTCCTGCCGCGCGAGTTCCCGGCACACGAGCTGCCTCCGGGCGACCGCTTCCCGCGCCGCGGTGTCGCCTTCGCGCTCGACGAGGACAACCTCGAACCGGTCTTCGTCGACTTCGAACAGGACCCGTTCTTCCTCGTCTTCGGCGAGAGCGAGTCCGGCAAGTCGAACCTGCTGCGACTGCTGGTCAAGCAGCTGACGCAGCGTTACGCGGGCGACGAGGCCAAGCTGTTCGTCATCGACAACCGGCGCTCCCTGCTGGACGCGACACCCGCGTCCCACCTCGCCGAGTACATCCCGATGTCCAACTCCATGGACCACCACATGGCCGCCCTGGCCGACCTGATGCAACGCCGGACACCGACAGCCGACGTGACAGCCCAGCAACTGCGTGACCGCAGCTGGTGGCGCGGTCCGACGGTCTACGTCGTCATCGACGACTACGACCTCGTCTCCACGTCCAGCGGCAACCCGCTGGCCGGTCTCACGGAACTCCTCCCGTTCGCCCGGGACGTGGGCGTCCGCTTCATCATCGCCCGCTCCACGGCGGGCGCGGGCCGCGCTTCCTACGAACCCTTCATGCAGCGCATGAAGGAACTCGGCGCCCAGGGCGTGGTCCTCGCCGGCGACCCGAGCGAGGGCGACCTGCTCGGCGGGGTCCGACCGCGGGCGATGCCTGCGGGGCGGGGGGTCTTTGTGTCTCGGCGGAGGGGGAAGCCGTTGGTGCAGGTGGGGGTGGTGGAGACGACAGTGTACTGAGGTGTCGTGGCTGGGCGTCGAGAGTTGATCGTCGCGTCAAGGCAGCCGAAGAAGAGCTCGCAGTGAAGGACGACCTGTTCGCGGAACGCTTCGCCACATCGCTCGTACGGCTTCTCAGGTTGAACTCGTGGAGTCCGTGTCCGTTGACATTCAAGTCAGTCGCCGTGTCATCGAACCCAGTCGAAGATCTTCTTGACCTTGGCGTGCCAGGATGCCGGGGACACGACCGCCAACAAGTCGATGGACCGGAGCTAGCCATGATCAGCGGTGCGCATGTCATCCTCTACAGCCAGGACGCCGAGGCGGACCGTGCCTTCATCCGTGACGTCCTCGACTTTCCCGGCGTCGACGCGGGCGGCGGCTGGCTCATCTTCAAGCTGCCTCCGGCCGAAGTCGCCGTGCACCCGACCGATGGCCCGCCCCAGCACGAGTTCTACCTGATGTGCGACGACCTTGCTTCCCAGCTCGGCGAGTTCCGCGCCAAGGGCATCGAGATCACCCGCCCGGTCAGCGAACAACGCTGGGGCAAACTGACTGCGATCCGGCTTCCCAGCGGTGCCGAACTTCCGCTATACGAACCGCTGCACCCCATCGCCCACGGCCTGTGACCCCACAGCACTCAACTCGGCCCATCGCACGACGCTCAGATGCTGTGTCAGCGAACTCAGTCGTTGCAGGTCGAGGCGTCGCGACCGACTCACTTGAATGACACCGGACAGTCCGGCAGCCTGATCGCGTCGTCGTCCATGGTCAGACCGGTGGGCGGCAGACAGCCGTCGACAAGGTGGGGCCGGTACTGGATCTTCTTGAGCTTCCGCTTGATCACGCGGGTCAGGTGGGCGAGGTCGGCGGCGGCGAAGTCGGCCAGATGCCGCTTGAGCAACGACCAGATCCCCTCGGCCGGGTTCAGCTCCGGCGCGTAGGACGGCATCTGGAAGATGCGTAACCAGTCCTTGTGCTCCTCGGCGAAGTCCGCCAGCTCCCTGACCAGGTGCACGTTCAGGTTGTCCCAGCACCACACCACCGGGGTGCCGAGCTGAATGTGCGTCATGACGATCAGGTCGCGGTACTGGCGCCAGGAGAACGCCTTCGCCCCGGCGCCCGTGCCAGATGTGCAGCTTGAAGAAGAACCGGGAGCGGTGTCCGGCGCGGTAGCAGACCACGCCAGCGATGTTGACCCGTCCCCGGTTGCGGCCGCGCACCCGCACCACCGGCCCGGCTCCGCGCGGTGCCCAGGTGTGTCCCTTCGGCGGCCTCAGCCCCTGGCCTGCCTCGTCCTCGAAGCAGATGTGGGCGCCCAGGTCCACCGCGGTCCTTTTACCCGCGGCCACACCTCGGCCTTCCACACCCCGATCACCTCGTCGTCGCGTTCGATCGCCCGCCGCAGGGGCACCTGCGCGGACCAGCCGTGCCGCCGCAACAGCTTCCACACGCCCTGGATCGTGTACCCGACGTGGAACATCCGCCCGATCAGCAGCTTGACCCGCTTCAGCGTCCACCCCTGGAACTCGTCGTCAAAACCGTGCGCGAGCGGGCCCCGCTTCAACTCCCGCTCCAGCCGCTCCCATTGCCCGCGACTCAGCCGTTCCACCGAGGCCGGCCCCTTCGAGCGCAGAGCGTCCGTACCGCCCTCCTCCCACTCCCGCTGCCAACGTCGCACCGACCTCGACGTCACCCGAAGCTCTCTCGCGACCGCCTCGGACTTCTCACCACGAGCGAAGCGCTCGGCCGCCTCAAGACGCACAAGCTCCCGCTTTTCCTGCTCCTTGGGCGTCAGCCCGCCCCCATGCGTGTACCGCATGATGACGTCGTACCGCGACGATCAAGAACCGTCACGGGTCACCGGACTCCACGAGTTCAACCTGAGTTACACCAAGGCACTTGAGGACTCCAACGAGTGTCGGTGATTGCCATCCCATGGCCGGAGACGCTCCGCGCAGCCGGATGGCAATTCAGAGACTGACTCACCGCTTCTACCTGGCGCTGTGCACCTACGAACGGACACCAGGGGTGGGCACCTCCCGTGCGTGCCCACCCCTGGTGTCGTGTTCTCAGCAGCTCACTGGAAGTAGCTGGCCGCCTTGAGGTCGCCGCCTCGGTAGTCGCCGCTGGCCAGGGTGACCTTCTGACCAATGCTGACCAGCGCCGTGTGGATGGCGGCGGCGTCGGTGTCCCATTCCTTCATCTTCTGGCCGAACGCGTTCGCGGCCTCACCCTCGAAGCCGGCGGCCGCACGGAGTACCGCGGCCTTCAGCGCCTGGATGTCCTCTTCGAGCTTCTTGGCCTGGTTGCCGAGTTCGGTGGTGATCGCGTCGAGACCGCCGTACTTCACAGCGAGTTCGTCGTTGTGCACGTTGACCATGGTTCCTCATCTCTTCATGGGTTCGTCGCGGGCCTCGACGGCCCGGGGCATGCAGTGCGTGGGACCGCTCAGTAGCTGTTGAGGGCCGACTGAGAGCCGCCGTACTGGACATCGATGCCCTGCATGGTGGAGCGCACGGCGTCCTCGTTCTTGTTCTTGATCTTGCGGGTCTCGTTGAGGTTGTCCAGGAACCACGTGAGCAGACCGCCGATGTGCTTGACGCGCTCATTGATCTCGACCTGCTTGCTGTTGAAGGCGTTGGCGCCGATGCCGCGCCAGTTCGCCTCCATCGTGTCCAGGGTTCCCTGGAGGCGCGTGAGCTGGCCTCGGATCGACTCGTACCGCTGAACCATTTCCTGTTCGAGCTTGATTACTTCGCCGTCGCTGAGCTTCTGCCCATCTGCCATTTTCCGGACTTCCCTTCGTGGATTTCGCTGTTGCTTACAAGGTGGTTATCGAGCCGCTTGCTCATTGCGCGTCACTGAGATGATGCGCTGGTACGGGAAGCGGTCAGGCAGTTCGCCTCTTGCGTGCCACGGCGAAGGCTCCGCCGCCGACGGCAACGACAAGGACTGCGCCGAGGATGACGTACAACTGGGTGTTGCCGTCAGAGAAGTTCGAGCTTGATGTTGCCGCCGCGTCGGCTCCGCCGGAAGTGTTTTTCGGCGCTTGTGACGAGGCTGGGGCGGAAGGAGAGGGGGAGGGGGACGAGACCAGGGCGCCCGGGCCGTTCTCCAGGCTGAGGGGATCAGTGTTGGGCGGGCCCGGGTTGATATTGCTGTTCGTGACCACCCTCTTGGGCCGGATCAGGCCGTACCCGAGGTAGTTACTCGGCCGATCCTTTGGCCAGTCCCTGCCCGCGGTGTCGATCAGGGTGCGGAGGACCTGGTTGGCCGTCCAGTTGGGGTGGGCGGACCAGATGAGGGCCGCGGAGGCGGAGGCGATGGCGGAAGCAAAACTCGTACCGGCTTCGTCGCAGTACGCGCGGAATGTCGCGTCGCACCACGCGGGTACATTGAGGCCCGGGGCCGCCAGGTCGACGTACCTGCCATGCTCCGAGAAGTTTCCGACCCTTCCGTTCTCGTCGGCGGCAGCCACCCCGACGACGTATGGGTAGGCGGCGGGGTAACCGATGTCGTTCTTCTTCTCCGCCTCATTTCCGACACTGGCGAACATCAGTTTGCCTTTGGACTGGGCATACTTGATAGCCGCCTCTTCGGCGGGATATAGGTAGGGCGAGCCGAAGGACATGTTGATGATCTTGGCATCGGTATCGGCAGCCGCCTTGATGGCCTCCGTCGCATCCGGAGTTTTCTTTATCTCCGCCTTGTCCTTGAGACCATCAAGGCGGATCCGGTAGGGCACGACCTTCGCCCCTGGAGCAACTCCCTTGAGGCCGCCACCTGCTCCTGTGCCGACGATCAGTTCCGTGACGCTCGTTCCATGGCCGTTGAAATCTTTCGTGGCGTGGTACGCGACTGACTTCGGTACCTCGTCGCCGAGTACCTGTCCTTTGAGGGAGGACGTCTCGGGGTTGACCCCTGAATCGATGACGGCGACCTTTACGCCCTCGCCGGTACTCACCTTCCAAATACCCGTGGCGTCCATCGCGTCCAAGTACCACTGCTGAGACTGGACGTCGGCGGCAATCGCGCTCGGAGCCAGCCCCGAAGAAGCGATGACAAAGGCACCGAGTGCGGCGCACACGGTGGAGATGCGTCTTCCGGCACGTCCTGCGAAAAACGCCGTCAATGTGCCGCCTGGGCTGGTCCCTGTCATGCCTCTGTAGATCCTCGCTCGTCTTCAGTCAGTCGCCGGCGGTGGGTTGCGTCGCTTTGTCTCGGCCTGACGCGCACTTTCGCGGTCTTCGCGATTCTTGTCCCGTCGGTTCCCGGTCTGACCGCGCGGGGCTCCGGCACGACCACCGGCGGGTCCGCCGTTCGACCCTGCGGGAGTTCGCCCATTGGGCTTTCCGACGACGCCGTCGGTGTTGCCTGCGGCGGGCCGGGCCGCCGCCCCCGGGCGGGTGCCGGAAGTGGAGTTCGGAGCTCCGATGACGCCTCGTTGTCCGATCTTGCCGGCAGGTGCCCGGGATCCGGTGATGCCCTCGGCGCCGACGACCGTGCCGCGGGGCACCCGGGAACCGGTGGAACCCTGGGTGGCAGGGCTGGCGGGCTTTCCGCCGACGACGCCATTGCCGCGCGCCGCCCCCGTGGGGCCCACGCCGCCCGAACGGCCGCTCGCCTGTCCCCCGACAGGACGAGGCATACCGCCGGATACGCCTCGGCCCATGGGAGGCCTGCCTGCTGCTGTGCCGCCGCCTCCGGCTCCCGGCTGTCCCGTGGCCGAGGCACGGCCGATCGGGCCCGTGGCACCGCGTCCACCTGTGCCGCCGTCGACCGTGCCCGCTCGCCCCTGGGCCGAGAAGGGAGCCCTGTTGCCGGTCGCTCCGCCGTATCCGGAGTTGCGGCCGGTCTTCCCGCTGGGGCCAGGTGGCACCGTACCGGTGGCCAAGGGAGGAACTGGCCCGGTAGCGGATCCGCTCGGCCCTGTTGGGGGCGGCGGTGTCACCGTCACTGGCTTCGCCGTCTCCTGCGGTGCCAGTGTGCCGACGCTGTCGATCGTCGTACCCACGTGACGCTCGGGCGGTGCGATGGATTCGTCCGCGTGCTTGAGGGACAGCGGGACGTCATGCGGACGTGACCGCTCTCCTGCTGCGTCCACCGAGACGTGGTCGACACCGCCCGAGGCACTCGTGGCCGACCCGGAATGGTGCGTCCTGCTCGCACCGGGACTCCAACTCTCCACAGCGCCACCGGGTTTGGGCACCCCCACATCCGGCATGGCCTCGAACGTCGGCGGCTCCTGTTTCGCCAGCGTCTCCTCCGACACCGCGTAGAAGGACGCCAGACGGTTCATCTGGTTGATCGCCTCTTGGCGGTCCTTCTCGGCCTTGACCGCAGCCGCGTAATCCTTGTTGCCCTCGACCTGCATGGGGGTCGGGATGTCGTCGACCGTCTTGGGATCGAGCCGGATGTCGCGAGGTGGCATGGCCTTCTTGACGGAGGCGAGGCCCGTGGCGGCGGCCATGATCTGGGTACCGGCGGTGTCCGCGAAGGACGCGAGGTCGAGAGCGTGCTTGACCAGATTGCCGCCCCAGGTATGGAAGGCGGAAGCGGCTTCGCCCTCCCACTCGACCCTGGTGATGTGGTCCTCGAGTTCCTTGGCAGCGTCGTGGATGGCGTCCTTGGCGTTCCAGAGCGCCTGACCAGCAGTCTCCAGGTGCTCCGGGTTGGCGGACTCGACCAGGTCGATCATGTCGTTGAGGGCATGGCCCTCGAAGTCCGTCTTGCTGAACAAGCGGATGTTGCCGCCGAAGACGCCCTCGACCATGTCCGTCATGCGGCTGGCCGCGTCGATGACCCCGGCCTGCAGGGTGACCTTCTCCTGTTCCGCCGCGTGCGGATCCGGCTGCTTCTGCTCGCCGCTCACTGGTACTGGCCCCCTTCCTCCGTGGTCACCTGCTTGTCGTCGGAGCGCCGCTCAGAGTGAGACGGAGTGCTCTTCTCCGCTTCCTCTGTGGCCTTCTCCCACCGCGCTTCCCGCCACTGACGATCGATCCCGGTCTGGATCTCCCAGAACCTCTGCCGCTGTTCCTCCTCCAGATCACTGAAGTCGCCCCGCGCGCCGTTGACGGCGATCTGGAGCGCCTCTATCTGCAGGCCCAGGTTCTTGGAGAGCGCGGTCAGGTGTTCGTGGACGCGTTCGTACTGGCGGTGCAGCCCCTTCGCCTCGCCGAAGCCGCCCGCACCGCTGAACGACGCTTCGGAGAGCCTGTGTGCTCCGACCTTCTGCGCGCTGCCCGGCGAGTCCTCGAACGTGGCGAGGGCGGCGTCCACGCGCTTCTTGAAGTCTGCGAGTGACTCGAGACTGGCTTTGAGAGCCCGGCCCTGCGCAGCAGGCACGATGCCTTCCTTCCCCGTTCCCCGTTGTCATGCCGGCGCGTGCTGTACAGGTTGGATCCTGATCGACACACGCGGTGACCACTGTAGCCATCGGGCAAATCGCGGCCAACTGAACTTCGTGCTGGCCTAGTTACGAAGTTGTCGAGACACCGTCAGCTGCCGTGGACCGAAGCCCTTGAAGCGACTGGAACTTGGACATGCGGTCGCGCCGGTGATGCCTTGGCCGCCTTGTCGTAATGATCAGGACGAGTGGTCCTGCAGCCATCGTCGTGCCCCGACCTCGCTCGGGTATTCGCGCACGGTGAGCATGCCTGCCGTCCACCCCACGCACCACGCGGCGAGCGCCGGCAGGACGGGGGCCGCGATGAGCAGGGGGAGGATTCCGGCACGGGCGAGTCCTGGAGCGCGCGAGGTCTGGCCGCGCCGGGACTCCCACATCTGCTTGGGGTTCGGAGGGTCGAGGAGCCTCTTGTGGTGGTCCCGCCGCTGCTTCACCCACCCCCATACGAGAGCTACGACGGACGCGACGGCCTGCGTCCAGTCCCACACCGTGCGCACTGCCGGCGACAGGTCGCTGCGTGGCACGCCCAAGTAGAGCCTGAGTGCGATGTAGCAGAAGAAGGCCAGAAGAAGAAGCATGATGACCGCCGTGCGGACCCGACGTGTCCAGTAGCGCGCTCCTCGGGCGTACCAACTCGTGCCGAGTCCCGGCAGTTTCGGGATCTGGACGGGGGCTTCGGAAGCGGGAACGTCAGAAGATGCTCTTGATGCCATGCCAGACGTCATCCTTCAGTCGTACGACGTCGTCCCCGGTCTCGGAGAGGACGTTGCCGGTGCCGTGCAGCACACCGCCCACAACCCCGTGGTCGTGGACGTCTTCGCTCCAGTGCTCGTGGAAGGAGTGGTCAAGCACGTCGGTGGCCAGGACCGCTGCACCGACTCCGACCGCGGCGACCGCGACCGCGCCTTCGACGGGCAGCAGGGCCGTGGCCGCCGCTCCGACGGCCACACCGCCGAGGGCAGCGCCGCCGTCCACGACGACGGAGTGCTGCCAGGACCAACCCTTGTCGTGGTCGTCCTTCGCCTCGACCAGCCCGCAGGCGGCGGCAGCCGCGACGTCCAGAACGGGGATTTCCCTGAGGAATTCCGGCAGGTCGGCCAGGCCCTTGCCGAGGCGCAACGCATCCGCCGCGTCGGCCAGCTTGACGTTCAGCGCCCGGTCGTACGGCAGCGCCGTGCTGCCCCGGTCGGCGCGCGCGATGGCCTCCTCCAGCGAGTCGACCTTGGTGGTCGCATCGGCGTAGGCGCCCTTGGCCGGAAGATCCTTGGGGAGCGTGCGGCCCGCCTTCTGGAACGCCTTGCGCTCCGCGCGAAGTTCCTTCTTGGCCGCCTGCTCCTCGGCCTTGGCTCCGTCGATCAGCTTCCGTGCCTCCTTGCCGCCGGCCCGGGCGTCCTCCGCGTCGTAGGCGTACAAGCCCCGCAGAGCGTCGGCGATGGTGACCTTGTCCCCCGTCGACACCGGTGCCGTCACCTGCGCGTACAGCCCCCGCAGCTGGTCCGCCGCGACCAGCCGTGCGTGCTGGGCGGTGTGCAGGATCTCCTCGCGCGCCGTGCCGTACTCACCCATCGCCGCGATGGTCTTCTGGTCCTCCGCGCTGGGCGGATTCGCGGTGGCGATCGCCAGTGGGGCGCCCTTGTCGCCCGTCGCGACGCCCTTGCGGGTGGCGATGTGCTCGGCGTTCTGGAGGGCCGTCTCGCAGGCGGAGAGTGCGTCGACGAGGGTGGAGAGGATGTCGCCCGCGCTGTGGACGAGGCTGGCGAGGGCGCCGGCCGCCAGGGCGTCCTCGCTCCAGGTGGCGCGGAAGGTCTCGGCCGCCTCGCCCTTCCAGCCGGCGTCGCCCGCCAGTCCCTCGACGGCACGGCTCAGCGGCTGGACCACACCGTCCAGTTTCTCCTTGGCGTTCTTGTACGTCTCGGCCATCGTGCGCAGTCCGCCGATGTCGCCGCCGACCCAGCTGTCGGCCATCAGCCGTCACCCACCATCAGGTCCTCGATCAGGCCGTGTACGTCGATGTCGTGGCGGCGGAAGGAGTCGTGGGCGTACGTCACCTTGTCACCGTGGTCGTCCAGGCGGTCGGCGAAGCCGATGTGCAGGGCGACGATCAGGTCGGCGACCTCCTTGAGCGCGTGGTCGAGCCCGGCGTCGCCGCCGTCGGCCACGGGCGGGGCCACGTCGGCGTGCAACTTGCGGTAGTTGACGGCCTCATCGTGGAAGGTCTTCGCCATCGAGTCGAGGTCGCTGAGTATCGCTTTGAAGTCGGCCGGCATCAGCGCACCGCCAGGGCATAGGCGGCCAGGTCGGCCGGTTGCCAGGTGGGCGGTCCCGGCGCGAGGCGCGGGTCGAGCCGGACGGTGACTCCGTGTTCGCTCACGCCCTCCGCCAACGGGCCGATCGAGGTGGCGACCCACGGCTGGGCCTCGCCCAGCGCGGCCACGAGCCGGTCGAGAGTGGTGAAGGCGAGGGCCACGGTTCCGTCGATGGGGTGCTCGAAGAGTTCGTACTCGATGAACGGGACGCGGGTGAGGGCGCCGGACTGGTCCGTGGTGTCGACGTAGCGGGGGTGGGCCGGTACGAACACGGGGGTGTGGTAGGCCGGGACGCCGGGCTTCGGGCCCGGCGCATGCTCTGCGGACGGCACCGCCCCGACGTGCTCCACGGAGCCGCCGTCGGAGGGATCGACGTGATCGACGTGGTCCACGTAATCGAGAAGGCGTGATCTGCGGGGCTCCCCGGCCGATGGACCGGCTCGGGGCGGATCCGCGGACGGCTCCGCCTCGGCATAGTCGAGAAGGCGTGAACGGATCGGTATGCCCACCGCCGGTTCCTCTTCCCCGTGGATGATGTGGCGGCACCACCGTAGCCAGCGGGTATTCGGGCAATTCCCGTTATTTCAGGTGGGCGTGATACGAGTATGCGGAACCCATACGTCGGTTTGGCCACGACCAGGTCGGCCCTTGACCGCGGGATGACCGGCGGGGCACGCCGAGTTCGCCCGCTGAAGAACCAGTCGCCTTCCCAACGGGCCGCGCCGCGCGGTCAGTCAGCAGACTCCCTGACGGGTCGTCACCGCGAAGTCGTACGACGGGATGGTCAGCGTCCCCTCGCCGCCCGCGATGCCGGGCGGTTCATAGTCGCCGTCCTTCGACCGGGTGCGCGTGACGTTCAGGCAGAATGCCGTGCCCGCGCCGGAGGCCGTGACCCGGTAGCGCGCCTCGGAGGCGGTGTTGTAGTCGGCGGGCCTGGCGTCCACGCCGGACTGCGGGGCGTCCGAGCCGCCGTGCTCGACGACCTCGTCCTCGATCTTCGTCGCGTATTCGTCGATCCAGCCGGTGTCGGAGTCGGGGTCGTCGGCGTACATGTCGTCGTGGCCCGAGCTTCCGTCCAGGGCGTCCGTGGCCCCCTGCACCGCGCTGGTCAGCTCGTTGTC
Organism: Streptomyces violaceoruber; assembly: GCA_000720805.1. GTDB lineage: Bacteria > Actinomycetota > Actinomycetes > Streptomycetales > Streptomycetaceae > Streptomyces > Streptomyces cellulosae_A. The sequence continues at coordinate 29,300 of JODI01000070.1, forward strand.
GTCCCATGACATGTCGTCGGAGACGCCGAAGGACTGCACGCCCAGGTAGATGCCGACGCCCGCCGTGGCGACGAGCGCGACGCGCGCGACGACGAAGGCGGCGTCGGGCAGTTCCTCGGCCGACGGGTTGACGCGAGTGCGCCAGGCCCGTACGCGGTCCGCCTTGACACAGGCCATGGCCAGCAGTCCGGCCGACAGGACGAGGCCCAGAACGTTCAGTTTCGTCAGCGCGTCCACGGGCCGCCGTCCAGTCGGCGACCCCGCTTCCGCCGCGCATCCCGGATCGCGACCGCCGTCCCGCCCAGGCCGGCCACCAGGACGAGACCGCCGACCACGACGTACGTCGCCAGCCGTGCGTTGCGTTCGGCGGGGGTCTCGCCGAACTGGAACGTGGCGGGGGCCGGGGCTTCCTGTCGGGCGAGGCCGTCCCGGGGGTCGGGGGACTCCAGCGGCTTGTCGTCCTCCGTCAGGGCGCGTACGGGGTCCACGACGCCCCAGCCGACCAGCCGGTCGTGGCCGGCGATGGTGCGCTCGGCGGTCTGCTCGATCTGGGCGACGACCTCCCGTGCGGTCCAGTCCGGGTGCTTCGCCTTGATCAGCGCCGCGACGCCCGCGACGTACGGCGCCGAGAAACTCGTACCGTTGTCGGAGCAGTGACCGCCCTTGGGAACCGTGGAGATCATGTCGACGCCCGGAGCCGCCACGCCGACGAAATCGCCGGACTGGGAGAAGGCGGCGCGCTCGTTGTTGCGGTCCGAGGCCGCGACCGCGAGGACGCCCTTGAAGGACGCGGGGTAGGTCTTCTTGACGTTGCCGCCGAGGCCGTCGTTGCCCGCCGAGGCCACGACCACGATGCGCTGGGCCAGGGCCGTGTCGATCGCACGCTCCAGCCGGGGGGTCGGCCTCACCGCGTTCGAGGTGTCCTGGGAGATGTTGATGACGCCGGCCCTGGCCTGGACGGCGTAGAGGATGGCGTCGGCCAGACTCTCGGCGGTGCCGTGGCCCTCGGCGTCGTTCTGCTGGATCGGGATGATCGTCGCCTCGGGGGCCAGGCCCACGAAGCCGGTGCCCGCGGCGGGGCGGGCCGCGATGATGCCGGCGACCTTGGTGCCGTGGCCGACGGTGTCCGTGGTGCCGTTCTCGTTGCCCCGCTCGATGGGGTTGCCCTGGTCGTCCTTGAGGTTCCTGGGCAGGAAGTTGCGGCCGCTCTTCACGTCGACCGCGCCGGCGAGCTGCGGGTTCTTCACGTCCACGCCGGTGTCGATCACCGCGACCCGGACGTCCTTGCCCCTGGACTGACTCCACAGTTCGTCCAGGAGCACCCGCTGCAGGGACCAAGGGCGGCCGGGGTACTTGCCGTTGGGGAACGCGCACTGGTCCGAGTACGGGAGGTCGGCCGCCGCCGCGGGGGGTGCGAGGACGACGGGGGTCGTCACCGTGACGAGCAGGGTCGCGGCCGCCGCCGTCCTCGTACGGAGGAGGCGCAGGCGGGAGAAGGACGTCGATGCCATGTCCGACTCCCCTCAGGAGCCCTGCGGCTGGCGGGCCGCGGTCGTCGACAGGCGGGGGCCCGTGGGCAGGAACTCCGACCAGGGGGCGGGGATCGGTGTCGGCTCCACGTCCGCGTAGCCCAGGCGGCTCCGGGCCTGCTGGGCCTCCTGTTGGGCCTGTTCGCGCTCCTTGGCCGTGGTGCCGATGCCCGCGTCGTCGGTGGCGCTGTCGGCGTTGGACTGCAGGACGTACCGCAGCCCCGTGTCGGTGACCAGGAAGACGGGGCCGACCTTGGTCTCCTTGCCCTGGAACTGGCGGTAGAGCTGGCCGGAGCCGGGCGTGACGTAGGCGCTGGAGGAGCCGGTGGGGAGCTTGGCCGGGAAGTCCGTGCCCGCCCAGGTGCTCAGGGTCGTGGCGCCCGAGTCGCCGTTCACGCCGCGCAGGACGTTGCAGACCGTGCTGCGGCTGCCGGTCGTCCCGGAGGTCTCGCTGACGGGCTCGGGGTCCTCGCTGGGCCAGCGGTACTCGGTGCCGAACGGCTTGCCGGGGACGATCGCGCCGGGGCCCAGCGCCTTGGCACGACCGGCCTGGCCCAGCGGGACCAGGTCCTCGCTGAACAGCAGGAGTTGGGCGACGAACGCGGAGATGGGGGCGACCCGGCCGGGCAACACCACGTAGTACTGGTCCGAGTTGAGGTCGGAGGCCTTGAGCACCATGCCGACCTTGTCGGTCGCCTCGTCCAGTTGCCCGGGGGCGCCGGCCGTGGCGCCGACCTGGCCGGGAATCTCCGGGAAGGAGATCGGGTCGCCCTCGTGGAGGGTCGCCAGCCACTCCCTGGACACCTTCTGGGGCTCGCGGCCGGAGCCGACGACGGCGCGCAGCAGCAGTTCGTCACTCTTGTCGACGGGGTACGCCCTGCCGGTCGCGTCCACGACATAGCGCTTGCCGTCCGGGCCCTCGACGTACAGCAGTTGACCGCCGGTCAGCTTCTGTCCCTTGCCCTCGGTCGCGTCCATGTCGCGGGAGGCCAGGACCAGGGCGGCCTTCTGGATGGACTCGCCGCCCGCGCTGGGCCGTTCGCACACCGCCCAGCGTTTCGCGCTGCCCGCCTCCGCCGCCGAGGGGAGACGGTCGGGCGCGTACGGGATGCCGATGGTGACGCCGTGCGGGATCTTGCCGCTGTCCAGGACGGACTCGGCGACGGTCACGACCTCGCCCTGGTTCGCGTTGAGCAGCAGCTTCGCGGACGCCATGTTCAGCACGGGGTGCAACTGGACCTGTCCGTCGGTCTTCAGGACCACGTAACGCGTGGTCGAGTCGCTGGCGATGATCACCTTCGCGTTCGGCGTGTTCCAGCCTTTCGGCGCGGTGGGCTTGAACATGCCGATCGCACCGAACACGGCCAGGATGACCACGCCCACGATGGTGCCGGGAAGGATCGCGCGCAGCGGCCGGGGTGCCCCTTCCTCGGAGCCGTCGGGGGACGACTGCAGGAAGGCCGCGAGCATACGGCGCTTCGCGAAGGTGTAGGCATTGAGCTGGTCCCGCCGAGATGCCATCTGTGCCTGTCTCTCCCCGTGTGTCACCTGGGCCGCTCGGGCGGGCGCGACGCAGTCTCCGCCGCCGATGTCAGACCGGGCCCCTACTATGCCTGTTATCCGGAGGCACTGCCGGAGCGGGTAGGGTACCCGGACCCTCAAGGGGCCTGTGTGGTGCTGGGATACAGCCAGTTGTGAGCAAAGCGGGGGGATGGTGTGATGGCTACCGGAACGCGCGCGCGGTCCATCGGCCGATCGCGGACGCAGGGCGGCGCAGCGCCTCAACAGCCGCCACGGCAGCAGCCCGCCGCGGCGGGCTCGCTCCATCTCAGAGCCCGTTCCGGCCGGGTGGGGACATCCCGGTTGCAACGCGTCGTCCTGCTGGAACTCGCCGCGGCCGCCCTGGTCGTCGGCTGGATGATCGGCCCCATGGCACTCGTGGGGGCCACCGTGGTCGCCGTCTGCCTGGTGCTGCTGTCCTTCGTTCGCCGCCGCGGCCGTTCCCTGCCCGAATGGCTCGCCACCGCAAGGGCGTTGCGGGCGCGACAGCGGCAGGCCGCGAACACACCGATACCGGCGGGCACCGAGCCGGGACTCGCGCCGGCCGTGGAATGCGACCCCAGCCTGCGCACGTACACGTACAGCGGCCGCGACCGGCGCCCGGTCGGCATCGTCGGGGACGGCACATTCGTCACCGCCGTCCTGCAGGTGGAGGCCGACGCCACCGCGCTGCGGGCCGAGCGCAACCGGCACCCGCTGCCGCTGGCTCTGGTGTACGACGCCCTGGAGGTGGACGGGATCCGGCTGGAGTCGGCACAGGTCGTGCTGCACACCCAGCCCGCGCCCGCGCTCCACCTGCCGCAGCAGTCCGTGGCCGTCGCCAACTACGCGCCTCTGCAGGAGCAGACGGGCGCGCCGGCCGTGCGCATCACCTGGATCGCGTTGAAGCTCGACCCGGAGCTGTGCCCCGAGGCCGTGGCGGTGCGCGGCGGTGGTCTCGTCGGCGCCCAGAAGTGTGTCGTACGGGCCGCCGACCAGCTCGCCAGCCGGCTGACCGGTGCCGGGTTCCGGGTGACCCTCCTCGACGAGGAGGAGCTGACCGGTGCCGTCGCCACCTCGGCCTGTGCCAACCCGCTGGTGACGGCGGAGGCGGGGCGGACGGACACGCGGGAGCGGCGTACCGAGGAGTCCGGCCGGAGCTGGCGCTGCGACAACCGCAGACACACCACCTACTGGATCCGCCGCTGGCCCTCGCTGGGCGGCGAGAGAGCCCCGTCACTGCCCCAGCTCGTCGCTCTGGTCACGGCCGTCCCTGCCCTCGCCACCACCTTCAGCCTCACGCTCACGCGCGGGGAGCGGCAGGAGGTCTCCGTGTGCGGACATCTGCGGGTGACCGGGCGCAGCGACGACGAACTCGTCGCGGCCCGGCGCGCCGTGCAGTCCGCGGCCCGCCACACGGGCACGGGTCTGGCCCGCCTCGACCGCGAACAGGTGCCCGGCGTGCTCGCCACCCTGCCCCTCGGAGGTGCCCGGTGACGGCGATGACCACCCGCCCGGGACAACCGCCCGCAGGCCGCGGCGAGCCCGGGCCCTCCACCCCCGCACGGGCACGGGAACTGCTCCGCAACGGCTTCGGGCTGATCGGCCCACGGCACAGTCGGCACTCCGTGTCCGTCGAACAACTGGACGCGCTCGCACTGCCCATCGGGGACGACGGCGTCGTCATCGGGGTGAACGCGCAGGGCGGTCCCGCGGTGCTGGGGCTCAACCGACCCACCCCCTACGACGTCGTCCTCATCGGCGGCCTGTGGACCGTGCAGGTCATCGCGCTCAGGGCGGCGGCCACGGGGGCACGGGTCGCCGTGGAGACGGGACGTCCGCAGGCCTGGATGCAGATGGTGCACGCCATGGGCGGCGGCCAGAACGGCCTGGCGGTGTACGACGTCGGACGGGTCCCCCCGCAGGGCACCTCGGCCGGTACGCCGGTGCTGGTGGTGCGGGACTGCGGTATGCGCCCGCCGCGCGGCCGGGTCACCTCCGGGCCGTGGCAGGCGGTGCTGACGCTGCTGCCGTACCTCAGCCCGGTCGCGCCGCGCCTCGTCAGACAGGCCCGGCTCGTCGGCGTCCAGCGCGTCTCGCCGGACGAAGCCGCGGAACTGGGCCGGACCATGGCGCTGCCCCGGGCCGAGATGGACGCTCTGCCCGGACTCTCCGACGGGCTGACGCTGTGGTGCAGCGACCGCGACCGGCAGTATGTGATGACCCATCCCACGGACGCCGAGATCGGATTGTTGGGTATGCCACGAAGGATGGACTGAATCACCGTCTGCCTGACGGGAAAGGTGCGGCTGGGGAAGTCCAGTGGCACCAAGTCGGCATCCAGGGGCGATTGTTCCGGTTTTCACCCCACTTCAGCGCCCGTTATCGGACGGTTCGTTCGCCGAAGAGCGGTGACAGGGACGATGCTTTGGGACCGCAGGTGACGCCATGGGCAGGCCGTGAGGAGTGGACGGGCCTGCCGAGGTGGGGTGCGTGGTGATTAGGCTGGTACCGGGCGCGACGCCAGAACCCGTGGACCGGGCGTCCCGGCCCAGGGGGAGAGCCGGTGGATCGGACGACCTCGAACGACTCAGGACGACAAGTAACGGTCGCCCCGCACGGCATGTCCGGCACGGCATGAGGGTGCTCGACCACACCAGGAGGAACTGTGAGCAGCGATCGGGACGGGATCCGCGGGGGCTGGGACACACCCGGCGATGACCAGACCGACGCGGAGTCCGCCATTGAGATGACGGGCGAGTTCACCATCGACTACGCGCCGCCTGCCTGGTACACGCAGAACTCGGGCGGCGGTGCCTCAGGGGCGCCCGCGGCCGTGCCGCCGCCGGATCCTGCGTTTCCGGCGGCTCCGACCCCGGCTCCGGCACCGAGCCCGCCGACGGCTCCGGTTCCGCCTCCGGCCGCGCCTCCGCCGCCCGGACCTCCGGCGAGCGGAGGCTTCGAGCAGCCGCAGCCGCAGCCGCAGCCGCAGCCGCAGGGGCACGCGACCGGGCAGCCCGAGGGACATGGCCAGATCCAGGTCCAGGGGCAGCAGTGGGCGCAGGCCGCGCCCGAGGCTCCCCTTGCACCTCCGGCACCGCCGGCCACGCCGGTCGCTCCCCCTCCGCTGGGCCCTTCCTCCTCTGCGTCCTCCCCCTTCCCGGCGTTCGGTGAGGAGGAGGAGTCCGCCACCGGCGACCTGGAGAGCGGCGACACCATGCGGTTCTCCGCCGCCTCCTTGAAGCGGGAGATCTCGGAGCTGGCCACCGCCGCCGAGGCGCAGCCCGCCCCGGACAACGGGGCAGCGCAGCCGCCTGCCCGTGAAGACGAGGGCGAGGCCACGGCCGACGGTCGTCCCGTGGAAGGGGTTTCGGCCGGCGACACGTCGGTGCCGTCCGGCGACGGCGGCCGTGATGGTGACTCCGAGGCAACGGTCGTGGACTCGGCCGGTACAGCTGACGGCGGGACCACCTCGGACGGCGCCTCCTCCGAAGCCGTGGACAGCGGCGACGGCGAAGAGGCTTCCGCTGCCGTGTCCGACGACGGCGAGTTCGCCGAGGGCGCCACGGACGGCGAAGCCGGCAACGCCTCCGCACAGGACGCCGACGTCGCCGCCGAGCCCGCCCCCGGCGCTGCGCGCGTCGACGCCGCTGGAACTGCGCCTACCGCCGCGGCTGCCGCTGCTGATACCGCTGCGCAGGGCGCCCCGTCCGCCTGGACTCCCCCGCCCGCGCCGCAGGGCGAGGTGCCGCCGCTGCCACCGTCGTACCAGCCCGCCGCTCCGGCGGCCGCGCCGCAGTGGCCCGTGCAGCCGCAGCCGGCGGACCCCCGGCAACCAGCGCAGGGCCGGCCGCCTGTGCCCGCCGAGCAGCCGTACTTCCAGCCGCAGGCGCCGCAGCCCGCGCCGACCGGCTGGAACCCGACCGCCCCGCCGACGCCGCCGACGGCGCCCGGCCAGGACACCCCGCCGGCCCCGCCTCAGCCCGGCTACGGCTTCCCGCCCCCGGGCACTCCGGCGCAGCAGCCGCCCGCCGCACCGGGCGGATACGGCTTCCCCCAGCCTCCGACGCCCAACGCCCAGGGCGGTTACGGCTTCCCGCACCCCCCCGCGCCCAACGCCCAGGGCGGTTACGGCTTCCCGCACCCCCCCGCGCCCAACGCCCAGGGGGGCTACGGCTTCCCCCAGCCCGGCACTCCGGCCGCCCCGGCGCCGAACGCCCAGCCCGGCGGCCCCAACGCCCCCGCCCAGCCGGGTGGTTACGGCTTCCCGCCGCCCCCGGCACAGCAGGGCGGGCCGGTGAACCCAGGTGTGCCGCAGCAGCCCGACGGCCAAGCCCCGCAGAGCCCGCAGACGCCGCAGCCCACGCAGAACCCGCCGTTCCCCCACCAGCCCCATCAAGGCCAGCACCCCCAACCGCCCCAGCCACACCCCCAGTCGCCCCATCCGCAGGCCGTCGACCCCCGCAGCGGTGCCGCCTGGCCGCAGCCCATCCAGCACGACCAGCGGCAGCCGACGCACAACGGTGCCGCGCCCCTCGGGTACACGGCGGCCGTGGAGCTGTCGTCCGACCGGCTGCTCAACAGCAAGAAGCAGAAGGCGAAGAGCAGCCGTCCGGTGCCCAGCGCAGGCCGGTTCAAGCTGGGCGGGAAGAAGGAGGAGGCCGAGCGGCAGCGGAAGTTGGAGCTGATCCGCACGCCGGTGCTGTCCTGCTACCGGATCGCCGTGATCAGCCTCAAGGGTGGTGTCGGCAAGACCACGACGACCACAGCCCTCGGCGCCACCCTCGCCACCGAGCGCCAGGACAAGATCCTCGCGATCGACGCCAACCCGGACGCCGGTACGCTCGGCCGCCGGGTGCGCCGGGAGACCGGGGCCACCATCCGTGACCTCGTCCAGGCGATCCCGTACCTCAACTCGTACATGGACATCCGGCGGTTCACCTCCCAGGCCCCCTCCGGCCTGGAGATCATCGCCAACGACGTCGACCCGGCAGTGTCGACCACGTTCAACGACGAGGACTACCGGCGCGCGATCGAGGTGCTGGGCAACCAGTACCCCGTCATCCTCACCGACTCCGGCACCGGTCTGCTCTACAGCGCCATGCGCGGTGTGCTGGACCTCGCCGACCAGCTCATCATCATCTCGACGCCCTCCGTGGACGGTGCGAGCAGCGCCAGTACGACGCTGGACTGGCTGTCCGCGCACGGGTACGCCGACCTGGTCTCCCGGTCCCTCACCGTCATCTCCGGTGTCCGCGAGACCGGAAAGATGATCAAGGTCGAGGACATCGTCAGCCACTTCGAGACCCGGTGCCGGGGCGTGATCGTGGTGCCGTTCGACGAGCACCTCGCCGCCGGTGCGGAAGTCGACCTCGACATGATGCGGCCCAAGGTGCGGGAGGCGTACTTCAACCTCGCCGCCATGGTCGCCGAGGACTTGGTCCGGCATCAGCAGGCGCACGGTCTGTGGACGAGCGACGGCAATCCGCCCCCCGTCGCCGCCCCGCCCATGCCGGGCTACCCGACACAGGGACAGCCGTACCCGGGACAGCCCGCTCCCGGCCAGCCGGTTCCGGGGCAGCAGTTCCCCGGTCAGCCGGGCCCCTACCCACCGCAGCAGCCACAGCCACAGCCCGGCCACCCCGGCCAGGGGCCGTACGCCCCCGGCCAGCCCTACCCCCAACCGGGGCAGCAGGGACAGCCAGGACAGCAGGGACACCCGCAGCAGCCGCCCGCCCAACCCGGACCGGGACAGCCGTACCCGCAGGCGGCCCCCCAGCCCTACCCGCAGCAGCCGCAGCAGCCCGGTCAGGGTCAGGGTCAGGCCTACGGCTATCCGCAGCAGCCCGGACAGACCCCGCCCCCGCCTCCTCCCCCGGCCCCGCCGCAGTAGCTCCCAGCCCCCGGCCATGAACGAAGGGCGGCCGGTGCCCGAGGCACCGGCCGCCCTTCGACGTCCCGCAGGGGGACCGGGACCTACCCGGCCTCCCCCGCGACCAGTTCCCGGCATCGCTTCACGTCCTCCGCCATCTGCACCAGCAGCGCGTCCAACGTGTCGAACTTCGCCTGTCCGCGTACGAACGCCAGGAAGTCGACGGCGACATGCAGGCCGTACAGGTCGAGGCCGACGCGGTCGATGGCGTACGCCTCCACCGTGCGCTCGGTGCCGTCGAACTGCGGGTTCGTGCCGACGGAGATCGCCGCCGGCATCGCCTCGCCGTCCACGTGCAGCCAGCCCGCGTAGACGCCGTCGGCGGGGATCGCGGTGTGCGGGAGGGTCTCGACGTTGGCCGTCGGGAAACCGAGTTCACGCCCGCGCTGGGCACCGCGGACGACCACGCCCTCCACCCGGTGCGGGCGGCCCAGGATCTCGGCGGCGCCCTCGACGTCCCCCTCGGCGACCAGGCGCCGGGTCAGGGTCGAGGAGAACGGCTCGCCGCCGCCCGCCTCGCCGCGCACGTACAGATCGACGACCTCGACCTCGAAGTCGTACACCTGGCCCTGCTCGACGAGGAACTCCACGTTGCCCGCGGCCTTGTGGCCGAAGCGGAAGTTGGGGCCCTCGACGACCGCCTTGGCGTGCAGCTTGTCGACGAGGACCTTGACGACGAAGTCGGCCGGCGAGAGCTTCGAGAACTCGGTGGTGAAGGGGAGGATAAGGACGGCGTCCACGCCCAGCTCCGCCATCAGCTCGGCGCGGCGGTGGTGCGGGGCCAGCAGCGGCGGGTGGCTGCCCGGGCGCACGACCTCGCTGGGGTGCGGGTCGAAGGTGACGACCACGGACGGAACGCCCAGCTCACGCGCGCGTTCCACGGCATGCCTGATGATCAGCTGGTGTCCGCGGTGGACTCCGTCGTAGGACCCGATGGTGACGACGCTGCGCCCCCAGTCCTGGGGAATGTCCTCCAAGCCACGCCAGCGCTGCACTGTGACCGCTCCTCGTCGCATCCTCGCCGAACCCGAACCCGTGTCCGTCGCTCTGCCTGTTACGCAGGTCTAAGGGTGCCATGCCGGGTGCCCCGGCCCGGCATCGGCATGGGGGCTGTGACCCGGCGCACGTGCCCGGCCACGCGGGCGGGGTGCGCGGGCGGGGTGCACGGGCCCCGTCAGGCGGGCACGCGGACGCCCGCCAGGTTCTCGATCGTCCGACGCGCGCTGGGCCCCACCACCACCGCCCACTCCTGAGGCGTCTCGGTCAGCCAGCCGGCCACCCGCGCGGCGAAGCCGGGAACGTGTCGTCCCAGGTCGACGAGGTCGCGGTCGAAGCGGGTCGCGCCCTCCGGCGTGCGGACGAGGAGGAGACCGGTGCGGTGGACCAGGCCGCGGGCGACCAGGGGGTCGTCGTCGCGGGAGGCCGCCGCGTGCAGTACGGCGATCAGGACGGACAGGTCTCGTTCGCGGGCCAGGAGAAGTTCGAGGAGTTCCTGGCGCACGGGGCGGGAGGCGGGGGTGCCGGGGGCGGCGAGTACGGCCGCGAGGGCCGCCCGTGCCTGCTCCGGACCGCCGTCCAGCAGTCCGGTGACCAGCGGGAGGAGGACCGTGCGGGCGGCGGGCCCGTGCTCCAGGCACCGGTCGACGTACGCGGCGACGTGCACGGCGGCTTCCGGGCGGCGCTCGACCGCCTCCCGTACCAGGGCGGCGGCCCGGCGGCCCAGGGCGGGCGTGGCGACGTCGGCGAGGGTACGCAGGGCCTCCCCGGGCTCCGGGCGGCACAGCCGGGCACGGAAGGCGTCGAGGACCTGTTCGGGGTGGGTCGTGAGGGCGGGGACCAGCGCGCTCGGCGGGAGCTGCGGGTCGCCGGCCACGAAGTGCCCGAGCGCCTGCGGGAGATGACGGGACCGGGTGTGCGGATCCCGGACCAGCAGGGCGAGTGCGCCGCCGTGCAGGGCGCCGTCGTCGGGGCGGGCGAGCAGGGCGAGGGCGGCATGACGCAGCAGTGCGCGGTCGGCCTCGGTGCGTACGTGCGGGGCGGCTCGCAGCCCGTACGCGACCGCCGCGCTCCGCCGCGCGGGCCGCTCGTCGTGCGCCCACCGGTCGACGGCCCGGCAGATCGCCGGCGGTTCGTCCTCCGCGAGGACGGCGAGCAGCTCGTCCGCACGCGGGTGCGCACCGGCCACCAGTGCCTCCGTGAGGTCGTCCGGGGCTCGGTGCCGGTGGGTGTGCAGCAGCGCCTGCGCGGCCTTCGCGACGGTCGCGTCCGGGGTCGCGGGCAACGGTCGCTCGTCCTCGAACCAGCGGGTGAGCTGCGGTTGTACGGCGATGGGGTCGGCGGTGAGCAGCCGGGCCACGGCGTCCAGGAACCGTGGGCCGTCCTCGTGCGGGGGTCCGTCGGCGAGGACGAGCCGCCGGAGGAGGTCGAGGCGGGTCTCCGCCGGGAGCGGCAGGGCCGTCCAGAAGGCGGGGCCGAACTCCGCGGGCACGGGTCGTCGCTGCTGCCGCCAGGTGACGATCCGGTCGGTGAGCAGGCGCAGCACGGCGGTGTACGGCGTCGCGTCGGGGACGCGTCTCAGGGCGCCGGTGAGGAGGCGGGTGGTCCACCAGGAGTCCGGGTCGACGTCGAGCGCGTACACCAACTCCTCCAGGCGGAGGGCGAGTTGAGGGGTGCTGTGCTGGCGGGCGAGGAGCAGTAGAGCCTCGAGGACGGGGCCGATGCGGTGCTGGGGGACGGGTGTGAGGGGCTCGGCGGGCGCGGTGCCGGGTGAGTGGCTGCGGCGGCGGTGGACCAGGGCGCGCAGGGCCTCGTCCAGGTCGAGGTGCATGCCCTGGATCCAGTCGGCGAGTTCCTCGTGGGCGAAGCGGTAGCCGGTGCCGGCGGGGACGAGGAGGCCCTCGGCGAGGACGGCGGACGCCCAGCCGGTGCCGCCGCCGAGCCGCGCGGGGGCCGTGCCCCAGGGGAACACCGCCTCGAACGACTCCCGGTCCACTTCCCCGTGGCCGGGGCCGAGACTGCGGCGGGCGGCCTCGTGGACCTGGCCGGAGACCTTCGCGGCGAGGCGGCGTACGGCGCTGCCGCGCAGGCCGCGTTCGGCGGCAAGGCGGACGGCGATACGGAGACAGATCAGGTCGAGGTACGCGGAGAAGACGTCGTTCCTGTCGACGTTTCCGGCGAGGGTTCCGTCGACGCCGCCGGCGAGGTTGTGGATGCTTCCGTCCACCTCGACGTGGGGGTGGGGCCCGTCCGGGAGGGCGTGGGGCCCGTCGGGGAGGGCGGCGCGGATCTCCGAGAGGAGGCGCAGGGTGAGGGGATGCCGGGCATCAGGGGCGGCGAGGGCGTGCTCGGGGACGCGGTAGCGCGCGCGGGCCTGGCGGGCCTCGTCCTCGTCCAGGTCGCCGAGGTGCACCCTGGGAGGGAACGGCCGAGGTGTCTCGCCCACGCCGTCCCCGCCCTCCCTCGGGGCTGCCGTCCCCGCTCCATCGCTCAGCGGCCCTCCTGGAACATGCAGCAGGTCCGCCGGAAACCGGGCCCCCGCTCCCTCCCAGTACTCCTCGCGGCACGCCACCACCAGCCGGGCCCCCGTCTCCCGCAGCCAGGTGGCCGTCCCGTCGGTCCAGTCGGTGAGTCGGTGGGCGAGGACCGGAGGCATCTCCTCCGGGCCGTCCAGGAGGAGCAGGAGGGGTCGGCCGGCGGTGCGGGAGACACGGGCCAGCCGGTCAGGGGTGAGGTCACCGAGCTCGGCGGGCGGCACGGTCCGCGAGGCCGCGACGATCCGCGCGGCCCGGTCCACCGCCCGACGCGCCGCGTCCGCGACCGAGCGGTCACCGTCCTCGAGATCGGCTCCTCGCAGCCACAGCGTGGGCGCCGGTTCCCTTCTCCACTGCCGCCGCCCGGCCAGGACCGCGAGCTCGGTCGTACGCCCGCTCCCCGGATTCCCGACCAGCCCGAGCACAGCAGCCGCCCCGCGCTCGAACGCCCCGAACTCGGCAGCGGTGACGCCACGCTCGACGGGCCCCGCACCACCGGCCGCCACCGGCCCGTCCTGTCCCACCGACGTGGCCGTCAGTTCCAGCACGCCCGCCAGGTTGAGGTCGGCGCCGTAGGCGGGGACCGTGGACGCGTTCTCGGTGAGGAGGGTGGCGAGGGGGCCGTCCTGGTCCGGGCGCAGGGGGACGGCGAAGCCGGCGTCCCGGTGGCCGTTGTGCAGTGCCGTGCCGAGGACGCCGATCACCGCGCCGGTCGTGGCGTCGAGGACCGGTCCGCCGGCGGCCCCGCCACCCCGCCGCAGCGCGTCCCGCCCCGCCGTCCCGATCGCCAACTCCAGTACGTCGTCCAGAAGATGGAAGCCTGCCGTGGCGGTGTACGTCACACCGGTCGAGCCCAGGACCCGTGCCTCACGCCAGCACCCGGCCGGGACCCTGACATAGCTCCCGGTCTCGACCCGGTCCCGCACGGTCACGGGGAGCGGGTCCACGTCGAGCCCCTCGGTGCTTACGAGCGCCAGGCCCAGCTCGGGCAGCGGCGTCACCGCGTCGGCGGTCACGACGCAGCCGCGGTCCCCGGCGTGCAGGACGAGCCGCGGCAGGCCGTCGACGGTCTCGTGGCCGGTGATGAGCGTGCCGTGGTGGTCGGCCAGGAAACCGGTCCCCCGGGGGCGGCCGCCGAGGTCATGGATGCGTACGAGCACTTCCTCACGCCCGGAGCCCTCCGCCGGCCGGGGCGGCCGTACGGCGTCGCCGACCCGCGCCACCCCCTCGGCCTCGCCGGCGTCCCCGGTCCGCCGGCCCTGTCCCGCCATGGTCGAACCTCCCCGCCGTACGCGTGCGCGTCTCCCGTACGCACCCAGGTGCCTGTTCTCGACGGTAGGCGGGGGATGATCAGCCGGAAAGATCACGTGGCGAACGCGCCCCCTTCCGCTCCCCCGGTTCACTCCGAGCGCCTGCCCGGACGGGTGAATGGACGGGGGGCGTTGGATACACCCTAGGTGGGGGAACCGAGGGGGGACCGTGGAGCGGCGGCAGGGACGACCCCGTGACGCCGCTCCACGGGCGGATGCCCGGCGAACCTCGTTCCGGTCTCAGCCGAAGACGGCCAGGCTCTTCGCCTTGCCCTTCTGCTCCTCGACGAGGGCCAGGAAGACCCCGTCGACGTCGAAGACCGCCACGGCGCCCTTGCCGACGTACTCCTCCGGCATGTCGAGCCGGACCCCGTTCATCAGCAGCCGGGCCCGTCTGGCGTCCACGTCCCAGCGGGGGAACGCGGCCCCGGCGGCCTCGGCGACCGGCATCACCGTCAGGTCCTGCTGGAGCTGGTCCAGCGTCCTCGCGGAGTCCAGCTTGTAGGGGCCGACCCGGGTGCGCCGCAGTGCCGTGAGGTGACCGCCGACGCCCAGGCCGGCACCGAGGTCACGGGCCAGGGCGCGGATGTAGGTGCCGGACGAGCAGGTCACCGACACCACCAGGTCGAGGACCGGGGTGCCGTCCTCGGCGACGGCGTCCCTGATGTCGTACACCGCGAAGGAGGAGACCGTGACCGGGCGGGCCGGGATCTCGAACTCCTCGCCCTCCCGGGCCCGCTTGTAGGAGCGGACTCCGTCGATCTTGATGGCGCTCACCTTGGACGGCACCTGCATGATCTCGCCGGACAGCTCGGCGACCCCGGCGTCGATGGCGTCGCGGGTGACCTTCGAGGCGTCGGCCGACCCCGTGATCTCGCCCTCGGCGTCGTCGGTCAGGGTCGTCTGGCCCAGGCGGATCGTGCCCAGGTACTCCTTCTCGGTCAGCGCGAGGTGCCCGAGGAGCTTGGTCGCCCTCTCGATGCCGAGGACGAGCACGCCCGTCGCCATGGGGTCGAGGGTTCCGGCGTGGCCGACGCGACGGGTCCGGGCGATCCCGCGCATCTTGGCCACGACGTCGTGCGAAGTGAAGCCCGACGGCTTGTCGACGATGACAAGGCCGTCGGGCGTCCGGTTCTTCTGGGTCATTCGGCGGCGTCGTCCTCGTCCTCGCCCGGCTTCCTGTACGGGTCCGCGTCACCGGCGTAGGTGGCGCCGGCCGAGACCTCGCGCACCTTCTCGTCGGACTGGCGTGCCTTGTCGAGGAGGTCGTCGATGGTCTTGGCGGTGTCGGGCAGCGCGTCGGCCACGAAGGTCAGCGTCGGCGTGAACTTCACTCCCGCCGCCGCGCCGACCGCGCTGCGGAGCACGCCCTTGGCGCTCTCCAGCCCGGCGGCCGCGGCCGCCCGCTCCTCGTCGTCCCCGTACACCGTGTAGAAGACGGTCGCCTCCCGCAGGTCACCCGTGACCCGGGTGTCCGTGATGGTGACGTTCGAGCCGAGCCGCGGGTCCTTGATCCCGCGCAGCAGCTTCTGGGCCACCACCTCTCGGATGAGGTCCGCCAGCCTCTTGGCACGCGCGTTGTCGGCCACTGGTCGTCTCCCGTTCTTCCTGTTCCACGTTCAGAAAATCTCGTCGCCGAGATCTACGAAATCTCATCGCCGACATCTGGTCGCCGATGCGCTGCTCCTAGTCGTCGTCGCCGTGGAACCGCCGTCTGACGGACAGCAGTTCCACCTCGGGGCGGCCGGCGACCAGCCGCTCGCACCGGTCCAGCACGTCGGTGATGTGCCCCGCGTCGCCGGACACCACGGCCAGGCCGATGACCGTCCGGCGATGGAGGTCCATGTGATCCACCTCGGCCGCGCTCACCGCGTACTTGCGCTGGAGCTCGGCGACGATGGGGCGGACGACGGAGCGCTTCTCCTTCAGCGACCGTACGTCGCCGAGGAGGAGGTCGAAGGACAGCGTCCCCACATACATGTGTGCAACCGGTTCACCCGCCGGTACGGGATCGATGGCCCCGCCATCCACGTGGCAGGGACATCAGAACCGTACAACGAACGGCCGGGGCCGATCGACGGAAATTACTCTCCGTCGACCGGCCCCGGACCGGACCGTCCCGGAAGCCCGAGCGCTTACGCGCGCGGCTTCTCGCGCATCTCGTACGTCGCGATGACGTCGTCGACCTTGATGTCGTTGAAGTTTCCGAGGTTGATACCGCCCTCGAAGCCTTCGCGGATCTCGGTGACGTCGTCCTTGAAGCGACGCAGACCGGAGATGGTGAGGCTCTCCGCGACCACCTTGCCGTCGCGGATGAGGCGCGCCTTGGTGTTGCGCTTGACCTCGCCCGACCGGACCAGGACACCGGCGATGTTGCCCAGCTTGGACGACTTGAAGACCTCGCGGATCTCCGCCGTACCGAGCTCGACCTCTTCGTACTCCGGCTTGAGCATGCCCTTGAGGGCCGCCTCGATCTCCTCGATCGCCTGGTAGATGACCGAGTAGTACCGGACGTCCACGCCTTCGCGCTCGGCCATCTGCTGTGCCCGCCCGGCAGCGCGCACGTTGAAGCCGATCACGATCGCGTCGGAGCCCATCGCCAGGTCGATGTCCGACTCCGTGACCGCACCGACACCGCGGTGCAGGATGCGGATGTCGACCTCTTCGCCGACGTCGAGCTGGAGCAGCGAGGACTCGAGAGCCTCCACCGAACCGGACGCGTCGCCCTTGATGATGAGGTTGAGTTCCTGCACCAGACCGGCCTTGAGGGCCTCGTCCAGGTTCTCCAGGGAGAACCGGACTCCGCGCCGGGCGAAGTTGGCGTTGCGCTCACGCGCCGCGCGCTTCTCGGCGATCTGGCGGGCCGTACGGTCCTCGTCGACGACGAGGAAGTTGTCGCCGGCGCCCGGGACGTTGGTGAGACCGAGGACGAGGACCGGAGTCGACGGACCCGCCTCTTCCAGGTTGTCGCCCTTGTCGTCGAGCATCGCGCGGACACGGCCGTACGCGTCGCCGACCACCATGGTGTCGCCGACCCGCAGGGTGCCTCGCTGGACCAGGACGGTCGCGACGGCACCGCGGCCACGGTCGAGACGGGACTCGATCGCAATACCCTGCGCGTCCTGCTCCGGGTTGGCCCGCAGGTCGAGCGAGGCGTCCGCGGTGAGGACCACGGCCTCCAGAAGGGACTCGATGTTGAGACCCTGCTTGGCGGAGATGTCGACGAACATGGTGTCGCCGCCGTACTCCTCGGCCACGAGGCCGTACTCGGTCAGCTGACCGCGCACCTTGGTCGGGTCGGCGCCCTCGACGTCGATCTTGTTGACCGCGACGACGATCGGGACGTCGGCCGCCTTGGCGTGGTTCAGCGCCTCGATCGTCTGGGGCATCACACCGTCGTTGGCCGCCACCACGAGGATCGCGATGTCGGTCGACTTGGCACCACGGGCACGCATGGCGGTGAACGCCTCGTGGCCCGGGGTGTCGATGAAGGTGATCTTGCGCTCTTCGTCGTTGACCTGAGTCGTGACCTGGTACGCACCGATGTGCTGCGTGATACCGCCGGCCTCGCCCGCGACGACGTTCGTCTTGCGGATGGTGTCGAGGAGGCGGGTCTTGCCGTGGTCCACGTGACCCATGACGGTCACGACCGGCGGACGCGCGACGAGGAACTCCTCGCCACCCTCGTCCTCGCCGAACTCGATGTCGAAGGACTCGAGCAGCTCGCGGTCCTCCTCCTCGGGGCTGACGATCTCGAGGACGAAGTTCATCTCGTCCGCGAGCAGCTTCAGCGTCTCGTCGGAGACGGACTGCGTGGCAGTGACCATCTCGCCGAGGTTCATCATCACGCCGACGAGCGACGCCGGGTTGGCGCCGATCTTCTCCGCGAAGTCGGTGAGGGAGGCACCGCGCGACAGGCGGACGGACTGTCCGTTGCCGCGAGGCAGCATCACGCCGCCGACCGACGGGGCCTGCATGGCCTCGTACTCCTGGCGCCTCTGCCGCTTCGACTTGCGACCACGACGCGCGGGACCGCCGGGACGACCGAAGGCGCCCTGCGTGCCACCACGGCCACCCGGACCACCGGGACGACCACCGAAGCCGGGACGACCGCCGCCACCGCCACCGGGACCACCCGGACGACCGGCGAAACCGCCGCCACCGCCACCGGGACCGCCGGGACGACCGGCGAAGCCGCCGCCGCCACCGGGACCGGCCGGACGACCGGCGAAGCCGCCGCCACCGGGACGACCGCCGCCGCCACCGCCCGGACGGCCTCCGCCGCCGGGACCGCGACCGCCGGGACCGCCGCCACCGGGGCGGGGGCCGGCAGCCGGACGCTGCGGCATCATGCCGGGGTTGGGACGCGCACCGCCGGGGCCGCCGCCGGGACGCGGGCCGCCGCCCTGCGGGCGGGGCATACCGCCCGGGGTGGGACGCGCGCCACCCGGGGACTGCGGACGGGGGCCGCCCGAAGCGCCCTGGGGACGAGGACCGCCGCCCTGGCCCTGCGGACGCGGAGCGCCGCCGGGGGCACCGGGGCCACCAGGACCGCCGGGCCGCGGGGCACCGCCCGGACGGGGCGTCTGCGGACGCGCCATGCCGGTGGAGCCACCAGAGGTGAAGGGGTTGTTGCCCGGACGCGGACCGGCCGGACGGGCACCGGGACGCGGCGCCTGGCCACCCTGGCGCGGAGCGCCGGGACGGTCGCCACGGTCACCGCGGCCCTGGCCGCCCTGACCGGGACCACCCGGACGGGCACCCGGACGCGGCGCCTGGCCTGCCGGACGCGGAGCGCCCGGACGGGGGCCGGAGCCGGTGCCGGTGCCGGTACCAGCGCCGGAGCCGGAGGAGGCGGCCGGTGCGGCGGGAGCCGCCGGCGGTGCCGTGAACTCGGGCGTCGTCGGAGCCGGGGACGCCGGGGCGGGCCGCGGCGCGGGCTTCGGGCCCGGGGTGGGACGGGGGCCGGGAGCAGCCGGCGCGGCGGGAGCCGCGGGCGTCTCGGCGGCGGCCGGCTTGGGGGCCGGCGGGCGCGGGGCGGCCGGACGGGCGGCCTGCGCGGGAGAGGGGGCACCCGGCCTGGCCGGGGCAGCCTTGCGTGCGGGGGCGGACTTGCCGCCTCCGTTGCCCTGCTGGAGGGCGTCAGTCAGCTTGCGTACAACGGGCGCCTCGATCGTCGAGGACGCCGAACGGACGAATTCACCGAGTTCCTGGAGCTTGGCCATGACGACCTTGCTCTCCACCCCGAACTCCTTGGCGAGTTCGTATACCCGGACCTTAGCCACTTCGCTCCTTTTAGGTCCGGGTTGCGTCCGGACCGTCGCTACTTCATGGGCGTACTCATCGCGTGCTCATCGAGTGCTCATCGCAATCTCGACCTACTTCCAACTCGCGGGGTACCAGGGCCGCACGGGGTTCCGTACGA
The DNA here is from genome assembly GCA_000720805.1 of Streptomyces violaceoruber. GTDB lineage: Bacteria > Actinomycetota > Actinomycetes > Streptomycetales > Streptomycetaceae > Streptomyces > Streptomyces cellulosae_A. Next base: position 48,565 of record JODI01000070.1, read on the forward strand.
CACTCCTTGCGGTGTCGCCTGCACAGCGAGAGCTGCTCAGCAACCTTCTGTCTGCTCGACGTACCGGCGCAACGCCATTACGTCGAGCGGGCCCGGGACGCGCAGCGCCCTCGGGAACGCCCGGCGGCGTACCGCCTGGTCGAGACAGACCGAGACGGGGTGTACATACGCACCCCGGCCGGGCAGCGTACCGCGTGGATCGGGGACGCATGCGTCCTTGATCGCCACGGTCCGCAGCAGTTCGGTCCTGGCCGCTCGCTCCCGGCACCCCACACAGGTGCGTTCAGGGCATGCTCCGGTGCGCGTCCGGCCAGACACTCTTAAGTCTACCTCCCCGTAACGACCTCACCCCTTTGGGGCAGGAATCGAACGGTTGTTGTCGTGATCTCAGCGACCTGCGGCTTGGATCTATTCCTCCCAGCCGCTCGGCCGTCCTACTCGCCGGGCTGCTCGGTGTCCGGACGGATGTCGATCCGCCAGCCGGTCAGCCGGGCCGCGAGGCGGGCGTTCTGGCCTTCCTTGCCGATGGCCAGTGACAGCTGGTAGTCGGGGACGGTCACCCGCGCGGAGCGGGCGGCCATGTCGACGACCTCGACCTTGGACACCCGGGCGGGTGACAGCGCGTTCGCCACCATCTCGGCCGGGTCGTCCGACCAGTCGACGATGTCGATCTTCTCACCGTTCAGCTCGCCCATGACATTGCGCACCCGCCCGCCCATCGGACCGATGCAGGCACCCTTGGCGTTCAGCCCGGAACGGGTGGACCGGACGGCGATCTTCGTACGGTGACCGGCCTCACGGGCGATGGCGGAGATCTCGACGGACCCGTCGGCGATCTCCGGCACCTCCAGCGCGAAGAGCTTCTTCACCAGATTCGGATGGGTACGGGACAGGGTCACGGACGGACCGCGCACCCCCTTGGCCACCCGGACGACGTACGACCGAAGCCGCATGCCGTGCTGGTACGTCTCACCGGGGACCTGCTCCTGCACCGGCAGGATGGCCTCCAGCTTGCCGATGTCCACGAGCACGTTCTTCGGGTCGCGGCCCTGCTGGACCACGCCGGTGACGATGTCGCCCTCACGGCCGGCGTACTCACCGAGCGTCGCGTCGTCCTCGGCGTCGCGCAGCCGCTGCAGGATGACCTGCTTGGCGGTCGTGGCGGCGATACGGCCGAAGCCGGACGGGGTGTCGTCGAACTCGCGGGCCTCCTGACCCTCCTCGAGGTCGTCGGGGTCCTCCTTCGCCCACACGGTCACATGCCCGGTCTCCCGGTTGAGCTCCACGCGCGCGTGTCGGCGGCTTCCCTCGGTGCGGTGGTAGGCGATGAGGAGGGCCGACTCGATCGCCTCGACCAGCAGGTCGAAGGAGATCTCCTTCTCCCGCACCAAGCCCCTCAGGGCACTCATGTCGATGTCCACGGCTACGCCTCCTCCTCTTCCATCATGTCGTTCGCGTCGTGCTCGTCGTGCTCGTCCTGCTTGTGGTGCTTGTCCTTGCGGTTGAACTCGACCTGCACACGTGCCTTGTCGATGTCCGCGAAGGCGATTCTGCGGGTGGTGGCCTTGCGGCCCTTCACACCGGGGATCTCCACGTCCAGGCCCTCGTCGTCGACCTGGAGGATCCGGGCGACCAGCTCGTCGCCCTCGTGCAGCTGGAACTTCACCAGCCGGTCGACAGCGCGCACATAGTGCCGGTGCTCCTTGAGGAGGCGCTCGGCGCCGGGGGTTCCGACCTCCAGGGTGTACTCGCCCGGCCCCATCGCGTCCGTCTCGTCGAGCTTCGCCGAGAGCGCGCGGCTCACATCGGCGATCTGGTCCAGATCCGCACCGCTGTCCGAGTCGACGACGACGCGCAGCACCCGCTTGCGTCCGACGGAGTCCACCGCGATCTCCTCGAGATCGAGGCCCTGGGAGCCGACGAGCGGTTCCAGAAGTTCTCGCAGCCTCTCGCTCTGGGTGGTGCTCATCCGGGTGACTCCTCGGCCGCGTGTGCTGTTGTGGGTTGGTCGCGTGTCTGGTCAAAGGGTATCCGGTCGCGGGGGGTGTTGCGGTCCACCGGGCGGCCGACGGGGACCGTCGCGGGCTCGCCCGGTGCCGGTGAGCGGCGGCGGCCGGACGCGCGGGTACCGTGATCACCGGCGGGCCGGACCTGCCCGCCCGTATGTTCGTACGAGCCTCCCGAGGACGTCTGCCGTGCCGTACCCCCCACCGTCGCGCACCCCCTCGGGGCCGCGCAGAAGAGCGCTGCTCGTCTCGGCCGCCGGGGCCGCCCTGCTCGCGGGCTGCTCCTCCGGGACCGAGGAGTCCGAGGAGGAGGCGGGCGGCAGTCCGTCGGCGGCCGTGCGGGCACGCGCGCGTGCGGCCCGGGACAGCCGGGGCCTGACCGAGCGGTACGACCTCGTCCTCGCCGCCCACCCCGCGCTGGCCGACCGGCTGAGGCCGCTGCGCGCGGAGGTCGCCCGGCACACGGAGGCCTTCGGCGGCACCCCGACCGCCTCGCCCGAGCCGTCCGGCACCTCCCCCGCTCCTTCGTCCTCCCTTTCACCGCCGGCCGCGCCACCGGGGAACGAGAAGGACGCCCTCGCCGGGCTCGCCGCCGCCGAACGGGCCCTCGCGGACCGGCGGGCGAAGGTGCTGCTGGACGTACCGGGCGAACTGGCACGGCTGCTGGCCTCGGTGGCGGCGGCCGGGGCGGCGCACGCGTATCTGCTGACGGAGGGTGCGAAGTGAGGGACCGCGAGCTGACCGCCCTTCAGGCGGCGCTGGCCGCCGAGCACGCGGCGGTCTACGGCTACGGCGTCGTCGGCGGACGGATCCGCCCGGACCGCCGCGCGGAGGCGACGGCGGCGTACGACGCCCATCGCGCCCGGCGGGACGCGCTGGTCCGTGAGGTGCGGGATCTGGGCGGGACACCGGTGGCCGCGGCGCCGGCGTACGCGCTGCCCTTCCCGGTGCCGGACTCGGCCGCGGCGGTGCGGCTGGCCGCCGAGCTGGAGGACCGGGTGGCCGGGGTGTACTCGGATCTGGTGCGGTCGGCCGAGGGCGAGCTGCGGGGCACGGCGACCGAGGCGCTGCGTGAGGCGGCGGTGCGGGCGGTGCGCTGGCGCGGCGAGAGCGTAGCCTTCCCTGGGCTCGCCGAGCGGGACCGGGCCGCTTCGGCCCCGGCGTCGGGGACGCCCACCGCATAGGACGTACGGCTGCATGGCTGTATGACCAAACGGCTGTACGACTGAACACGGACGGAAGGGAAACGGCTCGGGTATGGCTTTCGAACCGCCGCCGCGTCTGGTGAGAGCTCTCGGAGAGACGGCACCGGACGCAGAGGGCTGGCTGGAGAAGCTGCCCGAGGCGGTCCTGCGGGCCGTCGCGCTGCACGAGTTGACCGTCGAGCGGGTGCAGGTGCCCGGCGGGCGCAGCAGCCTGGTCGTGCTGGTGCGGCGGCCGGACGGGGCGCCCGCGGTGCTCAAGCTGGCCCCGCCCCGGGCGCGCCCGGAGAGCGAGCGGGCCGCGCTGGTCCGCTGGGCCGGTCTGGGTGCCGTACAGCTGCTCGAACCCCCGACGACCGAGGGGGTGCTGCTGCTGGAGCGACTGCACCCGGATGTCTCGGTGAGGTCCCTGCCGGAGGCCAAGGCGCTGCTGGAGGCGGCGGGAACGCTGCGGCGGCTGTGGGTGGAACCCGGGGGCCATCCCTTCGAGACGGTGGCCGAGCGGACCGGGCGGCAGGCCGAGGCGATGCGGGCACGTGCCGCCGCCGACACCGAGGTGGCGCCCCTGGTGGACGCGGCGCTCGCCACCCGCGAGGAGCTGTTGGCCGCGCCGCCCGAACACCGTCTGCTGCACGGGACGTTCCGGCAGAGCAAGGTGCTCGCCGGGGAGCGGATGCCGTGGCTGGCCGTGGGACCCGACCCGGTGGTCGGCGAGTGCGCCTTCGATCTGTCGCGGCTGGTGCGGGACCGGGTGGAGGACCTGATCGCCTCGCCGTCGGGGGCGGCGACCACCCGACGGCGGATCAAGCGGCTCGCGGAGTCCCTGGACGTGGACCAGGAACGGCTGCGGGGCTGGACGCTGTTCCGGGCGGTGGAGTCGGGCGTGCGGGCGCGCCGGGTCGGGCGCCCGCGGGACGCCGAACTGCTGCTGGAGTTCGCGGGCTGGCTCTGACTCCCCGCCGGGGGCGGTCAGGCGGTCAGGCGGGCGATCGCCTCCTCGACCGTCAGCTCCTCGCGTTCACCGGTGCGGCGGTCCTTCAGCTCCAGCACGCCCTCGGCGGCACGTCGGCCGGCCACCAGGATCTGCGGTACGCCGATCAGTTCCGAGTCCGTGAACTTCACGCCCGGGGAGACGCCGGCCCGGTCGTCCACCAGGACGCGGACACCGGCCGCCGCCAGCTTGCCGGAGACGTCGAGGGCCAGCTCGGTCTGCAGGGCCTTGCCCGCGGCGACGACGTGCACGTCGGCCGGGGCGACCTCCTTGGGCCAGCACAGGCCCTTGTCGTCGGCGGTCTGCTCGGCGAGGGCCGCGACCGCGCGGGAGACGCCGATGCCGTAGGAGCCCATGGTCACGCGGACCGGCTTGCCCTGCTGGCCGAGGACGTCGAGCTTGAGGGCGTCGGCGTACTTGCGGCCCAGCTGGAAGATGTGGCCGATCTCGATGGCCCGGTCCAGCTTGAGGCCGGTGCCGCACTTGGGGCAGGGGTCGCCTTCCTGGACGACCACGACGTCGACGTACGCGTCGACCTCGAAGTCCCGGCCCGCGACGACGTTCTTCGCGTGCGTGTGCTCCTTGTTGGCCCCGGTGATCCAGGCCGTGCCGGGGGCCACGCGCGGGTCGGCGATGTACGTCACCTTGTCGCCCAGGCCCTGAGGGCCCACGTACCCACGGACCAGGTCGGGGCGGCCCACGAAGTCCTCGGCGGTGACCAACTCGACGGCGGCGGGGGCGAAGTGGGCCTCGACCTTGTCCAGGTCGACCTCACGGTCACCGGGCACGCCGACGGCGACGATCTCGCCGTCCACCTTCACGAGGAGGTTCTTCAGGGTGGCCGACGCCGGGACGCCGAGGGAGGCGGCGAGGGTCTCGATGGTGGGGGTGTCGGGGGTCGGGATCTCCTCGGCGGCGGGCACGCCGGCGGCGTCCACCGGCTTCAACTCGTACGTGATCGCCTCGGTGTTGGCCGCGAAGTCGCAGTTCGGGCAGTCGGCGAAGGTGTCCTCGCCGGCCTCGGCCGGGGCGAGGAACTCCTCCGACTTGGAGCCGCCCATGGCGCCCGCCGTGGCGGCGCAGATGCGGTAGTCGAGGCCGAGGCGCGCGAAGATCTTCTGGTAGGCCTCGCGGTGCAGGGCGTACGAGCGGGCGAGGCCCTCGTCCTCCAGGTCGAAGGAGTAGGAGTCCTTCATCAGGAACTCCCGGCCGCGCAGGATGCCTGCGCGCGGGCGGGCCTCGTCACGGTACTTGTGCTGGATCTGGTAAAGGATCACCGGCAGGTCCTTGTAGGAGGACGCCTGGTCCTTCACCAGCAGGGTGAAGATCTCCTCGTGGGTCGGGCCGAGGAGGTAGTCGCCGCCCTTGCGGTCCTGGAGGCGGAACAGTTCGGGGCCGTACTCGTCCCAGCGGCCGGTGGCGTCGTAGGGCTCACGCGGCAGCAGCGCGGGGAGCAGCACCTCCTGGGCGCCGATCGCGTCCATCTCCTCGCGGACGATCCGCTCGATGTTGCCGAGGACCTTCTTGCCGAGCGGCAGCCAGCTCCACAGGCCCGCGGCGGTCCGGCGGACATAGCCGGCCCGGACGAGCAGTTTGTGGCTGAGGACCTCGGCGTCCGCCGGGTCGTCGCGCAGCGTCTTCGCCATCAACTGGGACATGCGCTGGACCGGTGCGTTCGCCATGGTTCTCGTACTCCTGCTACGTGAGGGTGATGGCAGGAGGTTAACCGGGGGGCCCATCCCGGCGGTAATCGGTTAACGGCGGCGGAGCGGGAGGGGGGCGCCCATCACGGCGTACGGCTTGGGGGCGCTGGGGAACAGGACCTGGCGGGCCAGGTCCTCGTAACCGAGGGAGCGGTACAGGCCGCGGGCAGGGCTGTCGGTGTCGATGGCGGAGAGGATCGTGCGGGGTTCGTCGGCGGTGTCCGTGATCGTGGTGATCAGGGACCGGCCGATGCCGCGGTTCTGGTGGCGCGGGTGGACGTGCAGCTCGGTGATGACGAAGGAGTCGTCGAGCCAGTCGTCGTGGCCGCGCGCTCTGAGGTACGGCTCGACGACGGTGGACCACCAGTGGGCGCGGTCGTTCGGCATGCCGTACACGAAGCCCACGAGGCGTCCGGCCTGGGTGGCGCCGAAGGCGCGGGCGCCGGGGTAGGTCATGTGACGCAGGACGATCTGACGGCGTACGGCCACCTCGTCGGGGCCCAGGCCGAAAGCGATGGCTTGGACGGCTAGGGCCTCATCGACGTGGGCGGACAGGTCCAGGGGGTCGATGACGAGGTCCATGGCGGGGAGCCTACAGGGGGGTTTCGGTCCGCTGCCGAGTGCGGGTTGTACAGGGGCTCCGAAAGCTCTGAAAGCAGGGAACGCGGTCCGTCAGAAGAGAATGCTCATGAACGCGCCGATCTCCTGGAACCCCACCCTCTTGTACGTCCTTCTCGCCGCGGTGTTGAAGTCGTTGACGTACAGACTCACCACCGGGGCCACGTCCGCCAGGGCGTAGCGCAGGACCGCCGCCATGCCGGGCGCCGCCAGGCCCCTCCCCCGGTACTCCGGGGCCACCCAGACGCCCTGGATCTGGCAGGCGCGGTCCGTCGCGGCGCCGATCTCCGCCTTGAAGGCGACCTTGCCGTTCTCGTCGAGGCGGACGAAGGAGCGGCCGGCGCCGACGAGTTCGGCTACCCGGGCCTGGTAGAGAAGGCCGCCGTCGCCGGCCATCGGGGAGACGCCGACCTCCTCGGTGAACATCGCCACACACGCCGGCATGATCGTGTCCATCTCGTCCTTGCGCGTGCGGCGGACGTGCGGATCCGGGGCGATGTCGGTCGGCATGCGGTCGGTGACCATGAGGGGCTGGCGGGCGCGGACCTCGCGGGCGGGACCCCAGCTGGGTTCCAGCAACCGCCAGAGCTGGGTGGTGGGTTCGGCGGGGCCGACTATGGAGGAGCAGCGGCGGCCGGCCCTTCTCGCCCGGTCGGCGAAGGCGCGGACGGCACGCGGGGTGGCGCAGATCGGGACCAGGTTGGCGCCCGCGTAGCACAGGGACGTCAGCATGCCGTCCTCGTACCAGCCCCACATCTCGCCGCCGAGCCGCCACGGGTCGAGGCCGGCCACCTGGACCCGGGAGGTCACGAAGGCGTTCGCGACCGGCTCGCGGTCCAGGACGGCGAGCGCGGCGTCCAGGTCGCTCGGTTCGAGGACCCGGGAGGTCGTCTGGGTCAACACGGGCGGGGCCTCACACTGGGATTCTGCTGATCTCCGCACTGTACCTGCGGAAGCTGGGCAGCGTCGCCGGGTGTGTGGTCGCCGTCCGTTCCGGAGTGACAGTGGGCTGCCGTCCCGCTCTCTGGGGGCTGCCGCCCCCAGGCCCCCGCTGTCGGCCCTGAAGGGGCCTCGTCCTCAGACGCCGGACGGGCTGAGATGTCAGCCCGCCACCGACACCGATGGTTCGCCCGACGCGACGCCGTCCGTCTCCATCTGCTCGGCCAGCTTCATGGCCTCCTCGATGAGGGTCTCGACGATCTTGGACTCGGGGACGGTCTTGATGACCTCGCCCTTGACGAAGATCTGGCCCTTGCCGTTGCCGGAGGCGACGCCGAGGTCGGCCTCGCGGGCCTCGCCGGGGCCGTTGACGACGCAGCCCATGACGGCGACGCGCAGCGGGACCTCCATGCCGGTCAGGCCGGCGGTGACCTCTTCGGCCAGCTTGTAGACGTCGACCTGGGCGCGGCCGCAGGAGGGGCAGGAGACGATCTCCAGGCCGCGCTGCTTGAGGTTCAGGGACTCCAGGATCTGGTTGCCGACCTTGACCTCCTCGACCGGCGGGGCGGAGAGGGAGACGCGGATCGTGTCGCCGATGCCCTGGGAGAGGAGCGCGCCGAAGGCCACCGCCGACTTGATCGTGCCCTGGAAGGCGGGGCCGGCCTCGGTGACGCCGAGGTGCAGCGGGTAGTCGCACTGGGCGGCGAGCTGCTTGTACGCCTCGATCATCACGACCGGGTCGTTGTGCTTCACCGAGATCTTGATGTCCCGGAAGTCGTGCTCCTCGAAGAGGGAGGCTTCCCACAGGGCGCTCTCGACCAGGGCCTCGGGGGTC
>JODI01000071.1 GCA_000720805.1 Streptomyces violaceoruber
GCCCGTCCCCTCCCCCCGGGAACCGCCATGACCGCCCCCAGCACCATCGAGACCACCGAGCCGGAGCCGAACGGCACGCAAACGTCCGGTGCGGCCGCCCCGCGCCGCCGAATCTTCGGTCCGGTCGCCGCCACCGCGCTCGTCATGGGCAACATCATCGGCGGCGGCATCTTCGCGCTGCCCGCGACCGTCGCCCCGTACGGCGGCGTCAGCCTGCTCGCCTTCGCGGTCCTGTCGGTCGGCGCGGTCCTGCTCGCCCTCCTCTTCGGCAAGCTGGCCCGGCGCAGCCCGGTCACCGGCGGCCTGTACGTGTATCCGCGCGACGCCTTCGGCCCCTTCGCGGGCTTCCTGTCGGCATGGTCGTACTGGACGATGTGCTGGGTCAGCATCGCCGCCCTGGCCGTCGCGGTCGTCGGCTACGTCGACGTCCTGATACCCCTGCACGGCAACCACACCCTCGAAGGTCTGGTCGCGCTTGCCGCGCTGTGGCTGCCGGCCGCCGCGAACTTCGCCGGCACCCGCTGGGTCGGCGCCGTCCAAGTGGTCTCCACGTTCCTGAAGTTCGTGCCCCTGCTGGTGGTCGCGACGGTCGGCCTCTTCTTCGTCGACGCCGACAACTTCGGCCCGTTCAACGCCTCCGGTCAGAGCGTGCCGGGCGCGCTCGCCGCCTCCGCCGCGCTGCTCCTCTACAGCTTCCTCGGCGTCGAGTCGGCCGCCGTCAGCGCGGGCGAGGTCAAAGATCCCGAGCGCAACGTCGGCCGCGCGAGCGTCCTGGGCACCCTGGGCTCCGCGCTCGTCTACGTCCTCGGCATCGTCGCCGTCTTCGGTCTCGTCCCGCACGACGAGCTGGTCGACTCCGGCGCCCCCTTCGCCGACGCCGTGAACGCCATCACCGGCGGCACCTGGGGCGGCACCGCCATCGCCCTGGTCGCCGTCGCCTCGATCACCGGCTGCCTCAACGGCTGGATCCTGATGGCCGCGCAGATGCCGTACGCCGCCGCCCGCGACGGTCTCTTCCCGGCGCGCTTCGCGAAGGTCGGCAAGGGCGGGGTGCCCGGTTTCGGCGTGTGGGCCGTCGCCGTGCTGGGCACGCTGCTCATCGCCCTCAACTACACGGCGGGCCCGGACACCACGTTCCGCGTCCTCGTCCTGATCACCACGTTCACGGGCTGCGTGCCGTACCTCCTGTCGGCCGCCGCCCAGCTGTACTGGCTCGCCAGGGGAACCCGCGAACGGGTCCGCCCGGCCGGCCTGGTCCGCGACCTGATCGTCGCCGCCCTCTCCTTCGCGTTCTCCTTCTGGCTGATCGCGGGAGCCGGCTACGCGGCCGTCTACCAGGGCGTGCTGTTCCTCTTCGCGGGCATCCCGGTGTACGTGTGGCTGCGTGGACGCCAGGAGACGGCTGCGGAGACGTCCGCCTGACCCTGGATGCCCTCCACGGCCGGCTCACCGCACTGACGCCGGCCCGCGCGGGCGAGGAGAAGCCGCGCCGAGCGGGCGTCGGCGTCCGCTATCCCTGTGACGCGTGCCGTCCGCCCCGCCGTCGGCCGCCCTTCCTGCGCATCGTCACCGGCAGCACCAGCCCCATGAGCAGCCCCACGGAGAGCAGGTACGGCCACCAGCCCAGCCCATCGCTCTCCGCGCTCGCGGTACGCGGCTCTGCGGCCGGACCGGCGCCCCCGGACGCGGCGGACGCTGCGGACGCCCGGCCACTGGGCGTCGCTCGTGCGGCCACGGCGGTGAGCACCACGTCGTTCCCGTCGCCGCCCTTGTAGCTGATCCGGTAGGCCGTGTCGGCGAGTTCGACCTTCGTTCCCTCCTCAAGCCCCTGGAACACGCCGGTCGTCCTCGCGCTCCCCGCGTGATCGAGCACCGTGATCTGACGCGGGGGGTCGGCCCCGGCGGCCGCCAGATCCAGCTCCCCGCCCAGCCGCACCACACCCGTCACCTTCAACGGCCGGTCCCGCAGGACCAGTTCGCCCTGGGACCGCTGCGTGTAGTCCCCGACGACGCTGATCCCGCCCGCGACGACCCCCTCGTTCGTCACGGCCCCCTTCACCGTGCCCTTGCCGCTCAGCGCGGTCGCCACCCGTAGCCCGGCCGCCCCGGCGTCCAGCCGCGCACCGGACGAGGTGAGCCGAATCGCCTTGCTGTGCACGAGAGTCGCGCCCTGCCGCAACGCGAGCGTGCCTTTCGTGACCGTCGTGGTCCCGGTGTACGTCACCGCGCTGCCCGTCAGTGTCGTGGTCGCCGCCCCCGACTGCGTGAACGCGCCGCTCCCGCTCACCCGCGCCAGAAAGACCGGGGTCCGCGCGTTGGCCACGACGAGCCTGCCGTCGTTCACCACCCGCCGCCGCGCGGTGCCCGTCAGCAGCGAACCGTCGCCCTGCGCCGACCCCAGCCGCAGCACGGCGCCCTTCTCGACGGTGGTCGAGCCGTCGTAGTACTGCCGGGCCGCGAAGGTCACGTCGTTGCCGCGGGTCCCGGCGATCACGATGTCGCCGGCGCCGGGCGCGGACAGCGTGTCGTGGTACCTGCCGCCGCCGATGGGGGCTCCCAGGGTGACCGGGCCGTCGTAGTCGAAGGTGAGCCTCGAACGGGAGCGGGCGGCGAGCAGGTTGATGTAGACGGTCTCGGCGGTGCCCGGCATGAAGATCCGGTGGGTGGTGCCGTCGCCCCACTGGACGTCCGCGCCCTTGATGTTGGTGCCGCGCTTGTTGACGTTCTTCCGGGCGGGCGTCCAGTTGAGCGCGGGGTCGCTGAGCGAGGGATCGGTGTCGCCGCCCCGGTCCGACCAGCTGTACTGGCCGGTCAGGATCACCCTGCCGCCCGGCCGGGACTGGACGTTGATGTCACTGCCGTACTCGCGCTGGTAGAAGTCCATGCCCATGGTGACGGTCCGGCCCAGTGGGGTGTCCACGGTCCAGGTGCCCTGGTTGAGGACCTTGCGCACGTTCGGCAGCGAGGTCGCGTACTCGGGCCGTCCGGCGTTGACCTGCGTGCCGTTGTCGATCACTCCGGAGAAGGGGTGGGTGCCCGACAGGTCCCAGGTGCCCCAGAGGAACCTGGGCTGGGTGAGCAGTCCGGAGCCGCTGACGGTGCCGAGGTTGTAGGCGCTCCTCAGGGACAGCCGCAGGGTGCCGTCGACCCGGATGTTGTCCTGGTTGAGCCGGAACGCGGGGGTGTTGTACGGGAAGTGGCCGATCAGGCCGGTCGTACCGCCGTTGCCGTACTGCAGGGTCGCGCCCCGCTCGACCGTGATCGCGGGCGGGTCCGGGGCGGACGTGGTGACGTACGGGTGGTTGCCGCCCGGTATCGACACGCGTTGCCGCTGCCGGGACGCCGGCAGCGTGAAGTCGCTGTCCCTGGTCAGCACCAGCGTCCCGCCGCCGCGCACGGTCAGGGTGCCCTCGCCGCGGAAGGCGCCGTCGTACGTCGTCGTCCCCGACGGCACGGTGACGACCGTGTCGCCGGTGAGCGTCACGTCCCGGTCGGCGAGTACGTCGGCGGTGACGTCCCGGGCTCCGGCGGCCGTGGCCGGGGGAGCGGTGAGCATCCAGGCCGCCGCCGCGAGGGCGCCGACGGCCGCTGCTGTCTTGTGGGTATGGCTGCGCACGGACCGGAGACGGACGGGCCTGCCGACCGATAACAGAAAAACACCGGCCTCTTTCGTCTCGTCCGACCCGTTGACCTCCGCGTAACACACCCATACCTTTTCGGCGTTCGTAAGCGTTCGTAATGACAGATGTCGTTCGGCATCCCGGACGACAGATATCTCGTCCCCCCGCGAGAGGCAGCCGTATGAGCCGCGACAACGACCTGCCCGAAGATCCCCATCGCCGACTGCTGCTGAAGGGAGCCCTGGCCGCGGGCGCCCTGGCGGCGGTGCCGCCGGGCATCGCCCACGCCGCCCCGACCCGGAAGGCAGCTCCCTTGGTGAACCCGCTCGTCCGCAACCGCGCCGACCCGCACATCCACCGGCACACCGACGGCATCTACTACTTCACGGCCACCGTCCCCGAGTACGACCGCATCGTCCTGCGCCGCTCCCGCACCCTGAACGGCCTCGCGACCGCCGCCGAGTCCGTCATCTGGACCAAGCACGCCACGGGTCCGATGGGCGCCCACATCTGGGCGCCGGAGATCCACCGCATCGGCGGCAAGTGGTACATCTACTTCGCCTCCGCGCCCGCCGAGAGCGTGTGGGACATCCGCATCTGGGTCCTGGAGAACGCGCACCGCGACCCCTTCAAGGGCGCCTGGACCGAGCGCGGCCAGATCAAGACGGCCTGGGAGACCTTCTCCCTCGACGCCACCACGTTCACCCACCGCGGCACCCGCTACCTCGCCTGGGCCCAGCACGAGCCCGACATGGGCAACAACACCGCCCTGTGGCTGTCGAAGATGGCGAACCCGTGGACCCTGACGGGCCCTCAAATACGCCTGTCGACACCCGAGTACGACTGGGAGACCATCGGCTACAAGGTCAACGAGGGCCCCTCGGTCATCGCCCGCAACGGCCGCCTGTTCATGTCGTACTCCGCCAGCGCCACCGACTGGCACTACTGCATGGGCCTGCTGACCGCCGACGCCGACAGCGACCTGATGAACCCGGCGAGCTGGGCCAAGTCCCCGACGCCCGTCTTCACCAGCAACGACACCACCAAGCAGTACGGCCCGGGGCACAACTGCTTCACGGTCGCCGAGGACGGCCGCACCGACGTCCTCGTCTACCACGCCCGCCAGTACAAGGAGATCGTCGGCGACCCGCTGAACGACCCCAACCGCCACACCCGCGTCCAGAAGCTGGGCTGGAATCGGGACGGCACCCCGGACTTCGGCATCCCCGTGGCGGACACAGCCACAGCAACCGTCAAGGAGAGTGCCTGAGATGAGACGTGCCTACGCTGCTCTGCTCGCCCTCTGCCTCGCGCTGCTCGGCGCTGTGGCCACCGCGGGACCGGCCCAGGCCGCACCCCAGACGATCACCAACGGCACCCAGTTCACCGACGCGTCGGGCAACCCCGTGCACGCCCACGGCGGCGGAGTCATCAAGGTCGGGACCTACTACTACTGGTTCGGCGAGAACCGCAACGCCGACAACACCTTCCGGTACGTGGACGCCTACCGCTCCACCGACCTGAAGAACTGGGAGTTCAGGAACCACGTCCTGACCCAGTCGAGTTCCTCCGAACTGGCCACCGCCAACATCGAGCGGCCGAAGGTCATGTACAACGCGGCCACCGGCAAGTTCGTGATGTGGATGCACAAGGAGAACGGCGCCGACTACAGCGAGGCCCGCGCCGCCGTCGCCGTGTCGAGCACCGTCGACGGCACCTACACCTGGCAGGGCAGCTTCCGCCCGCTCGGCCAGCACATGTCCCGCGACATCACGGTCTTCGTGGACACCGACGGCACCGGCTACATGGCCTCCGCCGCCCGCGACAACTACGACCTGCAGATCTACAAGCTCACCGCCGACTACACCGGCATCGCGAGCCTGGTCGCCAACCCCTGGCCCGGCGGCCACCGCGAGGCCCCGGCGCTGTTCAAGCGGGGCAACGTCTACTTCATGCTCACCTCGGCAGCGACCGGCTGGAACCCCAACCAGCAGCAGTACGCGACCGCCACCTCCCTCGCGGGTCCCTGGTCGGCGATGACCAACGTCGGCGACTCCACGGCGTACGGCTCCCAGACCGCGTACGTCCTTCCCGTGCAGGGCAGTTCGGGTACCTCCTACCTGTACCTGGGCGACCGCTGGGGCAACTCCTTCGGCGGGACGGTCAACGACTCGCGGTACGTGTGGCTGCCGCTGACCTTCCCGAGCTCCACCTCGATGTCCATGTCCTGGTCGCCGGAGGTCACCGTCGACACGGCCGCCGGCACGATCAGCGGCACGAGCGCCACGTACAACACGCTGATCGCCCGGCACTCCTCGAAGTGCGCCGACGTGACGAGTCAGTCCCTGTGGCAGGGCGCGCAGATCAAGCAGTACGACTGCAACGGCGGCGCCAACCAGAAGTACTGGTTCAAGTCGGTGGGCAGCGGCTACTACCAGCTGGCGGTCAGGAACAGCTCCCTGTGCGTGCAGGAGAACGCGAGCACGGTCACCCAGGAGAACTGCTCCTCCTCCACCGCCCAGCAGTGGTCGCTGACCGCCACCGGCTCCTACGTCAACCTCACGTCCCGCGCGACCGGCAAGTGCCTGGACGTGAACGGCGCGTCCACCGCCAACGGCGCCGCCGTCATCACATACACCTGCAACGGCGGCACCAACCAGCAGTGGACACGCGGGACATGACGTCTGATCAGGTCACGCCAGCAGGTCGATCGCGTCGATCGACGTGCCCGCACTGAGATAGGACGTGCTCCCCGAACCGCTCGCCACGTAGATCTTCAGCGTGTTGTAGGCGCTGGTGTCCGTCAGCCAGGCGGACGCCGGCACGCTGTAGGTGAACGTGTTGTTGTTGCCCCGGTACGAGCCCACGGTCAGTGACCGGGTGCTCGGCTGGGTGGGCGGTGAGGGGACGGCGGAGGTCCAGGTGTCGTTGATGACGACCTGCGGGCGGCCGTTGGCGTAGGCCGTCGTCACGCCGATGCGCAGGGTGTGCGCGGCGGCGGCCTGGGCGGCCGTCAGCTTGAAGTAGACGATGATGCCGCTGTTGACGTCCTTCCACAGGTAGCAGGGGAAGGCCGAGGTCTCGGTGCCGCTGCCGATGACGACGTTGCCGGTCCAGGACGCGGCCCGGACGTCGGACGGATGGGCGTACGTCATCAGGTCGGCGTTCTTGAAACCGCTGGGCGTGCCGTTCCAGTCGTTGATGCGCCAGATCGCGCTCGCGTTGCCCGGGTCGTTCGAGGAGGGGATCGCGATGGAGTTGAGGGTGGTCGTCCCGCCCGCGCTGACGCTCACCGAGCCGGTGTAGACGGCGAGTTCACCCTTGAAGACGGTCAGTGTGTACGTCCCCGGAAGGACACCGCCGATGGAGAAGTAACCGTCCGAGGACCGGGCCGAACCCCAGTACTGGGCGGCGGAGTTGGCGAGCCCGACCGTGTAGGGGTAGGCCGTGTTCCGCCCGGTGATGCCGACGCCGGCGACCTTGCCCCGGCCGCCCGAGGCGACGTACCCGGAGATGCCGAGCGAGTCCGCCCACGAGGTGGTGAGGGTGCCCGGGTACAGCGAGGAGGAGGGGGCGCCGCCGTCCGTGAAGGCGATGACGTAGGGGCCCTGGAGACCGAAGCGCTGGGCCTCCGTCTGGTTCTCGCCGTAGTACAGGATCTCGTAGAGGCCGCCGCCGTCCGCGCTCTGGTGGCGCAGGAGGGAGCGGTAGAAGGGGCCGCCGGAGGCCTTCTCGTGGTTGGAGCGCACGATGTACAGGCCGACGCCGCCGGTGGTCCAGCCGACGTAGTTGTAGTCGATGACCCGGGCCTTCGCGTAGTGCTTCGACCGGGTCTGGCCGTCGGACTTCGCGAAGACGTCCGAGGCCTCGATGGTGGTGGGCGCGTAGGTGTAGGAGTCGGGCTCGTCGTTGAGGAACTTGCCCGCGTTGACGCGCAGGATGTAGCGGGTCGCCGAGACCGAGTCGTCGGCCTTGTTGGTCCACAGGTAGACGTTGTTCTCGCCGCTGCGGGCCGCGTAGTAGTGCTTCAGCGTGCCGTACGCGACCGAGATCAGGATCGTCGTGCCGGACTGCTTGATGCTCACGGTGGAGGTGCCGAGGCCGGACTCGATGTGCGAGTTCTTGCCGCCGTAACCCTGGTACTCCGTGCCGCGGTAGACCAGCGAGGTCAGGTCGCCGTTGGTCTTGCTGACCTTGAAGACGAGGTTGGCGCCGGTGTCGACGACGTAGTTCGAGCCGTCGTCGCGGTAACCGAAGGCCGCCGCGGACGCGGTCTGGGCGAGCGGCCCGGCGAGCGCGGCCGTGCCTGCGGCGGCCGCGGTGCCGAGGACGAAGGTGCGGCGACGGACCGGTCTGTTCACGGATCCGGACATGTGGGGGTGCCTCCTTCGGGAGGTGTGGGGGTGCGGTGACTGGCAGGGTGACAGTTGAATCGATTTCGCGAAAGGGCTTTCGCTCGCTGGAGGTTGGCAATCTTGTGAAATTGGCGTGAGGTCTAGAAAGCGCTTGCCAGGAGCGGTACGGTCCAGCGGCCAGGTCCTGTCGTCCCGTCGCGGAACTGCCGGAGGAGCCGTATGAGACGTTTCAACCTCACCGTGCTGGCGGCGCTGACATTGAGCGCCGGCGCGATCGCCGTACCGGCCCATGCACACGCCGGTCAGCGCCCCCTGGGCATCGAGAACTGCACCGCCACCGCCTGCCACTTCGACGTCCCGCCCGGCACCTACGACGTGCGGGTCCTCCTCGGCGGCGAGACCGGGTCGAGCACCAGCGTCAGCGGGGAGACCCGGCGCGCGCTGCTTCCCGAGACATCGGTTCCGGCGGGGGAGCGGGCCGCCCGCAGCTTCACCGTGAACGTCCGCACCCCGGAGGGCGAGCCGACCGGCGCCGAGGGCACCCCCGGCCTGGACCTCGCGCTCGGCGGCTCGGCACCCGCTCTGGCCGGCATCCGCGTGACCCCCGCCAGGCACGCCCGCCAGATCTTCCTCGTCGGCGACTCCACGGTCTGCGACCAGCCCGCCGACCCCTACACCGGCTGGGGCCAGCAGCTGCCGCAGTACCTGAGCCAGGGTCTGTCCGTCGCCAACTACGCGGATTCCGGCGAGAGTACGGTGACGTATCTGGGGAACCCCCAACTGTGGGCCACGGTTCAGCCGCAGATCCACCGTGGTGACCTGGTCCTGATCCAACTCGCCCACAACGACAAGACAACCGACGAGGTGACCTATCGGGCGAACCTGGAGACGTTGGTGGCGGGCGTACGGGACAGGGGCGGCAGCCCCGTCCTGGTCACCCCGATCGTGCGCCGCTGGTTCAACACCGACGGCACGCTGAACAACGGCACCGCACTCCTGGTCAACGGCCTCGGCGTGAACCATCCCGAGGTGATCCGCTCGGTCGCCGCCGCCGAGGACGTCCCGCTGATCGACCTGACGGCGAAGACGAAGGCGGTCGTGGAGTCGCTGGGCGTCGAGGGCTCCAAGGCGCTGTATCTGTACAACGAGAAACGGGACAACACCCACACGTCCGTGCACGGGGCCACCGTCTACGCGAGCCTGGTCCGCGACGAACTCCTCGCCCAGCACCTGGTGCCGAAGGGCCTGGTGCGGGCGCACTGAACGCCTGGGGCGCCCCGACCGGAACCGGGGCGCCCCAGGTTCGCCGTCGGCGAGTCGAAGAGCCGGAGGGCCCGGGGGCCGGAGATCTGCCGGTTCGGGAGGCCGGGGTGGGCCTGGATCAATGGCCTGGATCAGTCCCTGACCAGGCAGAAAGGGTGTCCGTCCGGATCGGTGAGGACCCGTGCCCTGGCGGCGTCATGGGGCTGGTGATCCGGCTTTCCCGCACCCAGGTCCAGCAGCCGCGCCTCGGCCTCGTCCAGATCCTCGTCGATCTTGAAGCAGATGTGAAGCTGCTGGGGAACGGTCTGGTCGGGCCAGCTCGGAGCCCGGTAGCCGTCGACCTGTTGGAAGCCCAGGAGGAGTCCGTTCTCACCGTTGAGACCGGCGAACTCGGCGTCCGACTTCGGGTGGAGTTCGAGGCCGGTGGCCTGCTGGTAGAAGGCCGCCAGAGCCAGTGGGTCCGGGCAGTCGAGGGTGATCGCGGACAACTTCATCTGCGCGGGCATGGCACCTCGGGAAGGTCGGGGACGGACGTCGTCGTACAGGTGAGCAGGTCAGGCGTCGCTCGTGGTCTCCTCGCGGGGCCAGTGTTCGAGCAGTACGTGCAGTGCGTCGATCGCCTTGTCCCACGAGACCTGTACGGCTCTGGGTGCGCCGAACGCGCCGCTCGACTCCAGGGCGCAGTAGCCGTGGAAGGTGCTGCGCAACAGGCGTACGGCATCGGTGAGATCGGGTTCCTCCAGGCCGTACGCGCGGAGCATTCCGTAGGTGATCTCGGCGGTGCGGCGCATGGCCGGGGAGTCGGTCATCAGGTCCTGGTCGATACGGATCTGGGTGGCGGCGTAGCGACCGGGGTGCTGGAGTGCGTACTCCCGGTAGGCGCCGGCGAACGCGGCCAGCGCGTCCTTGCCGGCCCGGCCGGCGACCACCGCGGCGATCCGGTCGATCAGCTCGCCGCCCGCGTGCAGTGCGAGGCGGGTACGCAGGTCCTGGAGATTCCTCACATGCGAGTACAGGCTCGCGTCCTTCACGCCGAAATGACGGGCCAGCGCGGACAGGGTGACGTTCTCGAACCCCACCTCGTCGGCGAGTTCGGCGGCGGCCGCGACGAGACGGTCGGCGGTGATGCCTGCGCGGGCCATGGGTCCTCCGGACGGAAACCTAGGGGGTACAGGCTGGATGCTAGTCTTTGGCGCTCGTCTCTGTGTCTCTCGGAAAGAGCTGGTCATGACGCTCGGCATGGTTCTCGGCGACACCTCCTCTCGCGCTTCGACGCGGGAGCGGTAGCCCTTCCTGCCCTGACCCTCCTCCCGCTCCTCGTCGAAGTGCTCTTCGTGCCCCCGCACGTTCGATCACGAGGAGTACGTCGTGTCCACGATCCGCTGGACCGAGAACAACAGCCCCCGTTCCGCCCGTTGGCACTCCGAGAGCGCCGCACTGCCGCCCAGCCGGCTCGTTGTCGCGGACGACGGGATCAAGGCCGACACCGCCCATGGGCTTGCCTGTGAAGGCACCGCCCTGCTGTGGCGGGGCGACTTCCACAACGCCCGCCAGCTGTTGCGGGCGATGGGCCGCCGCATCGACCGGAAACCTCCTCGTCGAGGTGACGGCCCGGCAGAGTCCTTCCATGTGTACCGCCGGGCCCGCGGACACCGTGCCCGCGTGCTGGGCGGACTCCTCGTCCTGCTCGACGGGGACCACTCCCTCGACCTGCGCAGAGCTCCCGACGTACGCCGCGCCTGCGCCGAGGCGTACGGCCCGCCGACCGGGCCGACGGTGATCTCCCTGACGGAGCTGCTGGGAGTGATCGGAGCGCACGAGTGGCGGACGAAGGGCGTGGAGGTACCGGCCCTCGGTGCTCGAGTCCATCCGCACTACGGTGTGTTCTCCCCGGTCAGGGGCGAGTATGTCGACCTGGTCGCGCGAGCTACGCTGCCCGTGTCGGTCGGCCGCCGTACCGCGTTCGACGTCGGGACGGGGACCGGAGTCCTCGCCGCCGTCCTGGCCCGCCGGGGGTTCGCTCATGTCGTGGCCACCGACATCAGCCCCCGCGCCCTGGCTTGCGCGCGGGACAACGCCCGTCGGCTGCACCTCACCGGACGCATCGAGGTCCTGGGCCCCGCCCTCTTCCCCGAGGGGCGCGCGGACCTCGTCGTCTGCAACCCGCCCTGGGTTCCGGCACGGCCCAACTCGGCGCTGGAACACGGTGTGTACGACTTCGGTGGCGCCATGCTCCGGAGTTTCCTCGACGGCCTGGCCGCCCGCCTCGCACCCGGTGGTGAAGGGTGGCTCATCCTCTCGGACCTGGCCGAGCGCCTCGGACTCCGTACGCGCCGCGAGCTGTTGGCCGCCATCGAGGCGGCGGGCCTGCGTGCGGTGGACAGGGTGGACACCAGGCCCCGCCATCCGCGAGCGAGGGACACCGGGGATCCTCTCCATGCCGCCCGTGCCGGGGAGATCACGTCGCTGTGGCGCCTGGTGGCCCGGTGAGCCGCCGTCACCGGGCTGCCGCACACGGCCCAGACGCACGTGGTCGTCTGGGCCGTCTCCGCCGGCGGGACCAGGTCAGCTGATCGGCGCGTACAGCACGCCGAGCTTGTCCAGTTCGTCGCCCGAGCGGCCCGTGAAGCCGGTGATCTGCCAGCCCGAGGGCGCTGTGAACGTCTTCGTGGCCGTGGTCGGTGTACCGGAGGACAGCGTGCGGCCCTGGTCCGTGGTGAAGGACGCCGAGAAGAGCCGGGTGCGGCCGTCCTTCTGGCCCTGGGTCAGCTTCACGGAGGTGAGGTGCTCGCCGGAGGCGAGGGTGAGGGAGGTGGCGGTGCCGCCCGCACCGCCGTGGGACAGGGTCGTGCCGCCGTCGAGCGTGAGGGTGAGCGCGTCGAGGCGGGCGCTGCCGCGCAGGGTCAGCGTGCGGGGCGACGGGGACGCGGGCAGGTCGTCCGCGTCGTTGAACGCCGTGCCGTGCGGGCCCCCGAAGAAGTCGCTCGACTTCAGGGAGGAGTTGAGGGTGTAGGAGAAGCCGACGGTGTGCGGGAAGTGGTCCGACAGGTTGCCGCCGGCGGAGTCCAGGAAGGACGCCCACTCGTTGTGGTACCGGGTGGCGTTCAGGCTCAGCAGCTTGTTGCCTCGGTAGAGGACCTTGTCCACCACCTCGCAGTCGTCGGTGGGCGCCGTCGTCGGGCACAGCAGCGCGTCCGCGCCCTGCGTCGGCCGGACGCCACCCTTCACCAGCTTCACCCACGCGTCGGTCAGACCGTTCTCGTCGGCCAGGGTGCGGATGTTGTCGCCGGAGCGGGTGTAGCGCGTGTTGGTGTCACCCATCACGATCACCGCGTTGCCGGCGGAGTTCGCCTGGATGAAGTCCGACAACTGCTCGATGTTGGCCCGGCGGGCGGCCAGCGCGTCGGCGGTGTCGTCGGCGTTGGTGTGCACGTTGTAGAGGTCCACGAAGACGCCCTCGGCCAGCCGCACCCGGGCGAGCGAGAACCCCTTCGGGGTGAGGCAGTTGGTGCCGGTGCAGTCGTTCCACTTCACCCGCTCGAAGTCGTCGAAGGCGTGGTCCGAGAGGGTGTTGATGCCGTCCCCGAAGGGCACACCACCGCTGGTCGCGGTGCGGTACGGGTGGTTGTCGCCCGCGTACAGCGCCGCGTGGTAGTTGAAGTCCTCCTGGACGTTGACGATGTCGTAGGCCGCCAGACGCGGGGAGATCAGCGGGGTGTTCGTCTCCGGGTGGCCCGAGCTCAGGCCCTCCGGCAAACCGGCGACGTTGTACGTCAGGACGTTGAAGGAGCCGGTGGTGGCGGCCGCCGCGGGGGTCGCGCCGGCGGTGACCGTCAGGCCGGTGAGGGTCAGGGCGGCCGCCGCGAGGGTACCGAGGAGTCTTCTCATGGTGGGGGGTCTCCACTGAGGGACGGGGAAGATGAACGCTGCTCAGGTTCCGCGTCAATCAGTGTGACCGGCAAGGGCAGTTGGGGAAACAGTGAGGGACGAGGTGATCCGCCGCGCACGGGTCGGCCGCCGCTCACCCGCCGGCCGTACGGCGTTCAGGTTCCGCGTCGATCCTCCACGGACGGCGCGGCGGTGCCGCGACGAGACGTGGCCGCTCCTGCGCACCGCCCTGGAGCGGCTCACGTCCCCTGCCTTCGCCGAACACGCGCCCGGTGGCGCGGGATCACGTACGCCCGCGGTGGCAGGAGACGACGTTCCGCCCCGCCCGGTGCGACACCGGGCGGGGCGGAACGGGAGGAACCGTGGCCGAAGAGCCGGGGAACCGACTCAGAACGTCAGCTTCCAGCTGTCGATGGTGCCGACGTCGGCCGCGTACACGTCCTGGACGCGGAGCTTCCACGTGCCATCGGCCGGTTCGGCGGACGCGTCCACGGTGTACGTGGTGTGGACGTCGTTGCCCGAGTCGCCGCTGAGGTTCTTCAGCCGGTACGCCGTGCCGTCGGGCGCGACCAGGTCGATCACCAGGTCACCGCGGTAGGTGTGGAGGATGTCCACGGTGACCTCCAGGTCGCTCGGCGCGTTGCCGGTGCGGCCGGTCACGATGAGCGGGGACTCCACCGGATCGCCCGCGTCCGGGATGTCGACGTCGCCGGGGTTGACGAAGAAGTCGCCGCCGGACGGGACGACGGTCCAGGGGAACGTCGTGGACCTCTTGTCCGTCTGGCCCTCGACGCCGACCGTGACCGTGGGCGTGAAGTCGCCCGCCGCGGTCGGGGTGCCGGAGACGACCCCGGTGGCGGCGTCGACGGACAGCCCGTCGGGCAGCCCGGTGGCCGAGTAGGTCAGGGCTCCGGCCCGGCTGGTGGTGGCGGAGATCCGCAGCGAGGCCGGCTGGCCGACGGCGGCCTCCTGGTCGCGCGGGACCGTCAACGCGATGTGGTCAACGAACCGGGGCCCCACGTTCACGGCCGCCCAGGCGTTGCCCACGGCCTCGTACGCCTCGCTGGACCGGCCGAACAGGTCGGCGGCGGCCTGGAGGGTCGCCTGGCGGGCGTCCGCGTAGTTCGTGCTGGACGTCATGTACGTGGTCAGTGCCCGGTACCAGACGTTGGTGGCGTTGTGCAGTCCGATGCCGGCGGTGGGGAGACCGTCGTAGGTCGGGCTGTCGTAGGCGACGCCGTTGACGGTCCGGCTGCCGCTGCCCTCGGAGAGCAGGTAGAAGAAGTGGTTCGCCACGCCGGAGGAGAAGTGCACGTCGAGCGAGGCGGTCTCGGGCGACCACCAGTCCTGGGAGGTGCCGATGACGCTGGCGTCCTTCGACGGCTCGTCCATGTAACGCAACGGCGTACCGTCGCCGTTGATGTCGATCAGCTCGCCGACCTCGTAGTCGGGAGTGTCGCTGGGGTTGTTCGCGAAGAACTCCACGGCGGCGGCCATGATGTCGCTGGTCGCCTCGTTGAGCCCGCCGGACTCGCCGCCGTAGATGAGGCCCGCGGTGCTCTCGGTGACGCCGTGGGACATCTCGTGGGCGGCGACGTCGAGGGCGGTCAGCGGGTTCGTGTTGCCCGCTCCGTCACCGTAGGTCATGCAGAAGCAGCCTTGGTAGCCCCACATGGCGTTGCTGTAGTTGTTGCCGAAGTGGACGCGGGAGTAGGCCTGGCGGCCGTCGTTGGCTATGCCGTTGCGGCCGAACCGGTCGTGGTAGAAGTTCCAGGTCGCCTGGGCCCCGTACGCGGCGTCCACGGCCGCGGTCTGGGGGTCGCCGACCGTTCCGTCGCCCCACGTGTCGTCGGCGTCGGTCAGGAGCGTGCCGGTGCCGGCCGTGGCCCGCTTCAGGTCGTAGGTCTTGTGGTTGCGCTGCGCGTCGTACAGCTCGAAACCGTCCGTGCCGCGGGTGCTGGCGATGTCGACCTTGCCGCTGAACTGCCCGTGCCCGGTGCCGGTCTGGACGCCCTGGAACTCGCGCAGTGTCTTGCCGCTCTTCGCGTCGGTGACGACGTGCAGCTCGCTGGGCGTGCCGTCCTTCTGGACACCGGTGACGACGGATTCCCAGGCGAGCGTCGGTGTTCCGTCGGCGGCCCAGACGACGAGCCGCGGCGCGGCGTCGGACTCGGCCTTGCGGGTGCCCTCGGCGCCGGCGGCCCGCAGGGCGGACTTCCTGGCCGTCGACGGCGGCACGGCGGCCTTGGTGGTGGGCACGGTGACCGGGGCGTCGGTCGCCTTGGTCACGGTCCGGCTGCCGCCACGCTGATGGGTGATCAGGTCGCCGCCCAGGACCGGGAGTCCGGCGAAGGTGCGGTCGTAGCGGGTGTGCACGGTGCCGTCGGCGTCCTTGACGACGTCCTTCGGCACCAGCTCCTCCTTGGCGCCCAGGTTCAGGGCGTCGGCGGTGGAATCACCGGTGTTCTCCGCGGACTTCAGCAGTGCGGCGCGCTGGGCCGGAGACAGTGTGACGGGTGTCGCGCCCGGCCTCGGCTTGGCGGCGATCTTCGCGGGGCTCGCCGAGCCGGGATCCCCGGGGGCCGGCTGGGCGTTCGCGCCCGAGGCGGGGAGTCCCGCGACGAACAGGGCGGCGGTGACGACCAGTACCCCCGCCGCTGCGCGACGGCGCCCGAAGCGGCGTACTGAGGTGGGGGAAGAGGTGGGTATGGAGGGGGAGTTGGGGCTTATGCGAGGACGTCTGTCGCTCGTCACTCAGGCTCCTTTGGCCGCGTTGTGGGGTTCCTGTGAAAGATGGCCGTGTGGTGTGACGATGCTGGCATCGAAACGTATGACATGTCAGCAGTGGATCAGACCATTGTCCGGAAACCGGGTCTTGCGCTCCGCGATCCGCGCACACACCAGGGTGATCACGTGCGCCTTTACACGGCTGGAACAAACGAGGCACACCGGCAACTTCGGCCACTCGGCCCGTACGGGGAAATTCGTTTCAGGGTCGCCCGCGGGGTCTCGTAGGGTTGCCCGGTTCGTGATCGGGACCGGGGGAGGGGCATGGCACACGAGGCGCGGAACGCGGAGGAACCCGGAAGACCCACATCCGCCGACCCCCGTACCGACCCTCCCGGCGGTCGGCGATCACTCTGGCGGCAACGGGACTTCGGTGTGTTCTGGGCCGCGCAGACCCTCTCCGTCCTCGGTGACTCCTTCGCCCTGATCGCCCTGCCCCTGCTGGTCCTCCAGGCCACCGGCTCCCTGGCCCGGATGGGTCTGCTCACGGCGGTCGGCGGGGCGGCCTCCGTACTGGCGGCCGTGTTCGCCGGGGCGCTGGTGGACCGGGTCGACCGCCGCCGGCTGTTGATCACCTGCGACCTGGCGCGCATGGCGCTGTACGGCGTGATCCCGCTGGTGTGGCTGTTCGGACCGCAGGTCTGGCTGCTGTACGTGGTCCTGCCGCTGTGCGAGGCCATCGGCATGCTGTTCGCCGTCGGCTACGTCACCGTCGTCCGCAGCCTGGTCGGCACCGCCCAACTCACCGAGGCCAACGGACGGTTGAACGCCACCGCCGCCGCGGCCGGGGTGCTCGGGCCGCTGTGCGCGGGCATCGTGGCCGCCTGGACCGGCCCGGCGGCCGCGGTGGGCGTCGACGCGGCCAGCTTCGGCGTGTCGGCGGCCTGCATGCTCTGCGTACGGTTCGCCGCGCGCTCCGAGGACGACGACGCCACCACGGCGAAGCGGGCGAACCTGTGGCAGGACCTGCGCGCCGGGATCACCTTCCTCCACGGCCACCCCGTGCTGCGCTCACTGACCGCCCTGCTGTTCGTCTTCAGCTTCCTCACCCTCGGCCTCAACGACCTGGTCATCTACCACCTCAAGCACGACCTCGGCCACGACGACGGCACGGTCGGCACCGTGATGGCCGTCAGTGCGCTCGGCACGATCACCGGCGCCCTGCTGGTGGCCCGTTTCCGTCGCCGCCTCGGCTTCGGCCCGACGTGGACCGGCGCGGTCGCGGTGAGCGGACTCGCCTTCGCCGGTCTCGGCGGGGCCGAGGAGGTACCCGTCGTCGCCGCCCTCAGCGCCGCCTTCCTCGCCTGCGTCGCCATCGCGGGCACCTGCTCCATGTCCCTGCGCCAGGAAGTGACCCCGGAACCGCTCCTCGGCCGGGTCACCTCCGCCTTCTGGACCCTCCAGTACGCCGCGGCCCCCCTCGGCGCGGGCGTCCTGACCTGGGCAGCGGAACACCAGGGCACGGCCCCGGTGGGTCTGGTCGCGGGCGCCTGCTGCGTCCTGATCGCGGCGGCCGCGTTGTTCACGCCGATACGGCGGTCAGGCGCGCGTTGACCGTCGTACCGGACCCGGGTCATGCCCCCACCGGTCAGGGCAGCGGCTCCCGGCCCCCGCCACGTCCCGGATCGTGGGCGTCACGCGTTCACCCCGGCATAGTGCGCGAGGCTCCGCCGCCACAGCAGCCGGGACGCCAGGTACACCAGCACACCCAGCAGCGGGGATGCCGCCGCCAGCCAGTACGGGACGCCCGTGTCGTGGCCGTGGCCGGTGAGGACGGCGGCGGGGAAGTAGGCGACGAAGGCGAGCGGGAGGGCGTAGGTGAGGAAGCCGCCGACCGCCTTCGGCAGCACGTTGAGCGGGTAACTGCCGAACGTGCCGAGGAGTTCCTCCAGCCAGCGGGCCCAGTATTCGGCGGCCGGGAAGCGCAGGGAGGCACTGGCCAGCGCCGTGAAGAGGGCCGCCTCCAGGAGCATGCCGCCGATGATCGCGGCGATCAGGTAGGAGATCCGGACCGCCGTCCAGTCGAGGTGGCTGCGGCTGAGCGCGCCCGCCATCAGGCCCGCCGCGACCGTCAGGTCGCCGATCGCGTTGGTGGGGAAGTAGGCGAGCTGGACCTGGCGGTGCACCGGCATGGGGCGGGTCAGGTAGACGTCGATCCGCCCCTCCTGGATGTCCCGGCCGATGCCGAACATGCGCCCCAGGAACAGCACCATCAGTCCGTGCGCGAGCATCCGGGTCGCCGGGATGAGGAGCACCTCGGAGCTGTCCCAGCCGCCCATCCCGGTGAACCGGGTCAGCAGGACGGTCGCGAACACGATCACCGACACCTGCCAGATCGCGCCGATCGCGACCATCAGCAGGAACTCGGAGCGGTACTCCAGCTGGGCACGGAAGTTGAGACGCGTGACGCGCCACACGATCCGGACGGCATGCATAGGCATCAGCCTCCCTGGGATATGACACGGCGGGCGGCGCGGTGCCAGAGGAACCGGGTGAGCAGAGCGAGGATCACGACCCAGGAGGCCTGGATCGCCAGCTGGCCGGCCGCGTCCGACAGCGGGATGCGGCCGATGTAGAGGGACAGCGGCACGCTCAGCGTCGCCTGGAAGGGCATGAACGCGCTCAGGGTCACGAACCAGTCGGGGAAGAACCACAGCGGCGCGTAGACCCCCGACAGCAGGTTCTGCGCGAAGACCAGGATCATCACCGCCGCGTTGTTGCGCAGCGCCCAGAAGCACCACTGGTCGGTGACGAGCGTGATGTAGTAGAGGACCCACTGACCGAGCAGCAGGCTCAGCGCGAACACTCCCGCCACCGCCGCCGACCTGGGCGGCTCGATAACGCCGGCGGCGAGAGCGACCGCGTATCCGCCCACCGCCCACGCGAACCCGTACAGCTGCTCCCCGAGGGCCCGGAGGGCGTAGTAGCGCTGGGGCGGCAGCGGGCGCAGGTACCAGTAGACGATCGTGCCGTAGTGCATGTGCTGGATGACGGAGTCCCGGCCCGCGTACTGGTCCAACTCCCTGAGGCGGGAGGCGAGTACGGCCAGGACGGCGTACGTGACCGCCTGGTCGCGGGTGAGTCCGGCGGTGGTGCCGGTGTGCGCGTACAGGCCCGTCCACAGGGACGCCACCAGCACCACCTGCACGGTCAGCCGGAGCAGGACCGCGGTCATCCGGGGCGGGGTGTGCAGTTCGCCGAGCGGGGTGACGCGGGCGGCCCGCCAGGCGTGGAGCACGGCCATCAGGCCGCCCCCGCCTGCACGTAGGCGGCCCGCATCACGTCCTCGAGGTCGGCCTCGTCGATGGCGATGCCCGTCACCTCGTACCGCTCGATGACCGCCTTCAGCGCCTGGTGGACGGTGGGGGCGTCCGGTCCGTCGGGGCCGAACACGACCTGCGGCCCGTCCTGCCGCAGCACCGCGATGCCCGGCGGCGGTACGACGTCGGTGTGGGCGTCGGCGAGGGTCGCCCGCACCTGCCAGGTCGAGCCGAACTTGCGGCGGATCTCGTCGAGGCTGCCGTCCAGGACCAGCCGGCCGTGGTTGATCAGCACGACCCGTTCGGCCAGCCGCTCCACCTCGGTCATGTCGTGCGTGGTGAGCAGGACCGTACGGCCGCGCTGCTCGACCTGGTGCCTCAGGAACTCCCGCACCTGCTCCTTCACGACCACGTCCATGCCGATGGTCGGCTCGTCGAGGAAGACCACCGGAGGGTCGTGCAGCAGGGCCGCCGCGAGGTCGCAGCGCACGCGCTGGCCCAGGGAGAGGTGGCGGACCCGGGTGTCCCAGAAGGAGGAGAGGTCGAGGATGTCGTCGAACTCCTCGAGGCGGGCGGCGTGTTCGGCCTTCGGCACCTCGTAGATGTCCCTGAGGATCGAGAACGACTCACGCACCGGCAGGTCCCACCACAGCTGGGTGCGCTGCCCGAACACCGCGCCGATGTTGCGGGCGTTGCGCTCCCGCTCCAGGTACGGCACCACACCCGCGACCCGCGCCTCGCCGGACGTGGGCGTGAGGATGCCGGTGAGCATCTTGATGGTGGTGGACTTGCCCGCGCCGTTCGGGCCGAGCAGGGCGAGGAGTTCGCCGGGGGAGACGTCGAAGGTGATGTCGGAGACGGCGTGTTTGGCCACCCGTTCCGGGTTGACCAGGGAGCGGAGCGTGCCCGTGAATCCGGGGCGGCGGACGGTGGTGTGGAATGTCCGGGACAGGCCGCGGACCTCGATGCTGGCATTCAATGGACATCACTCCCGTTGTCGTACACGCGCTGCGGCCGGTCGGCGGGAGTGCCGACCGGCCGCGGACACCTCACGACGGTTGCAGAATGTCGATCAATCAGTCAATGGATTAATTGATCAATGAGTTGGACTGTTCGTGCGCCGAGAACACGAACGAGAACTCGGTCGGCTCGGCCCGCAGGTGGTACTGCGGCAGCGGGCCCGGGCCACAGGACTGCGAGCCGATGCCGTGCTGGCCGTGGTCGAGGTTGACCCACACCGTCTCGCCCGGCGTGAGGTCGGTGAGGTGGGTCGCCGCGTCCAGCTGCTCGGTCGTCCAGCGCCGGGCGGTGAACCAGAACTCCGGGTCGCCCTCGATCCGCAGCCCGCCCAGCTCCACCCAGCGGACGTCGGCCCGGGCGCCGTTCTCCTGCGGGCGCACGTACGGCGTCTGCAGCTCGTCGACCGAGGACTCCCAACGGTCCAGCATCGAGGCGCGCTTGGTGTCGGGGTAGGCCTCGCCGGGACCGCCGCCGAACCACTTCACCCGGTCGGCCTCGGCCAGTTGGAAGCGGATCCCGAGCCGGGGCAGCGGCAGCTTCCAGTCGCCCTCAGGACCCACGGACACGGTGAGCCGCAGCCGGTCGCCGTCCGAGGTCCAGCGGTAGACCGTGCTCAGGCCCACCTCGCGGGCCGCGGGCGCCACCCGGGTCCGTACCGTCAGCGCGTCCTCGCCCACCTCCACCGCCTCCAGCCGGTGGTGCACGCGGTGCAGGCCCAGGTTGCGCCAGAGCGCGCCGTAGCGGGTGTCGGTCTGCCACTCGGCACCGTCGTCGTTGTCGGTGGTCGCCCGCCACACGTCCAGCTTCAGACCCTCGACCAGGACCCCGCCGATGGTGTTGACCGCACCGGTGCGGGCGTCGAACGTGGCCGGGCCGAGCGTGATCAGCCCCTCGCCGGACACGGGCCGGACGGTGGGCGGGACGGACGGCAGCGGGCGCGCCGCCACCGGGAACTGGCCCCAGGCGACCACATGGCCCTTCGCCGCCCACGCGGTGTCGGCCGCGAGCAGCGCCCGGACCGTCCAGCCGGACTCGCCGTCGAGGGCCTGAGCGGACGGCTCGGGCAGCTTCACGTCGGCGGACTCACCCGGGCCGAGCGGCGGCACGTTCAGGGCGCCCGCCTCGATCGTCTCGCCGTCCACCTGGTACGACCACTCGAAGGCCAGTGCGGACAGGTCGGCGAAGTCGTGCCGGTTGGTCACGCGTACGGTGCCGACAGCGCTGTTGGTGCTGTCGCCCTCGAAACGGACCGGCTCGACGACCTTCTTGTACTCGACCAGGCCGGGGGAGGGCCGCCGGTCGGGGAACAGCAGCCCGTCGCAGACGAAGTTGCCGTCGTGCAGCTCCTCACCGAAGTCACCGCCGTAGGCGTAGCCCAGCTCCGGATGCTTGACGCCGTGGTCGATCCACTCCCAGATGAAGCCGCCCTGGAGCCGGTCGTACTTCTCGAACAACTGCTGGTAGTCGGTGAGCCCGCCGGGGCCGTTGCCCATGGCGTGCGCGTACTCGCACTGGATGAAGGGGAGTTCGCGCCGCTTCCCGGTGCCGCCGTCCAGGCGCCGGCCGATCTTCTCGACCTCGTCGTGGAAGGCGTACATCCGCGAGTACACGTCGGTGTCCCGGCAGTTCCAGTCGCCCTCGTAGTGCACGAGCCGCGAGGAGTCCCGGTCGTGGATCCACTCGGCCATCGCGGTCAGACCGCGGCCGGTGCCGGCCTCGTTGCCCAGGGACCAGAAGACGACCGAGGGGTGGTTCTTGTCCCGCTCGACCATGCGTGCCGCGCGGTCCAGCAGGGCCGGGGTCCAGCGGTCGTCGTCGACGGGGTTGTCGCGCCAGTCCTGCTCGACGAAACCGTGGGTCTCCAGGTCGCACTCGTCGATGACCCACAGGCCCAACTCGTCGCACAGGTCGAGGAAGGCCGGGTGCGGCGGGTAGTGAGAGGTGCGCACCGCGTTGATGTTGTGCCGCTTCATCAGCAGCACGTCCTCGCGCATCGTCTCCAGGTCGAGCGCCCGGCCCTTTTCCGGGTGCCACTCGTGCCGGTTGACACCCTTGAAGAGGACCGGCTCGCCGTTGACCTTGATCAGGCCGTCGTCGAGGGCGACGGTCCGGAAGCCGATGCGCAGGGGGACTCGCTCGCCCTGGGTGACCAGCTCGCCGTCGTACAGCTTCGGCGTCTCCGCCGTCCACGGCAGCACCCCGACCGTCACCGGCTCGCCGGTGGCGACGTCGATGTCCAGGGCGGGCACGAGCACCCGGCCGTCGACGTCGGAGTCGACGCGCAGGGTGCCCTCGCCGTTGGTGTGGTCGTAGGAGGCGTGCACGAAGAAGTCGAGCACGCTGCCCGCCGGGCGGTGCAGCAGCGTGACGTCCCGGAAGATGCCGGGCAGCCACCACTGGTCCTGGTCCTCCAGGTAGGAGCCGGCCGACCACTGGTGGACGCGGACCGCGAGCACGTTCCCGGCCGGCTTCAGCAGATGGCCGACCGCGAACTCGTGCGGCAGCCGCGAGCCCTTGAACTCACCGATGTCCGTGCCGTTCAGCCACACCCGCGCACAGGACTCCACACCGTCGAAGCGGAGCACCACCCCGCCGTCCGCCGGCCAGTCGGACGGCAGGTCGAAGACCCGCAGGTGGTCGCCGGTCGGGTTCTCGGTCGGTACGTGCGGCGGGTCCACCGGGAAGGGGTAGAGGTGGTTGGTGTAGATCGGGGCACCGAAGGCCCCGTCGCCCTGGAGCACCCAGTGCCCGGGCACCGTGACCTCGGCCCAGCCCCCGGCGTCGTACCCCTCCTCGGCGAACGAGTCGTCCTCGGCGTCCGCGGTCGCCGACAGCCTGAAGCGCCAGCTGCCGTTCAGCGACAGCGACTTCGCGTCCGAGGACGCGTACCAGGCGCGGGGCGGGAGGGCCCCGCTGCCCGGTGAGACATCCTCGACGTAGTCGACGGCGGGGGTGGTGCGGAAAGACATCGGTCTCCTTGCTCAGCCCTTGATGCCCGTCTGCGCGATCCCCTGCACCAGCCAGCGCTGGAGGAAGAGGAACACGAACACCAGGGGCAGGATGGAAATGGCCGTGGCCATGAAAATCAGATGGAAGTTGACGGTCTGGTTGGTCATGAAGGAGGACAGCGCCACCTGCACGGTCCACGAGCTCGGGTCCTGGCCGATGACCAAAGGCCACAGGAAGGCGTTCCAGCCGCTGATGAAGGTGATCGTGGCGATCGCCGCGAAGAAGTTCAGCGAGTTGGGTACGACGATCCGCCAGTACGCGCCCCAGTAACCGAGCCCGTCCACGCGTGCCGCCTCCTCCAGCTCCTTCGGGAACCCCAAGAAGTACTGCCGGAACAGGAAGCAGGTGAAACCACTGAACAGGCCCGGAATGATCAGACCCCGGTACGTGTCCACCCAGCCGAGCGACGAAACCAGCACGAAGCTCGGCACGAAGGTCACGGCCGTCGGCACCATCAGGGTGGCCAGGACCGCGTAGAAGACCTTGTTGGCGTGCTTGTACGGGATGCGGGCCAGGCCGTAACCGGCGAGGGAGCACACCAGGAGGGTGCCCACGGTCATCAGGACGGCGACGAGCGTCGAGTTCCACAGGGAACGGCCGAACTGGACCGTCTGGTCGTCGAACAGCTCCGAGACGTTGCTCCACTGGAAGGAGGGGAGGATCTTCCAGTTCTCGCCCGTGATCTCCGGGTCCGTGGACAGGGAGTTGCGGACGATCAGGTAGAAGGGCAGCAGGAAGAGCAGGGCGGCGACGCTGACGGCGACATACAGTCCCGCGTTGCCGAGGACGCCGCCGCGCTTGACGCGCTCCTTGCCCACCTGGGGTGTGGTGGTGGTCACTTGGACTCCTCCCCCCTTCCGAAGCCCATGATCTTGCCCTGGGCCAGGGTGACCAGGCAGATCAGCAACGACAGGATGACCGCGCCCGCGCTGCCGGCGCCGTAGTCCTGGCTCGTTCCCAGGGCCGTCTTGTACAGCTCCATGAGCGGAGTCTGGGCCCAGGTCGCCTTGGTCCCGATGATGTTGTAGAACTCGTCGAACGCCTGGTACGCGGCGACGAGCAGCAGCAGGACCACCGCGGTCGAGGTGGCTCGCAGCTGGGGCAGCGTGATGTGCCGGAAGGTCTGCCAGCCCGGCTTGGCGCCGTCGATGGCGGCGGCCTCGTACAGCTCGCCCGGGATGTTCTGCAGCGCCGCCAGGAACAGGATCATGTAGAAGCCGGCCTGCAGCCACAGCCGCAGGGACACGATGACCACCCAGTACCAGGGCGGACTGGGATCGGCGAGGTAGGCGATGTTGTCGACGCCGAACCAGCCGAAGACGGTGTTCGCCAGGCCGAAGCGGACCCCGCTGAAGATGGACATCTTCCAGATCAGCGAGGCGGCGACGTAGGAGACGGCGGTCGGCAGGAAGAACACCGAGCGGAAGAACGCCCGCATGAACCGCAGCCGGTTCACCAGCAGCGCCAGCCCCAAGGACAGCGCCCAGGTGGTGGGCACGATGAACGCGGCGAACGCGGTGAACGTCAGCAGCGAGTCGGGGAAGTTGCTGTTGGTCAGGATCTGCTTGTAGTTGTCGAAGCCGATGAACTTGCTCGGCGTGACGGTGTAGCGCGCGTCGAAGAAGCTGAGCCAGATGCTCCATCCGATGGGGATGAAGACGAAGATCACCAGGCCGATGAGGAACGGCCCGGTGAAGAGCCAGAAGTTGAGGGTGGCGTTGCCCCGCAGGCCCCGCCGCGGCCGGGCCTTGGAGGCCTTGACCGGGGCGGGCTGGGCGACACCGCGCGTCGTGGTGGCAGACATGATGTCGTGGTCCGTCCGCCGGCCTATCCGAACAGCTTCTTCAGCTCGACGTTGACCTTCTTGTCGCAGGTGTCGAGCGCGGCCTCCGGGTTTCCGTTCTTGCGGACGGAGGACGCGATCACGTCGGCGAACGCGGTCTGCATCGTCTGGTCGTAGGCGATGTTGTCGAAGTGGCCGAAGTCGGTGAAGAGCTTGACGGCCTCGGCGGGCAGGCCCGACTTGAGCTTGGTGGCCTCGTTGGCTATCGACGTGCGCGGCGGGATGTGGAAGCCGTAGGACAGCGCCCAGTCCTCCTGGTACTTCTTCTGGTCGATCCACAGCCACTTGACGTATTCCTTGGCCGCGTCGACGTTCTTGCCCTTGGCGTTGACGAACATCGACCAGCCGCCGTTGTAGACCGACTGCTTGCCCGCGGACCCGATCTTCGGGAACGGGAAGATGCCCAGGTCGTCGCCGAGCGCCTTCTGCATGACCGGCATGGACCACATGCCGCCCCACTGGATGGCACACAGGCCCTGGTCGAGCGAGGACGGGTCCCAGAAGTCGGTCGGGGCGTCGAGGAGTACGTTGCCGCTGGTGAACAGCTGCCGGAGCTGCTTGAGGCCCTGGACGACCCCGTCCGTGTGGTACGCGATCTGGTTCTTCTCGTCGAGGGTGTTGGCACCGGCCGAGAAGATGATGGCGTTCTGGATCGCCGTGAAGTCGTTGCCGAGGAAGACGCCCTTGACCTTGCCGGTGGTGAGCTTGGCGGCGGCCTCGAGCAGTTCGTCGAGCGTGGTGGGGACGTCGACCTTGGCCTTCTCCAGCATCGACTTGCGGTAGTAGAAGAACTGCGGGTCGTCGATCATCCGGACGCCGTAGATCTTCCCGTCGACCGTGTGCGACTTGATGTCGGCCGGGTTGAAGTCGTCCTTGACCGGGTCGATGATGTCGCTGAGGTCGGCCACCTGGCCGCTCTTGACCATCTGCAGCTGCGGGTGGAACTCGAAGAGGTCGGGTGCCTGCTTGGTGAGCAGGGACGAGAACAGCTTGGCCTCGAAGTTGTTGCCGGTGATCCAGTTGGTGGTCACGTTGGCCTTGGAGTACGCCTTCGCGTACCGCTTGATGGCCTGTTCCGTTCCCGCCTCGCCGTACGCGTGGAAGTACTGGACCAGGCCGGAGCCCGAACCACCGCTGCTCCGTCCGGTATTGCTGCCGCAGGCTGCCAGCCCGCCCGCGGCGGTCAGGCCCAGGGCGGCCCGCAGAACGTTCCGGCGGTCCCAGTTGCTGCTGCTCAATGCCGACATGTGACGTCCTTGTCTCGAGTTCGGCTGCGGCTCAAGTCGCTCAGCACGAGATGGCTGAAAAGAGTGGTGCGGAGCCGGACGTTAACCTTCGGCTAAGGCTTCGGCAAGGGGTTGGACGAAGTCTGCTCGAAGCGTTGTGCGGCGTTCGGGGTGTCGGACGTGATCGCCTGGCGCGGGGCGGGGGATCACCCGGACGGCCCGGATACGGCTCTTGGTCCCTGGAGATCGGGCACGTGATCGCCGTGGCCCGGCGGCGTGCGCGTCCCGGCGAGGGCGCGTCGCCGGAGGGCGCGGTGATACGCGCGTCGCGGGAGCCGTCGCTGGGGCGACGGTGGCGCGTGTCTGGTGATGGGCTGGCTGCTGGGGCGGCGATGGCGCGTGTCTGGTGATGGGGCTGGCCGCTGGGGCGGCCGTGGCCATGCCTGGTGATGGGGCTGGCCGCTGGGGCGACGGTGGCACATGTCTGGTGCCGGGGCGCGCTGCCGGGACGACCGTGGCCATGCCTGGTGACGAGGCGCTCCGCCGGGGCGACGGTGGACCATGACCACTCACCACGACGAGGGCGCTCGCCGGGGTCATGGCCGCGCACGCGCGGCGGAGACGGCGTGTCGACGGGGCCGCGGCGCGCCGTAGGCGTCACGCGGACGGGGCGTCGCCGGCCGGCATGGAGGAGCCCGCGTCACGCGGACGGAGTGTCGCGGGCGGCACGATGGCGCCCGCGTCACGCGAACGGGGCGTCGCCGGGCGGCGCAGAGGCGCCGGTGTCAGGTGGACGGGGCGATACGGCCCTTCGCGCGGACCGTGCGCCTGGGGCTGCGCTGGCCCACCGTCTGGAGGGCGCCCTCGAGTGCGAAGGTCGCGGCGCCCAGGCACACCGGGTCGGTGGGGATGGGGGAGAGGACGATCTCGGTGGCGGCCAGCGGCCGGGGCAGGGCGTGCCGGGCGACGGCCTCGCGCACCTCGGCCACCAAGGGCTCGCCGAGCGTGGCCGCGACCCAGCTACTGAGGACGACCACCTCGGGATTGAAGAGGTTGATCAGGTCGGCGATACCGGCGCCGAGGTAGCGGGCGGTGTCGCGGACCACCTTCACGGCCACCGGATCACGGGCCGCGACCCCGCGGGCCAGTGCGTCGATGGTGGCCGTCTGGTCCTCCGGGTGCAGCAGCGTGCTGCCGGGGCTGAGCTCCCGCAGGTTCAGCATGATGCCGGGCGCGCCGACGTACGTCTCCACGCAGCCGTGGTTGCCGCAGTGGCACAGCCGCCCGTCCAGGACGAGCGTGGTGTGACCCCATTCGCCGGCGCTGTTGCTCACGCCCCGGTGCAGCCCGCCGCCCAGGACCAGTCCGGCGCCCACACCGGTCCCGAGGTTGACCACCACGGCGTTCCCGCGCCCGCGCGCGGCTCCGAACCACAGCTCGGCCACCGCGCTGGCGCGCAGCGGGTTGTCCAGATACAGGGGGTAGGCGATGTGCTCGGTGAGCAGGTCCAGCAGGGGCACGTTGTGCCAGTCCCAGTTGGGCGCGTACTCCGAGATGCCGGTGGCCCGGTCCACCTGCCCCGGCACGCTCACGCCGACGCCGAGAACCCGGGCGCCCTCGATCCCGGCCTGCGCGACCACCGAGCCGACGGCAGCCGCGACATGGGCGACCACCTGCTCGGGGAGGCTCTCGCCGGGGCGCACGTCCTCGTCGGCGCGGGCCAGCACGTTCAGCGCGAGGTCGAACAGCTCGACATGGACGTACGTCTCGGCGATGTCGACGCCGATCAGGGCGCCGCCCGAGCCGTTGACGGCGACCAGGCCGCGGGGGCGGCCGCCGGCCGAGTCCTC
Source organism: Streptomyces violaceoruber (assembly GCA_000720805.1). GTDB lineage: Bacteria > Actinomycetota > Actinomycetes > Streptomycetales > Streptomycetaceae > Streptomyces > Streptomyces cellulosae_A. The sequence continues at coordinate 28,122 of JODI01000071.1, forward strand.
GAACCCGACCTCCGTGATCATCCGGAGGTCGAGCAGTTCGCCGACGAGCGTGGCGACCGTGGCGAGACTCAGCCCGGTGGCCGCCGCCAGTTCCTGCCGGGAGGTGGGCGACGCGGCGATGATCTGGCGGAGCACCTCGTAGCGGTTCGCCGTGCGGATGTCACGTGAGGTGCGCTTCACCGGGTCTGCCCCATCCCTTCAGCTCATGCCGGGACGACATCGGCACCGGCGCGGCGCCAGGCTATGGGCACTTCACGACTTTCGACAAGGGGTTAGGAAAGGGGCTTTATAAAGTCACCCGACCAGGACCGCCCGCACGAACTCGTTGGCGAATTTCGCCTCCGGGTCCAGCTCACGCGCCAGCGCCGCGAAGTCGTCCAGCCGGGGGTACCGGCTCCGCACCACCGCCGCCGGGGCGGTGAACACCTTCCCCCAGTGCGGCCGGGCGTCGAAGGCGTCCAGCGCCTCCTCCAGGCGCCGCACCACCGGCAGCACCGCCGCCGTGTCCGGGACCCAGGTGAAGTGCAGCGCCACCGTGTCCCGGCCGTACGCCGGGCTCAGCCACTGCTCGTCGGGGGCGACGGTGCGCACCTCGCAGATCTGCAGGACGGGGGCGATCGCCGTACGGATCGCGTCCAGGGCGCGCAGTGCGTCGAGCGCGTACGGCCGGGGCAGCAGGTACTCCGACTGCAGCTCGGCACCGCTGCTCGGGGTGAACTCCGCCTTGAAGTGCGGCAGCCGCTCGTGCCACGGCCCCGGCACCCCGAGCTGCTCGGTGCCGTTGACCGCGGGCATGCCCGGCACCGGGTGCATCTTCTCGGTGGCGGGCGCGGCCCACGGGAAGTCCGGCAGCGGCTGATCGGTGCGCCGCTTCAGCCACACCTGCCGGAAGCCCGGCTCCCGCCAGTCGGTGAACAGGCTGACGCTGTAAGCGCTCGCCATCACCGTCTCCAGCGTCTCGACGTCCAGCCCTTCCAGAGGGAGCTCGGTGAACACATGCTGCTCGACGTCGAAGGCGGGCTCCAGGTCGAGAGTGAGCGCGGTGACCACCCCGAGGGCGCCCAGCGAGGTGACCGCGCCGCCGAACCGCTCGTCCCCCCGCCCGACGACGACCGTCGAGCCGTCCGCCGTGACGATCTCCACCTCGCGCACGGCCGACGCGAGCGAACCGTTGCGCACGCCCGAACCATGGGTGCCGGTCGCCACCGACCCGGCCACCGAGATGTGCGGCAGGGAGGCCATGTTGGGCAGCGCGAACCCGTGCCCGTGCACCCGGCGGGCCAGCTCCGCGTACCGGACACCGCCGCCGACCCGTACCGTACGGGCCGCCGCGTCGACGTCCACCTCGGCCGGCAGCGCGGCCAGCGACAGCAGGACGCCCTCGGGGCCCGGCTCGGCGATCTCGTTGAAGGAGTGCCCGCTCCCCAGTACCCGCACCTTCGCGCTGTCGGCGACGAGGGCGGCCAGTGCGGCGACCGAGTGCGGGCGCTGCAGCTCCTTGGCCGTGTAGGTGATGTTGCCGGCCCAGTTGGTCACCGTCTCGGTCATCCCGCCGCCCCTCCCTGGAGTATCGAGACCCTGGCATGTCGAGAACCAGGGATTCACTGGTGGAACGTACCTCGGCCGCTGGTCCGACGCCCACGGGCGGTGCCGATCAGCCGGTGCGGGAGGCCGCGGGGACGAGCGTCCGGACCCGGCGAAAGCCGTGTAAAGGGGCAGATCGGCCAACGCGCGGGCCCCGGCACGGCTCGTGCGGAGGCGAGGGCATACCGTGAGGAGTCGTACGTCCGCACCGGAAGGAGGCACGGGATGGGCAGCCGTACCGCGCTGGTCGAGGATCTGATGGAGCGCTTCCCGCACGTTCCGCGGGAAGCCGTCTTCAAGGAGGATCTGCTCCGGGGCGGAGTGGCCTTCGATCCCTCGGCGCTCAGCGACAACGAGGGCGGCGAGGTGAAGCCGAAGTCGTACTTCATCTTCTCCTTCGACCACGGCACCCTGCCCGAGCTCGGCGAGGCCGCGCTGCGGCGCCCGCCGGAGGAGATCATCCTGACCGGCGGGCCGTACGACCTGAGGCGGACCGTCGTCTCCGTGCGCGTGAACCCGTCCTCGCCGTACCGGGTCGCCGCCGGCGAGGACGGCGTCCTCGGTCTCTACCTCGACGGCCGGCGGATCTCCGACGTCGGTGTGCCGCCCATGCCGGAGTACTACCGGCACACCCTCGCCAACGGGAAGTCGGTCATGGAGGTCGCCCCGACCATCCAGTGGGGCTACCTGATCTACCTCACCGTCTTCCGCGTCTGCCAGTACTTCGGCGCCAAGGAGGAGTGCCAGTACTGCGACATCAACCACAACTGGCGCCAGCACAAGGCGGCGGGCCGTCCGTACACGGGCGTGAAGGACGTCGAGGAGGTCCTCGAGGCCCTGGAGATCATCGACCGGTACGACACCGCGAAGGCGTCCACCGCCTACACGCTGACCGGTGGCGCGATCACCAAGACGGTCGCCGGGCGCGACGAGGCCGACTTCTACGGCCACTACGCCAAGGCCATCGAGGAGCGCTTCCCGGGCCGCTGGATCGGCAAGGTCGTCGCCCAGGCGCTGCCCAAGGACGACGTGCGGCGGTTCAAGGACTACGGCGTGCAGATCTACCACCCCAACTTCGAGGTGTGGGACCGCCGGCTGTTCGAGCTGTACTGCCCGGGCAAGGAGCGCTACGTCGGCCGCGACGAGTGGCACAAGCGGATCCTCGACTCCGCGGACGTCTTCGGCGCCCGCAACGTCATCCCCAACTTCGTGGCGGGCGTGGAGATGGCCGAGCCCTTCGGCTTCACCACCGTCGACGAGGCCATCGCGTCCACCACCGAGGGCCTGCGCTTCTTCATGTCGCACGGCATCACGCCCCGCTTCACCACCTGGTGCCCCGAGCCGACCACCCCGCTCGGCAAGGCCAACCCGCAGGGCGCGCCGCTGGAGTACCACATCCGGCTGCTGGAGGCCTACCGCGCCACCATGGACGACTTCGGCCTGTCCTCGCCCCCGGGCTACGGCCCGCCCGGACCGGGGCGCGCGGTCTTCTCCGTCAGTTCGTTCATGGACAGTCTTCCCGCGGAGGAATCGGCGACGGTATAGATAAGTGCCGACGCCGATGAGTCGATCGGCGGTCCGCTCCGTACTACAGCCCGGGAACAGGGCGTGGTTGTGGGCGGACCGGTGGTCGGGCGTACTGTCTGTCATGACATCTGAACAGGTCGCTTGTCAGTTGTGCAGGAGGCGTGAAAAGCTCGCCTCCTGCCGTGAGGTTCCCCCCAACTTCTTTGCCACTGTGGCGAGTTGACCTCACTTGTGACTGCAGGAGACCCATGCCCGACCTGCCGACTCCCCAGGACGCCGCCGAGGCAGCGCTGCTCTCCGAGTGCTGGGACGCCGTGCTCTCCTACGCCGACCTGTGCACGTCCGGCTCCACCACGGCCACCCAGCTGGCCACGGAGGCATTCTCCCTCGGCATGCGCGAAGCCCGCGAGGCGGAGTCCGCCACCGCCCGCGGCGCCGGCCGCCGCCCGGCCCGCCTGCCCAGGATCCCCCTGCTGCTGACCGCCGTACGCAACACGGCGGCGGCCTGGGAGGCCCAGGGCGACGGCCACAAGCTCGACCCCGAACTGCGGCTGTGGCTCAACTCCGACAAGGCCGCCCGCTATACCGGCCCCCCGCTCAGCCGCCCGCTCGCGCTGCGCGGTCTGCGTGACCTGCAGGAACCGGACGCGGCCCTGCTCTGGCTCGCGGAGGTGGAGGCGCTGCCGCTGTCCGTCGTGGCCCGCCGGCTCGGTCTCGATCCGGCCGTCGTCGGGGACGAACTCGCCCAGGTGCGGAACCTGTTCCGGGACCGCTGTCACCGCGCCCACCTCGACACACCGATGGACGCGCAGTGCCGCAGCTACGCCCGGCTGCTCGACGCGGTCACCCGCTCACCCGCCGCCGACACCCCGAAGGACCTCTCCCGGCACCTCGCCCGGTGCGTGGGGTGCGCGGAGGCCGCCGCCTGTCTGCGGCTGCACGGCGGCGGACTGCCCGGGGCGCTGGCCGGCGGGGTGATCGGCTGGGGCGGCCTCGCCTACCTGGAGCGCCGCCGCCGGGCCGCCGAGGTGCGCCTGGGTGCCGGGCGCCCCGGCCCGGCCGACAGCGACACACCCCCGAACCCCGGCGCCCACAAGGCACGCGCCGTGCGCAACGGCCTCCTCGTCGCGGCCGTCCTGGTGTCCCTGCTGGCGCTGGCCGTGTCGATGATGCCGGGCGGCACCGACAACGGCGCCGCGCCGCCCGGTGACGCCGACCGTCAGCCGGTGGCCGGTCCCGGCGTCTCCCTCCCGTCGTCCACCATCGCCCGCTCCACCAGCTCCCCGAAGCCGTCCGACACCGCCCCGACGGCCAAGTCCGAGGCGCCGGAAGGCAGGAATCCCCGCACCACACCCCAGGGCACGGCCTCCTCCACCGCCCCGGGCGGCGGCTCCGAGGAGAAGGAGTCGCCGGCCCCGACCTGCCGCGTCACGTACGACCTGGTCAACCAGTGGCCCGACGGCTTCCAGGCCACCGTCACCGTCACCACCGAACAGGCCCTCGACTCCTGGCGGGTCGCCTGGTCCTTCCGCGACGGCCAGCGCGTCGGCCAGATGTGGGACGCCGGCTTCGTCCAGGACGGCTCCCAGGTCACCGCCACCGCCGCCGACTACAACAGGAAGGTCCCCGCGGACGGCTCCCTCGACTTCGGCTTCCTCGCGTCCTGGCAGGGCAAGAACTCCCCGGCGTACGACTTCAGGCTGAACGGGCAGAGCTGCGCGAAGTGAGTCGTGGTGACCCGGCAGGCCGCCACGCCCGGGCCGTGAAGCCGTGAACGGAACGCCCGCCGGGAAGACCGAACCGGCGGGCGTTGTGTCGGCGAGGTTCGACCGGACCTCGTGGGGCTTTCACCGGGCTTCGCAGGGCTCCACCAGGCCTCGCCGGGCTTCACCGGGCCGTGTCACACGGTGAACCTGACGGCTTCGAGCCAGCGGTCCTTGTCCAGGCTGCCGCCGAATATGTACTTGCCGGGGGTGTCGCACCCCATGCCCAGCCATCCTCCGTCGCGAACCCACGCGTTCTGGCAGACGACGCCGTCGTTCACGGCGATGGCGAAGCCCGACATGTTCGGCGCGTCCTTCCGGGCGCTTCCGATGGAGAGGTCGACGCCGTCGACCGCACCCGTCCACGCGGTCGTCCAGCCGGCTTCCTGGATGAACTCGTTGGCGGACGTGCCCTTCGTGCCCGACACGGCGACATTGAGGGCCTTGATGGGCCGGTTCTGTCCCTCCGTGCCCGCCGTGGCGCCGTCGCACACCGGAGCCTGCCAGCCGATGCCCGTCACATAGGCCCGGTAGCAGATGTGCCGGCCCGGGCTCGCCGCGGCCAGCCGCTGGACGGCGAGCGCCGCGGTGTTCGGCGTGGGCTTGGGCGCCTGCTGCTTCGTCTGCCCGGTGCCGCTGGGGGACTTCTTCTGTGGCGGAGCCGGTGGCGGCACGGGAACCGAACTCGGCCGCTCGGGAACCGAACTCGGCTTCTTCGCCTTGGGCTTCGCCTTGGCGGAGGGCTTCGCGCTCGTCGACGGCGGTGTGGGTCTGGCCGGGACGTAGTCGCCGCGCGGCGCGTCCGCGGACGCGCCGCCCAGGACGGTGTCGGACTCCGCGGACACCGACACGGTGTCCTTCTCCCGCTCGGAGTCGTTCGTGGCCCAGATCAGCAGCGGCACCGCGAGGAGAACCACGCCCGCGATGCCCGCTGCGGCGAGCAGCGGCTTCTTCGGGTTCCCGGAGGACAGTTCGCCCTTCCCGCGCGCTGTTCCGCCGACTAAGGGCACGCCCGCCACGGCCGCTGCCCGGGCGACCGGGGCTGCCACGGCGCCGGCCGACGCCGCCTGGGGCCGCGCGCTCGCGGACTCGGCTTCCGGCTGCGACGACCGCTGCCGCGAAGCCGCCGCACCTGCCTCCTTCTCCTCTTCGGTCGAACCACCGGTGGTGCCGGACGGCGCGGACGCGGCTCCACCCGCCGAGGTGTCCGGTCGCGGCCGTGCCGTCGCCTCGCCCTCACCCCGAGCCGCCTTGGCGGGCTGGGGCGTGGCCGACGTGGACGTCGGGCCGGGGTCCGCTTCCACGGACCGCGGCCCGACCGCCCCTCGGACGGACGGCTCGCTCGTGGCAGCCGAGGAACTCTGCGACGATCCGTCCGGAGAGGACGGATTCTGTCGACCTGTCATCATTCTCCTTTTGCTTTTCTACGACCCTGTCCACGATCCGACTCAAGTCGTGGAAGTCGGACCGTATCGACCGACGAGGCACGGCCGCCATCGGCGGTGCGACGAGGGGTCAGCTGAGGAGGATGTGCCGCAGTGTCCGGGTGAGCTGTTCGGTGAGCTGGTCGGGCGTCATCGAGGCAAGGGGTTCGGTCCGGGTGACGTACCGGATGAACGCCACCCCGATCATCTGCGCCCCCACGAGCGCCACGCGCGTCTCCAGGTCGCCGTCGGGCGCGGCGGACGCACCGGGTGACAGGACGGACCGGTAGACGGCGGAGCTGTGCTCCTGCATCGCGACCAGGAGATGAGCGGCGGCGCAGTCGTCGGATGCCGCGCTGCGCAGCAGGGTGATGAGGTGGTCGCTGCCGGCGTCGGTCTCCAGCCGCCGTACGAAGGCGTGGGCGATTCGGTCGGGCAGCGTCTCCGGGGCACCGGCCGGGACGCGTTCCAGGTCGCGATTGCCCGGCACGGCGGCGAGGAACAGCCTTTCCTTGGACGAGAAGTGACGTGTGATCAGACCATGGGTGACGCCGGCCCGGCGTGCGATTTCGCGGAGGGTCGTACAGGCGTATCCGCGCTCGGCGAAGGCGTGGCGGGCCGCCTCGATGATGGCTGCCCGGTGTCCCTCGGGATCCCGCCGGCGCCTGCGCGGCTGCTCACCGGTCGGCTCTGTGCGGCTCACGACACCTCTTTCGTCAGGTGATCACGCCACGGCGGTGCAAAGCATCACCCGGCGCCGTCGCCAGGTTAGTATCCAATTGGATATTAACTTGGGGGATGGGAGCCCGTAGGTGCTGGGTGCTTTCCAAGGCCGCACCGGCCGACCCGGCGCCGATGATGCGGACACCGCCGCACCTGAACGGCGCGGGGCGGCGGGACCGAGCCACAGTCCATAGGCAGGCTGGTTGTCACCGACGGTGTTGTGGGCGGTTGAGCCTGAGCGCGACAGGTCGACAACTGTGGTCATCCGTGTCCGGCCTCCCAGTTCTGGTTCTCCTGGGTCGGCCCCCGCGGGCTCAGAGAAGCGTCAACGTCAGTGGGCTCTGCCAGGGTGTGCGTCGTGGATGAACTGGTGGAGCGTGTCGACGATCAAGATCGTGTGCTGGGGATGGTGGTCAGCCGCCGGCAGGCCATCCAGGAGGGTTGGCTGCACCGAGTCGCCGTGACGGTGTGTCGTAATGAGCGTGGACGGATCCTCGTCCACCGACGGTCGGAGCAGGTATCGCGCTTCCCCGGGCTCTATGAGGTCGAGGTCGGTGGCGCCGCAAATGTCGGCGAGTCCTATGAACAGGCCGCCGCGAGGGAGCTGGCCGAAGAGCTGGGCATTCGTGCGCTGCCGCGCCTGCTGTTCACGTTCATCAACCGCAGCGGCTTGAGCCCTCACTGGCTCGGCGTGCACGAAGCCGTGGTGCCGGACGCCGTGGTCCCCGATCCCGATGAGGTCGCCTGGCACGACTGGCTGACCGAGCCGGAGCTGCGGTCGGCCCTGCTGGAGTGGCGCTTCACCCCCGACAGCCGCGAAGCCTTCAGTCGGTATTTGTCGTTCCGGACCGCGCGGTCCTGACCTTGCCCATCACGCTCAGGCTCAGCGTCTGTCGATCTCCTTGGCCAGGTGCTCGGCGTGGTCTTCGAGCAGCAGCTTGAGGGCGCCGTAGTAGGGCTGGTGGTCGGCTTTGCGGAGCCAGTGGATGACGTTGTGCCGCTCCCGCGTCCAGACACCGTGTAGCACTGGATCGGGTGCGATGTGCGGTGGGCAGGGGGCGAAGTCGGGCTCGCCTTCGGTGGCGCGGGTCCAGATGTAGGAGCTGACGGCCAGGCGTCTGCGGTCGTCGCTGATGGGTTTTCGATGGCTTGTGAGGACCGGGAGTTCAGCGAGGATGTGCTGCCAGTTCTCGGGTTCCAGGGTCCAAGTGGCGAGGGCTTCGCGTCGGTGCTGGTAATCGATGACAGGGCCGGCGAGGAGTTCGGCGGTGATGGCGTGAGGGCCTGCTCGAAGTCGCGCGCCGTGCCGCGAGTGCGGAGATGGCGGTTCAGCAGCTGTGTGTAGCCGTTCCTCTTGCCCTGGGGGTTGATCCCGAGGAACTGGGCGGCTTCGTCGAGACTGCCGCCGCGTGCACGCCGGACGAGGAAGGCCGCGGCGCTGCGTCGGCGCATCTTGGGCGCGATGGCCGAGAGGAAGTTGAGGTGATGTTCGGCGAGCGCTTGGGGCAGGAACGCGGGGATGTGTTCGGGTCGCAGGCCGACGCCGGTGGAGGGGAGGCGGAGTCCGCCTTTGCCGGTGCGTCGGAAGGTGGGAACGACCGTGTCGGCGGCGAGCTGGAAGCGTTCGGAGCATGCGCTGCGGTGCCTCTTGAAGTTCTTGTCCCAGATCAGGTGCCGTGTGGGCGGAATCCCGCTGCCGGTCCGGTTCTCCTCGGGCGCGAGCGCGGAGAGCGCCTCGCGCAGGTCGCCGGCGGCCAGGATGCGATCGGTGACCTGAAGGAGGCCGGCGCAGGCGAACGCGTCGACGGGTGCCCCAGTGGAGCGGTAGGGACGGGAGTCGGTTCCTTCGTGGACGGCGAGATGCCGGCCGACGGCTGCGGCGAGTTGGCGGGTGGTGCCGACCGCCTGGACGCGCGGCCAGCAGATCATGACCAGTCCCGCGAGCAGGATGAGCTCGGTGAAGTACTGCTGGGCCGGCCGTTTCGGCCCGCCCGGCCGGAGTAGTCGAAGGATCTTGTGCTGGAGCGCGAGCAGGGCGGGGCCGGGCCGGTGATGGTGCAGTGGGTCGTGCGCAAGCGGTGCCCCGCAGGGGGCACCGGGCCGGCTGGTCGGGATGTCCTGATCCGTGGAAGACCGGCAGTGGGAAGGGTGGACTCCGGAGGCGGCAGGAGGGCGAAACAACTGGGCTCTGCTGCTGAAGTTGACCGGTTTGTGGCGGTGGGGGCAGAGGTGGAGGTACTGGTGGAGTCCTGGGACGCGGCGGACGGTAGGGCGCTGGTCCTGGTCCCGGAGGAAGGCCGACTCGTGGCGGCGAATGGGGTCTGGCATGCGGCGAGCGGTACGCGATCCCACGGTGATCGGCTGTGCCGGGGCTGAGAAGGCATCGGAGGATCGAAAAGGGAGAGGGCCCGGCGCGATGCCGCACTGCCGGGCTCCGATGGGCCAAGCTCCGCGCGCCTGTTCACCCGTGAGGACTGTGCTGCGCCGTCGGCTCATGTCCTGGGGTAGGACCGGTGGGTGCGGAGCTCCGCTGTTGTCGCGGACGCATGAAGGCGGTGGCGGCAGCCGTGGCGAGGATCAGCACGGCCGCGACGCAAAAGGCGTTCCGGGCGCCGGCCAGCGCGGCGCTCTCCTGCGCGAGAGCGCCGGGCCTGGTGGCGGTGTGAAAGAAGACGCTGCCGAGCAGAGCGACACCGACAGTGCTTCCGAGTTGCTGGACGGCGTTGAGCAGGCCGGCTGCTGACCCGGTCTCGTGCGGGCGGACGTGGCGTAGGGCAGTGGTGAAGAACGGCACGGCGTACAGGCCCTGGCCGAGTCCGGCCACCACCAGTGCCGGGAGCAGCGGCCAGGGGTAGGAGTCGGGCCGACCGGTGCCATACACCACGGCTGCAGCCGCGGTGCCGATGAGCAGGGCCAGCAGGCCGGCCATCATGACGCGGGCCCCATATCTAGGTACGAGCCAGGTGCCGGCGACCCAGGACGACAGTGCCATAGCGACCGACCATGGCAGCAGGGTGAAGCCCGCCGTCAGCACGTCGCTGTGCAGGCCGACTTGCAGCTGCACCACGATCACCAGCATGAGTCCGTTGAGCGCGGCGAAGAAGAGTACGGACGCGATCAGGGCGGCGGGGAAGCCGCGCTCGCGGAACAGGCTCGGCTCGACCAGCGGGCTGCGGCCGTATCGCCCGCGCCGGCGCTGGTGGAGAGCGAAGCCGGCCAGCAGTGCGCCGCCGACGGTCAAAAGCGCCCAGCACCAACCGGGCCACCCCACCGCGCCGCCCTGAATCAGGGGGTAGATGACCAGACCTGTGCCGAGCACCGCCAGCGCCGTACCGGTGAGGTCCAGACGCGGCCGCCTGCCGGCGCGGTCCTCCCGCAGCAGGCGGCTGGCCAGCAGGACCACAGCGCCGAGGGGGACGTTGACGAGGAACACTGCGCGCCACGTGGAGCCGAAGAGATCGGCGTGGGTGAGCACGCCGCCGAGCGCGGGACCGGTGACGGCGGCCAGACCCATGACGGGGCCGATGCAGCCCATGGCACGGGCCAGCTCGCGGCCGTCGAACAGTGCACGGATCATGCCGATGGTCTGGGGGATGATGAGCGCTGCGGCGGCCCCTTGCACGGCCCGAACCGCGATCAATGCCGTGGTGGACGGGGCGAGTGCGCATGCCAGCGAGGCGAGGGTGAAGGCAGCCATGCCAGCGCGGAAGATCCGTCGGCGGCCGACGATGTCGCCCAGGCGCCCGCCGGTGATCAGGAAGACGGCGAAGGGCAGTGTGTAGGCGGCGCTGAACCATTGAATGGCCGCGTCCGAGCCGCCGAGGTCGGCGCGGATCACCGGCGCGGCGACAGTCATGATGGTGGCGTCGAGGAGGTTCATCGCTTCGGCAAGCAGGAGCACCGCCAGCGCGGCCCAGCGGTGCGAATGGGGTGTGGTGGAGTCGTATCGCATGGGTCGACGGTGCGCCGAGGCGTGATCGCGCTTCCACTCTTGCCGATAAAGCGATCAGATTTTCCACGTTTCCGTCTTCACTGCATGATTCTCACATGCTGGACGACATTGATCGCGGCCTCATCCACGCCCTGCACATCGACGGCCGGGCGCCGTTCAGCACGATCGCCGAAGTCCTCGGCGTCTCGACGCAGACTGTCTCCCGCCGCTACCGGCGGCTGTGCGCCGAGGCGTCGCTGCGGGTAGTGGGCCTGGCCGATCCTCACCGGGCCGGGCGCACACAGTGGCTGCTGCGGCTCACCGCCGGCCCGCGCGCCGCCCAGGGCCTCGCGGCCGCGCTCGCTCGCCGCGCCGACACTTCCTGGGTCATGCTGGCCTCGGGCGGCACCGAGATCGTCGCGATCGTGCACACGCCTACTGCCGACGGCCAGGCTGGGCACGCGCTGCTGTTGCACGACATCCCGCGCACGGCTGGCATCACCGCCGTCTCCGCACACTGCGTGCTGCACACTTACCTCGGCGGACCCACCGCCTGGCCCGGACGTGCACAGAGCCTCAGTGCCGAGCAGCGCGGCCGCCTCGTGCCCGTCACCGCGTCGGCTCGTCCCTCACAGCAGGCCCTCACCCCGGCCGACGGCGTCCTGCTCGCCGCCCTCGAGCGCGACGGCCGTGCCAGCCTCACCGACCTTGCTGCGGCCACCGGCTGGTCGGCTGCCACCATCGCGCGCCGGCTGGCCGATCTGCGGGCCAGCGGCGCACTCTTCTTCGACGTGGAGCTCGACAACACCCTGCTGGGCGTCACAACACAGGCAATGCTGTGGATGGCCGTCGCCCCCGCCCACCTTGACCACGTCGCCCGGATCCTGGCCGGGCACGACGAACTCGCTTACGTGGCCGCCGTCACCGGCCCCAGCAACCTGGTCGCTGAGGCCCTGTGCCCCGACCCGGCAGCGCTGCACCGCTATCTCATCGAGAAGGTGGGGGCCGTGGAAGCGATCCGCAGCCTGGAGACCGCCCCCGCCCTGCGCATGGTCAAGGCGGTCGGCCCGCTCCCGTCTACGCCCCGGACCGGCGTACCCCGCCTCGCCAGGACCCGCACCACCCCGCCGGCCAGGTAGGTCACGAAGAGTTCAGAACCCGTCTCGAATCCTCTCGTCCAGCGGTGCGTCGAACTGGCATCATCCCAGGATGACTTCGTCGATATCCGAGTCGTGGACCCGGATAGAGGCTTGGCTCGCCCAGCACACGCCTCGTACGTTTGCTGCTCTTGGCCCCCCGACGGAGCGCTCGGCAATTGCCGTGGCCGAAGAGGCCATCGGCCAGCCGTTCCCCGAGCCCTTGGTGCAGTCCTTGCTGTGGCACAACGGTATGGGCCACTACGACTTGCTGCCGCCGTTCTGGTCTTTGCTTGACGTGCAGAGCATCACCAGGGCCTGGCAGACACGCATGAAGATCTACGGAGATGAGCTGGCGGGAGGAGAGGAAGGCGACCCGGACGGGGAGTACGGGCCGTGGTGGCATGGGCAGTGGATCCCCTTCGCCTTCAACGGTGCAGGGGATTACCTCATCATCGACCAGCGCCTCTACCGTCGCCGCGGAAGGATCGGCAACGCCGATCACGAAACAGGATGCTCCTTCTCGCACCACCCCATGTGGGCGTCGCTCCCGGCTCTCCTCGAGGCGACGGCCACGGCTCTGGAGACCGGCGAGGCGGTGGACGGTTACCTGCCTGTCGCAGTCGACGAGGATGAACTGGACTGGGACTTCTGATGCTCAGGCCGCGGATCGCCACGGTCCGGCGAGGTCGCGTAAGCGTCCGCAGCACCGACTGGGAGGTGGGAACACGTCCGACGGTGCCCGTGCACCTTCTTCGGATCCTGGACCTGCCGCCGATGCGATGCCGCGTGAAGACCGGCGCGACGAGCCGGGAAAGTACGGCTCGGAGTTCAAGGTGATGCGCTTGTCTCCCGCGATTCGAATGCATTGAACGGGACAGCGGGCAAAAGGGCTTTGAAGCAGTGCAATTGCAGTGACTGAACGCCGTCGGCGGCCCGGACGGCACTCCGCGGTGAACGGAACGCGGAATTGAGGAAACACCCGACGACGTCACCCCCGACAAGCGCGGGCGGCCGGCTGCCGGCCGGCCGAGCGGGAACAGGCGCTCCGTGGTGGCCGCGCGCCGACGCCGGGCAGCGGCAGCGGTTCCGGTGCGGCGACCCGGTCCCGGTCGCAGGCGGAACCCGGTGCGGCTCCTCGACCGGCATGGTTCTTGACCGTTCCAGAAAATCGGTGGCGCCCCCAGACGGGCACCTCTAGGGTGAGATCCGTTCCCACAGCGGCTGTTGGCCGCTGCTGCCGGCCAAGCGAGAAACGGGAGGTGTGACCGATGGCTGTCTCTGTGATGGGCGCTGCCCGCAACCAGAAGTTCATCCACTCCACCTCCGTGGTCTCCGGCTGATCTCTCCTGTCTCCTTCGCGCCTGCGAGTGCGCGCGGCCGGGGCCGCCCTGTGAAGGGTCACCCCTTGAATCTCTCTTCTCTTTCGGCTTCTTCCGCTTCGGCGCACCCTCTGGCCCCCTACGGCTGGGACGAGGGATGGGAAGCGGAGTTCGCTCCCCATGCCGAGCAGGGCCTCCTGCCCGGCCGTGTCGTCCGTGTCGACCGGGGCCAGTGCGACGTCGTCACCCCGGCCGGCATCGTCCGCGCCGACACCGAGTTCGTCGTTCCCCGTGACCCGATGAAGGTCGTGTGCACGGGGGACTGGGGCGCCGTCGACCCCGAAGGCGGCGACCCGCGGTACGTACGGACGCTGCTGCCGCGCCGTACCGCCTTCGTGCGCTCCACCTCCTCCAAACGGTCCGAGGGACAGATCCTCGCGGCCAACGTCGACCACGCGATCGTCGCCGTGTCGCTGGCCCTCGACCTCGACCTCGGCCGCGTCGAACGCTTCCTCGCGCTGGCCTGGGAGTCCGGGGCGCAGCCCGTGGTCGTGCTGACCAAGACCGACCTGGTGCCGGAGGCGGCGACCCTCGCGCACCTCGTCCAGGACGTGGAGACCACCGCGCCCGGCGTGGCCGTGCTCCCGGTCAGCGCCGTGGGCGGGGACGGGCTCGACGTCCTCGGCGCCGTCGTCGGCGGTGGCACCTCGGTGCTGCTCGGCCAGTCCGGCGCGGGCAAGTCGACCCTCGCCAACGCCCTGCTCGGCGAGGAGGTCATGGACGTCCAGGCCACCCGGGACGCGGACGGCAAGGGCCGGCACACGACCACCACCCGCAACCTCCTCGTGATGCCCGGCGGCGGTGTCCTGATCGACACGCCGGGGCTGCGGGGAGTGGGGCTGTGGGACGCCGAGAGCGGCGTCGGACAGGTCTTCGCCGAGATCGAGGAGCTGGGCCGGCGGTGCCGGTTCCACGACTGCGCGCACGAGCGCGAGCCGGGGTGCGCGGTGCTCGCCGCCATCGACTCCGGGGAACTGCCCCACCGGCGACTGGAGAGCTACCGCAAGCTCATCCGGGAGAACCAGCGGATCGTGGCCAAGAGCGACGCCCGGCTCCGGGCGGAGATCCGCCGGGACTGGAAGCGGAAGGGGGCGGAAGGGAAGGCGGCGATGGAGGCGAAGCGCGGGCGCTGGGCGTAGGAGCCCGAGCGCAGCTCCACGTCCGATTTCCGCTGGCCCCGCCCGTCCGCACGGCCGACACTTGATGACGTGATGGAGGAAGACACCAGGTACGAAGCGGTGCGGAGCCGGGACGGGCGGTTCGACGGGGAGTTCTTCTTCGCCGTCGCGACGACCGGGATCTACTGCCGGCCCAGCTGCCCGGCGGTGACGCCGAAGCGGCACAACGTCCGGTTCTTCGCGACGGCCGCCGCCGCGCAGGGCTCGGGGTTCCGGGCCTGCCGGCGGTGCCGGCCGGACGCCGTGCCCGGCTCCGCCGACTGGAACGTCCGGGCGGACGTGGTGGGCCGGGCGATGCGCCTGATCGGCGACGGAGTCGTCGACCGGGAGGGCGTCGCCGGGCTCGCCGCGCGGCTCGGGTACAGCGCGCGTCAGGTGCAGCGGCAGCTCACCGCCGAACTCGGCGCCGGACCGGTCGCCCTCGCCCGGGCCCAGCGGGCGCACACCGCACGCGTACTGGTGCAGACCACCGACCTGCCGATCACCGAGATCGCGTTCGCGTCGGGGTTCGCCAGCGTGCGGCAGTTCAACGACACCATGCGGGAGGTGTACGCCGCCACCCCGAGCGAGCTGCGGGCCGCCGCCCCGCGCGGTGGCCGGGCCGGCCGGCGTACGGCCACGCCGACCGCCGGGATCCCGCTGCGGCTCGCCCACCGGGGGCCCTACCAGGCCGGAGCCGTGTTCGACCTGCTGGAGGCCGAGGCCGTGGCCGGCGTCGAGGAGGTGAGCGGGGTGCGCGGGCGACGCACGTACCGCCGTACCCTGCGGCTTCCGCACGGCACCGGCATCGTCGCCGTCGACGAGCGGGCCGGGGTCGCACGGTCCGCGTCCGGCGCTCATCCGGGCGGCTGGCTGGAGGCCCGGCTGAACCTCACCGACCCGCGCGACCTGACCACCGCCGTCCAACGACTGCGGCGGCTGTTCGACCTCGACGCCGATCCGTACGCCGTCGACGAACGGCTCGGCGCCGACGCCCGGCTCGCTCCACTGGTCGCCGCCCGACCGGGCCTGCGATCGCCGGGAGCCGCCGATCCGGAGGAGTACGCGGTGCGGGCCCTGGTGGGGCGGGCCGCGGCGGAACGGCTGGTGAGGCGGTACGGCAAGGCGCTGGACGCGCCCTGCGGCAGCCTCACCCATCTCTTCCCCGAGCCCGCCGTCCTCGCCGGAGCGGAGCCGGACGGCCCGCTGGGCGCGCTCACCGCCGCCCTCGCCGACGGCGCCGTACGACTGGACCCGGGCGCCGACCGGGACGACGCACAGGCTGAACTGCTCGCCGTGCCCGGACTGGATCCCCGTACGATCGCCGCCGTCCGCATCCGCGCACTCGGCGACCCCGACGTCGCGCCCCCCGGGCCCGACGTCCCCGACAGCTGGCGCCCCTGGCGCTCCTACGCCCTGCGACACCTGCGCACAGCAGGGGACTTGGAATACTCATGACCGTCACCGAGACCCACTACACCACCCTGGACAGCCCGCTCGGGCCGCTCCTGCTGACCGCCGACCCGACCGGGGCGCTGTCCTCGCTGTCCGTGCCGGGCCAGCGGAACGGCCGTACCGTACAGGACGGTTGGCGGCACACCCCGGACCTCTTCCGGGCCGCCGAGGAACAGCTCGCCGCCTACTTCGCCGGGGAACTGAAGGAATTCCGGCTGGAGTTGAGCACCCCCGGCAGTGAGTTCCGCGAGCGGGTCTGGACCGCCCTCGACACCCTGCCCTACGGGGCCACCACGACGTACGGCGAGATCGCCGCGCGGATCGGCGCGCCCCGGGCCGCCGTACGGGCCGTCGGCGGGGCCATCGGCGCCAACCCGCTGCTGATCCTGCGCCCCTGCCACCGGGTGATCGGCTCCGACGGCTCCCTCACGGGATACGCGGGCGGACTGGAGCGCAAGACGACGCTGCTGACCCTTGAAGGCGTGCTCTAGGTGTTCTGTCCACGGAGGTTGGTGACAGCGATCACTGACGTGTGATCTTGATATGGGTGAGGGCCTTCTGGCTCGGTGTGGATTGCGACATCTGCACCGG
>JODI01000072.1 GCA_000720805.1 Streptomyces violaceoruber
AGCGGATGCAGGGACAGCACCGCGTCCACCTCCGGCGTCAACGCCGCCGCCAGCCGGGCCGCGGCGGGGCGGCTCTCGTCCCGCAGGGCCTCGACGGCGGCGAGGAGGACCTCGCGCGCGTTCTCGGGTACCCCGTCGGCCGCGCGCGCGTGCAGACGCGCGCCGTCCTCCAGGACCAGGTCGGTGTCCATCCCCGCGGGGATCTTGATCTGCGCGTGGTGGCGCCAGGTGGAGATGGGATCGCCCCAGGCCTCCACGGCGTACGTCCACCGGCCGGGCTCCCCGGCGGTGACGGTGGCGCCCCAGCGGTCGGACCCGGGAGCCAGCTCCCGCATGGGCGTCCAGGGGCCTGGGCGGCCCTCGGGGTCTTTGAGTACGACGTTCGCGGCGACCGCGTCGTGGCCCTCGCGGAACACGGTGGCCGAGATCTCGAACGACTCTCCGGTCACCGCCTTGGCGGGCCTGCGGCCGTGCTGGATGACCGGGCGGACGTCGAGGACGGGTATGCGCCCGACGGCCGTGCCGTCGCCCGCGGAGGGTGGCTCCGGAACCGGCGGGCCGCTGTCGACCGGGCGTACGGGGTACGCCTCGGTGCTCGATGTCGGGGGTGCTGACGAGTGGTGCGTGGCGGGCATGACCGCTCCTGTCCGCGTCAACGTTGATGGGCGGATGACTGTGGGGAGGTGGGTCCTGCGGGGCATCCCTGAGGCGTGCCGGTGTGGTACCTGCGGGGTGTACCGGAGGAGCCTTCCCACCCTATTCGGGTGGGCAATCCGGCACTTTGTTAACTACTCACGCGTACATCTACACACAAGATTGGCCCCGTTCTGGCCGAACGGGGCCGGTACCGGACGTGCCCCGCGTCAGCGCGTCACGTGCAGTAATTTGTCCGGCGAACCGAGACCCCGGCCGGACACCTTGCCGGATACCGCCTGGGAGACCAGTGCCTTGCCGACCTGCGCGGGGGTGTCCGCGCGGTGGCCCGCGAGATGGAGCGCCGCCGCGCCGGCCGCGTGCGGCGCCGCCATCGACGTACCGGAATATGTTGCCCGTCCGGTGTTGCCGCTGTGTGACGCCGAGGTGATCGACACGCCCGGGGCGAAAAGATCGAGCGCGGGACCGAAATTGGAGAAGGCCGGTTTCGCGTCCCCGGGGCCGGTGGCACCGACCGTGATCGCCTCCTTGACGCCCGCGGGGGAGTAGAGGCCGGCCGGCCGCCCGTCGTTGCCCGCCGCCACCGTGTACGTCACTCCGGACCTGATCGAGGCGCGGACGGCGGCGTCCAGCTGGACGTTGCGGGCGCCGCCCAGGCTGAGGTTGGCGACCGCCGGTTTTCTGGCGTGTTCCGTCACCCAGTCGATGCCCGCGATGACCCGGGCCGTGGTGCCCGCGCCCGCGTTGTCGAGGACCCGCACGGAGACCACCCGGGCCTTCTTGGCGACCCCGTACCGGGTGCCGGCGACGGTGGCGGCGACATGGGTGCCGTGCCCGTTGCCATCGCCCGCGACGCGGTCACCGCCCACGAAGTCCCAGCCGTCACTCGCCCGCCCGCCGAAGTCCTGGTGGCTGGTCCGGACACCGGTGTCGATGACGTAGACGGTCACCCCGGAGCCCCCCGAGTCCGGCGAGGTGTACGTCCCGTCCAGCGGCAGACGGGCCTGGTCGAGCCGGTCCAGGCCCCAGGACGGCGGGTTCTTCTGCACCCCCTCCAGGCTCACCCGGCTGTCCTGGACGACCGAGGCGACCCGCGGGTCCGCCGCGAGCAGCCGGGCCCGTCTCTCGTCGGCCCGGATCGCGTAGCCGTTCAGCACCGTGCCGTAGGTATGGCTGATTCTCGCCCCGTACTTCTCGGCGAGGGCCCTTCCGGCCGCCGACGGGGCCTTCGTTCCCCCCTTGAGTGTCACCAGGTAACTTCCGCCGACGGAGCCGGGCTGTCCGGTGCCGGCTATCGGCCCCAGGGGTGCGGCGTGCGCGGGCAGGGTGATGGCCGAAAGAGCCGCGGCGCAGGTCACCGCGGTCAGACCCCCCGCCACGCGCAGACGCCGCCTTCGCGTCCGTGCCATGGCTGTGTACCCCCTCCTCGGTCGGCGTCCGGCAGCCGCAGCTCAGACGCTGGGCGGTTCCCCGGGCCGGGACGCCACTGGCAGCCTCTCGTGCGGCGCGAGGCGCCACAAGAACGCCTGCGGGTGCGAACCGGCCATATCGGGCCCCATGTCGGCGGCCCGTCCGGCGTCCCACGGCGGGTTCTTCGGGCCGGCGGCGGGGCCCGGGGCGGGGCGACCAGCGGGAGCGGCCCAAACGCCGGTACCGTTTGAAGAACGCTGCGCACAGTGTCGTGCGTCCTCCAGCGAACGCGTCGAGGTGGCAAGTGAAGGCGATCCGTCGATTCACCGTCCGTCCCGTTCTCCCCGACCCTCTCCGGCCGCTGAGTGATCTGGCGCGGAATCTGCGCTGGTCCTGGCACGCGGAGACACGTGACCTGTTCCAGTCCGTCGATCCGGAACGCTGGGCCGCCTCAGGTGGCGACCCGGTACGGCTGCTCGGCAGCGTGCGTCCCGCGCGGCTCGCCGAGCTCGCCGAGGACCGGCGCTTCCTGCGCCGGCTCACCGCGGTCGCCGACGACCTGAACGACTATGTGACCGGCGACCGCTGGTACCAGACCCAGACCACCGAACTCCCGGCCGCCGTCGCCTACTTCTCCCCGGAGTTCGGCATCACGGCCGCCCTGCCCCAGTACTCCGGCGGCCTCGGCATCCTCGCCGGCGACCATCTCAAGGCGGCCAGCGACCTCGGCGTACCGCTCGTCGGGGTCGGCCTGCTGTACCGGCACGGATACTTCCGGCAGACGCTGTCCCGGGACGGCTGGCAGCAGGAGCACTATCCGGTGCTCGACCCCCACGAGCTGCCCGTCGCCCCGCTGCGGGAGGCCGACGGCACCCCGGCCGACGTCTGTCTCGCCCTGCCCGGCGGCAAGCAGCTGCGGGCCCGGATCTGGCTGGCCCAGGTCGGCCGGGTACCGCTGCTGATGCTGGACTCCGACGTCGAGGAGAACGACCTCGGCGAGCGCGGGGTGACCGACCGGCTCTACGGCGGCGGCAGCGAGCACCGGCTGCTCCAGGAGATGCTGCTCGGCATAGGAGGAGTGCGGGCCGTACGGACGTACTGCCGGCTCACCGGGCATCCCGAACCCGAGGTGTTCCACACCAACGAGGGCCACGCCGGCTTCCTCGGCCTGGAGCGGATCGCCGAACTCTGCTCCGAGGGGCTGGACTTCGACTCCGCGCTCGAAGCCGTGCGGGCCGGGACCGTCTTCACCACCCACACCCCCGTCCCGGCCGGCATCGACCGCTTCGACCGGGAACTGGTCGCCCGCCACTTCGGACCCGACGCCGAACTGCCCCGCATCGACGTCGGACGCGTCCTGCAGCTGGGCATGGAGACCTACCCCGGCGGCGAACCCAACCTCTTCAACATGGCCGTGATGGGCCTGCGCCTGGCGCAGCGCGCGAACGGCGTCTCCCTGCTGCACGGCAAGGTCAGCCGGGAGATGTTCTCGGGCCTGTGGCCGGGATTCGACCCCGAGGAGGTGCCGATCACCTCCGTCACGAACGGGGTGCACGCCCCGACCTGGGTCGCCCCCGAGGTGCTCCGGCTCGGCGCCCGGCAGATCGGCGCCGAGCGCACCGAGGACGCCCTGACGGTCGGTGGCTCGGAGCGGTGGGACGTGGTCGCCGACATCCCCGACCAGGACATCTGGGAGCTGCGCCGCAACCTGCGCGAGCAGCTGGTGACCGAGGTGCGCGAGCGGCTGCGCGCCTCCTGGCGGCAGCGCGGGGCGGTGACGGCCGAGCTGGGCTGGATCGACGGCGTGCTCGACCCCGACGTGCTCACCATCGGGTTCGCGCGGCGCGTCCCGTCGTACAAGCGGCTGACGCTGATGCTGCGCGACCGTGACCGGCTGATGGACCTGCTGCTGCATCCCGAGCGGCCGATCCAGATCGTCGTCGCCGGGAAGGCGCACCCGGCGGACGACGGGGGCAAGCGGCTGGTGCAGGAGCTGGTGCGCTTCTCCGACGATCCGCGGGTGCGGCACCGGCTGGTGTTCCTGCCCGACTACGGCATGGCGATGGCCCAGAAGCTCTACCCGGGCTGTGACATCTGGCTCAACAATCCGCTGCGGCCGCTGGAGGCGTGCGGGACCAGCGGGATGAAGGCCGCGCTCAACGGCTGTCTCAACCTCTCCGTCCTGGACGGCTGGTGGGACGAGTGGTTCCAGCCCGACTTCGGCTGGGCGATCCCCACCGCCGACGGCGTGGGCACCGACGCCGACCGGCGCGACGACATCGAGGCCGCCGCCCTCTACGACCTGCTCGAACAACGGGTGACCCCCCGCTTCTACGAGCGCGGCCAGGAGGGCCTGCCCGACCGGTGGATCGAGATGGTCCGCCAGACCCTCACCCTGCTCGGCCCGAAGGTGCTGGCCGGGCGGATGGTCCGCGAGTACGTCGAGCGGCTGTACGCCCCGGCCGCCCACGCCCACCGCACCACGGACCCGGACGCCGCGCGCGAGATCGCCGAGTGGAAGGCCCGGCTGCGCGCGGCCTGGCACGGTGTCACCGTCGACCACGTGGAGACGACCGCCGCCACGGCCACCGCGGAACTCGGCACCACCCTCGGCCTGCGGGTACGCGTCGCGCTCGGCGACCTCGGGCCCGACGACGTCGAGGTGCAGGCGGTCTCCGGCCGGGTGGACGAGGAGGACCGCATCACCGACGCCACGACCGTCCCGCTGAAGCCGGCCGGGGGCCCCGACCCGGAGGGACGGTGGGTGTACGAGGGCCCGCTGTCCCTGGACCGCACCGGGCCCTACGGCTACACGGTCCGCGTCCTGCCCGCCCACCGCCTGCTGGCGTCCAGCGCCGAACCGGGACTGGTGGCGCTGCCGTCGGAGGAGGTGGTGGAGGCGGCGGGGGTGCTGCTGAGGTGAGCCGGCCCGCAACGTACTGACCGGCGTCGCGTCGGGGTCTCCTCGGCGAGCACCGGGCGGGGCCTGCTGGGCGAGCACCGGGTGGGGCCTGCTGGGTCGGCGTCGCTTCAGGTCTGCTGGGCCGGCGCCGACTCAGGATCCTCCCCGGCGGGCGTCGGCGCAGGGACTTTCGGCCGGCGTCGCCGCGGGGGCTTCTTGACCCGCGTCGACGCCGGTCTCCTGGACCGGTGTCGCTCAGATCCTCTCCACCGGGGCGCACAGTTTCCGCAGCACCGCCCCGCACCGCCGGGCGTACGCGTGCTGCAGTCCCCGGGTCGCCGGGCCGCCCGCGCGGGAGTACCACTTGGCGGCGCGGCTGAAGGCGGACACGGTCAGCCAGACCGTGCCGTCGCCGGTGCGGTCCACGACGAAGGACTCCTCGCCGCTCTCCGGGTGACCGGCGAGCGTGCCGTACGCCCAGCCGGCGCGGCGGGGTTCCTCGACCGTCCAGACGACGCGGCAGGGCGCCTTGATCAGGCCGGCGAGGGTGACCGTGACGTCGACGTCGGGGGCGGCCCGGTCCGCGCTCGCGTCGACGCCCACGCCGAGCTCCCGGTGCATCTCCCAGGTGAGGACCGCTTCGGAGGCTCTGCGGAAGACCTCCTCGCCCTCCCCGATCCGGGCGCGCACATGCATGGGGTGGAAGCCGGGCGGGCAGAAGCCGTTCTCGCGGGTCGCGCCGACATCCTCGTACGTGAACATGGGAACCAAGGGTAGGGCGGTGCCCCCGTCGCGCGGCTTCCGGGTGCCGACTGTCTTCAACTCGCCCTGGTCGTGGGTAGATTGGAATGAAGTCGACAGCGGGACGTCTCACGGGGGGCGGACATGGGTACGGCAGGGGCCGGCAGCACGGAGATCGTGCGGGCCGGGGAGGCCCATCTCGCGCAGATCGCGGCACTGGCCGGGGACTGGCGCCTGGACACCTCGGATCCGGAGCGTGCGGGGCGTGACGGTTTCCTCGTCTCCGACTACACCATCGAGGACTACCGGGCCCAGCTCGGCACCGCGGAACACTTCTGGGTCGCCGTCAAGGGCAGCGAGGTGGTCGGCTATCTGCTGGCCTACAGCGACGAGCGCATCGGACCCGACGAATGGCTCAACCACCGGATCAAGAGCACGCTCGGCGCGTTCCTCGTCATCAAGCAGATCTGTGTGGCGCGCTCGGCGGGGCGTTCCGGTGTCGCGTCCCAGCTCTACCACCACGTCCTGGAGCGGTGGTCGGGGAGCCCGGTGATCGCCGCGGTCGTCAGCGAGCCCTACAACGAGGCCTCCGTCGGATTCCACCGCAAGCTCGGCTTCGACGAGCTGACCCGGCTGACCCCGCCCGACGGCCGGGAGCGGATGGTGTGGGTGTCGCGCAAGCCGCGGCAGGAGCTGCTCCAGGCCCAGTACATGGTCGCCGTCGACCTCTACAAACACGAGGACAACACCAACTGGCAGAAGCTGAACAACTTCTTCTACATCACCGCCGGCCTGGCGGCGGCGCTCGGATTCACGCTCGGTGTCGAGAAGGACGAGAGCGCCATGCAGGACCTGGCGCGCAGCCTGGCGCTGATCATCTGCGTCATCGGCTTCGGGTGCGCGATCGCCTTCTCGCAGATGCTCCGCTTCGGCCGCCGTTACCTCAGTGCCCGCAAGGAGGCCGCGTCGGCACTGGAGGAGGTGCTGGCCTGGCACGGCGGGCAGCGGATAGTGGCGCGGAATGTCGACAGGACGGGCAACGAGTGGCTCAGGCAGTCACCCACCGGCCTGATCATGGCCCTGCTGCCCGTCCTGGTGGCGGTGTGCTGGGTCGCGATGGCCGTGGTGCTGATCGCGTACTGAGGCGCGACGCGGAGCGGCACCCGGGAATGCCTTCCTCCCGGGTGCCGTCCTGTCACGGTGCTGTCAACTGCCTGACAGTCAGCTGACGTTGACCGCCGACCAGGCCGCGGCGACCGCCTTGTACTCGGTGCTGGTGGTGCCGTAGAGCGCGCCGGCCGCCGAGAGTGTGCCGGTGCGGGCCGCCTTGTAGTTGGTGGTGGACGTGAAGTACGTGGTCAGCGCCTTGTACCAGATCTGCAGGGCCTTGGCGCGGCCGATGCCGGTGACCGTGGAGCCGTTGGACGTCGGCGAGTTGTACGAGACGCCGTTGATCGTCTTCGCGCCGCTGCCCTCCGAGAGGAGGTAGAAGAAGTGGTTCGCGACGCCGGACGAGTAGTGCACGTCCTTGTTGCCGACGGTGGAGGACCAGGAGTCCGCCGAGCCGCCGTCCTTGCTGGGCTTGTCCATGTAGCGCAGCGGGGAACCGTCCCCGTTGATGTCGATCTCCTCGCCGATGAGGTAGTCGCCGACGTCGTTGGGGTTGTTGGCGTAGAACTCCACGCCGGTGCCGAAGATGTCCGAGGTGGCCTCGTTCAGGCCGCCGGACTCGCCGCTGTAGTTGAGGCCCGCGGTGTTCGAGGTGACGCCGTGGCTCATCTCGTGGCCGGCCACGTCCAGCGAGGTCAGCGGGTTGACGTTGCCCTCGCCGTCGCCGTACGTCATGCAGAAGCAGCTGTCGTCCCAGAACGCGTTGACGTACGCGTTGCCGTAGTGGACGCGGGAGTAGGCGGCCACGCCGTTGTTCTTGATGCCGCTGCGGCCGAACGTGGACTTGTAGAAGTCCCAGGTCTCCTGCGCGCCGTAGGCGGCGTCGACGGCGGCGGTCTGGTCCGTGGCCGAGCTGGAGGCCGTGCCGGTGCCCCAGGTGTCGTCCGCGTCCGTGAACAGGGTGCCGGCCGACGAGCTGGTGCCGTGCGACTTGTTGTACGTCTTGTGGCCGCCGCGCGTGCCGTCCGTCAGGTTGTACGTCGTGCCCGACTTGGTCGTGCCCAGGGTGACCGTGCCCGAGTAGAGGCTCTTGCCGGTGCCGGTCTCGATGCCCTGGTACTCGTAGAGCTTCTTGCCGGTGGCCGCGTCGGTGATGACGTGCAGCTCGTTCGGGGTGCCGTCGTCCTGGAGGCCGCCGACGACGGTCTCGTAGGCGAGGACGGGGGTGCCGTCGCCGGCCCAGATCACCTTGCGGGGGGCCTGGTCGGCGGCGGTCTTCTCCGAGCCGGCGGCCTGTGCGGCGGTCAGGGCCTGCTTCTCCGCCTTGGCCGGGGCGAGCTTCGGCGTCACGGAGGCGACCTTGATGGCGGACTTGGTCGCCTTGGTCACGCTCTTGGTGGCACCGGTGGACGACTGGTGGACGACGAGGTCGCCGCCGAGGACCGGCAGACCCGCGTAGGTGCGCTCGTAGCGGGTGTGGACCGAGCCGTCGGCGTCCTTCACGACGTCCTTGACGACCAGCTTCTCCTTGGCGCCGAGGCCTATGTCCTGGGCCGTGCCCGCGGCGTCGGCCTGCTGCTCCTGGATGAGCGAGGTGCGGGCGGACGCGGACAGCTGGAGCGGAGCGGCGGCGAGGGTGGCTCTGCCGGTGTCCGCCGTGGTCTCGGCGGCGGCTGAGGAACCGGTGGACAGGCCGGTGGTGAGCAGGGCTCCGGCGGCGACGGCGGTCGCGATGGCCAGGGTCGAACGCTTGTGACGCGCGTAGAGGGAGGTCACACAAACTCCTTGGAGTGGGGGGTTGCTGGGAAGTTGTGCGGCGGTTGAGGGAAGAGTGACACCGGTGCCGCGTACATGTCAGGACCCTGAAGTGATGTTGGCTGAAAGTCGACTGTCCGGTAAATGTTTCGGGAATGTGAACGAGGGTGCCGCACCCGGGAGTTGGACCCGGATGCGGCGTCTTGTCCTCGACGGCCTGTGAAAGGCCAGGGGCCTACGGGAAGGTGAGCTTCCAGCTGTTGATGTAGCCGGTGTCCCGGGCCGCGTTGTCCTGGACCCTCAACTTCCAGGTCCCGTTGGCGACTTCGGAGGACGCGTTCACCGTGTAGGTGGTGTTGATGTTGTCCGCGCTCCCGCCGGTGCCGTACGCCTTCAGCGTGTACGCCGTCCCGTCGGGGGCGACCAGCTGTACCTGAAGGTCACCGATGTAGGTGTGCACGATGTCGACCGCCACGGCGAGGTTCGACGGCGCGTTTCCGGTCCGCCCCGACACCGTGATCGAGGACGTGACCGCGGCTCCGTTGTCCGGAATCGATACGTCGGCCGCGTTCTCGAAGGAGGTGCCGCCGCCTCCGCCGCCCCCGCCGTCCGAGCGGGCACCGACCGCGACGCCCGCCCAGGCGTCCTGCACGGCCTTGTACTCGGCGCTCGTGGTGCCGTACAGCTCACCCGCCGCCGCCAGCGTCCCGGTGCGGGCCGCCGCGTAGTTGGTGGTCGAGGTGAACTTCGTGGTCAGCGCGCGGAACCAGATCTTCTCCGCCTTGTCGCGGCCGATGCCGGTGACCGGAAGGCCGTCCGCGGTGGGCGAGTTGTAGGTGACACCGTTGATGGTCTTGGTGCCGCTGCCCTCGCTCAGCAGGTAGAAGAAGTGGTTCGCCGGGCCGGAGGAGTAGTGCACGTCCACCGAGCCGATGCCGGAGTACCAGCTGTCCTTGGACGCGCCGTCCTTGCTGGGCTTGTCCATGTAGCGCAACGGGGTGCCGTCGCCGTTGATGTCGATCTCCTCGCCGATGAGGTAGTCACCGACGTCGGAGGAGTTGTTGGCGTAGAACTCGACCGTCGACCCGAAGATGTCGGACGTGGCCTCGTTCAGACCGCCGGACTCGCCGCTGTAGTTGAGGCCGGCCGTGTTGGACGTGAGCCCGTGCGTCATCTCGTGCGCGGCCACGTCGATCGAGGTCAGCGGGTTGGCGTTGCCCGAGCCGTCGCCGTACGTCATGCAGAAGCAGGAGTCGTCCCAGAAGGCGTTCACGTACGCGTTGCCGTAGTGGACCCGCGAGTACGCGCCCACCCCGTCACCGCGGATACCGCTGCGGCCGTGCACGTTCTTGTAGTAGTCCCAGGTGAGCTGGGCCCCGTAGTGCGCGTCCGCGCCGGCCGACTCCGCGTTCGAGGCGCTGCCGTTGCCCCAGACGTCGTCGGGCCCTGAGAAGAGGGTGCCGGTGCCGGAGGTGCCCCGGTTGAGGTTGTACGTCTTGTGCCCGCCGCGCGCGCCGTCGGTCAGGTTGTACGTCGAACCGGACTGCGTGGTGGTCAGGTTGACCGTGCCCGAGTACACCGTGTTGCCGGTGCCGGTCTCGACGGCCTCCCACTCGTACAGCTTCGCCCCGGTCGCCGCGTCCGTGACGACGTGCAGCTCCTGCGGGGTGCCGTCGTGCTGGAAGCCGCCGACCACCGTCTCGTACGCCAGGGTCGGCTTGCCGTCGGCCGCCCAGATCACCTTGCGCGGGGCGCCGTCGACGTCGGGACTCTTGGCGTCCGCCGCCCGAGCCGCCTTGAGGGCCTGCGTCTCGGCCTTCGCCGCGGACAGCTTCGCCGTGGTGGTGGCCGGCGCTATGGCGGCCCGGGTGGCCTTGACGACCGCCTCGGTCGCGTCGGCCTTCGTGCTCTCGACGACCAGGTCGCCGCCGAGGACGGGCAGGCCGTCGTACGTGCGCTCGTAGCGGGTGTGCAGCGTGCCGTCGCCGTCCTTGAGGACGTCCCGGACGACCAGCTTCTCCTTGGCGCCCAGACCCAGGTCCTTGGCGGTCCGCGCCTTGGCGGAGTCGGCCTGGCGGATCAGCTCGGCGCGCTGGGCCGGGGTCAGCTTCACCGACTCGGCGCCCGGCAGGACCTTGCCGGCGGCCGACGGTGCCTGCTTCGGGGCCGCGGTGGCGGCGCCCGACTGGACGGCCGCGGCGATCAGGGCGGAGACACCGACGAGGGCGACGGCGGCGGCCCTGCGCCGGGCGGTGTGCGTGTGGGGGGTGCGGGGGGTGGGTCTGTGGGAGGAACTTCTCAACACTGACTCCTTCTGCGTGGCCGCGGGTCGCGCGGCCAGGGGAGACCGGTCGGCGGGTGGGCCGTCCGGGCAGAGCAGGGGCGGTGCGGAAAACCTCGTGCGGGAGCTCGGCCGTGCCACAGCGGTGGGATCTGTGAGGTTGCTGTGGAGCAGCCGTGGGAAGAGTGGCAGCAGATCGCGGTTTCTGTCAGGGCCGCGTCAGAAACTTGGCCGGAACTGGTTCGTTGTCCGGGAGTTCACGTTCGGTATACGGACAGATCACCAGGGGGTGCCAGTACGGGGGCAGTGGTCGGGGACTCGGCGCCAGGGTTCAGTGATCCGGCCCGGAATCCCCATGCCACGACCGCCACAGCGCCGCGTACGCCCCGCCCGCCGCCACCAGATCCTCGTGCGTGCCGAGTTCCGTCAGGCGGCCGTCCTCCATCACGGCCACGCGGTCGGCGTCGTGCGCGGTGTGCAGGCGGTGGGCGATCGCGATGACCGTGCGGCCTTCCAGTACGGCGGCCAGGGCGCGCTCGGTGTGCCGGGCGGTCGTCGGATCCAGCAGGGCCGTGGCCTCGTCGAGGATCAGGGTGTGAGGGTCGGCCAGCACCACCCGGGCCAGGGCGAGTTGCTGCGCCTGGGAGCCGTCCGTACAGCAACCGCCTTCGCCTAGAACGGCGTTCAGCCCGTCCGGCCGCTCCCGCACCCAGCTGTCGGCGCCCACCGCCGTCAGGGCGGACCACACCTGCTCGTCCGTCGCGGCCGGTTCGGCGATCAGGAGGTTGTCGCGGACCGTGCCCAGGAACACGTGGTGCTCCTGCGTGACGAGGACGACCTGCCGGCGCAGCT
Organism: Streptomyces violaceoruber; assembly: GCA_000720805.1. Lineage (GTDB taxonomy): Bacteria > Actinomycetota > Actinomycetes > Streptomycetales > Streptomycetaceae > Streptomyces > Streptomyces cellulosae_A. Next base: position 11,706 of record JODI01000072.1, read on the forward strand.
GTTCCGGGCCGAGCCCGACGACGGGCACCCCGCCCACCGTCACCGCCCCGGTGCTCGGCGCGTCGACGCCCGCCAGCAGCCTGCTCAGCGTGGACTTCCCGGCACCGGACGGGCCGACGACCGCCAGCCGCTCCCCGGGACGCACGGTCAGGTCCACTCCGTGCAGCACCTGGCGGCCCCGGTCGTAGGCATAGCGCACGTCGGTCACGTCGATGCGGTCGTCCGCCGGGGCTGCGGGGGAGCCGTGGTCCCCGTCGGTCCGCGGGGCGCCGGCCAGGCCCTCCACCCGGGCGAAGGAGGCGCCGCTGCTCTGGAGTTGTTCGATCCGGACCAGGATCTCGTCCAGCGGCCCCTCGAACTGCCGCAGATACAGCGCCGCCGCCACGACCGCCCCGAGACTCACCGTCCCGTGCGCGTGCAGCACCCCGCCGAGCAGCAGCACCCCCGCCACCGGGAACAGGTACGACACCTCGACCACCGGGAAGAACACCGAGCGCAGGTACAGCGTGTACAGGCGCCTGCGCCGGGACCGCTCCAGCGCCTGACGGTTCACCGCGACCCGGCGCTCCCGCAGCCGGAACGCCTCCACCGCGCGGGCCCCCGCCGCGGTCGCAGCGAGCGTCTCGGCGACCTCCGAGTTCGCCGCGCCCTCGGCGAGATACGCGTCCCGGGCGCGGCGCAGATACCAGCGCAGGGCGAACCAGATCGGGGTCAGGCCGAACACGGCCAGGGCACCGAGCAGCGGGTCGATCACGAAGACCGCGCCGAGCAGGAACAGTGCCTGCACGGTGTTGATGAGCAGTTGGGGTCCGGCGTCGCGCAGCGTGGTGCCGACGGTGGCCACGTCCGCGGTCCCGCGTGCCGTCAGATCGCCGGTGCCGGCCCGTTCCACCACGGACGCGGGCAGCGCCAGGGCCCGGTCGACGAACTCCTCGCGCACCCGCGCCAGCGTCCGCTCACCGAACCGGTGCCCCGCGTACCGCGCCCAGCGCGCCAGCAGCAGCTGCGCCGCCGCACAGACCAGGATCCCGAGCGCGGCCCGGTCCACCGCGTCGACACCGCCTCCGGCCCGCACCTCGTCGATGATCCGCCCCAGCAGCCACGGCCCGGCGAGCCCCGCCCCGGCGGCCGCCGCGTTCAGCGCGAGCACCCCGGCGAAGGCCCGCCCGTCGGCGCGCACCAGCCGCACGGAGGCCCGCCGGACGGCGCCGGGGTCGGCGACGGGAAGCTGTCCCCGGGTCATCCGACGACCTCCTCGGCGTCCGTGGGGAGTTCACCAGAGCCAGTGCCAGTGCCAGTGCCAGACCCAGCCCCAGAGCCAGCCCGAGTGCCGGTGCCGGTGCCGGTGCTGGGACCGGCGTCCGCGTCTCTCGTCACCAGCGCCCGGTACCCCGGCTCCTCCGCCAGCAGCCGCTGGTGGCTGCCGGTGGCCGCGACCTTCCCGTCGACCAAATAGTGCACGGTGTCCACACGGTCGAGCATCAGCGGGGACGTGGTGGTGACCACGGTCGTACGACCCCGGCGTGCCTCCCGCAGCCGGGACGCCACCGCCGCCTCCGTGTGCGCGTCCAGCGCAGAGGTCGGCTCGACGGCCAGCAGGACCTCCGGGTCGGCCAGCAGCGCCCGCACCAGCCGGACCCGCTGCCGCTGCCCGCCGGACAGGTTCCGCCCCTGCGCGTCGATCTCCGAGTCCAGCCCGTCCGGCAGGCCCCGCACCAGGTCCTCGGCCGCGGCGGCCCGCACCGCCCTCATGATCTCCGGGTCGGCCGGTTCCCCGCGGCCGCCGACCACCTCCCGCAACGTCCCGGCGAACAGGTCTGCCTCGTGGTCGGCGACCAGGATCCGGGCCCGGACCTGCGGCAGCGGCACCGCGTCCAGGCGTACCCCGCCCCAGGTCGCCGCCGAGGGCGTGTACCGGCCGAGCCGGTCGACGACGGCCGCCGCGTCCGCGGGCCGGGCCCCGGCCAGCGCGGTCAGCCGCCCCGGCGTCACCCGCACCCCGGACTCCGGGTCGTACAGCGCCGACGGCTCGGCGGGGGCCTCGCACGTGCCGCCGTCCGGCTCGGGCGTCACCCGCAGCAGCCGTACGACCCGCCGGGCCGCCACCACGCCCCGGCCGAGCTGGTAGCCCCAGTCGAGGAAGTACGCCACCGGGCGCACCAGCACCGCGACATAGCCGTACACCGACACCAACTGGCCCACGGTGAGCGTCCCCTGGGCCGCCATCCGGGCCGCCATCCAGGTCACCACCGCGAGGTACAGCGTGGGCAGCCCGACTCCGAGCGCCTGCATCCAGCTGGTGACCGCGCCGACCCGGTAGCCCTGCTCGCGCAGCCGCGTCGAGTCCCGTCGGAAGGCGTCGGCGACCAGGCCCTTGCCGCCGAGCCCGTTGAGGACGCGCAGTCCGCCCGCGAGGTCGCCGATGCGTGCCGTCAGTACGCCCTGCCGCTCCCGGTACTCCGCCTCCGTGCCCTGCAACCGGAGCATCAACGGGCCGACGAGCACGGCCACCAGCGGCACCCCGAGCAGCACCACCAGCGTGAGCTGCGTGGACACGGTCAGCAGGAGCCCCGCGACCACCAGGTAGGCGACGACCGCGCCGACGCCGGGCCCGATGACGGTGAGGGCCGAGCTGATCTGGTTCACGTCGCCGACCCCGATGGTCACGAGCTCCCCGGCGCCGACCCGCCGGGGCAGCGCCGCCCCCAGCCGCACCGCGTGGCCGAGGACGACCTTGACTGTGCGGAAGTTGGCGTCCATCCGCACCCGGGTCATCGTGCGGTGCCGCATGATGCTGAGCCAGGCGTTGAACGCCCCGACCGCCACCAGCACACCGGTCCACAGGGCAAGCGCGCCCAGGTCGTCCTTCTCCAACCCCTCGTCCACGGCTTTGGCCATCAGACAGGGCGTCGCCGCGAGCAGCGTCATCCACACGCTGGCCAGCAGCGCGCCCGCCGCCGACCGCCCCGGCTGCCGCAGCACCAGCCACCACAGATACCGCCAGCCGCCCCGACAGTCGGGCGTACCCGGATCCTCGTACGCGTCGATCAACGTTCCCCCTGCAACGCTGCCCCCGACACCTGTGTAGGTTCCTCTTGATCGTTGGCACTGGCTCCTGCGGAAACGCTGAAATCCGGGCTTCGTGCGCAACGCTGGTGTCGGGCGGCGGTGCGCAATCTTGGTCCGGTGGGCGGTATTGCAGGTTACCGAGGGTGATGGCGGTTGCCTATCGAACAAGTAGTGGTGGCTCAAGGGGCGGACGGATTCAGTCTGTTGAGATGCTTGCGGCCCGCCGTTCGCCCCATTCGACGATGTCCAACCCAGAGAAGGCTTTCTCACCGAGACCACTACCGGCGAGACCCGGCCGACGATCCGCCGCGAACTCGACCGGCTCCACCTCGGCACGTTCACCGGCCCCACCGGCCTGTTCCGCCAGGTCACCACCCTCACCAAGCCCCAGACCGACCTCCTGGCCAAGCTCGACATCCCCGCACCGAAGCAGATCATCGCCCTCGAACCCACACCCCCGCTGACCAGCACGAACACCAGCGCCTAGAGAAACGCCTCTCAGGCGCACTCACCCATGTCCACGCAGGTCAGACCCCAGATTCGTGACTCCATGCCGCTGAATTACGCGGAACGCGGGACCGGGATTGACGAAACAGACAGGGGCACCCCCCGTTTCTTCAGCAAACCCATCACCGACGCCACCGGCCACCTCCGCATGTCGCCCGAACGCTCCCACGACGACACCGGAACCATGCCTGAGCAGCGGAAACTCAGTGACCACATCCGGTATGACAACGGCTTTTCAGCCGGCCGACGGGGTTGGGCTGCGCGCGAAGCGACGCGCTTCGCCAGGCGTCATCCCAAAGCGCTTCTTGAAGACCCGGCTGAAGTGGGCGGGGTCGGGGATGCCCCAGCGGCGACCGACCAGCAAGACGGGTTCGTCCACCAGCGAAGTCGTCAGGTCTCGATGAGCCCCCTGGAGTCGTTGCTCGCGCAGGTAGCCGACAATGGTCGTCCCGTCGTTGGCGAAGAGGCGATGCAGGTAGCTGAGGGAAACACCGCAAGCAACGGCGACGTCAGCGGGAGCGAGTGTGGGTTCGCCGAGGTGTCGCACGATGAACGACTTCGCCAGGGACAGATGTACGGACGGCGGGCTCCCCACCGCTCCTTCGCCGGACATGAACGCGACGCACAGACTGACCAGTGCATGCTGAACTGCGACCTGCTGGCTGGGGTCCGAAAGAGCCGCACTTCCGCCGGCCAGTGAGGTGAGCAGCGCGCCGAGCGCCGCGCCGACCCCATCCGTGAGGGGCGCAACCCGCGCCGTCCGATCGGCGAGCACCTTCTCGGGCAGCGGCAACAGCCGCTTGGGGAGGAGGCCGATGGTGAACTGGAAGGCTCCTGACGTCGCGAATCGGAACGGTCGTGAACTGTCGTACAGCACGAGGTCGCCGGGTTTCAGAAGCGTCGCCCGCCCGTCCTGCTCCATGTGGCAGTAGTGACCATGGTCCATGGACAAGACGTGTAGGACCTCTGGGTCGCCGGACCTGATGTCCGATGGGCGTCGCTCGAAGACATGCTGGCTCGCGCGAATCCGCCGCAGCCGGGTCTCGGCGATGGTCGCACCCGCGACGCGACCGTGCAGCTCGCTGACGGTTGGCTGCACGGCAAGAGGGACGAACTGGTCACAGACGCTGGAGCGCCAGTAATCCGTCCGCTCTGCGGTAGGTCGATTCGCAAGATCGATCTGGAACGAACCGGGCATGGCTCATCGTCTGCTTCTCGTTCCGAACTCGTCAACCCCCGTTCGGGAGCGGCTCGGGGTCGAGATTGCCCGTGTCTGCACATGCCTTGACTGTGGCGATCCAAATGCGCTCCAGGTCACTGTCCGCCGTTGACGCGGGCACTTCGGGGGTCGTTTGCTCCTCGGCCAGGACGTGAGTGCATCCGCCTTGGCAGTGACGCACCGAAGGTCTCACGTCGTCCGGGACGAAGAACCGTACGAACAAAGAGGAGAGCGGCCCATGGAGTTGCCATCTCGCCGAGCGGTCGAAGACCTCGCCAATGACCTGAAGCTCGGCATCGCCGAGCACGACCTGGACTTCTACCACGCCGCCGCGAGCGGACTGCTGGGATCGTGGTCGGTCGTCGACGAGCTCTACGAGCGCGAGGTAGCGCCCAAGGCGCCCGAGCGGGACTGGTCGGAGCCGGCTGACAACCCTCTTGGGGCGTGGTACGTCACGACCGACCTTCACACGGCTGAGTCCGGCCCGCTGGCGGGCCGCCGGGTCGCGATCAAGGACAACATTGCTGTGGCCGGCGTCCCGATGATGAACGGCTCGGAGACGGTGCGCGGCTTCGTCCCGAAGACGGACGCCACCGTCGTCACTCGCCTGCTCGATGCCGGTGCCACCATCGCTGGTAAGTCCGTGTGTGAGGACCTCTGCTTCTCCGGCGCGTCTCACACGGCGAAGACCGGACCGATCCGCAACCCGTGGGACACCGACCGCACCGCCGGCGGCTCCTCGAGCGGCAGCGCGGCGCTGATCGCTGCGGGTGAGGTCGATCTTGCTCTCGGTGGTGACCAGGGTGGTTCGATCCGCATCCCGTCAGCCTTCTGCGGTGTGGTGGGCCACAAGCCGACCTTCGGCCTCGTGCCCTACACCGGCGGCTTTCCGATCGAGCAGACGATCGATCACCTCGGGCCCATCGCTCCGACGGTCGCCGACGCCGCGGCCATGCTGACGGTGATCGCTGGGGCTGACGGTCTCGACCCGCGCCAGCCAACGGGGGTGACCGGCGCCGACTATGTCGCAGCACTGGGCGAACTCGATCGAGGCCTTCGGATCGGTGTTGTCACTGAGGGCTTCGAGCAGGCCAACTCGGACCCGGGGGTGAACGCGGTCGTACGGGCTGCGATCGAGCGTCTGACTGCCGCCGGCCACCTCGCCGAAGACGTCTCGATCCCGTGGCACAAGCACGGCGCCGCGATCTGGGACGTGATCTCGGTTGAGGGAGCGACCTGGCAGATGGTGGACGGCAACGCCTACGGCCTCAACTGGAAGGGCGCTTACGACCCCGACCTGATGGCCTTCTACGGCGAGCGGTGGCGCCAGAACCCGGCTGCGTTCTCGGAGACGGTCAAGCTCGTGGCGCTCGGCGGCACATACGCCCTCCGCAAGGGGTACGGCGCGAGCTACGGCAAAGCGCGCAACCTTGAGCCGGTGCTCGCGGCCGCGTACGACAAGGCCCTTGACCAGTACGACGTCATCGTCATGCCGACCCTCCCCATCACGGCCAGCCTCATCCCCGCTGCCGACGCGTCGGCCGAGGAGATCGTGACGCGAGCACTGGACATGGTGACCAACACAGCGCCCTTCGACGTGACTGGTCACCCTGCCTGCACGATCCCCGCCGGCCTGAGCGAGGGCCTTCCCGTCGGCCTCATGGTCATCGCCAAGCGATTCAGCGACGCATCGGTCCTGCAGGCAGCGCACGCCTTCGAGCAGACGCTCGGAACGCTTACCCGTCCCAAGCACAAGTAAGGAGTGATCCGAATGAACGGTGTATTCGACCTCGCCGGCACCGACGGCATCGGCCCCGTTGTCGTCCCTGAGTACGAACCGGTCTTCCGTGCCGAATGGGAGAAGGCCGTCTTCCCGATGTTCGCCATGTGCTTTCGCGCAGGGTTCTTCGGCGTCGACGAGTTCCGTCACGGTATCGAGCTCATCGACCCGGCCGTCTACCTGAAGTCGCCGTACTACGAGCACTGGGTGCACACCGTCGAGCACTTCGGCGAGAAGTTGGGCAAGCTCGACATGGCCGAGCTCGACCGCCGGACCGCCCACTACCTGGCCAACCCGGAAGATCCGCTGCCGGAGCACCAGGACGACCCGGAGCTGCTTGCGTTCGTCGAGGCGGTCGTCCCGGCCGGTGCGACCGCGAAGCGTGAGTCCGACAAGGCTGCTCGCTTCAAGGTGGGCGACATCGTTCGGGTCGACCGGTCGGCTCCGAAGGGCCACACCCGCCGGGCCCGCTATATCCGTGGCGCCGTTGGTGAGGTCGTCCTGGCACACGGCACGTTCGTCTACCCCGACACGGCGGGCAACGGACTCGGCGAGCACCCCGAGCACGTCTACACCGTCCGATTCAGCAACGAGGAGCTCTGGGGTGCTGAGCACGCCGAGCCCAACGGTTCCGTCTGCTTCGACGTCTGGGACCCCTACATCGAGCTCGTTGCCCCCGCGTCCGCCAACGCCGAAGGAGCTGTCGCGTGAGCGCCAAGATCCGTACCCAGGAAGAGATTGCCGCTCGAGTCAAGGCGCTCGAGTCCATGCTCATCGAGCAGGGCGTCATGACGACCCAGGCCATCGACCACATGGTCGAGATCTACGAGCACGAGGTTGGCCCTCAGCTCGGCGCGAAGGTCGTGGCCAAGGCGTGGAGTGACCCGGAGTTCAAGGCGCGCCTGGTCGAGGACGCCTCCGAGGCTTGCAACGAGCTCGGCATCAGCGGCCTCCAGGGCGAGGACATGGTCGTCGTCGAGAACACCGACCACGTGCACAACATCATTGTGTGCACCCTCTGCTCCTGCTACCCGTGGCCCGTCCTCGGACTGCCGCCGAACTGGTACAAGGACCCGCAGTACCGTGCCGCCATCACGCGCGAGCCCCGCAAGGTCCTCAGCGACTCCTTCGGCTTCACCGTTCCGGAGAGTGTCGAGGTCCGCGTCTGGGACTCCAGCAGCGAGATGCGCTACTGGGTGCTTCCGCAGCGCCCGACCGGCACCGACGGGTGGAGCGAGGAGCAGCTCGCCGAACTCGTCACCCGCGACTCGATGATCGGCGTCGGTCCGGTCGCTCAGGTCGCATCGTGACCACCGCGGCCACGCTTCCGGAACCGTACGCGAGTGCCACGACACGGGGGGAGTCCCGCCGCGAGGTCGAGGACCTCATCTGCGGGATGCCCGTCGCTGATCCGAGCGAGCTGGGCTTCGAGTTCCCATGGGAGATCCGCGCCTTCGCCATGGCGGTCGCTGCCCACAAAGCCTTGAATTTCGGCTGGTCCGAGTTCCAGGGCGCCCTGATCTCCTCGATCCAGGAGTGGGAGAGCACTGCGGCCGAGAGCGGTGCGAAGTGGTCGTACTACGAGCACTGGGTTACGGCGCTCGAGGACGTCATGTCCCAGCACGGCGTCATGGCCACGTCCGACCTCGACCAGCGGGTCGTTGAGGTCATGGCCGAGCCGCCCAACCGCAACCACCACGAGGCCCACACCGAGCCGATCGCCATCGACCCCGCCACCCCGGCACGGGTCTGACCTGAAGGAGTCGCCGACATGGCACACACCAATACCGCGGTCGCGAACGAGCCCGTCGTGACCACCGTGCTCAGCATCACGCTCGCCGTGTTCGCCCTGCTGGCCGTCCTCTTCCTCCTGCAGGAGAACGGACTTCTCATCCCGTCCGGGGCTGCGCACTACCTGCACGAGGCCACCCATGACGCGCGTCACGCTCTCGGCGTGCCGTGCCACTGAGGCGGTCGACTCCCATGGCCGTGATGACCGTAGGCCGCACCATCGGCTACGGCGCCCTGGCGGGCGCCGTAGCCGGCGGTGCCGGTGCCGCTGTTCAGTACTGGCTCGTCGAGCCGTCCATCCGCGCTGCGATCGCGATCGAGGACGCCAAGTCGGCGATGGATCACCCCGGTCACGGTCACATGTCCGACGTGGTCGTCTCGAGGGGCGAGCAGGTCGGGTTCGGACTGCTCACCGTTCTGGTCGTCGGAACCCTGATCGGTATCGCCTTCGCGCTGGTTCGTCGTTTCCTCGGTGATCGCGTGCCGGGGCACTCCGCTGCCGGCTCGGCGATTGCTCTCGCTGGACTTGGGTTTGCCGCATGCACCCTCGCCCCAGCGCTCGTCATCCCGGCTAATCCGCCGGCGGTCGGTGACCCGGCCACCGTCAATGCTCGGACTGTGACGTACATCGGAACGATCTTCCTCGCGATCGTGCTCACGTCAGCGGTGACCTTCCTGGCACGGAGGAAGCGTCTCGAGCCAGGGCTTCGGGTCGTCGCCGCCACGGCGCTCGCCCTCGTTGGTTCGATCATTCTGGGCTGGGTGATCCCTGACGCTGCTGACCCGATTCCCTCCGACGTGCCCGCTCAGTTGATCTGGAACTTCCGGGTTGGCTCCCTCGCCCAGATCGGTCTGATGTGGCTGATCATGGGCGGGGTCTTCGGGTACCTCTCGGAGGCCGTTGCTCGTGCCCGGAGCGGGGTCGGTGCCCGACCTTCCGCTCAGTTCGTCCCCAGGTAGGGCGAACATGACAGCGACGCCAGGCCCGAAGACGGATCCTCGCCCCGGCCAGGGTCCGCGGATCAGGATGTGTCGGGGTTGCTGCTGCGGCACCCGGCGCAAGCATCCCGATGTGGATCACGACGGCATTGCCGAGATTCTGGCGCACGAGAGCGGGATCGGCACCGAGCTGGTGAACACCGATTGCTTGTGGCAGTGCGCACTCTCCAACCTCGTTGTCGTCAACCCCTCTGCGGACGCACGACGCGCGGGCGCCCGCCCGGTGTGGATCCAGAAGGTCAACACGCTGGAGCGAGCCCGCGCGATCGCCGAGTGGGTCCGGCGAGGCGGACCTGGGATTGCCGAGCCGCCCGACGACCTCGGCGACGCCAACCCTCGGTCCGCTGTCCACCGCTCGCCCCTCGCCGGCTGGTGACCGCCGGCGCCAAGGCCATCAGCAACCCCTTTCGCTGTTCGCCCACTTGAAGAGAAGGAGCAATCATGGAATCCGCGATCGACACCCACCTCCAGTGCCCGCGCACGCTGTCGCGGCGCGTCGCTGACGGCTACGAGCCGCCCTTCCCGATGTTCGTCGCCCGCGCGGACCAGTCGCTCCGGCAGGTCGTCATGGCCTACTTCGGTGTTCAGTACGCCGAGGACTCGCAGCGGCCGAAGGCGCTCGTGGCTCTGCGGCACATCGTTGAGAGCTTCGACCTGGCTGACGGACCGATCCGCCACGACCTGACCGACCACATCGACAACCAGAACCACCACAACCTGATGGTCGTCGCCTACTGGGCGGACCCCGCGGCGTACTGCCGTTGGCTGCGCTCGGACGAGGTCAACGGTTGGTGGAGCTCGGACGAGCGCCTCACCGAGGGTCTCGGCTACTTCCGCGAGGTCGTCGCGCCGCGCGTCGACCAGTTCGAGACGCTCTACGCCTTCACCGAGGACTTCCCCGGTGTCGGTGGCGTGATGGGCAAGTGCAGCGGCGACATCAGCGAGCACGCCTATTGGGGCTCGATGCGCGACCGCATTCCGCTCTCGCAGACCGACTGGATGCAGCCGGGCGACGAGCTCGCCGTCATCTCTGGTGACCCGTCCCAGGGCGGGCGCGTGATCGTTCGAGGCCACGACAACATCGCCCTGATCCGCTCGGGTCAGGACTGGCGCGCCGCCGGCGAGGCCGAGCGGGACCTCTACCTCGACGAGATCCTGCCGAGCCTTGAAGCCGGCATGGACTTCCTGCGCGACAACGGCGAGACGCTCGGCTGCTACAGCAATCGCTTCGTCCGCAGCATCGACCTCGAGGGCAACGAACTCGACGAGAGCTACAACATCGGACACTGGCGGTCCCTGGACCAGCTCGAACGGTGGGCAGAGTCCCACCCGACGCATCTGCGCATCTTCGTCACGTTCTTCAAGGTCGTGGCCGGTCTGGAGAAGCTTCGCCTCTACCACGAGGTCTCGGTCTGCGATGGCAAGGACCAGCTCTTCGAGTACATCAACTGCCACCCGCTCACCGGGATGATGCGGGACGCGGTCGTGCCGGCGAGCGTCTGAGGACGGCTCGGCTCATCCTCGGTCGGTTGTCGTGCGGAGCCCGCGCTCGGCTCGACAACCGACCACCCACTCTCTCCCATCCAGGAAACGAAGATCCACATGACCAACGCCACCGCCGCCCTTCGTGAAGCTCGTGACCACCTGCTGCACTTGCGCACCGCCTATGACGAGGTGGCGACGAGTTTCCATTGGCCCGACGTAGGCCCGGCCTTCAATTTCGCCTTCGACTGGTTCGACACCATCGCGCGTGGCAACCAGCGGCCGGCCCTCGTGCTGGCTGAGGAGGACGGCTCGAGAGCGTCCTACACGTTCCATGACATGGCGCATCGCTCCGACAAGGTGGCTGTCTACCTGGCGGCGCAGGGAGTGTGCCGCGGCGACAGCGTCGTTGTGATGCTCGGCAATCAGGTCGAGCTGTGGGAGAGCATGCTGGCACTCATTCGACTGGGGGCCGTCATCATGCCGACGACCACTGCTGTCGGCACCGCCGACCTCATCGACCGCCTCGAACGCGGCTCGGCTCGCGCGGTGATCTGTAATGCGGCGGATGCGCACAAGTTTGAAGGCGTCCCGGGCGACTGTCTCCGGTTCGCTGTCGGGGACAAGGCTCGGCCAGAAGGTTGGCTCCGCTATGCCGACGCCTACGACATGGCCTGTGATGCAGCACGTGCGGCCAATGATCACCCGGGCAACGCGAGTACGGACCGGCTCCTCCTCTACTTCACTTCCGGCACGACCACCCGGCCCAAGCTTGTGGAGCACACCCACATCTCCTACCCGATCGGCCACCTCTCGACGATGTACTGGCTGGGGCTGCAGCCAGGCGACGTGCACCTCAACATTTCCAGCCCGGGTTGGGCCAAGCACGCGTGGTCGAACTTCTTCGCGCCGTGGCTCGCAGAGGCGACAGTCTTCGTCTACAACTACTCACGCTTCGACGCCAGAGCGTTGCTGAAGCAGATCCGCACGGAGGGGGTCACCACCTTCTGCGCGCCGCCGACGGTCTGGCGCATGCTGATCAACGCCGACCTCGGCGGCGGGCCAGGCAACCTGCGCGAGGCGATCGCGGCCGGTGAACCACTCAACCCCGAGGTCATCAGCCAGGTCGAGCGACACTGGGGCCTGACGATCCGCGACGGCTTCGGGCAAACCGAAATGACCGCGATCATAGCCAATACCCCAGGACAGCAACTGAAGGCAGGCTCGATGGGCCGCCCCCTCCCTGGTGTGCCGGTCGTGCTTGTCGACACCGATGGTGCGGTCGTGAACGGGCCGGGCGAGGGGGAGATCGGCCTGGACCTCAGCCGGACGCCGCTCAGTCTGATGACGGGATATCAGGGTGACCCCGAGCGCAACGCGGCCGCGATGGAAGGCGGCTTCTATCACACCGGTGACATCGCGCACCGGGACGCTGACGGCTACATCACCTACATCGGACGGACCGACGACGTCTTCAAGGCGTCTGACTACAAGGTCAGCCCCTTCGAGTTGGAGTCAGTGCTGATCGAGCACCCAGCGGTTGCGGAGGCAGCCGTCGTTCCGGCGCCAGACCCGGTCCGGCTCGCAGTGCCGAAGGCCTATGTCGCGCTCGCTCCTGGGCACGCGCCGGATGCAGCGGCGGCCGAGTCGATCCTTCGGTACGCACGTGCGCACCTCGCTCCGTATCTCCGGGTGCGTCGCCTTGAGTTCTTCGAGCTGCCGAAGACCATCTCCGGCAAGATTCGGCGCGTCGAACTGCGGCAGCGTGAGAACGAGATCGAAGGAACACGTCCGAGCGGCGAGTACCGCGACGACGACTTCCCTGAACTCAGGAAGTAGTACGGGCGGAGCGGATCCTTCCGCCTCGCCTGTGAAGCAGCGACCGGCAGCGACATCGGCCAACGTCGCAGCGACGCCGGATCATCGGACTTGGCATCGATGAGCGCTCAAGTCCCCGCGGGGCGCCGCATCGCCCGCGACGGACCCATTCGGTCCAATGAGGGGCGAATGTCCTCGGAGTCGTCGCTGTCTGGATCGATACGGCCTCACGCCCGCCGTGAAGTCTGTCTGGTTGCGGGGCGCCGACACCATGAGAAAGGAATCGAAGTTGCCAGCAGATCGCGTGTTGGATACCGATGAGGCCGCGGACCTGATCGCCCTTGTGAGAGACATCTGCGCGAAGGAACTCGCGCCAAAGGCAGTCGAAGCGGAAGCGACAGAGACGTTCCCGCGGGAAGTCTTCAGTGTGCTGGGACGCGCAGGCGTGCTCGGCCTCCCATACGCCGAGGAGTACGGAGGGGGCGGGCAGCCGTACGAGGTCTACCTGCAGGCGATTGAGGAGATTGGGTACGCCTGGTCGAGTGTCGGCGTCGGCACGAGCGTCCACGTTCTGTCGTGCTTTGGGCTCGACACCATGGGAACCGACGAACAGAAGCGCCGGTGGCTGCCGGACATGCTCGGCGGGGAGCTGCTGGGGGCGTACTGCCTCTCGGAGCCGCATGCCGGCTCGGATGCGGCGGCGATGACCACTCGCGCAGTCCGCGAGGGGGACGAATATGTCCTCACGGGCGCGAAGGCGTGGACGACCCATGGCGGGTATGCGGACTTCTACAAGGTGTTGGCCCGCACCAGCGAGAACCGCAACAGCATCTCCTGTTTCCTCGTTCCCGCCGATGCGCCGGGACTGACAGCGGACCCGCCGGAGCGAAAGATGGGCCTTACCGGTTCGGCGACGGCGACCATGCGACTGGACGGTGTACGCGTACCAGTCGAGCGACGTCTGGGCGAGGAAGGCGATGGCTTGAAGATCGCGCTCGCGGGGCTCGACGCCGGTCGGCTCGGGATCGCGGCGGTGGCTACCGGGCTTGCACAGGCGGCACTGGACGCAGCGGTCGTGTATGCCCAGGAGCGGGAGACCTTTGGCAAGCGGATCATCGACCACCAGGGCTTGGCATTCGTGCTCTCCGACATTGCCGCCGCGGTCGAGAGCGCGCGGGCGACATACCTGGCGGCCGCACGACGCAAGGACCGCGGCCTGTCGTATTCGCGTGAGGCCAGCATCGCGAAACTCGTCGCCACGGATAACGCGATGAAAGTGACGACGGACGCTGTGCAGGTATTCGGAGGCTACGGCTACACGCGTGACTTCCCTGTCGAGCGATTCATGCGTGAGGCCAAGGTCATGCAGATCTTCGAAGGAACCAACCAGATTCAGCGGATGGTGATTGCCCGCCATCTCGACAGGAAGTAGGGGAGGCTTCCCGTGGGAATTCAGGACATCTCGGCCATCGTCACGGGTGGTGCTTCGGGACTTGGAGCGGCGACGGCGGCGCGACTCGCCGCGGATGGCGCGCGGGTGTTCCCCTTGACCTCCCCGCCGCGATTGCCAATGCTCCTACCGTCCTCGGTGTCACTTATGCCGGCGTGGATGTGACCGATGCTGATCAGGTGCGCACCGCCGTGGCCGCGGCGGCCGGGGCCGACCCGCTGCGAGCTGTCGTGAACTGTGCGGGCGTGGCGCCAGCGTCAATCAGATCGCGGATTGCTGATCCACTGCTGACGAACCACCTTCATTGCTAATGAAGTCGCGGATCCTGGACCCTGGACGATCACGTCAGACTGTCCCGCCAGGCTTGGTGCAGGTCCGCGAACCGGCCCGTCTCCGCGATGAGTTCGGCCGGCGTGCCGTCCTCCACGATCCGGCCGTGCTCCATCACCAGCACCCGGTCGGCGATCTCCACGGTCGACAGCCGGTGCGCGATCACCACCGCCGTACGGCCGTGGAGGACCGTCGCCATCGCCCGCTGCACGGCCCGTTCGCCCGGGATGTCGAGCGAACTGGTCGCCTCGTCCAGGATCAGCACCGCCGGATCGGCGAGCAAGGCCCGTGCGAAGGCCACGAGTTGGCGCTGCCCGGCGGAGATACGGCCGCCGCGCTTGCGGACGTCCGTGTCGTAGCCGTCGGGCAGGGAGCTGATGAACTCGTGCGCGCCGATCGCCTTCGCGGCCCGCTCGATGTCCTCACGGGTGGCGTCCGGCCGTCCGATCGCGATGTTCTCGGCGACCGTGCCGGAGAACAGGAACGCCTCCTGCGTCACCATGACCACCCCGCGCCGCAGTTCCCGCACGGACAGCTCGCGCAGATCGACACCGTCGAGCAGGACCCGGCCCTCGGTGGGGTCGTAGAAGCGGGCCAGCAGCTTGGCCAGCGTCGACTTGCCGGCGCCGGTCGAGCCGACGACCGCGACCGTCTGTCCGGCCGGCAGCGTCAGATCGAAGCGGGGCAGCACCTCGCCGCCGGTGCGGTAGGCGAACCGGACCCTGTCGAAGACCACCTCGCGGCCGGGGAACTCCGACTCCGGAGGCGGGAGTTCCCGGGGGGACTCCGGCTCCGGCACGGACGGCGTCTGCGCCAGCAGCCCCGCGATCTTCTCCAGCGAGGCCGCCGCCGACTGGTACGAGTTCAGGAACATCCCGAGCCGGTCGATCGGGTCGTACAGCCGCCGCAGATACAGCACCGCGGCGGCCAGCACACCCAGGTCCAGCGAGCCGCCCGCCACCCGGTAGGCGCCCCACAGCACGATCAGCGCCACCGCCGTGTTGGCGACCAGCCGGGAGCTGACGACATAGCGGGCCATCTCCAGCAGCGCGTCCCCGTTGACCCGCTCGTGCCGCTTGTTGAGGACGGCGAAGTCGGCGTCGTTGGCGGCCTCGCGGCGGAACGCGCGCACCGGGCGGATGCCGTTCATCGTCTCGACGAACTTCACGATCACGGCGGCGATCGTCGTGGACCGCTTCGCGTACACCCGCGCCGCCCGCCGCCGGTACGACCGTACGAGGAGGTACAGCGGCACGAAGGACGCCACCGCGACCGCGCCCAGCCCCAGGTCGAGCCAGAGCAGCAGCACCGAGATGTAGACGAAGGACAGGATGACCGTGACCAGCTCCTGCAGACCCTCGCTGAGCAGTTCGCGCAGCGACTCCACGTCGGTGGTGGAGCGGGAGATCAGCCGGCCGGACGTGTACCGCTCGTGGAAGTCGATGCTCAGCGCCTGCGCGTGCCGGAAGATCCGTCCGCGCAGGTCCAGCAGTACGTCCTGGTTGACGCGGGCGGAGGCGATGATGAAGGCGTACTGGAGCCCGCCGGAGACCAGCGCGCACAGCAGATAGCCGACCGCCACGGCGATCAGCGGGCCGTTGTCGTGGTCCCGGAACGCCGGCACCGCGCGGTCGATGGCGTACGCCACCAGCAGCGGGCCCGCCTGCACCGCCGCCTGCTGGAGCAGCAGCAGGAACGAGGTGAACGCGACCCGGGCCCGCATCGGGGCGAGCAGGGAACGCAGGAGAGCGGCGGTGGCGCCCGGGGGAGTGGGCAGGACGTCCCGGTCGAAGGGGTCACCCGACGGGTGGGGTTCCCCGGCCGGCTGCTTCTTGCCCCTGCCCTTGCCCTCGTCCCTGTCCCTGTCCTTGTCCGGTGCGGTGGTCGTGGTCGCCGTCATCAGCCGTCCTCCTCGTCGGTGCCGGCCATCAGGTGGGCGTACTCGGCGTTGGTGCGCAGCAGTTCATGATGGGTGCCGACGGCGGTGATCCGGCCGCCGGACAGCAGCGCGACCCGGTCGGCGAGCAGCACGGTGGACGGGCGGTGGGCCACGATCAACGCGGTGGTGTCCGCGAGGACGTCCCGCAGGGCGGCCTCCACGGCGGCCTCGGTGTGCACGTCGAGAGCGGACAGCGGATCGTCGAGCACGAGGAACGGGGGCTTGCCTACCACCGCCCGGGCCAGCGCGAGGCGCTGCCGCTGGCCGCCGGAGAGACTGTGGCCCTGCTCGCCGACCTGGGTGTCGGTGCCCTGGGGGAGGCTGTGCACGAAGTCGGCCTGGGCCACGGCGAGGGCACGCTCCAGCTCGACGGTTCCCGCACCGTCGCCGGCGCCCATGAGGACGTTCTCGCTCACGGCGGCGGAGAAGAGGGTCGGTTCCTCGAAGGCGACGGCGACCCTGGAGCGGAGCTCCTCCCTGGACATGGCCGTGATGTCCTGCCCGTCCAGCGTGATCCGGCCCGACGTCGCCTCGTGGAGACGGGGCACCAGGGCGGTGAGGGTGGTCTTGCCGCTTCCGGTCGCGCCCACGAGGGCCATGGACTCGCCGGGGCGGATGTGGAGGTCGATGCCGTCGAGGAGGGGCGGGGAGTCCTCGGGGGCGTCGGGATAGCGGAAACGGACGTGGTGGAAGCGCAGTCCGCTGTCCTCGGCGCGCGCCGCGGCGGTACTGGCACGCGACTCCGGCTCCTCGTCCATCACCTCGAAGTACCGCTCGGTCGCCGTCGCCGCCTCCTGGCTCATCGCCAGCAGGAACCCGATGGAGTCCACCGGCCACCGCAGCGCGAGAGCCGTGGACAGGAAGGCGACCAGCGTGCCCGCCGACAGCTCCCCGTCCGCCACCTGTACGGCGCCCAGCACCAGCGCCGCCCCGATCGCCACCTCGGGCAGCGTCACGATGACGCCCCAGATGGTCGCCAGAAGGCCCGCCTTGTGCAGCTCGGTGCCGCGCAGAGTGCGGGAGAGCTCACGGAACGCCCGGGCCTGGCTGCGGTGCCGCCCGAACCCCTTGATGATGCGGATGCCGAGCACGCCCTCCTCGACGACCGTCGTCAGGTCGCCCACCTGGTCCTGCGCGCGCCGCGCCACCAGGGAGTACCGCTTCTCGAAGATCACGCAGGTCACCATCACGGGGATGGCCGGAACCAGGATCACCAGGCCCAGCGACCAGTCCTGCACCAGCATGATCACCACGCCGATGACGATCGTCACAGTGTTGACCAGCAGGAATGTCAGCGGAAAGGCGAGGAACATCCGCAGCAGCATCAGATCCGTGGTCCCCCGGGACAGCAACTGCCCCGACGCCCACCGGTCGTGGAAGGCCACCGGCAGCCGCTGCAGATGCCGGTACAGATCCGCCCGCATCTCCGCCTCGACATGCGACAACGGCCGCGCCACCAGCCACCGCCGCAGCCCGAACAGCAGCGCCTCCGCGAGCCCGAGCAGCAGCAGGTACAGAGCCCCGAGCCACACCCCCGCCGGGTCCCGGTCGGCGACCGGCCCGTCCACCATCCACTTCAGGACGAGCGGGATCACCAGCCCCGTACAGGAGGCGAGCACCGCGACGACCGCGGCGCCGGACAGCCGCGCCCGCACCGGGCGTACGTACGGCCACAGGCGCAGCAGGGTTCTGACGGCAGAGCGGTCGTTCTCGGTTGCACGTGTCGTGGACATCAGCAGCGAGCCTACGGACCGGCACTGACATCGCCCACCGGGTTTTGGCCGGACCCGGATCGGCCGCTGGACCTACGACCTGGGGGTTCGAGGGTCGCCGGGTGAATCTGAGTGGGTCGTGCGGTGAAGAGGTGAGGGCCGTGTGACGGGGCGTGCGAGCCGCGCGAACGGGGGCGGTACGTCCGTGCGCAGCAGGGGGCCACGTCCGTGCGAACGAGGGTGCCGCGTCCGTACGACAGGAACCCGCGGGGTCGTAGCACCGCATCAGCCGATCGGTCGATGCCGCTTCGAGCGTGACGGCCGATGCGCGGGCCGCCCCCGCGCCGGGACGCTGGGGTCATGTCCGTCATCGAAGTAAGCGACCTGCGCAAGTCCTACGGCGGCCGGGCCGTCGTCGACGGTGTCTCCTTCGCCGTCGAGGAGGGCGAGATCTTCGGCGTCCTCGGCCCGAACGGCGCCGGCAAGACCACCACCGTCGAGTGCGTCGAGGGGTTGCGCAGCCCCGACGCGGGCCGGGTCCGGGTGACCGGCCTCGACCCGGTCACCGACCACGCGCGCGTGGCCCGCTCGCTCGGCGCCCAGCTCCAGCAGAGCGAGCTGCAGCCCAAGCTCACTGTCCGTGAGGCGCTCGAACTGTACGCCTCCTTCAGTCCGAGCCCGCTCGACTGGGCGCCGCTCGCCGAGCGCCTCGGGCTGGCCCCGAAGCTCTCCACCCGGTTCGCCAGGCTGTCCGGCGGCCAGAAACAGCGCCTGTTCATCGCGCTCGCCCTGATCGGCAACCCCCGGGTGGTCGTCCTGGACGAGCTGACGACCGGCCTGGACCCGCGCGCCCGCCGGGACACCTGGGAGCTGATCGAGGACATCCGCGCGAACGGGGTCACCGTCCTGCTCGTCACCCACTTCATGGAGGAGGCCCAGCGGCTGTGCGACCGGATCGCCGTGATCGACAAGGGGCGGGTGGCCGCGCTGGACACCCCGGCAGGTCTGATCCGCCGCTCGGCGGGCGCCACCGTCATCAGCTTCACCCCGTCCGCCCCGCTGGACGACCGTGACCTGAACGCGCTTCCGGCGCTCGCGTCGGTCGAGCACAAGGACGGCCGGATCACCCTGTCCGGCACGGACGAGACGGTCAACGCCGTCATCACCCTCCTCGCCCGAACCCACATCACGGCCCACCAGCTCCGCGTCGTCGACGCCACGTTGGACGACGCGTTCCTGGACCTGACGAAGGAGACAGCGGCATGAGCACCGCCGTAGGGAAGACCGGCGGCATGAACACCGCCGTACTGAAGACCGAGGTCCGCCTCTTCCGCCGCGAACCTGGCGCCGTCTTCTGGATCCTGCTGTTCCCGACGCTGCTGCTGGTGATCCTCGGCTCGATCCCGGGGTTCCGGGAGCACCAGGACGACCTCGGCGGACTGCGCACCATCGACGTCTACGTCCCGGTGGCCGTGCTGCTCGGTCTGATCGTCGGCGGCCTGCAGTCCATGCCGCAGACCCTCACCGGTTACCGCGAACGCGGCATCCTGCGCCGGATGGCCACCACACCGGTCCGGCCGAGCGCCCTGCTGTCCGCGCAGATGGTGGTGTACGGCGGTGCCGCCCTGGCGTCGGCGCTGCTCGCCCTCGCGGTCGGGCGGCTCGCCTTCGACGTACGACTGCCCAGGCAGCCCCTCGGATACGGCCTCGCGCTGGTCCTGGCTGTTCTGGTCGCCCTCGCTCTCGGATCGGTGGTGTCGGCGTTGTCCCGCACGACGAAGATCGCCGGTGCCGTCGGATCCGCCGTGTTCTTCCCGTCGATGTTCTGCGCCGGCGTGTGGCTGCCGGTGCAGTCCATGCCGGATCTGATGGCCAGGATCGTCGGCTGTACCCCTTTCGGGGCGGCGGCGCAGGCGCTGAACCGCGCGGCGGCCGGGCACTGGCCGGGCTGGAGTCACCTGGGCGTGCTCGCGATCTGGATCCTGCTGCTCACCGGGGCGGCCAGTCGTTGGTTCCGCTGGGAGTAGGGGCGGCGCCGTGCAGACTGGGGACATGACCGCGGTTGACTCGCAGATCGAGCGGCGCTGGGACCAGTTCCACACCTGGGGGCCGTACGGGCTGCTCGGCGTCAGCGTCGTCCCCGCGCTCGCGACCGCCGACCCGCATGCTCCCCTGGCCAAGTGGTACACCGCCTGGGCCCTGATCGGTGCCGCGGTCGCGCTCCAGCTGTCGTGGCACAGCACCCGTCCTGGCGGGCCCGACCGCCGCCGGAGGCCGTCCCGGGCCGGGACGGTGTACTACATCGCCCGTTGGGCCCTCGCCTTCGCCCTCACCTGGCTCAACCCGTTCTTCGCGTTCTACGCCGCCGCAGGCTACATGGACGCCGACGAGACCCTCCCGGGCCGGTGGCACCGGCTCGGACTGCTCGCGAGCGCGGTCACCGTGGCCGGGGCGCAGGCCGGCGGGATGCCGTTCGGAAGCGCGGTCCAGTGGGCCGTCTTCGCCGCCCTCCTGATCGCCAACTCCGGTCTGCAGATGGTGGTCGCCCACCTCACCGAGCAGGAGACGCACCGGGCCCGCGAGCGCAACGAGACCATCGCCGAACTGGAGCGCACCAACACGGCGTTGCAGCAGGCCCTCGACGAGAACGCCGCCCTGCACGCCCAACTCCTCGTCCAGGCACGGGAAGCCGGGGTCGCCGACGAACGCCGGCGCCTGGCGGCCGAGATCCACGACACCCTCGCCCAGGGCCTGACCGGCATCATCGCCCAGCTCCAGGTCGTCGCGAACGCCCCCGACCTCGGCATCGCCCGCACCCATCTCGAACGCGCCTCCGACCTGGCCCGCCACAGTCTCGGCGAGGCCCGCCGCTCCGTGCACAACCTCGCCCCGGTGGCCCTGGAGCACGACGGGCTCCCTCAGGCCCTGAAGAACACGGTCGCCGAATGGGGCGAACGCACCGGCGTACGGGCCGAGTTCACCGTCACGGGGGTCGCCGAGCAACTGCACGACGAACTCTCGGCCACCCTCCTGCGGATCGCCCAGGAGGCCCTCTCCAACGCCGCCCGCCACGCACGGGCCAACCGCGTCGGTGTCACCCTCTCCTTCCTGGGCGACGAGGTCATCCTCGACATCCGCGACGACGGGCAGGGCTTCGACCCGCTCGCCCTCCCCGAACGCACCTCCTCCGGCGGGTTCGGCCTCGACGGCATGCGCGCCCGCGCCGAACGCATCGCCGGCTCCCTCACCGTCGAGTCCGAGCCGGGGCACGGCACGGCACTGTCGGCTCGCGTACCGTTGGTCCGCCATGACCGATGACGCGCTGATCTCCCTGCTGATCGTCGATGATCACCCCGTCGTACGCGACGGCCTGCGCGGCATGTTCGAGTCCGAGCCCGGGTTCACCGTGCTGGGGGAGGCCCCCGACGGCGTCGCGGCACTCGAACTGGCCGCCGCCCTCGACCCCGACGTGATCCTGATGGACCTCCGCATGCCGGGCGGCGGCGGAGTCGACGCGATCGCCGAGCTGACCCGCCGCGGCACCCGCGCCAAAGTCCTCGTCCTGACCACGTACGACACCGATTCCGACACCCTCCCCGCGATCGAGGCGGGCGCGACCGGCTACCTCCTCAAGGACGCCCCGCGCGACGAACTCTTCACCGCCGTCCGTGGCGCCGCCGAGGGCCGTACCGTCCTCTCCCCGGCCGTGGCCTCGCGCCTGGTCTCCGCGGTCCGCACCCCCAGGCCGCCCGGCAACGAGCCCCTCTCCACCCGCGAGCGCGAGGTGCTCGCCCTGGTCGCCAGGGGCACCTCCAACCGCGAGATCGCCCGCGAACTGTTCATCAGCGAGGCGACCGTGAAGACCCATCTCACCCACCTGTACGCCAAGTTGGGCGTCAGGGACCGGGCGGCGGCGGTGGCGACCGCGTACGAGCGGGGGATCCTCGGCCGGGCCTGATCCCCGCGACGCCGCGGAGATCCATCAGAAGGGCCCTAGTCCGGCGGGTAGGGCAGGAGTCCGGAGGCGATCTTCTCCCAGGAGGCTTTGAGTTCCGCGAGCAACTCCGGCTTGTCGGGAGCCAGGTCGGCCTGCTCGCGGAGGTCGGCGCCGAGGTCGTAGAGGTGGTCCTTGCCCGTGGCGTCCCGGTAGTACTTCCAGTCGCCGCGCCGCAGCGCCCGGTTGGCCCGCACCCGCCAGAACAGGTCCCGCTCCGGCAGTTCCTCGCCCCGCAGCAGATATCCGGCCAGGCTGGTGCCGTCCAGCGGGTACGCCGGGTCGGGCCGGGCGCCGCCCAGCTCGAGCAGGGTCGCCGTCCAGTCGGGGGAGAAGTTCGGCTCGTGGCTGACCTGGTGGCCGTCGATCCGGGCGGGCCAGCGCACGATCGTGGGCACCCGGATTCCGCCCTCCTGGAGGACGGACTTCTCGCCGCTGAGCGGCCAGAGGTACGACCAGCGCTCGCCGCCGTTGTCGCTGGCGAACAGCACCAGGGTGTTCTCCTCCTGCCCGGACCGGCGCAGCGCCGCCAGCACCTCGCCCACGGCCGCGTCGAGACTCCGCACCATCTGCGTGTACTTCTCGACCGAGCCGCCGTCGAAGTGGTTGAGCGCGGCCGTGACCTCCGCCTGGCTCTTCGCGGCCCGGATCCTCGCCGCGATCCGGGCGCCGGTCTCCTCGTCGCCCTCCGCCAGCCAGGGCCAGTGCGGGGTGGTGAAGTTGAGGTTCAGCAGCCAGGGGCTGTCGTGGTCCCGGCCGACGTACTCGACGGCCCGTTCGGTCAGGATTTCGGTGTAGTAGCGCAGGTCCTTGTACTCGGCGTCGCCCTCGTAGAGGTCGTAGGCGCCCAGCTGGCCGAGCTTGGAGTAGTACTCCAGCACGCCCCCGAAGTTCCCGAAGAACTCGTCCCAGCCCGACTTGGTGGGGCTGTAGTCGGGCAGCCAGCCGCAGTGCCATTTGCCGATCAGGGCGGTGGCGTACCCGGCCTTCTTCAGCAGTGAGGCGAGGGTGGGGTGGGTCGGGTCCAGCCCCTGGGTCGTGTTGGCGACGGGCTCGGCCAGTCCGCCCTTCGTACGGCCGGGATACCGCCCGGTGTACAGGCTGAACCGGGTCGGGGAGCAGGTCGCCGACCCGGAGTACGCGTCGGTGAACCGCACCCCCTGCCGGGCCAGCCGGTCCAGGTGCGGTGTCTTGATGTGCGGGGCGCCGTAGGAGGAGAGGTCGGCCCAGCCGAGGTCGTCCCCGAGGATGACCAGCAGGTTGGGGCGCTTGCCGGAGGCGGGGACGGGGCGGGCCTTGAAGGGACGTTCGACGGGGGCGGTGTCGGCGGCCTCGGCGGCAGCGGCCGTACCGGCGACGGCGGTCACCGCACCGCCACCGACGAGCCCACCGAAGGTACGACGGGATATTTCGGGCATGCGGAGTCCTTGGTGCGGAGCATGAAGGGGCGGTGGGGGGCGTGAAGAGGGGAGAGCGCGCGGCTGCTTCCATGTGATCAGCCGGCCGGCCTCAGGGCCAGGGATCCCGAGGGGAGTTCATAAGGCTGAAACGTGGCCTCAGTCGACCACCCTCAGCAACAGCACCGCTCGCGCCGGCACCGTGATGGCCGCCCCCGCCCGGTGCACCACCCCGGGCGACTCCCCCTGCTCCTCCCTCGACGTGTCGACGACCACCTCGTACCGCTGTGCCCACGGCGGCCCCGGCAGGACGAAGTCCGCCGGGCGGTCCCCGGCGTGCAGGACCGCGAGGAAGCTGTCGTCGACGATCGGGGCGCCGCGTTCGTCGCGGCCGGGGATGTCCCGGCCGGAGAGGTACATGCCGAGCGTGGCGGCGGGCGCGTACCAGTCCTGTTCGGTCATCTCGGAGCCCCGGGCGGTGAACCAGGCGAGGTCGCGCAGGCCGTCCGCGGAGTGCGCCCGGCCGGAGAAGAAGGCCCGGCGGCGCAGCACCGGGTGGCGGTGGCGCAGGTCGATCAGGCGGGAGGTGAGGTCGAACAGCGCCTTCCAGGCGGGGTCCTCCAGCAGGCTCCAGTCGACCCAGCTGATCTCGTTGTCCTGGCAGTAGGCGTTGTTGCTGCCGCGCTGCGTGCGCCCCAGTTCGTCGCCCGCGACCAGCATCGGCACACCCGTCGACAGGAGCAGGGTGGTGAGCAGGTTCCGCAACTGGCGGCGCCTGAGCGCCCGTACGCGCTCGTCGTCCGTCTCTCCCTCCCTACCACAGTTCCAGGACCGGTTGTCGTCCGTGCCGTCCCGGTTGCCCTCGCCGTTCGCCTCGTTGTGCTTGCGCTCGTACGACACGAGGTCGCGCAGGGTGAAACCGTCGTGCGCGGTGATGAAGTTGACCGAGGCGTACGGGCGGCGGCCACCCCACGCGTACAGGTCGCTGGAGCCGGAGAGGCGGTAGCCCAGGTCCCGGACGTCCGGCAGGGCGCCGCGCCAGAAGTCCCGGACCGCGTTGCGGTAGCGGTCGTTCCACTCCGTCCACAGGGGAGGGAAGGCACCGACCTGGTAGCCGCCCGACCCCACGTCCCACGGCTCGGCGATCAGCTTCACCCGCCGCAGCACCGGATCCTGGGCGATGACGGCGAGGAAGGGGGACAGCATGTCGACGTCGTGCATGGAGCGGGCCAGCGCCGCCGCCAGGTCGAAGCGGAAGCCGTCCACGCCCATCTCCGTCACCCAGTAGCGCAGCGAGTCGGTGATGAGCCTGAGCACGTGCGGCTGGACCACGTGCAGGGTGTTGCCGCAGCCCGTGTAGTCGGCGTACCGGCGGGCGTCCGCCTGGAGGCGGTAGTAGCCGCGGTTGTCGATGCCCTTCAGGGACAGCGTCGGGCCCAGTTCGCCCGCCTCCGCCGTGTGGTTGTAGACGACGTCGAGGATGACCTCGATCCCGGCCGCGTGCAGCGCCCGCACCATCCGCCGGAACTCGCCCACCTGCTGACCCGTCGTACCGGAGGCCGCGTAGGCCGCGTGCGGGGCGAAGTAGCCGATCGAGTTGTAGCCCCAGTAGTTCTTCAGGCCCCTGCGCAGCAGATGGTCCTCGTGGGCGAACTGGTGGACGGGCAGCAGTTCGACCGCCGTCACGCCCAGCTTCACCAGGTGCTCGATCGCCGCGGGGTGGGCGAGGCCGGCGTACGTCCCGCGCAGCTCCTCCGGTATCCCCGGGTGCAGTCGGGTGAAGCCCCGCACATGGACCTCGTAGATCACCGAGTCCGCCCACGGCGTCTTCGGGCGGCGGTCGTCCAGCCACTCGTCGTCGGCGTGGTCGTCGTGGACGACGACTCCCTTCGGGACGTACGGCGCCGAGTCCCGTTCGTCGCGCACGGTGTCCGCGACCTGCTGCTGCGGCCAGTCCCGGACGTGCCCGTACACCTCCGGCGG
Source organism: Streptomyces violaceoruber (assembly GCA_000720805.1). Lineage (GTDB taxonomy): Bacteria > Actinomycetota > Actinomycetes > Streptomycetales > Streptomycetaceae > Streptomyces > Streptomyces cellulosae_A. The sequence goes on from JODI01000072.1 coordinate 37,176, forward strand.
CAGACTGAAATCGCCGTCCACCGCGCGCGCGTACGGGTCGAGGAGCAGCTTCGCCGGGTTCCACCGGCCGCCCGTCCACGGGTCCCAGCGGCCGTGCACCCGGTAGCCGTAGCGCTGGCCCGGCATCACCCCGGGGACGAAGCCGTGCCAGATCTCGTGCGTGAGCTCGCCGAGCCGGGCGCGGGTCTCCTTGCCGGCCTCGTCGAACAGGCACAGCTCCACCGCTTCCGCACCGCCCGCCCACAGCGCGAAGTTGGTGCCCGCCACCCCGTCCGGGCCGACCCGGAAACGGGCCCCCAACGGCATCGGCGCCCCCGGCCACACCGGGACGCCGGGCGCCCTGCGCGGGTGCGTGCCGTTCACGGCGGCGGGGCGCCCGTCCTCGGCGGCGCGTTCCCCGGCCACCGCCTCCTGCTCGGCTGCGCTGGACACCGTTCAGCCTCCCACGGCTCATGGAACGACGGGGAAGAGAGCGTACGGCGTCCCGGTCGCGGCGCCCTCTCGCGTCGTTCTCCCCACTGTTCTGCCCAGCGCTTGGCTCGCACTCACGTTTCCCCGAAGCGTGCCCGGTCGTTGGGGTCGTCGTGAGGCACGTAACTGGGCGCGCACGGCGCGCGAGGGTCGCACTGACCGCCGTACTGACATGGGCAGGGCTGCTCGCCGGAGCCGCCGGCTGCACCGCGGACGGCACCGGCGGCACCGGCATGGGCGGCATCGACGTCGGAGGGCTCGGCAAGCCCCCCGCACCCGAGGAGGTCATCCGGATCACCCCGGACGACGGCGACAAGGACGTACGACCCGACGGGAAGCTCCGGGTCCGGGTGCCCAGCGGGCGTCTGGAGGCGGTGAAGGTGGTCAAGTACCAGGACGCGCAGGAGTCCCCGGTCCCCGGGCGGCTCTCCGACGACCGTCTGACCTGGGAGCCCGACGCGGAGAAACTGGCGCTGGCCGCGAGGTACACCGTCGACGCGGTCGCCCTGGACGGCCAGGGCCGCCGCTCCGCCCGGCACACCACGTTCACGACGTACGTCCCCGAGGAGCGCTTCATCGGATACGTCACCCCGGAGAACCGCTCCGTCGTCGGCACCGGAATGATCGTCTCCCTGGAGTTCAACCGGGAGATCGACAACCGCGCCGCCGTCGAACGGGCCGTCCACGTCGCCGCGAAGCCGCCCGTGGAGATCCGCCCGCACTGGTTCGGCGGAGGCCGCCTCGACTTCCGCCCCGAGCGGTACTGGAAGCCCGGCACCCAGGTCACCGTCTCGCTCGGACTGCGCGACATCGAAGGGGCGCCCGGCGTCTACGGCCTGCAGCACCGGACGTTCTCCTTCACCGTCGGCCGCAGCCAGGTCTCCGTGGTCGACGCGGCCCGGCACACCATGGAGGTCCGGCGGGACGGCGAACTGCTGACCACGGTGCCGATCACGGCGGGCGCCCCGAAGACGACCACGTACAACGGCCGGATGGTCGTCACCGAGATGCTCGAGGTGACCCGGATGAACGGCGCCACGGTCGGCTTCAAGAAGAAGAACGGCAATGGCGAGTACGACATCCCGGACGTCCCGCACGCCATGCGCCTGACCGACTCCGGCACCTTCCTGCACGGCAACTACTGGGCGCCGGACGTCTTCGGACGGGTCAATGTCAGCCACGGCTGCGTGGGCCTGAGGGATGTGAAGGGCGGCGGTTCGGACACGCCCGCGGGCTGGTTCTTCGACCGCAGCCTCGTCGGGGACGTGGTCGAGGTCGTCCACAGCAATGACAAGAAGGTCGCTCCCGACAACGGCCTCGGCGGATGGAACATGGGCTGGGAAGAGTGGAAGGCGGGCAGCGCGGTGAAATAACCCGACAAGGGGGAGGGGCGGACCGACTTGCTGATGATGTTGGGACGGAACGGTGACCTTTGCCTCACACGATGCTCAAAACCCGGTGGTTAACATGCGCCGACGCGCGAGTGAAGCGCACTGGGGTGCGGGCCTGACCAGGCCCGGTGAGGGGAGCAGAGTTGAACGTGCGACCGATATCGGGGGCGTCGGTTGACGCGCGGGGACGGGGCGGAACAGGGCTGTTGGCGCTGATACTCGGCGTCCTGCTGCTGGCCGTCACCGCGTGCGGCGGGGGTGGCGGCTCCGCCGCGGGGTCGACGGGTGAGGGGAAGGGCGAGGACGCCGGGGCGACGGAGACGAAGCAGTCGCAGGCGGTCGTCTCCATAGCCCCGAAGGACGGCGCCAAGGCCGTCGACACCAGCGGCGCCCTCAAGGTCGGCGCCACCGGGGGCAAGCTGACCGAGGTGCGGGTCAAGGACGCCAAGGGCACCGCGATAGCCGGGAAGACAACCGACGGCGGCGCCTCCTGGACGCCGTCCACCCACCTCGCGGCCGGCACCAGGTACACGGTGCACGCGATCGCCAAGGACTCCGAGGGCCGTACGGCCGCCGAGGACTCCAGCTTCACGACCCTCACACCGAAAAACACCTTCATCGGCACCTTCACCCCCGAGGACGGGTCGAAGGTCGGCGTGGGAATGCCGTTCTCGGTCCGCTTCAGCCGGGGCATCACCAACCCCGAGGACGTCGAGAAGGCCATCAGCATCAAGACCGAACCGGCCGTCGAGGTCGCGGGCCACTGGTTCGGCAACGACCGCCTCGACTTCCGTCCCGAGAAGTACTGGGCGTCCGGCACCAAGGTCACGGTCAGGCTGAACCTCGACGGAGTCGAGGGCCGGGACGGCGTCTACGGCAAGCAGGACAAGACCGTCTCCTTCACCATCGGCCGCAACCAGGTCTCCGTCGTGGACGCCAAGAAGCTCACGATGAAGGTCACGCAGGACGGCAAGGTCGTCAACACCATCCGCGTCACCACCGGCAAGGCCGGCTACGACACGTGGAACGGCCAGATGGTCATGAGCGAGAAGCTCGCCGTGACCCGGATGAACGGCGACACCGTCGGCTACGGCGGCGAGTACGACATCAAGGACGTCCCGCACGCCATCCGCCTCACCACCTCCGGCACCTTCATCCACGGCAACTACTGGGGCGGCGACGCCTTCGGCAAGTACCGGGCCAGCCACGGCTGCGTCGGCCTGCGCGACGTCAAGGGCGGCTACGACGGCGACGCCCCGGCCGCCTGGTTCTTCAACCACTCGATGATCGGCGACGTGGTCGTCGTGAAGAACTCCGACGACGCGACGGTCGCCCCGGACAACGGGCTCAACGGCTGGAACATGTCGTGGGCGAAGTGGAAGGCGTGAACCTTCGCTGACCCACGGGCCCGGTGCTGCGACGGACGGCACCGGGCCCGTCCCATTGGCCCCCCGTGCTGTGCCTGCCCGGGGGCGCCCCCCAGACCCCCGGCCGAGTAGTGTGACCCACCGCATCGGCCCAGATCCGTTAGTCCCCGTTAACCTGCCCCCATGACCGTGAATCTCGAAGTCGCCGAGGGCGTCGGCACCATCCGCCTCGACCGCCCGCCCATGAACGCGCTGGACGTGGCCACCCAGGACCGGCTGAAGGAACTCGCCGAGGAGGCCACGCGGCGCGACGACGTACGGGCCGTGGTGCTCTACGGCGGGGAGAAGGTGTTCGCGGCCGGCGCGGACATCAAGGAGATGCAGACCATGGACCACACGGCGATGGTCCTGCGCTCGCGCACCCTGCAGGACTCGTTCACCGCGGTGGCCCGCATCCCCAAGCCGGTGGTCGCGGCCGTCACGGGCTACGCACTGGGCGGCGGCTGTGAACTCGCCCTCTGCGCGGACTTCCGGATCGCCGCGGACAACGCCAAGCTGGGCCAGCCGGAGATCCTGCTCGGCCTGATCCCGGGGGCCGGCGGCACCCAGCGGCTGGCCCGGCTGATCGGCCCCTCCAAGGCGAAGGACCTGGTCTTCACCGGCCGGATGGTGAAGGCGGACGAGGCGCTGAGCCTGGGTCTGGTGGACCGGGTGGTGCCCGCCGCCGACGTGTACACCGAGGCGCACGCCTGGGCGGCGAAGCTGGCGCAGGGACCGGCGCTCGCGCTGCGCGCGGCCAAGGAGTCGATCGACACGGGTCTGGAGACGGACATCGAGACGGGCCTGGCCGTCGAACGCACCTGGTTCGCGGGCCTGTTCGCCACGGAGGACCGCGCACGCGGTATGAAGAGCTTCGTCGAGGAGGGACCCGGAAAGGCGAAATTCCTCTGAACCCCTTGCAGTTGACACGCTGCATGGTCCGGGTCCCTCGATGGGGCGGTTCACGGGAGCTCAGGTATCCCTGAGGCTGCCTGGTTGAGGGAGCCCGTCGATCGCCTCCTGCCGAGCCTCCGGCGCAGGTCGGAGGGGGTGTGCGAACCATCGGTATGTCGTTGGCATATGCCGATCGACTCCGGCGGAACGAGTGGTTCCGGGGTGGGCATTCCCCCGGAACGGCCCCGGAGGGTGCTCCGGACGGCCATGATGGGGGCATGGCGGGGCTGGAGGGTATCGAACAGCCGCGGGGAGAGAGCCGTGCGACCGCGGCGCGCTGGTCTCCGACGGTCGAGGACGAACACGCGCTCAAGGCACTCGAACTGTTCGGCAACCCCACGGAGGCGGAGGTTCCGCTGCCGTCCCGCCCCGAGTCGGCGGCCACCGCCCGCAGACTGGCCCAGGTGGTGGTCCTGCGCGAGTGGGGCCTGACCCCCAGGATGACCGAGGAAACCGTCCTGCTCGTCTCCGAACTGGTCGGCAACGCCGTCCGTCACACCGGCGCCCGCGTCTTCGGCCTCCGTATGCGCCGCCGCCGCGGCTGGATCCGCGTCGAGGTCCGCGACCCCTCCCGGGGCCTGCCCTGTCTGATGCCGGTCCAGGAGACGGACATCAGCGGCCGGGGCCTGTTCCTCGTGGACAAGCTGTCCGACCGCTGGGGGGTCGACCTGCTGCCGCGTGGCAAGACGACATGGTTCGAGATGAGGGTGGCAGACCGCTGACGGCCCTTCCCGCCGGACGTGGCGGACCGCTGACGGCCCCCGCCGCCGGACGGCAACACCCGCACCGGCCGCCGTTCGGGCGAATCGGCAACTTTCCCCCGTAACCCCCCTTAAATGGTGCGGGTGACCACGACAGACCGCCGTACGGCGCTGCGTGCGGGCACCGGCCTGCTCGCCGGGAGCGCGCTCGCCGCCGGATGCTCCACCACCGGCGCCGTCGCGCACCCGACCCCCGCCACGCACCCGACCACGCCCCCGCCCACGT
>JODI01000073.1 GCA_000720805.1 Streptomyces violaceoruber
CCCCGGCACCCCCCACCCCGGACACCACCGGCCATGTGGCCCTGCCGCCCGGCGGCCCCGTCACCATGCCCAGCGCGCCGCCCGCCACGGCCGCCCCCGACCCGGCCGCCACCACCCTCGCGGTGCTGCTCATCGGCCCCGCGGGCGCCGGCAAGACCAGTGTCGCCAAATACTGGGCGGACCACCGCCGGGTCCCCACCGCCCACATCAGCCTCGACGACGTCCGCGAATGGGTCCGCTCCGGCTTCGCCGACCCCCAGTCCGGATGGAACGACCACTCCGAGGCCCAGTACCGCCTGGCCCGCCGCACCTGCGGCTTCGCCGCGCGCAACTTCCTCGCCAACGGCATCTCGTGCATCCTCGACGACGCCGTCTTCCCCGACCGCCCGGTCGTCGGCCTCGGCGGCTGGAAGCGCCACGTCGGCCCGGGTCTGCTCCCGGTCGTCCTGCTGCCCGGCCTGGAGATCGTCCTGGAGCGCAACGCCGAACGCTCCGGCAACCGCCGCCTCACCGACGACGAGGTCGCCCGCATCCACGGCCGCATGGCCGGCTGGTACGGCTCCGGCCTCCCGATCATCGACAACTCCCAACTGGACGTACCGCAGACGGCTCAGCTCCTGGACGACGTACTGGCGAGGTCCATAGCGAGCCCGCCCAACTGGTAGCCGGCCTCCAGGCGCGCGGTGCTGGATCGATGTGCGCCTCGTCCCCCCTTGCGGGGCTTCGCTCGGGCGGTGAGACCGCCCTCGTGGGCGCGACCAGCTCCCACGGACCGGCAGACGGCACAGAACCGTCGTACCCGTCCCGTCCCCCGATCGGCTCCTGCCCACTCGGCCTCTCTCAAGCGGCGGCCCACCTGTGGGGCTCCTACGCTCGTGTCATGTCAGAGGTCCACGCTGCCCGCCGAGCCCGCCTACGGGAACGCTGCCAAGCCAGCGGCAGCGCCTCCGCGCTGGTCTCCCGCCCCGCCAACGTCCGCTACCTCGCAGGTGCCGCCCCGCACGGCGCCGTCCTGCTCCTCGGCCGGACCGAGGACCTGCTGCTGTGCCCCGGCCCGCCGGACGAGCGCCCCGCGGAGGGCCGGCCCGACGAGGCGCTGCGGGTGGAGCGGCTGCCCGGTCCCGGCGGTGATCCCGCCGTCGCCGCGGCCGACCTCGCGGCGGGGCAGGGCGGCGAGCGCCTGGCCGTCGAGGAGCACCACCTCACCGTCGCCCGGCACCGTGCCATCCGCTCGGTGGTGCCGAGACTGCGCCTGACCGACCTGGGCGGCGCGGTGGAGCAGTTGAGGGTGGTGAAGGACGAGGAGGAGATCTCCTGCCTCAGGATCGGCGCCGAGATCGCCGACCAGGCGCTGGGGGAGCTGCTCGAATCCATCCTGGTCGGCCGCACCGAACGCCATCTCGCCCTCGAACTGGAGCGGCGTCTGGTCGACCACGGCGCCGACGGCCCCGCCTTCGCGACCTCCGTCGCCACCGGCCCGAACTCCGGCAGACGCGGCCACCGCCCCACCGACCGACGGGTCGAGGAGGGCGACTTCCTCTCCGTCTGCCTGGGCGCCAGCTATCGCGGCTACCGCTGTGAGATCGGCCGTACCTTCGTCATCGGTACGTCCCCCACGGACTGGCAGATCGAGCTCTACGACCTCGTCTTCGCCGCTCAGCGGGCCGGCCGGGAGGCGCTGGCCCCAGGTGTCGCCCACCGTGACGTGGACCGGGCCGCACGCCAGGTGCTGGACTCGGCGGGGTACGCGGAGAGCCTTCCCGCCCTGACCGGACACGGTGTGGGACTCGAAATCGACGAGGACCCGCAGTTGGGTCCCGCGGCCATGGGTAAACTGGACGCTTGCGTGCCGGTCACCGTCGAACCGGGGGTCCACCTCCCGGGACGGGGCGGTGTCCGGATCGATGACACGCTCGTCGTCCGCCCCGAGGCGGACGGCGGACCCGAGCTACTCACCATCACGACCAAGGAGCTGCTCGCCCTGTAGGCAGGTGCGTGCGCCGGGGTCGTCCACGTCAGTCCAGGAGATTCCGCAACCGTGGCTTCCACGAACGACCTCAAGAACGGCCTGGTGCTCAAGCTCGAAGGCGGCCAGCTCTGGTCCGTCGTCGAGTTCCAGCACGTCAAGCCCGGCAAGGGCCCGGCCTTCGTGCGCACCAAGCTCAAGAACGTGCTCTCCGGCAAGGTCGTCGACAAGACCTTCAACGCCGGCGTCAAGGTCGAGACGGCCACGATTGACAAGCGCGACATGCAGTTCTCCTACATGGACGGCGAGTACTTCGTCTTCATGGACATGGAGACCTACGACCAGCTCATGGTCGACCGCAAGGCCGTCGGCGACGCCGCCAACTTCCTGATCGAGGGCTTCACGGCCACCGTCGCGCAGCACGAGGGCGAGGTGCTCTTCGTCGAGCTGCCGGCCGCCGTCGAGCTCGTGGTCCAGGAGACCGAGCCGGGCGTCCAAGGCGACCGCTCCACCGGCGGCACCAAGCCCGCCACGCTGGAGACGGGCCACCAGATCCAGGTCCCGCTCTTCATCACCACCGGCGAGAAGATCAAGGTCGACACCCGCACGAGCGACTACCTCGGCCGGGTGAACAGCTAACCGTGGCTGCCCGCAACACGGCCCGCAAGCGCGCCTTCCAGATCCTCTTCGAGGGCGACCAGCGCGGGGCCGACGTCCTGACCGTCCTCGCGGACTGGATCCGGCTCTCCCGGGGCGACACCCGGCAGCCGCCCGTGAGCGAGTACACGATGCAGCTCGTCGAGGGCTACGCGCAGCACGCGAAGCGCATCGACGAGCTGCTCGCTCAGTACTCGGTCGGCTGGACGCTCGACCGGATGCCGGTCGTCGATCGCAACATCCTGCGCCTCGGCGCCTACGAGCTGATCTGGGCGGACGAGACGCCGGACGCCGTCGTGCTCGACGAGATGGTGCAGCTGGCCAAGGAGTTCTCCACGGACGAGTCACCCTCGTTCGTCAACGGTCTGCTCGGCCGGCTCAAGGACCTCAAGCCCTCGCTGCGCCGGGACGAGGCGTAAGAGCGCCAGGAACGCCAGGAGCACCGCAGAGCCAGGAAACGCCCAGGGGCCCACAGCGAGATCGCTGTGGGCCCCTGGGCGTCGCGCTGCCCGAGAGCCCCCCGAAGGGCACAGAAAGCCGCCGGGGCGGCTGGAACCGTGAAGTTCCGGCCACCCCGGCGGTACGTTTCTGCTGAACTCGTGCGGCAGACCCGGTGGAGCGCTCAGCTCTCCTCGTGGGAGGCCACCGCGCGACGCGCGTCCGCGTCCAGGACGCCCCAGCTGATCAGCTGCTCGGTGAGGACCGAGGGCGACTGGTCGTAGATGACGGCGAGTGTGCGCAGGTCGTCCTGACGGATCGAGAGCACCTTGCCGTTGTAGTCACCGCGCTGGGACTGGATCGTGGCCGCATACCGCTGCAGCGGACCCGCCTTCTCGGCCGGCACGTGGGCCAGCCGCTCCAGGTCCAGGACCAGCTTCGGCGGCGGCTCGGCGGCGCCGCCCGGGGTGGTGCCCGGCAGCAGCTCCTGCACAGGAACGCCATAGAAATCGGCCAGCTCGGCAAGACGCTGCACGGTCACGGCGCGGTCGCCGCGCTCGTACGATCCGACCACCACGGCCTTCCAGCGCCCCTGGGACTTCTCCTCGACACCGTGGAGGGAAAGGCCCTGCTGGGTGCGGATGGCCCGGAGCTTGGCCCCGAGCTGTTTGGCGTATTCGCTGGACATATAGCTCCCCGGACACTGTGTCGACGCGACTGGGTTGGGGTCCAGGCCGCGCGGCTGGTAACTCACTGTGAGGTTACGCAGCGTTACTCTCCCGCGTCAAGCCGAATGGTCCACACCGACGCTTCCGTGGAAGCGGGCACCGATTGAGCCAGGAGAGTGGTCCCGGGTCGCCGAGGGGGCGATCCGGGCGGTCGAGCGGGCCTGCTACCGTGGATGGCGCAAATCCGACGTCCTTTAAGGTCCGTCCCGTGAGGCGGAGAAGGAGGTCCGTTTCATATGGACAAGAAGCAGGACAAGAAGCAGGACAACGCGCAGGACAGGCAGGGCGGCCAGCAGGACCCGCAGCCGCAGTCCGACGCACGGCCCGTTCTCGAAGGCCCCGACATCGCGCGGGCGTTGACCCGCATCGCCCACGAGATCGTCGAACGCGCCAAGGGCGCCGACGACGTGGTGCTCCTCGGCATCCCCACCCGGGGCGTCTTCCTCGCCCAGCGGCTCGCCGCCAAGCTTGAGCAGATCACCGAGCGCAAGATCCCCGTCGGTTCGCTCGACATCACCATGTACCGCGACGACCTGCGCATGCACCCGCCGCGTGCGCTGGCCCGCACCGACATCCCCGGCGACGGCATCGACGGCAAGCTCGTCGTGCTCGTCGACGACGTGCTCTTCTCCGGCCGCACCATCCGCGCCGCCCTCGACGCCCTGAACGACATCGGGCGCCCGCGCGCGGTGCAGCTCGCGGTGCTGGTCGACAGAGGCCACCGCGAACTGCCCATCCGCGCCGACTACGTCGGCAAGAACCTCCCCACGTCGTTGCGGGAGACGGTCAAGGTCCAGCTCGCCGAGGAGGACGGTCGCGACACCGTGCTGCTCGGCGCCAAGCGGACCGCTCCGGGCGCGCAGCACTGACAGCAAGGCGTACGTCACTGCCGTACGCCCCGCTCACACGCCCGCGCCTGCCCGAATTCTCCCCAATGAACTGCCTTACGGAGCCTGACAGATGCAGCGTCATCTCATCTCGGCCGCCGACCTCACCCGCGACGACGCCGTCCTGATCCTCGACACCGCCGAGGAGATGGCCCGGGTCGCCGACCGGCCGATCAAGAAACTGCCGACCCTGCGCGGCCGCACGGTCGTCAACCTCTTCTTCGAGGACTCCACCCGGACCCGGATCTCCTTCGAGGCCGCCGAGAAGCGGCTGTCCGCGGACGTCATCAACTTCTCCGCCAAGGGCTCCAGCGTCTCCAAGGGCGAGTCGCTGAAGGACACCGCCCAGACCCTGGAGGCCATGGGTGTCGACGCGGTCGTCATCCGGCACGGCGCCTCCGGAGCGCCGTACCGCCTCGCCAACTCCGGCTGGATCGACGCGGCCGTCATCAACGCCGGTGACGGCACCCACCAGCACCCCACCCAGGCACTGCTCGACGCCTTCACCATGCGCCGCCGCCTGGTCGGCCGGGACGCCGGGATCGGACAGGACCTGGCCGGCAAGCGCATCACGATCGTCGGCGACATCCTGCACAGCCGGGTCGCCCGCTCCAACGTCGACCTGCTGCACACCCTCGGCGCCCACGTCACCCTCGTCGCCCCGCCCACCCTGGTGCCGGTCGGCGTCGGGACCTGGCCCTGCGAGGTGTCGTACGACCTGGACAGCACGCTTCCCAAGTCCGACGCCGTGATGATGCTGCGCGTGCAGCGCGAGCGCATGAACGCGGCGTTCTTCCCGACCGAGCGCGAGTACGCGCGGCGCTACGGTCTCGACGGCGACCGCATGGCGCGGATGCCCGAGCACGCCATCGTGATGCATCCCGGTCCCATGGTCCGCGGCATGGAGATCACCGCCGAGGTCGCCGACTCCGAGCGCTGCACCGTCGTGGAGCAGGTCGCGAACGGAGTCTCCATCCGGATGGCCGTCCTGTACCTGCTTCTGGGCGGCAACGAACCGGCCGGCTCCCACACCCGTACCGAGGAGAAGTAAGACACATGAGCAAAGTTCTGATCCGTGGTGCGAAGGTGCTCGGCGGCGCGCCGCAGGACGTGCTGATCGACGGCGCGCAGATCGAGGCGGTCGGCAGCGGGCTCTTCGCCGAGGGCGCCGAGGTCGTCGAGGCCGACGGGAAGGTGCTGCTGCCGGGCCTGGTCGACCTGCACACCCACCTGCGGGAGCCGGGTCGCGAGGACTCCGAGACCGTGCTGACCGGCACGCGCGCGGCCGCCTCCGGCGGCTACACCGCCGTGTTCGCCATGGCCAACACCTTCCCGGTCGCCGACACCGCCGGTGTGGTCGAGCAGGTCTACCGGCTCGGCCAACAGCACGGCTACTGCGATGTGCAGCCCATCGGGGCGGTCACCGTCGGCCTGGAGGGCAGGAAGCTCGCCGAGCTGGGCGCCATGCACGAGTCGGCCGCAGGGGTCACCGTCTTCTCCGACGACGGCAAGTGCGTGGACGACGCCGTGATCATGCGACGGGCGCTGGAGTACGTGAAGGCCTTCGGCGGAGTCGTCGCCCAGCACGCGCAGGAGCCGCGGCTGACCGAGGGCGCCCAGATGAACGAGGGTGTCGTCTCCGCCGAGCTGGGGCTGGGGGGATGGCCCGCGGTGGCCGAAGAGTCGATCATCGCCCGAGATGTCCTGCTCGCCGAGCACGTCGGCTCCCGCGTCCACATCTGCCACCTGTCGACCGCCGGCTCCGTCGAGATCGTCCGCTGGGCCAAGTCCCGCGGCATCGACGTCACTGCCGAGGTCACTCCGCACCACCTCCTCCTCACGGATGAGCTGGTGCGTACCTACAACCCCGTCTACAAGGTCAACCCGCCGCTGCGCACCGAGCGTGACGTGTACGCCCTGCGGGAGGCGCTCGCCGACGGCACGATCGACATCGTCGCCACCGACCACGCCCCGCACCCGCACGAGGACAAGGACTGCGAGTGGGCCGCTGCCGCCATGGGCATGGTGGGCCTGGAGACCGCCTTGTCAGTGGTGCAGGAGACCATGGTCGAGACGGGCCTGCTGGACTGGGCCCAGGTCGCCGAGCGCATGTCCTTCCAGCCCGCGCGGATCGGGCGGGCAAACGGACATGGACGCCCCGTCTCGGCAGGTGAGCCCGCCAACCTCACGCTCGTCGACACGGCATACCGTGGGTCCGTGGACCCCGCGGGCTTCGCCTCGCGCAGCCGGAACACCCCGTACGAGGGGCGTGAGCTGCCGGGCCGTGTCACGCACACGTGGCTCCGGGGCAAGGCCACGCTCGTCGACGGGAAGCTCACGTGACACCTGCAACTGCGCTCGCCGCCGGATTCGCGACCCACCTCGCGGCCGACAGGAAATCGGCCGAGGTCACCGACTGGGCAGCCCGCGTGGGCTGGCTCGTCGGACTCGCCCTCTTCGTCGCGCTCGTCTACTGGCTGATGCGCGAGGGCTGGAAGTGGCGTGGCACGCTCCAGGGCGACCTGCCCGAGTTGCCCGCCGCGCCGTCCGAGCCCGGCGAGGCCAGACTGACGATGAGCGGCCGCTACCACGGCTCCACCACCGCCGGACAGTGGCTCGACCGCATCGTGGCGCACGGCCTCGGCAACCGCAGCCGGGTCGAACTCACGCTGACGGACGCCGGGCTGGACGTCGTACGCCCCGGCGCGACGGACTTCTTCGTCCCCCGTGAGGCGCTGCGCGAGGCCCGGCTGGACAAGGGCATCGCCGGCAAGGTCCTCACCGAGGGCGGCCTGCTCGTGGTGACCTGGGCGCACGGCGAGCGGCTGATCGACTCCGGGTTCCGCTCCGACCACGCCGCCGAACACCGCGCATGGGTCGACCTCATCAACTCCATGACCAAAACAACCACCACGGAAGGCGCCGAACGATGACGACCTCCACCAGGGGATCCGTGAAGGTTCCCGCCGTACTCGTCCTGGAGGACGGCCGGGTCTTCCGCGGCCGCGCCTACGGGGCCGTGGGGGCGACCTTCGGCGAGGCCGTGTTCTCCACCGGCATGACCGGCTACCAGGAGACCCTCACCGACCCGTCGTACCACCGCCAGGTCGTCGTGATGACCGCCCCGCACGTCGGCAACACCGGCGTCAACGACGAGGACCCCGAGTCCCAGCGCATCTGGGTCGCCGGATACGTCGTGCGCGACCCCGCGCGCGTGCCCTCCAACTGGCGCTCCCGCCGCTCGCTCGACGACGAGCTGCGCGCGCAGGGCGTCGTCGGCATCTCCGGCATCGACACGCGCGCGCTGACCCGCCATCTGCGCGAGCGCGGTGCCATGCGCGTCGGCATCTTCTCCGGCCAGGCGCTGCCCGACGAGGGCACCATGCTGGCCGAGGTGCGTCAGGCCCCCGAGATGAAGGGCGCCGACCTCGCCGCCGAGGTCGCCACCAAGGAGGCGTACGTCGTCCCGGCGCTCGGCGAGAAGAAGTTCACCGTCGCCGCCGTCGACCTCGGCATCAAGGGCATGACCCCGCACCGGATGGCCGAGCGCGGCATCGAGGTGCACGTGCTGCCCGCCACGGCGAGCGTCGAGGAGGTGTACGCCGTCCAGCCCGACGGCGTGTTCTTCTCCAACGGGCCCGGCGACCCGGCCACCGCCGAGCACCCCGTCTCCGTGATGCGGGCCGTCCTGGAGCGCGGCACGCCGCTGTTCGGCATCTGCTTCGGCAACCAGATCCTGGGGCGGGCCCTCGGCTTCGGCACCTACAAGCTGAAGTACGGCCACCGGGGCATCAACCAGCCGGTGCAGGACCGTACGACCGGCAAGGTCGAGGTCACCGCCCACAACCACGGCTTCGCCGTCGACGCCCCGCTCGACGGTCCCGCCGACACCCCCTACGGCCGTGCCGAGGTCTCCCACGTCTGCCTGAACGACAACGTGGTGGAGGGTCTGCAGCTCCTCGACCGCCCGGCCTTCAGTGTCCAGTACCACCCCGAAGCGGCAGCCGGCCCGCACGACGCCGCCTACCTGTTCGACCGCTTCGTATCCCTGATGGAGGGCCAGCGTGCCTAAGCGCACCGATATCCAGTCCGTCCTGGTCATCGGCTCCGGCCCGATCGTCATCGGCCAGGCCGCCGAGTTCGACTACTCCGGCACCCAGGCGTGCCGCGTGCTCAAGGCCGAGGGCCTGCGCGTCATCCTGGTGAACTCCAACCCGGCGACGATCATGACCGACCCGGAGATCGCCGACGCCACCTACGTCGAGCCGATCACCCCGGAGTTCGTCGAGAAGATCATCGTCAAGGAGCGGCCGGACGCACTGCTGCCGACGCTCGGCGGCCAGACCGCCCTCAACACCGCGATCTCCATGCACGAGCAGGGTGTGCTCGAGAAGTACGGTGTCGAGCTGATCGGCGCCAACGTCGAGGCCATCCACAAGGGCGAGGACCGCGACCTCTTCAAGGACGTCGTCGAAGCCGTCCGCCAGAAGATCGGGCACGGCGAGTCCGCCCGGTCCTACATCTGCCACTCGATGGACGACGTCCTGAAGGGGGTCGAGCAGCTCGGCGGCTACCCGGTCGTCGTGCGCCCGTCTTTCACCATGGGCGGCGCCGGCTCCGGCTTCGCGCACAACGAGGAGGAGCTGCGTCGCATCGCCGGGCAGGGTCTCACGCTCTCGCCGACCACCGAGGTGCTCCTGGAGGAGTCCATCCTCGGCTGGAAGGAGTACGAGCTGGAGCTGATGCGCGACAAGCACGACAACGTCGTGGTCGTCTGCTCCATCGAGAACTTCGACCCGATGGGCGTCCACACCGGTGACTCGATCACCGTCGCGCCCGCGATGACGCTGACAGACCGCGAGTACCAGCGGTTGCGTGACATCGGCATCGCGATCATCCGCGAGGTGGGCGTCGACACCGGCGGCTGCAACATCCAGTTCGCGGTCGATCCGAAGGACGGCCGCATCATCGTCATCGAGATGAACCCGCGCGTCTCGCGATCCTCGGCGCTCGCCTCCAAGGCGACCGGCTTCCCGATCGCGAAGATCGCCGCGAAGCTGGCCGTCGGCTACACACTCGACGAGATCCCGAATGACATCACGGAGAAGACCCCGGCGTCCTTCGAGCCGACCCTCGACTATGTGGTCGTCAAGGCCCCGCGATTCGCGTTCGAGAAGTTCCCCTCCGCCGACTCCACGCTGACCACGACCATGAAGTCGGTCGGCGAGGCCATGGCGATCGGCCGCAACTTCACCGAGGCCTTCCAGAAGGCGCTGCGCTCGCTGGAGAAGAAGGGCTCGCAGTTCACCTTCGTCGGCGAGACCGGTGACAAGACCGCCCTCCTGGCGGACGCCGTGCGACCCACCGACGGCCGGATCAACACCGTCATGCAGGCCATCCGCGCCGGCGCCACGCCCGAGGAGGTCTTCGAGTACACGAAGATCGACCCGTGGTTCGTCGACCAGCTCTTCCTCATCAAGGAGATCGCGGACGAGCTGGCCGCCGCCGACCGCCTCGACGCCGACCTGCTCGCCGAGGCCAAGCGGCACGGCTTCTCCGACCAGCAGATCGGCGAGATCCGGGGCCTGCGCGAGGACGTGGTGCGCGAGGTGCGGCACGCGCTGGGCGTGCGCCCCGTGTACAAGACGGTCGACACCTGCGCCGCCGAGTTCGCGGCCAAGACGCCGTACTTCTACTCCTCGTACGACGAGGAGAGCGAGGTGGCCCCGCGCGAGAAGCCGGCCGTCATCATCCTGGGCTCGGGACCCAACCGCATCGGCCAGGGCATCGAGTTCGACTACTCCTGCGTCCACGCGTCCTTCGCGCTGTCCGACGCCGGGTACGAGACGGTGATGGTCAACTGCAACCCGGAGACCGTCTCCACCGACTACGACACCTCCGACCGGCTGTACTTCGAGCCGCTGACGCTGGAGGACGTGCTGGAGATCGTCCACGCGGAGCAGCAGGCCGGGCCGATCGCGGGTGTGATCGTGCAGCTGGGCGGCCAGACCCCGCTGGGCCTGGCGCAGGCCCTGAAGGACAACGGCGTACCGGTCGTCGGCACGCCCCCCGAGGCGATCCACGCCGCCGAGGACCGCGGCGCCTTCGGGCAGGTGCTGGCCGAGGCGGGCCTGCCGGCCCCCAAGCACGGCACCGCCACCACCTTCGCCGGGGCCAAGGCCATCGCCGACGAGATCGGTTACCCGGTCCTCGTACGGCCGTCGTACGTCCTCGGCGGGCGCGGCATGGAGATCGTGTACGACGAGACCCGCCTGGAGGCGTACATCGCCGAGTCCACCGAGATCAGCCCTTCCCGGCCGGTCCTGGTCGACCGGTTCCTCGACGACGCCATCGAGATCGACGTCGACGCGCTGTACGACGGCCAGGAGCTCTACCTCGGCGGCGTGATGGAGCACATCGAGGAGGCCGGCATCCACTCCGGCGACTCGGCGTGCGCGCTGCCCCCGATCACGCTCGGCGGCTTCGACATCAAGCGCCTGCGGGCCTCCACCGAGGCCATCGCCAAGGGCGTCGGGGTGCGCGGTCTGATCAACATCCAGTTCGCGATGGCCGGCGACATCCTGTACGTCCTCGAAGCGAACCCGCGCGCGTCCCGTACGGTCCCCTTCACCTCCAAGGCGACCGCGGTGCCGCTGGCGAAGGCCGCCGCCCGGATCTCCCTGGGCGCGACCATCGCCGAGCTGCGCGGCGAGGGGCTGCTCCCGGCGAACGGCGACGGCGGTGAGCTCCCGCTGGACGCGCCGATCTCCGTCAAGGAGGCCGTCATGCCGTGGTCGCGCTTCCGCGACATCCACGGCCGGGGCGTGGACACCGTCCTCGGCCCGGAGATGCGCTCCACCGGCGAGGTCATGGGCATCGACTCCGTCTTCGGCACGGCGTACGCCAAGTCGCAGGCGGGCGCGTACGGTCCGCTGCCGACGAAGGGGCGGGCGTTCATCTCGGTCGCCAACCGGGACAAGCGCTCCATGATCTTCCCGGCGCGCGAGCTGGTCGCCCACGGCTTCGAGCTGCTGGCCACCTCCGGCACGGCCGAGGTCCTCAAGCGCAACGGCATCAACGCCACGGTGGTGCGCAAGCAGTCCGAGGGCACCGGCCCGAACGGCGAGAAGACCATCGTCCAGCTCATCCACGACGGCGAGGTCGACCTCATCGTCAACACCCCGTACGGCACCGGCGGCCGCCTCGACGGCTACGAGATCCGTACGGCGGCCGTGGCCCGGTCGATTCCCTGCCTGACGACGGTCCAGGCGCTCGCCGCGGCCGTCCAGGGCATCGACGCCCTCCACCACGGTGATGTGGGCGTCCGTTCGCTCCAGGAACACGCGCAGCACCTGACCGCGGCCCGCGACTAGCAGCCCCGAGGGGGACACCGGAAGGTGTCCCCCTCTGTGTGAGGCTGTGTGAGGACACATCTGAGATGTACAAACTCTTCTTCCGTCTGGTCTTCACCCGGATGGACCCGGAGCAGGCCCATTACCTGGCCTTCCGCTGGATCCGCCGCGCCGCCCGCATCCCCGTGCTGCGGACCTTTCTCGCCGCCGCGCTCGCGCCCCGTTACGAGGAACTGCGTACCGAGGCCTTCGGCCTGCGGATGCACGGCCCCTTCGGGCTCGCCGCCGGCTTCGACAAGAACGCGGTCGCGATCGACGGCATGTCGATGCTCGGCTTCGACCACGTGGAGATCGGCACGGTCACGGGCGAGGCGCAGCCCGGCAACCCCAGGAAGCGGCTGTTCCGGCTCGTGAAGGACCGTGCGCTGATCAACCGCATGGGCTTCAACAACGAGGGCTCGCTGACGGTCGCCGCGCGGCTGGCCTCCCGTACGCCCGTCTTCAGGACCGTGGTGGGCGTGAACATCGGCAAGACCAAGGCCGTACCCGAGGAGGAGGCCGTCGGCGACTATGTGAAGTCGGCCGAGCGGCTGGCGCCGTACGCCGACTACCTGGTCGTCAACGTGTCGTCCCCGAACACGCCCGGGCTGCGCAACCTGCAGGCCACCGAGGCACTGCGCCCGCTGCTGAGCGCAGTCCGGGAAGCCGCCGACCGCAGGGTGACCGCGCGCCGCGTCCCGCTGCTGGTGAAGATCGCGCCCGACCTCGCCGACGAGGACGTCGACGCGGTCGCCGACCTGGCCGTCGAGCTCGGGCTGGACGGCATCATCGCCACCAACACCACCATCGCCCGCGAGGGTCTCGGACTGACCTGCGACCCCTCCCTGGTCAAGGAGACCGGCGGGCTGTCCGGGGCGCCCCTGAAAACGCGCTCCCTGGAGGTCCTGCGGCGCCTCTACGCGCGCGTGGGGGACCGGCTCACCCTGGTGGGCGTCGGCGGCGTCGAGGACGCCGAGGACGCCTGGCAGCGGATCCTGGCGGGCGCCACGCTCGTCCAGGGCTACAGCGCGTTCATCTACGAGGGGCCCTTCTGGAGCCGCGCCATCCACAAGGGGCTCGCCGCCCGGCTGCGGACCAGCCCCTACGCCACCCTTGCCGACGCGGTCGGCGCCGACGTGAGGAAGAGGGAGACGGCATGACGTGGGAGTCCTTCGGAGCGCGTCTTCGCCGGGCGATGGACGAGCGCGGTCCGCTGTGCGTCGGCATCGACCCGCACGCCTCCCTGCTGGCCGAGTGGGGCCTGGACGACGACGTGGCCGGTCTGGAGCGGTTCAGCCGTACCGTCGTGGAGGCGATGGCCGACCGGGTGGCCGTGCTCAAGCCGCAGAGCGCGTTCTTCGAGCGCTTCGGCTCGCGCGGTGTCGCCGTTCTGGAGAAGTCGGTCGCCGACGCCCGGGCGGCCGGCGCGCTGGTCGTGATGGACGCCAAGCGGGGCGACATCGGCTCGACCATGGCCGCGTACGCCGAGTCCTTCCTGCACAAGGACGCCCCGCTGTTCTCCGACGCCCTGACCGTCTCGCCGTACCTCGGCTACGGATCGCTCTCGCCGGCCGTCGCGCTGGCGCGGGAGAACGGCGCCGGCCTGTTCGTGCTGGCGCTGACCTCCAACCCGGAGGGCGGCGAGGTCCAGCACGCGGTCCGCGCCGACGGCCGGGACGTCGGTGCCACGATGCTGGCGCACCTCGCGGCCGAGAACGCAGGGGAGGAGCCGCTGGGGTCCTTCGGGGCGGTGGTCGGCGCCACGCTGGGCGACCTGTCGTCGTACGACCTGAACATCAACGGTCCGCTCCTGGCGCCCGGCATCGGCGCTCAGGGGGCCACCCCGGCGGATCTTCCCGCGGTCTTCGGGCGGGCGGTGCGCAACGTCGTTCCGAACGTCAGCCGGGGTGTTCTGCGTCACGGTCCCGACGTCAGCGCGCTGCGGGCGGCCGCGGACCGGTTCGCGCAGGAGATCCGGGCCGCCGTGGACGCTTCCTGAGTCCTCCGGCCCATCGGTCAAGTCCTCCGATGAGTGCTCCGAGGACGACTTGAGGCTGAATACATCCTCAAATCCGGGGCAGTATGTTCGAAATGTCCGACCTCGCAAAGGCTGACCAGGACTTTTCCGCTGTTCTCGCTGACTCTGGCGCCCTCGGCCGCTAGTCTCCGACGAGTGGGGACACCTCCCACGTAATTAAAACAGTGGGGGAGAACGGGCAAGCGTGTTGCTCGTGGCTCCCCAGGTGTGGGGCGACTAGGTTCCTCACCGGTCCGTATCCGACAGTTCGACATCCGAGGTGACGTAGGCGTGGCTCTTCCGCCCCTTACCCCTGAACAGCGCGCAGCCGCGCTCGAAAAGGCCGCCGCGGCTCGCCGGGAGCGGGCCGAGGTCAAGAATCGACTCAAGCACTCCGGCGCCTCCCTGCACGAGGTCATCAAGCAGGGCCAGGAGAACGACGTCATCGGCAAGATGAAGGTCTCCGCGCTGCTCGAGTCCCTGCCGGGCGTGGGCAAGGTCCGCGCCAAGCAGATCATGGAGCGACTCGGCATCTCCGAGAGCCGCCGTGTACGCGGTCTCGGTTCCAACCAGATTGCCTCCCTGGAGCGTGAGTTCGGCAGTACCGGTTCCTGAATCCGGGTACTTGGGACAGGAAGTCCCGGGCACCCCGGGACAGCTGGAATAATCGCTGCATGAGCGAACGTCCGCGGCTGACCGTGCTCTCCGGCCCCTCCGGGGTCGGCAAGAGCACGGTCGTCGCCCATATGCGCAAGGAACACCCCGAGGTCTGGCTCTCGGTGTCGGCGACGACCCGCAAGCCCCGCCCTGGTGAGGAGCACGGCGTCCAGTACTTCTTCGTCACCGACGAGGAGATGGACAAGCTGATCGCCAATGGTGAGCTGCTGGAGTGGGCCGAATTCGCCGGCAACCGGTACGGCACGCCGCGTGCCGCCGTACTGGAGCGCCTGGAGGCGGGTGAGCCCGTCCTCCTGGAGATCGACCTCCAGGGCGCCCGGCAGGTCAGCGAGTCCATGACGGACGCTCAGCTGGTGTTCCTGGCTCCTCCCTCCTGGGAGGAGCTCGTGCGCAGACTCACCGGGCGGGGCACCGAGCCGCCCGAGGTGATCGAGCGTCGTCTGGACGCGGCGAAGGTCGAACTGGCGGCCGAGCCGGAGTTCGACGTGACCCTGGTCAACACCTCCGTCGAGGATGTGGCGCGTGAGCTGCTAGCCTTGATGGATGTTGTGTGATCGCGGGTACTCCGGGATTCTGACGGGCTCAGTGATCACGACCGATCTTTTCCCATCCATCGGAAGGTAGAGCGTGTCCTCTTCCATCTCCGCGCCCGAGGGCATCATCAACCCGCCGATCGACGAGCTCCTCGAGGCCACCGACTCGAAGTACAGCCTCGTGATCTACGCGGCCAAGCGGGCCCGCCAGATCAACGCGTACTACTCGCAGCTCGGCGAGGGCCTCCTCGAGTACGTCGGTCCGCTCGTGGACACCCACGTCCACGAGAAGCCGCTCTCGATCGCCCTCCGCGAGATCAACGCGGGTCTGCTGACGTCCGAGGCCATCGAAGGCCCGGCGCAGTAATATTTTCGGTTCGCGGTTGACTTTTCCACAGGCCCGGCAGCGCGACTGCCGGGCCTGTGGTGTGTGATGGAGCCGTACGGCGGGAGCCGCGGCGTACGTTTCCGAGGTGCGGGGAGAGACGGTGGACAAGCCGAAGGTCGTTCTGGGCGTCAGCGGTGGCATCGCCGCGTACAAGGCCTGTGACCTGCTGCGCAGACTGACCGAGTCGGGGCACGACGTGCGCGTCGTCCCCACCGCCTCCGCGCTGCACTTCGTGGGCGCCGCCACCTGGTCCGCCCTCTCCGGCAACCCGGTCTCCACCGAG
This sequence comes from Streptomyces violaceoruber, assembly GCA_000720805.1. Lineage (GTDB taxonomy): Bacteria > Actinomycetota > Actinomycetes > Streptomycetales > Streptomycetaceae > Streptomyces > Streptomyces cellulosae_A. The sequence continues at coordinate 15,967 of JODI01000073.1, forward strand.
GTGTGGGACGACGTCCACGAGGTCCCCCACGTCCGCATCGGCCAGCACGCCGACCTGGTCGTCGTCGCCCCGGCCACCGCGGACACGCTCGCCAAGGCCGCCCACGGCCTCGCCGACGACCTCCTCACCAACACCCTGCTCACCGCCCGCTGCCCGGTCGTCTTCGCGCCCGCCATGCACACGGAGATGTGGGAGCACCCGGCCACCCGGGAGAACGTGGCGACGCTGCGCCGCCGGGGCGCCGTCGTCATCGAACCCGCCGTCGGCCGCCTCACCGGCGTCGACACGGGCAAGGGCCGGCTGCCCGACCCGGCCGAGATCTTCGAGGTCTGCCGAAATGTGCTCGCCAGAGGGGTGAGGGAACCGGACCTGGCCGGCCGGCACGTGGTCGTGAGCGCCGGCGGCACCCGCGAGCCCCTCGACCCCGTCCGCTTCCTCGGCAACCGCTCCTCCGGCAAGCAGGGCTACGCGCTCGCCCGCACCGCCGCCGCCCGGGGTGCCCGGGTCACCCTGGTCGCCGCGAACACCGGACTGCCGGACCCCGCCGGTGTGGACGTGGTCCCGGTCGGGACCGCGGTGCAGCTGCGGGAGGCGGTCCTGAAGGCGGCCGCCGACGCCGACGCGGTAGTGATGGCGGCGGCGGTCGCCGACTTCCGTCCCGAGACCTACGCGGCCGGGAAGATCAAGAAGAAGGACGACAAGGACCCGGACCCCATCGTGCTCGTACGGAATCCGGACATCCTCGCGGAGATGTCCGCCGACCGAGCCCGCCCCGGCCAGGTGGTCGTCGGCTTCGCCGCCGAGACGGATGATGTCCTGGCCAACGGCCGTGCCAAGCTCCGCCGCAAGGGCTGCGATCTGCTCGTGGTGAACGAGGTGGGGGAGCGCAAGACCTTCGGCTCCGAGGAGAACGAGGCCTTGGTGCTGGGCGCGGACGGCAGCGAGACCCCGGTCCCGCACGGACCGAAGGAAGCCCTGGCCGAAACCGTGTGGGATCTGGTGGTTCATCGTCTGAGCTGAAGGTTTCCCGCTGCCCAAGGTTCGCCCACGCCTCGCAGATTGAGGCGTGGCGACCCTGGCCAAGCCCACGTCGGATTGGGCAGAATGCCCGTGCCGCAGGTCACCGCGCTCCCGAGTGGCGAGACAGGAGGGCCTGTGGCCGAGTGCGACCGATAAACTGTTCTCGGACGACGCCGGGCGCAGCCCCCGACCCGTCCGCCAATGATCAGCCAGCAGCCGCTGCAACCCCAGGGAGCGTTGTGTCCCGTCGTCTGTTCACCTCGGAGTCTGTGACCGAGGGTCACCCCGACAAGATCGCTGACCAGATCAGCGACACCATTCTCGACGCGCTTCTGCGAGAGGACCCGACTTCCCGGGTCGCCGTCGAGACGCTGATCACCACCGGCCTGGTGCACGTGGCCGGCGAGGTCACCACCAAGACCTACGCACCCATCGCGCAGCTCGTGCGCGACAAGATCCTGGAGATCGGCTACGACTCCTCGAAGAAGGGCTTCGACGGCGCCTCCTGCGGCGTCTCGGTGTCCATCGGCGCGCAGTCCCCGGACATCGCCCAGGGCGTCGACACCGCCTACGAGTCCCGGGTGGAGGGCGACGAGGACGAGCTGGACCGCCAGGGCGCGGGTGACCAGGGCCTGATGTTCGGGTACGCGTGCGACGAGACCCCCACCCTGATGCCGCTGCCGATCTTCCTGGCGCACCGGCTGTCGAACCGCCTGTCCGAGGTCCGCAAGAACGGCACCATCCCCTACCTGCGCCCCGACGGCAAGACGCAGGTCACCATCGAGTACGACGGCGACAAGGCGGTCCGCCTCGACACCGTCGTCGTCTCCTCGCAGCACGCCTCCGACATCGACCTGGAGTCCCTGCTCGCCCCGGACATCCGCGAGTTCGTGGTGGAGCCGGAGCTGAAGGCGCTGCTCGACGAGGGCATCAAGCTGGAGACCGAGAACTACCGTCTCCTGGTCAACCCGACCGGCCGCTTCGAGATCGGCGGTCCGATGGGTGACGCCGGGCTGACCGGTCGCAAGATCATCATCGACACGTACGGCGGCATGGCCCGCCACGGCGGCGGTGCCTTCTCCGGCAAGGACCCGTCCAAGGTCGACCGCAGCGCCGCATACGCGATGCGCTGGGTCGCCAAGAACGTCGTCGCCGCGGGCCTCGCCACCCGCTGCGAGGTCCAGGTGGCGTACGCGATCGGCAAGGCCGAGCCGGTGGGCCTGTTCGTCGAGACCTTCGGCACGGCCAAGATCGACCACGAGAAGATCGAGAAGGCGATCGACGAGGTCTTCGACCTCCGCCCGGCCGCCATCATCCGCGACCTCGACCTGCTCCGCCCGATCTACGCCCAGACCGCGGCGTACGGCCACTTCGGCCGCGAGCTGCCGGACTTCACCTGGGAGAAGACGGACCGCGTGGAGGCGCTGCGCAAGGCGGCGGGACTGTAGGGCTGTAGAGCCCACGGTTTTGGCGCGAGGCCCGGTTTCCCCTCGGGGGAGCCGGGCCTCGGCATGTCCTCGCTCGGGCCGGACGAATCCCGGAGGATCCCGGACGGATCTGAGCCGGGCGTCAACGGCGGGTTCGGGTGATACGCCCGAGGGGCCCGGGCAGAGCGCCTGCCGCCGACGGCGGGGCACGTGGGCATCGTCGGTTGTCAGTGGAGTTTGGTAAGAATGCAAGCGTGAGCAGCGAGAACGGGTCGACGGGCGGCGGGCCCGAGGGGGCGCCGCCCGAGCAGCTTGCGCTCATTCGGGAGAGTGTGCGGAAGGCGCAGGTGCCGCGCGCGAAGCCGCGGACGTGGCGGGGGGCGGCGCTTGCGGAGGCGTTGCCGGTCGCACGGGTGCTCGTCGACAAGGGTGTGCTGCATCTCGACCGGTACTTCGACTACGCGGTGCCCGCCGAGCTCGACGCCGACGCGCAGCCCGGGGTGCGGGTGCGGGTGCGGTTCGGCGCCGGGCGGCATCGGGTGCGCGACGGACGGCGTGAAGGCGGGGGCCTGATCGGCGGGTTTCTCGTGGAGCGGCTCGCCGAGTCCGACTACTCCGGGCCGCTGGCCGCGCTGGCGCAGGTCGTGTCACCCGAGCCCGTGCTCAGCGAGGAGCTGTTGCAACTGGCCCGGGCCGTCGCCGACCGGTACGCCGGGAGCCTTGCCGATGTGCTCCAGCTGGCGGTGCCGCCGCGCAACGCCCGCGCCGAGCAGCGGCCCTCGCCCGCTCCGCTGCCACCGCCCGGCCCGCCCGACACGGGGTCCTGGGGAAGGTACGAGCACGGGGCCGCGTTCGTGGAGTCGCTGGCCGCCGGGGCCGCCCCGCGCGCGGTGTGGAACGCGTTGCCCGGGCCCGACTGGAGCGACGAACTGGCGCGGGCCGTCGTGGCGACGCTGGCCTCCGGGCGTGGCGCGCTGGTCGTGCTGCCGGACGGGCGGGCGGTCGCCCGGGTCGACGCCGCGCTGACCGCGCTGCTGGGGGAGGGGCGGCATGCGGTGCTCACCGCCGACGCCGGGCCCGAGAAGCGGTACCGCGAGTGGCTGGCCGTGCGGCGGGGGAGCGTACGGGCCGTCGTGGGGACGCGGGCCGCCATGTTCGCACCGGTGCGGAACCTCGGGCTCGTCGCGATCTGGGAGGACGGGGACGACAGCCACAGCGAGCAGCACGCGCCGCAGCCGCATGCGCGGGAGGTGCTGTTGCTGCGGGCCGCGCAGGACAAGTGCGGTTTCCTGCTGGGGAGTTGGAGCTGCACCGTGGAGGCCGCGCAACTCGTGGAGAGCGGGTGGGCCCGGCCGCTCGTCGCCGGACGGGAGCAGGTGCGTGCCGCCGCGCCGCTGGTCAGGACCGTCGGCGACGGGGACCTCGCGCGGGACGAGGCGGCCCGGGCCGCGCGGCTGCCGACCCTTGCCTGGCAGGCCGTGCGCGAGGGGCTGCGGCACGGGCCGGTGCTGGTGCAGGTGCCTCGGCGGGGGTATGTGCCGCGGATGGCCTGTGCCAACTGCCGGGCGCCCGCGCGGTGCCGGCACTGTTCCGGGCCCCTGCAGGCCCAGGATTCCGGGGCCGATGTGCGCTGTGAGTGGTGCGGGCGTGAGGACGGCGCCTGGCACTGTCCGGAGTGCGGGGGGTTCCGGCTGCGGGCCCAGATCGTGGGGGCACGGCGGACCGCCGAGGAACTGGGGAGGGCGTTTCCGGCGGTTCCGGTACGGACGTCGGGGCGTGAGCACGTGCTGGACACCGTTCCGGCGGCGCCCGCGCTCGTGGTGAGCACACCGGGGGCCGAACCCGTCGCCGAGGGCGGCTACGCGGCAGCCCTGCTGCTGGACGGCTGGGCCATGCTCGGACGACCCGATCTGCGCGTCGGCGAGGACGCGCTGCGGCGATGGATCGGGGCGGCCGCGCTGGTACGGCCCCAGGGCGCGGGAGGCACCGTCGTGATCCTCGCCGAGCCCACGCTGCGGCCCGTGCAGGCGCTGGTGCGGTGGGACCCGGTCGGTCATGCGGTACGGGAGCTCGCCGAGCGGGCCGAGCTGGGATTTCCGCCGGTGTCGCGGATGGCGGCCGTGTCGGGGGCCGCGGAGACGGTCGCGGAGTTTCTGCGGGCCGTGGAACTGCCCGGGGACGCCCAGGTGTTGGGTCCCGTTCCGGTACCCGTCACGACCGCGGGCCGTCCGCGCCGGGCGGGAGCGCCGCCTTACGGGGAGCACTGGGAGCGGGCGTTGATCCGGGTGCCTCCGGGGAGCGGGGCGGCGTTGGCGTCCGCGCTGAAGGCGGCGCAGGCGGCGCGGATGGCGCGCGGGGGTACGGAGGCGGCGGTTCGGGTGCGGATCGATCCGCCGGACATCGGTTGAGGGAGCGGGCAGGCGGTGGGGCCGTGGGCTGTGGATCGGTGCCCACATGCGGCTGCCCTCCCGGATGCGCCGGGAGGGCAGAGGGGGAGTGGGGCGGCCGTCAGCCGCTGCGGGGGGCCGGGAAGGTGGTCGTGGTCCTGGCCTCTTCGCGGAGGGACGAGCAGCCCGCCGTCGGCTGCGTCGGCATGGAGCGGGCGGCGGGAACCGTCGGTACGGCCGGGATGCCGGTGCCCACGTTGACGGTGCGGGAAGCCGAGGGCTCCGTGGCCCGCTCGGTCTCGGCGGCTGCTTGGGCCGCGGCGCGTCGGGCACCGTAACGGCGGTGTACCGCCTGCTTGGTGACCCCGAGGGCGGAGCCCACCGCGTCCCACGAGAAGCCGAGTGAACGGTCGAAGTCCACGGCGGCCGTCACCAGGGTCTCGACACTGTCCCGCAGTTCCTGGGCGAGGCGGACCGTCGGGGCGGGGGCGCGTCCGTAGACGACGAAGCCCGTGGAAGGGCCGGAGCGGCGCGGGCGGTAGACGTTGCCCAACTGGGCGGTGAGGGTGCGCAGTGCGTCCACCTGCCGGCGGACCCGCTCGATGTCCCGCACCAGCAAGTGCAGGCTGGCCCGAGCCTGGGCGTCGTGGGTTGCGTGGTCGGCCATGAACAAGCCTCTCGAACCGGCGTTGAAAAGGATGGGGCCGCGTGCCGGCGGCCCGTTGTGGTCAACTCTTTCTTGACCAACGCGGATTCGCTCCGCAGGTCACGCATCGGGGGCGTGTGGGTTTATCTGTACGCCCCTGGTGGGTGTGTGCGCCTCGCGCTTCGGCCTCGGGCGTTCTCCCGCCCGGCTCCCCACCCGCCTCCCCACCAGCTTCCAGTCGGCGAGAAGTGGGCCTCCCCGAGGGGTGTGCCCGCCGTGGGCGGCGGCTTTCTCGCCGTGGACATCGGTCCCGGTCCTCCTGTGTCCAGGCGAACGCAGGCCCGGCCCTCGTCGCCCGAAGGCCCGCCCTTCGTCGTGCGTGAGCCCCGCTTCCCGTCGGGCGCGGCCCCCGCCGCCCGGCGTCATAGACTTGTGCGTCGCCCGCCGCCCACCCCGTCCGAGAGGCCCGCACCCACCCATGAAGCTTGTCTTCGCCGGTACCCCCGAGGTCGCCGTTCCCGCTCTGGACGCTCTGCTGGCCTCCGGGCGCCATGAGGTGGCCGCCGTCGTCACGCGGCCCGACGCGCCGGCCGGGCGGGGGCGCAGGCTGGTCGCCTCTCCCGTCGCCGAGCGGGCCGAGGAGGCCGGGATCGAGGTGCTCAAGCCCGCGAAGCCACGGGACCCGGAGTTCCTGGAGCGGCTCCGGGAGATCGCCCCGGACTGCTGTCCCGTCGTCGCGTACGGTGCCCTGCTGCCCAGGGTCGCCCTCGACGTCCCCGCCCACGGCTGGGTCAACCTGCACTTCTCGCTGCTGCCCGCCTGGCGTGGGGCCGCTCCCGTGCAGCACGCCATCATGGCGGGCGACGAGATCACCGGTGCCTCCACCTTCCTGATCGAGGAGGGGCTCGACTCCGGACCCGTCTACGGGACGGTGACCGAGACCATCCGGCCCGCCGACACCAGCGGTGACCTGCTGACCCGGCTCGCCTTCGCCGGTGCGGGGCTGCTGGCCGCGACCATGGACGGGATCGAGGACGGCTCCCTGAAGGCGGTACCGCAGCCGGCCGAGGGCATCACCGTCGCCCCGAAGATCACCGTCGAGGACGCCCAGGTGGAGTGGAGTGCGCCCGCGCTGCGGGTGGACCGGGTGGTGCGCGGGTGCACCCCGGCGCCCGGCGCCTGGACCACGTTCCGCGGTGAGCGGCTCAAGCTCATCCAGGTGCGGCCCGTCCCCGAGCGGACCGACCTCGCCCCGGGCACGCCGGCCGTCGGCAAGAACGACGTCCATGTCGGCACGGGGTCGTACGCCGTCGAGCTGCTGTGGGTGCAGGCGCAGGGCAAGAAGCCGATGAAGGCCGCCGACTGGGCGCGGGGCGTACGCATCGGCGAGGGCGAGACCCTGGGCGGCTGAGGGGCGGGGAGCCCTCCGGCAGTCGAGGCACGGGCAGACTCTCGGCGTACGAGAGTCGTCCGGGCGGACTCTCGGCGTACGACAGTCGAGTACACCTCCTCGCAGGACGGCCGCGCGCACCCTCGGCGAGTGAGTCGTTGGTCGGCGGACTTACGCTTGGTGCGTATCCCTTCCTGAAATCCGGAGCACCTTTTCGTGAGCGACCAGCCCCGTCGGCCCCGTAAACCCGGCAAGCCCTACCGTCGGCCCCAGAAGGACCCCGTCCGCATCCTCGCCTTCGAGGCGCTGCGGGCCGTGGACGAACGGGACGCGTACGCGAACCTCGTTCTGCCGCCGCTGCTGCGCAAGGCGCGGGAGAAGGAGGGATCCGACAAGTTCGGCGCACGGGACGCGGCCCTGGCGACCGAGCTGGTGTACGGCACGCTGCGGCGGCAGGGGACATACGACGCCGTCATCGCCGCCTGTGTGGACCGGCCGCTGCGAGAGGTCGACCCGCCGGTGCTCGACGTGCTCAGCCTCGGTGTGCACCAGCTGCTCGGGACGCGGATCCCGACGCACGCCGCCGTCTCCGCCTCCGTCGAGCTGGCCCGGGTCGTGCTCGGCGACGGGCGGGCCAAGTTCGTCAACGCCGTGCTGCGGAAGGTCGCGCAGGACGATCTGGAGGGGTGGATCGAGAAGGTCGCCCCGCCCTACGACGACGATCCCGAGGAGCACCTCGCCGTCGTCCACTCGCACCCCCGCTGGGTCGTCTCCGCGCTGTGGGACTCCCTCGGGGGCGGGCGGGCCGGAATCGAGGAGCTGCTGGAGGCCGACAACGAGCGGCCCGAGGTGACCCTGGTGGCCCGGCCGGGGCGGTCCACGGCCGAGGAACTGCTCCGGGAGGAAGCCGCCGTACCGGGGCGCTGGTCGCCGTATGCCGTGCGGTTGAGCGAGGGCGGTGAGCCCGGTGCCGTGGAGGCCGTGCGGGAGGGCCGGGCCGGGGTCCAGGACGAGGGAAGCCAGCTCGTGGCGCTGGCGCTCGCCAACGCGCCGCTCGACGGACCGGACGGGAAGTGGCTCGACGGGTGTGCTGGACCGGGGGGCAAGGCCGCACTGCTGGGCGCCCTCGCCGCCGAGCGCGGAGCCTTCCTGCTCGCCTCCGAGAAGCTGCCGCACCGGGCCGGGCTGGTCGCCAAGGCCCTGGCCGGGAACCCGGGGCCGTACCAGGTCATCGCCGCCGACGGGACACGGCCGCCGTGGCGGAACGGCTCCTTCGACCGGGTGCTGATGGACGTGCCCTGCACCGGGCTCGGCGCCCTGCGGCGGCGGCCCGAGGCGCGGTGGCGCAGGCGGCCCGAGGACCTGGACGGGTTCGCGCCGCTGCAGCGCGGACTGCTGCGCACGGCCCTCGACTCCGTGCGGGTCGGCGGGGTCGTCGGCTACGCCACCTGCTCCCCGCACCTGGCCGAGACCCGGGCCGTCGTCGACGACGTGCTCAAGCAGCGGCCCGAGGCCGAACTTCTCGACGCGCGGCCCTTGTTGCCCGGCGTACCGGATCTGGGCGACGGTCCCGACGTACAGCTGTGGCCGCATCGGCACGGGACGGACGCCATGTATCTGGCCCTCATTCGGAGGACTGGCTGACCCGCTTCGCCCAGGGCGTCGTTGCTCCCCGCCGTCCTGCCGGGCCGGCCGGTGCGGACACCCCACCTTCGGCCCACGTCCAGGAAAAGCGACGTGACCAGCACCGACAGCACGATGAGGGTGTCCAGGAGGGCGCCGGGGGCGGCCGCGAAGCCGATCTCCGCGACGGCGATCGGGAGGGGCGCCGAAGGTGGCGGAGGTGTCGGCCAGGACCGGGCCGGCGGAGGTGGTGACCGCGCCCGTCGCCGCCGGGCCCGTCAACGTGCCGGCGCGGGCACGAACGGCGAGCGCGGGAATCTGCTCCTGCCTGAAGCCCTCGGAGATCTACGGGACTTGTGTGATCCCCCGTCGGCCGTGCCGGTTCTCCCGGGGCTCGGTCATGGCCACCCCCCGCAGTCCTGTGCCGACCCGAACAGCCGCCCCGCATGATAGGCACGGACCCCGCACAACATCCGATGAACTGTTTAGGTCTGGACCGGCGCGAACATTCGTGCCCGGGCATGGGAGGCTTGGGTCATGGCCGTGCAGATCAATCCCAGCATTCTGTCCGCCGACTTCGCCCGCCTCGCGGACGAGGCGAGGGCGGTGGAAGGAGCCGACTGGCTCCACGTAGACGTCATGGACAACCATTTCGTCCCGAACCTCACGCTCGGTGTACCGGTCGTGGAGTCGCTGGCCCGTGCGACGGACACTCCGCTGGACTGCCATCTGATGATCGAGGCCCCCGATCGCTGGGCGCCCCAGTACGTGGAGGCGGGGGCCTCGTCCGTCACCTTCCACGTCGAGGCGGCCGCCGCCCCGGTCCGGCTCGCTCGCGAGATCCGCGCCAAGGGCGCCCGCTCCTCGATGGCACTGAAGCCGGCGACGCCGATCGAGCCGTACGAGGATCTGCTCCCCGAACTCGACATGCTGCTGATCATGACGGTGGAGCCGGGATTCGGCGGACAGGCGTTTCTCGACATCATGCTCCCGAAGATCCGCCGCACCCGCGAACTGATCAGCAAGCACGGTCTGGAGCTGTGGCTCCAGGTGGACGGCGGAGTTTCGGCCTCGACGATCGAGCGGTGCGCGGACGCCGGCGCGGACGTGTTCGTTGCGGGATCGGCGGTCTACGGGGCGTCCGACCCGGCAGAGGCGGTACGTGCATTGCGCACCCAAGCCGAGGGGGCGAGCGCCAAGGCGAGCTGGGCGTGCGACCACTGAACCAAGGGAAGTTGAACGGCTCCCATCAGGGCTGATCAAGAGCGCCGGATCTGCAAGGATGAACGGCGAATCCAGAATGTGAACAGCAGTGAGGAGATCGCCGTGTCGGGTATGTCGGCGGGCCGGTCAGCCATGCGGATGGGACCCGCTGAGCTGGTGCAGGCGGCGGCCATGGCCCGCCGCTTCTACCTCGAGGGCAAGTCCAAGATCCAGATCGCTGAGGAGTTCGGCGTCAGCCGCTTCAAGGTGGCCCGGGTCCTGGAGACCGCTCTCGAACGGGATCTCGTGCGGATCGAGATCCGGGTGCCGGCCGAACTGGACGCGGAGCGCTCCGACGCGCTGCGCGCCCGCTACGGCCTCAGGCACGCCGTCGTGGTCGAGTCCCCGGCCGACGCCGAGGAGACGCCCGACCCGGAGAACCTGGGAGAAGTGGCCGCCGACCTGCTCGGCGAACTCCTGAACGAAGGTGATGTGCTCGGCCTGGCCTGGGGCAGGTCCACCATCCACATGGCCGCGGCGCTGGACCGGCTGCCGCCCTGCACCGTGGTGCAGCTGACGGGCGTGTACGACGCCGGGACCGCCGAACGCGGCTCCGTCGAGGCCGTGCGCCGTGCCGCCCAGGTGTCCGGCGGCGACGCCCACCCCATCTACGCGCCGATGCTGCTGCCGGACGCGGCCACCGCGCAGGCGCTGCGCCACCAGACCGGGATCGCCCGCGCCTTCGAGTACTTCGACAAGGTCACGGTCGCCTGTGTCTCCATCGGCTCGTGGGAGCCGGGCATCTCCACGGTGCACGACATGCTCAGCGACGAGGAGCGTTCGCACTACGCCTCGCTCGGCGTCGCCGCCGAGATGTCCGCGCACCTCTTCGACGCCGAGGGCCGCCGGGTGGGGCGGGACCTGGGCGAGCGGTGCATCACCGTCAAGGCCGACCAGCTCCGCCGTATCCCCGAGGTCGTCGCGATCGCGGGCGGGCAGCGCAAGGCGGCGGCGATCGACGCGGTGCTGCGGTCGGGGCTCGTCACCAGCCTGGTGACGGACACGTCGGCGGCGGACTACCTGATGACGGCGGGGTCGACGCCGAAGCCGGCGCTCAACCGGGCCGATCCGGACGGGATCTGACGGGCCGTCGGGCGGGGGCGGCCACGGCCGCCCCCGTCACGGTTCGGGGTCGGTCGGTAAGTGCCCGCGGTTGGTCGGCAACGGAAGCGCGGCCGGCCAAGGGCCCGCGACCGGCCGGGAACGGAAGCGCGGTCTGTCGGCAACGGGCCCGCGACTGTTCGGCAACCGGTCCGCGGACGGGGCGCGTCGGCTCCGGTGTCGGCCCCAGGGCCTTGGAGGTTCCTCCTACAGCCCCTCTGACCAGCCTGGATGTTTCGCCCGGGCATCGAATTCCGGTCGGCATGGGAGAATGAAGTACGTGCTCTTCCCCCTGGCTGACCTGTCCGGGGGCCACCTCTGATCGACTGGGATGTGCAGCACGTGCGTTTCCTCAATGACATCCAGCCCCCGTACGACCTGACGTACGACGACGTGTTCATGGTCCCCAGCCGCAGCGCCGTCGGCTCGCGGCAGGACGTGGACCTCAGCTCCCCGGACGGCACGGGCACCACGATCCCATTGGTCGTCGCCAACATGACCGCGATCGCGGGGCGCCGTATGGCGGAGACGGTGGCCCGGCGCGGCGGACTGGTCGTCATCCCGCAGGACATCCCGATCGAGGTCGTCACCGAGGTCGTCAGCTGGGTGAAGAGCCGCCACCACGTCCTGGACACCCCCATCGTGCTGGCCCCGCACCAGACCGTCGCCGACGCGCTGTCCCTGCTGCCGAAGCGGGCGCACAACGCCGGTGTGGTCGTCGACGAGGAGCAGCGGCCCATCGGTGTGGTCACCGACCGGGACCTGACCGGTGTGGACCGGTTCACCCAGCTCGAAGTGGTCATGTCCAAGGACCTGCTGCTGCTCGACGCGGACATCGACCCGCGCGAGGCCTTCAACCGCCTGGACCATGCCAACCGCCGCTACGCGCCCGCCGTCGACAAGGACGGCCGTCTCGCCGGCATCCTCACCCGCAAGGGCGCCCTGCGCGCCACGCTCTACACGCCGGCCGTCGACGCGAACGGGCGCCTGCGGATCGCCGCCGCCGTCGGCATCAACGGCGATGTCGCGGGCAAGGCGAAGCAGTTGCTGGACGCGGGTGTCGACACGCTCGTCATCGACACGGCCCACGGTCACCAGGAGTCGATGATCAGCGCCATCAAGCTGGTGCGCGACCTCGACCCGCGGGTGCCGATCGCGGCGGGCAACATCGTCGCGGCCGAAGGTGTGCGTGACCTGGTCGAGGCGGGCGCGGACATCATCAAGGTCGGGGTCGGACCGGGCGCGATGTGCACGACCCGCATGATGACCGGCGTCGGCCGGCCCCAGTTCTCGGCGGTCATGGAGTGCGCCGCCGAGGCGAAGCGGTACGGCAAGCACGTGTGGGCCGACGGCGGTGTCCGCCACCCGCGCGATGTCGCCATGGCGCTCGCGGCCGGTGCGTCCAACGTGATGATCGGGTCCTGGTTCGCGGGCACCTACGAGTCACCCGGCGACCTCCAGCAGGACGCCGACGGGCGTTTCTACAAGGAGTCGTTCGGCATGGCGTCGGCGCGGGCCGTGGCCAACCGGACGTCGGAGGAGTCGGCGTACGACCGCGCCCGCAAGGCGCTGTTCGAGGAGGGCATCTCCACCTCCCGGATGTTCCTCGACCCGGACCGCCCGGGCGTCGAGGACCTGATCGACGAGATCATCGCGGGCGTCCGCTCCTCCTGCACCTACGCGGGCGCCGGTTCCCTGGAGGAGTTCGCCGAGAAGGCCGTCGTCGGCATCCAGAGCGCGGCTGGCTACGCCGAGGGCAAGCCGCTGCACGCCAGCTGGAGCTGAGGCGACCCCTTGACCGAGCAGGGCCGGGTGCTCGCGCAGGACGCCGACCAGGGCTGACGCGGGTCGTGCGCCACGGTCGGCGGTCTGCGCGCAATGAACGCCCGCCCACCCCCGATGAACGCAACGATCCTGCGGAGACGCGCAAGGGTGCTGCATTACCCGGGCGACGCTCCGGCTCATAGGGTCATCCCCTGTACGTGGCGTGGCGGGGACCCCGCTCGGCGGGTCCCTGCTCTCGCAGGTGCGCCGCCGGTCCCCGTCGCCCCCCAGACAGCGACAAAGGAGTCAGCGCGTGCTCGACCATGGCGCACCCTCGCGACAGGGCAGTGCAACGGACCCCTCGTCCCCGGGGCTCGGTGCGCGTCTCATGCGTCGTAAACCGGTGGAACAGCTGGTCGCGGAGGGTGGCCAGGGCGAGGGAGGCAGCCTGCGCCGCTCCCTGGGGCTGTGGCAGCTGACCATGATCAGCATCGGGGCCACCCTCGGCACCGGCATCTTCGTCGTCCTCGGCGAGGCCGTCCCCAAGGCGGGCCCGGCCGTCACCCTCTCCTTCGTGATCGCCGGCCTCACCGCACTCTTCTCGGCGCTCTCCTACGCCGAGCTCGCGGGCACCATCCCGGTCGCCGGCTCCTCGTACTCCTACGCGTACGCGACGATGGGGGAACTGATCGCCTGGGTCTGCGGCTGGTGTCTGGTCCTGGAGTACGGCGTCTCGGTCGCCGCCGTCGCCGTCGGCTGGGGCGAGTACCTGAACGAGCTGCTCGACGGCACCATCGGCGTCACCATCCCGGACGCGCTGTCCGCCCCGCCCGGCGACGGCGGCCTCCTCAACCTGCCGGCGCTGATCGTGGTCCTGCTGGCGATGGCCTTCCTGCTCGGCGGCGCCCGGGAGTCCGCCCGCGCCAACACCGTCATGGTCGCCGTGAAGATCGCCGCGCTGGTGCTGTTCTGCGCGATCGGCGTCCAGGGCTTCCGCTCCGGCAACTACGACCACTTCATGCCGCTGGGCATGGCCGGCGTCAGCGCCGCGGGCGCCACCCTCTTCTTCTCGTACATCGGCTTCGACGCCGCCTCCACCGCCGGTGAGGAGGCGAAGGACGCCCAGCGCGACCTGCCGCGCGCGATCATGCTCTCCCTGGTCATCGTCACGGCCCTGTACGTCCTGGTCGCCGCCGTCGCCGTCGGCGCCAAGCCCTGGCGGGAGTTCACCGACTCCGAGGCCGCCCTCGCCCAGATCATGCGCGAGGTCACCGGGCAGGGCTTCTGGGGCACCCTGCTGGCGTTCTGCGCGGTCGTCGCCATCGCGAGCGTCGTCCTGACCGTCCTCTACGGCCAGACCCGCATCCTCTTCGCGATGTCCCGGGACGGCCTGGTGCCCAAGGTGTTCTCCCGGGTCCACCCGAAGAGCGGTGCGCCCCGCGCCAACACGCTGATCGTGTCACTGTTCTGCGGGGTGCTGGCCGCCGCTGTTCCGCTGGGCCGGCTCGCCGACGCCACCAGCATCGGCACCCTGTTCGCCTTCGCGCTGGTCAACGTCGCGGTGGTCGTGCTGCGCCGCACGCGTCCCGACATGCCCCGCACCTTCCGGGTGCCGCTGTCACCCGTCCTGCCCGTCGTGGGGTTCGCCCTCTGCGTCTGGATGATGGGCAGCCTGTCCGCCGTCACCTGGGTGGTCTTCGGGGTCTGGATGGCCGTCGGGCTCGTGTTCTACTTCGGGTACGGCCATCGCCGCTCCCGACTCGCACCACCGGCACCACCCGCACCCCGCGCACCATCCGAGAAGTGATCCACCCACTGTGCTGAACGAACTCGACGAACGCATCGTGCACGCCCTCGCCGAGGACGCCCGCCGCTCCTACGCGGACATCGGGCACCTCGTCGGCCTGTCCGCGCCTGCCGTGAAACGGCGCGTGGACCGGCTGCGCGCCACCGGGGCCATCACCGGCTTCACCGTACGGGTGGACCCGGCGGCCCTCGGCTGGGAGACCGAGGGGTTCGTCGAGATCTACTGCCGTCGCAAGACCTCGCCGGAGACCATCCAGCGCGGTCTGGAGCGCTACCAGGAGGTGGTGGCCGCGTCGACCGTCACCGGCGACGCGGACGCGATCGTCCAGGTCTTCGCCTCCGACATGCGGCACTTCGAACGCGTCCTGGAACGGATCGCGGGGGAGCCGTTCGTGGAGCGCACGAAGTCGGTGCTGGTGCTGTCGCCGCTCCTGCGCCGGTTCTCGTCCGGGTCGCCGACCTGACCGCCCGCGCCCCTACTCCGCTCGGCGACGGATCGCCGACAACAGGCGCCCGGTGAGCACGGCGTGCCCGCCCGAGGCGACGACCAGCAGCCGGTAGAGACCCCCGCCCGGGCCGGGGAACCTGGCGCGGGTCTCGGCCCGCAGCCGAGTCCGACCCGGGCCCGCCTCGTCGAGTCGGAAGACCAGGGCGTACGTCGAGAAGTAGTGGCGGCCGATCAGGACCAGCTCCCGGCCCGGGTCCGCGGAGGCCACCCGGAAGCCGGGCACAGTCGAGCCGGCGGCCGGCGGCCGGGGCCCGGACGCCGTACGGTCCGCGCAGCCCACCAGGCGCGCGTAACCGGGCCCGGGCCCGGAGTGGTCCAGGACGTCGCCGATGCCGCGCCAGACGGCGTCGGCGTCGGCCGCGATGACGGTGGCGTGTTCGTCGACGTACGGCAGGGCGGCGATCTCCACGAGGGCCTCCTTCAGTCGGCCGTCTTCCGGGCAAGCGCGTTGTTGCCTATCGAGTTGTGCACGCTGAAACTCACCGCGTCCGAACGGTAGCGGTCGTCCGACCACTCCACCGGACGCCCTTCGCGGGTCGTGGTCACCCGCCGGACCCGCAGCAGCGGGCTGGTCCGGCGGACGCCGAGCAGTTCGGAGTCCCGGGCGCCCGCCGCCACCGCGTCGATCACGTGCTCACCGTAGGCGAAGACGAGGCCGGTGTCGTCGAGGAGGCGCTGCGTCACGGAGGGACAGTCCGGTTCGATCGTCTCGACGGCGGGGGAGATCCAGTCGGCGTAGACGGTCCGCTCCAGGAGCACCGGCTCGCCGTCCAGTCCGCGCACCCGCAGGACGTGCAGTACCGGTGTCCCCTCGCGCAGGTGGAGGCGTACGGCGTCCTCGGTGGTCGCCGGGCGGTACTCCTGCGCCACCACGCGCCCCGTCGCCTCGCGGCCCATCGCGCGCGCCCACTGGGCGAAGCTGCGCAGTTCGGCGAAGCTCTGGCTGCGGCGGCTGGCCAGCACCACCCGGCGGGCGCCCTGGCGGGAGCCGATCAGCCCCTCGGCGGTCAGGGCCGCGATCGCCTGGCGGATCGTGCCGCGGGAGACGCCGTAGTGGGCCGCGAGGTCCGTCTCGCCGGGCAGCAGAGCGCCGACCGCGTACTCCTCGCGGTCGATCGCCCGGCGCAGTCCGTCGGCGATCTCCTCGTGTCGCGCCCCCATGCTTCCCCTTCGAGTCGGCAGCTGTGCACACCGTGACCAGCCTAGTCGAGAGCGGTCGGGTGTCTGTGCTCCTCGGAACTGTGCAGGAACGTAGGGGCCAGCGTTTCGCCAGAGTTTACGAGCAGGACACCGGAGACGGTCCTACTGAGGCCAACTTGTTCAGACAAGTCATCGCCGTTCCGCCGTGTCGTCGCCTCCGCGCCTTCGTTCCGTCCGTTCCTTCGTTCCCTCCGTTCCCTCCGTTCCGCTTCCTGCACCCTCGCGCGTCCCCTGGAGAAGCCGTGACCGTGTCCCTGCCGACAACAGCCGTCCGCGGCGGCGCCCTCGCCGTCGTCGCCGCGCTCGCCCTGAGCGCCTGCGGCGCCGCCCCCGACAACGCCTCGGCCACCGCCGACGGCAAGAGCGCCGCCACCGCCACCTCCCTCGCCGACTTCGGGGGGCTGGCCGCGCTGGTCAAGGCGGCGAAGAAGGAGGGCACGCTGAACGCCATCGCGCTGCCCCGCGACTGGGCCAACTACGGTGCCCTCATCGACGGCTTCCAGAAGAAGTACGGCATCAAGGTCGCGGTCGAGAACCCGGACGGCACCAGCCAGGACGAGATCAACGCCGTGACCTCCCGCAAGGGGCAGGGCCGGGCGCCGGACGTGCTCGACCTCGGCAGCTCCTTCGCGCTGAGCGCGGCCCAGCAGGGACTCCTCGCGCCGTACAAGGTGGCGGCCTTCGCCGACATTCCGGCGCAGCAGAAGGACCCGCGAGGACGCTGGTACAACGACTACGGCGGGTACATCTCCATCGGGTGCGACGCGAAGCGGGTCACCACCTGCCCCACCACCTTCAAGGACCTCCTCGAGCCGCGGTACAAGGGCCAGGTCGCGCTCAACGGCAACCCCACCAAGTCCGGTTCGGCCTTCGGCGGGGTCTGGGCGGCGGCGCTGGCGAACGGCGGCTCCTTCGACGACATCCAGCCCGGTCTCGACTTCTTCGCGAAGTTGAAGAAGAGCGGAAACTACACGCCCGTCGAGTCGACCCCGGCCACCGTCGAGAAGGGCGAGACGCCGATCAGCATCGACTGGGACTACCTCAACGCCGGGTACGCCGACGAGTTCACGTCCAAGGGCGTGCAGTGGAAGGTGTCGGTGCCGAGCGACGGCCAGTTCTCGCAGTACTACTCCCAGGCGGTCAACAAGGACGCCCCGCACCCGGCGGCCGCCCGTTTGTGGCAGGAGTACCTCTACAGCGCCGACGGCCAGAACCTGTGGCTCAAGGGATACGCCCGCCCGGCCCTGATGACCGCCATGGAGAAGGCCGGCACCCTCGACAAGACGGCCGCCGCCAAACTGCCCGAGGTCTCCGGAACCCCCTCCTTCCCGACCGAGGCCCAGCAGGACAAGGCCAAGACGGTCCTCGGGCAGGGCTGGGCGAAGGCCGTCTCCGGATGACGGCGACGCTCCCACGGGTCGACACGGCGACCGCCGCCGCGGTGAAGCGGCGGCGCCGTCCGCTCGGCTGGCTCGCCGTAGTCCCGCTGCTCGCCTTCACCGCGGTCGCCTTCGGGGTACCCGCCCTGGCCATGCTCGACGGCGCCTTCACCGCCAAGGACCCGGCCACGGGCGCCGGTTCGTACACCGTCGACAACCTGACCGCCTCGCTGCGGGGCGCGTATCTCACGGCTCTGCTCGGCAGCGTGAAACTGTCCGCCGTGTCGGCCGGGATCGCCTCCGTGGTCGGACTGCCCCTCGCGCAGGCCGTCGTGACCTCCCGGTTCCGCGCGCTGCGCGAGGCCGTGCTCACCGCCTCCGGGGTCCTCGCCAACTTCGGTGGTGTCCCGCTGGCCTTCGCCTTCGTCGCCACGCTCGGCAACGCCGGGGTACTGACCCGGCATCTGGGACTCACGGACAAGGGCTGGGACCTCTACAGCTTCTGGGGTCTGGTGATCGTCTACCTGTACTTCCTGATCCCGCTGATGGTGCTCACCATCACCCCGGCCCTGGACGGCCTGCGCTCCCAGTGGCGCGAGGCCGCCCAGAACAACGGCGCCACGTCCGTGCAGTACTGGCGGCACGTCGCCCTGCCCGTCCTGCTGCCCTCGTTGCTCGGCGGCCTCGTGCTGCTGTTCGGCAGCGCCTTCGCCGCGTACGCCACCGCCGCCGCGATGGTCGGCAGCTCCATTCCGCTGGTCACCCTCCAGATCGCCGACGCCCTCTCCGGCAACGTGCTTGTCGGGCAGGAGAACGTGGCGCTCGCCCTCAGCCTCGACATGGTGCTGGTCGCGGGCCTGGTGATGGCCGTCTACCTGCCCCTGCAACGACGGAGCGCGCGATGGCTCGCCTGACCCTGTGGCGGTGGGGCGTACTCGGCCTCGCCGGCCTGTACTTCCTGGTCCCGCTGGCCGCGTCCGTGGTCTTCACGGTCGACGTGCCCGGGCAGGGCATCGATCTCGACGCCTACACGCAGATCTTCTCCACCGGCGGCTTCACCTCCAGCCTGCTCCTCTCGCTGGAACTGGCCGCCGCCACCATCGTCCTCGTCCTGTTGCTGATGGTGCCCGCCATGGTCGCCCTGCGGCTCGGCGCGTCCCGGCTGCGGCCGGTGGTCGAAGTGGTCTGCTCGCTGCCGTTGGTGGTGCCGCCGATCGCGTTCGTCGCCGGGATCGGGACGGTGCTGAAGTGGGGGCCCGAACACCTCTCCCGCACACCGCTGTTCCAGACCTTCGTGGCGATCCAGAACCCCGGCTTCCCGTTCGTCCTCGTCCTGGCGTACGTCGTGATGGCCCTGCCGTTCGTGTACCGGGCCCTGGACGCGGGGTTGCGCTCGGTCGACGTACGCACCCTCGTCGAGGCCGCCCGCAGCTGCGGGGCCAACTGGCCGCAGGCCCTCGTCCGGGCCGTGCTGCCCAACCTGCGCGGCGCGCTGCTCAACGCGTCGTTCCTCACGCTGGCCCTGGTCCTCGGCGAGTTCACCGTGGCACAGCTGCTCGGCTTCCAGCCGTTCGCGGTGTGGATCGTGAACATCAGCGGCTCGCAGGCCCAGCTGTCCGTCGCCGTGTCCGTGCTCAGCCTGCTCGTGACCTGGGTGCTGCTCCTCACCCTCGCCGGCTTCGGCGGCCGTACCCGTACTACCTCCCGGGGATGAACCCATGACCGTTACCACACCCGACACGGCGGCGACCGTGGAATTCCGGGGCCTGCGCAGGGAGTTCGGGCCGACCGTCGCCCTCGACGGACTCGACCTGACCGCCCGCCCCGGCGAACTCCTCGCCCTGCTCGGCCCGTCCGGCTGCGGCAAGACGACCGCGCTGCGCATGCTCGCCGGGTTCGAACACCCCGACTCCGGCGAGGTGCTGGTCGACGGCGAGGACGTCACCCGCGTCCCCGCGCACCGGCGCGACGCCGGGATGGTCTTCCAGTCGTACAGCCTCTTCCCGCATCTCGACGCGCTCGACAACGTGGCGTTCGGGCTGCGCATGCGCAAGGTCCGCACGGCCGGGCGGCGGGCCCGTGCCGCCGAGCTGCTGGAGCTGGTGGGCCTCGCCGACAAGGGCAGGAGCTTCCCGCACCAGCTCTCCGGCGGTCAGCAGCAGCGTGTCGCGCTGGCCCGGGCCCTCGCCCTGCGCCCGCGTGTGCTGTTGCTGGACGAACCGCTGTCGGCGCTGGACGCCAAGGTGCGGCTGACGCTGCGCGAGGAGATCCGGCGGCTCCAGCGGGAGCTCGGCATCACCACCCTGTTCGTGACCCACGACCAGGAGGAGGCGCTGTCCATGGCGGACCAGGTCGCCGTGATGCACGCCGGCCGACTCGAACAGTGCGCCGCTCCGGCCGAGTTGTACGGGCGGCCCGCCACCGCCTTCGTCGCCGAGTTCGTGGGCACGATGAGCCGGATTCCGGGGCGGCTCGTCGAGGGCGGCGTCGAGGTGCTGGGGCAGCGGCTGCCGATCGACGGCCAGGCGCCCGAAATGTCCGCGACGTCCGAGGCGTCCGAGGCGTCCGAGGTGGACGTCCTGGTGCGGCCGGAGGCGGTGGGGGTGCGGGCGGACGACGCCGGCAGCGCGCGGGTGGTCGCCACCGCGTTCCTCGGCGCCGCCGTCCGCGTCACCGTACGGCTCGCCGACGGAACCGAGGCGAAGGCCGACCTGCCCACGCACGAGGCCGCCGCACTCGTCGCGGGCGCCGCCGTGAGCGTGTCGCTGCCGCAGCGGCCCGTGCTGGTGGCCGAACGCACCCGCTGACCCCCCACATGAAGGAATTCTCAGGAAAGAGGACAGCAATCGTGACTCCACTCCCGCTCCAGGCCGTCCTGTTCGACATGGACGGCACGCTCGTCGACACCGAGCGGCTGTGGTGGGAGGCGGTGGAACGCGTGGCCGGACGGGCGCTGACCGAGGCGGACCAGCCGGAGGTCCTCGGCCGTCCCGTCGAACACACCGCGAGCTGGCTGGCCGCGGCCACCGGCACCTCGGCCGCAGACCTCGCCCGCGCGCTCCACCGGGAGTTCGCCGACCGGGTGCGCACCGGCATCGTGCCGCGCCCCGGCGCACTCGACCTGCTCGACGCCCTGGCCCGCGAGGGCGTGCCGACGGCCCTGGTCACCGCCTCTCCCCGGGCCGTCGCCGACCGGGTCCTCGACGCCCTCGGCGCGAGCCGCTTCGCGGTCTCCGTCACCGCCGACGACACCGAGCACACCAAGCCCGCCCCCGACCCCTACCTCGCCGCCTGCCGCGCCCTCGGCGTCACCCCGGCGGCCTGTGTGGCCGTCGAAGACACCTGGACCGGGGTCACCTCCGCCGAGGCGGCCGGATGCGCGGTCCTCGCCGTGCCCTCGCTCGCGCCGATCGAGCCCGCCCCCGGCCGGACCGTCCTGGCCGGCCTGGTGGGCGTCACCCCGCAGTCGCTGCGCTCCCTGCTGACGCGCGTGTCACCGCATCGGTGTCATCAGCCGCCACCCGGTCACGGCCCGTTGCGGTGACGCTGCCGGCGCCGGCGCCGAGGTGGACGTCCGGACCGCCCATCTCCCCGACACGCCGTACGTCAGCGGCCGGCCCCGCCGCTGGCCTGACGCCGAGGAGAACGGCCGGCCGCCGACCACGCCGCGGTGATCACCACATTCTCACTGGGCGGCGGGGCCGGACATGTCTAGCATGGGCGCCATGACCTGGCGACATTGATCCAGCAGCCGTGCCTCCCGAGGGCCGCCTCGGACGCCGTACCTCCGGCATCCGATTCGTCCCTGCGGGAAGGCCTCATGACACTCTCACCTGCGCGTGTGCCCGACACCGGTCTCCGGCGGCTCACGGTCACGCTGTACGGCTACGCGTTCCTCGACGACTTCGTCCTGCTGTATCCGGTGTACGCGCTGCTGTTCGCCGACACCGGTCTGTCCGTCTGGCAGATGTCCTCCCTGTTCGCCCTGTGGTCCCTCACCGGTGTCCTGCTGGAGGTGCCCTCCGGCGCCTGGGCCGACGCCGTCTCGCGCCGGCTGCTGCTGTGGCTCGGCCCTCTGCTCACCGCGGTGGGCTTCGCCCTGTGGGTGCTGGTCCCCTCGTACTGGGCCTTCGCGGCCGGCTTCGTCCTGTGGGGCGTACGCGGGGCACTCGGCTCGGGTGCGCTGGAAGCCCTCGTGTACGAGGAGTTGGTCAGGCTCGGCGCGGCCGACCGGTACGCCCGTGTCATGGGCCGGGCCCGGGCGGCGGGGCTGCTGGCCGTGATGGCGGCGATGGGTGCCGCCGGACCGGTGTTCGCGCTCGGCGGCTACCCCGCCGTCGGCGCCGCGAGCATCCTGGCCTGCCTGCTCACCGCGCTCACCGCGACCCGGTTCCCGGAACACCGGGTGCCCGCAACCGTCGGTGCCGACTGGGCCGCGACCCTGCGGGACGGACTCGCCGCCGCCCGCACCGACCGGTCGCTGCGCCGGGCCCTGCTGCTCGTCCCGGCCGTCGGTGCCGTGTGGGGCGCGCTCGACGAGTACACCCCGCTGCTGGTCCGGGACACCGGTGTCCCGGACGAGGTGGTCCCCTATCTGCTTCTGCTGATCTGGACGGGCGCCACCGCCGGAAGCCTGCTGGCCGGCCCGGCCGAACGCCTCGGCGGCCGCGGGCTCGCCTGTCTCCTCGGGGGCGCCGCGCTCGCCCTGGCCGTCGGCGCGGCGGCGCGGACACCGGCCGGACTGGTCCTCGTGGCCGTCGCCTTCGGCGGCTTCCAGCTCGCGACCGTGCTGGCCGACGTCCGCCTCCAGCACCGCATCGAGGACACCGGCCGCGCCACCCTGACCTCGGTGGCGAGCCTGGGCACGGAGTTGGCGACCGTCGTGGTGTACGCCGCCTACGCGGGCATCGCGAGGGGCGCCACGCACGGCACGGTGTTCGCGGTGTTCGCTGTGCCGTATCTGGTGACGGCGCTAGGGGTGGCGAGGGGTGCACGGGCGGCTTGTGGGGCCCGGTGGGAGGAGGGCGGTCGGTGATCCAGGCGGCGCGGGACCAGGGCGCCCGGGGGATGTGACAGCGCCGCGGCCGAGGTGCGCCGTACCCCGTGGCCCACGGCGCCCCGGCCGCGCGCAACGAATCGCCGTCGCTGCGCAAGTGCACGCAACAAACCGCCCACCGGCGCGCAACGGCTGCTTCTTGTCGGCCCGAGCCCGCCGCCCGTACCGTCTAGGTGGCCCCCTCAACCACCTTCCGCCCCCCCGTCCCGGTGAGGAACACGCATGCGCACCGCCCTGCTCCAGAGCTCCGGCCGCCCCGGCTCGATCGCCGCGAACCTCAAGGTTCTCGACGAGGCCGCGGGCCGGGCCGCCGCCGCGGGCGCCGGGCTGCTGGCCGCGCCGGAGATGTTCCTCACCGGGTACGCGATCGGCGACGACATCGCCCGTCTCGCCGAGCCCGCCGACGGCGACTCGGCGGACGCGATCGCCGAACTCGCCACCCGGCACGGCCTGGCCGTCGCCTACGGCTACCCGGAACGCGCCGGCGAGACGGTGTACAACTCCGCCCAGCTGATCTCCGCCGACGGCACCCGCCTGGCCAACTACCGCAAGACCCACCTCTTCGGCTGCTTCGAGCGCGACCACTTCACGCCGGGAGAGCGGCCGGTCGTCCAGGCGGAGCTGGGCGGACTGACCGTCGGACTGATGATCTGCTACGACGTCGAGTTCCCGGAGAACGTCCGCGCCCACGCCCTGGCCGGCACCGATCTCCTCCTGGTGCCGACCGCACAGATGCACCCGTTCCAGTTCGTCGCCGAGTCGGTCGTACCGGTGCGCGCCTTCGAGAACCAGATGTACGTCGCGTACGTCAACAGGGTCGGCCAGGAAGGGGAGTTCGAGTTCGTCGGCCTCTCCGCGCTCGCCGGACCCGACGGGGTCGCCCGCACCCGGGCCGGCCGTGGCGACGAACTGCTGCTCGCGGACGTCGACCCCGCCTTCCTCGCCGCCTCCCGCGAGGCGAACCCGTATCTGCGGGACCGGCGTCCCGGCCTCTACGGGTCCCTGATCTGACCCTCCTGAGCTTCCCCCTGGTTCGTTCCGTGCAAGGAGTCCGTACCTCATGACGTCCACCGTGCCCAACGCCGTCGAGCACGCTGACGAGCAGCAGCCGCCGATCACCATGTTCGGTCCGGACTTCCCGTACGCCTACGACGACTTCCTCGCCCACCCGGCGGGCCTCGGCCAGATCCCGGCGACCGAGCACGGCACCGAGGTCGCGGTCGTCGGCGGTGGTCTGTCCGGCATCGTGGCCGCGTACGAGCTGATGAAGATGGGCCTCAAGCCCGTCGTGTACGAGGCCGACCGGATCGGTGGGCGCCTGCGGACCGTCGGCTTCGAGGGGTGCGACCCGTCCCTCACCGCCGAGATGGGCGCGATGCGTTTCCCGCCGTCCTCCACGGCCCTGCGGCACTACATCGACCTGGTGGGCCTCACGACCCGCCCCTTCCCCAACCCCCTTGCCGAGGTGACCCCTTCGACCGTCGTCGACCTCAAGGGCGAGTCCCACTACGCCGAGACGATCGACGACCTGCCCCAGGTCTACCGGGACGTCGCCGCGGCCTGGAACAGGTGCCTCGAAGAGGGCGCCGACTTCTCCGGGATGAACCAGGCCATGCGCGAGCGTGATGTGCCGCGCATCCGGGAGATCTGGGCCAGGCTCGTCGAGAAGCTCGACAACCAGACCTTCTACGGCTTCCTCTGCGACTCCGAGGCCTTCAGGTCCTTCCGGCACCGCGAGATCTTCGGCCAGGTCGGATTCGGCACCGGCGGATGGGACACCGACTTCCCCAACTCCATCCTGGAGATCCTCCGGGTCGTCTACACCGAGGCCGACGACCACCACCGCGGCATCGTCGGAGGGTCCCAGCAACTGCCGCTCAGGCTCTGGGAGCGCGAGCCGGAGAAGATCGTGCACTGGCCGTACGGGACCTCCCTCGCGAGCCTGCACCCGAACGGCGAACCCCGCCCCGCCGTCACCCGCCTGCACCGCACGGCCGGCAACCGGATCACCGTGACCGACGCCGACGGTGACATCCGCACCTACCGGGCGGCCGTCTTCACCGCCCAGTCCTGGATGCTCCTGTCCAAGATCGACTGCGACGACTCGCTCTTCCCGATCGACCACTGGACCGCGATCGAGCGCACCCACTACATGGAGAGCTCAAAGCTGTTCGTCCCCGTGGACCGGCCCTTCTGGCTGGACAAGGCCGTCGACGACAGGGGAATTCCGACCGGGCGGGACGTCATGTCGATGACGCTCACCGACCGTATGACCCGAGGCACCTACCTCCTCGACGACGGCCCGGACCGGCCCGCCGTCATCTGCCTCTCCTACACCTGGTGCGACGACAGCCTGAAGTGGCTGCCGCTGTCCGCGAACGAGCGGATGGAGGTCATGCTGAAGTCGCTCGGCGAGATCTATCCGAAGGTCGACATCCGCAAGCACATCATCGGCAGCCCGGTCACCGTCTCCTGGGAGAACGAGCCGTACTTCATGGGCGCGTTCAAGGCCAACCTGCCCGGCCACTACCGCTACCAGCGGCGCCTGTTCACCCACTTCATGCAGGACCGGCTGCCCGAGGACAAGCGGGGCGTCTTCCTCGCCGGCGACGACATCTCGTGGACGGCCGGCTGGGCCGAGGGCGCCGTGCAGACCGCGTTGAACGCGGTGTGGGGCGTCATGCACCACTTCGGCGGGACGACCGACCCGACGAACCCGGGCCCGGGGGACGTGTACGACGAGATCGCGCCGGTCGAGCTCCCGGAGGACTAGGGCCCTTCTGACGGATCTCCGCGGCGTCGCGACGCCCGGCACGCACTCCCCCACTCTCGACTTCGCTCGAGCGGGGAGACCCCCATGCCGCACGGCGCGAAGGGCCAGGTGGCTCCGCCACATGACCCTCCACACCGCACTCGGAGGCAAGCCGCCAATCAGCCGTGTGAACAACCCTGCGGGCCAATACAACTAGTGACCTGGTCTTGAGTTCACGTTTCGCCACGTGAGTCGTCGTTCGTTTCAGATTGCGGTGTGGGTGGTGACGGCGGCTGCCGGCTGCGGTCTGCT
>JODI01000074.1 GCA_000720805.1 Streptomyces violaceoruber
GGTGACGATGACCATGGCGTCCTTGACCGGGCTGCCGCTGTGGGCGGCACGGACGAGACCGGTCAGGCCACTGGTGCCGGACAGGAGGACGTCGTACGAGACCGGCTCGGTGCCCACCACGACCGTGGAGGCCTGCGGCTGGAAACCGTCCGCCGACGCGATCAGCACGTACGACCCCGCACCCGGCGCGTCCACCGAGTAGGAACCGTCGCCCTGCGCGACCGCCCGGCCCAACTGCCGTCCGCCCAGCGAGATCAGGGTGACCGCGGCCTGCGGGACCGGAGCGGACTCCGCGCCTCGCACGAACCCGTGCACCGCGACCCCGCCGGAGGAACCCGCGGACTCCTCGGACCGCGCGATCGTGGCGACGGCGGTGAGCCGCTGCGTGCCCTCGGGGCCCTCCTCGGCCGAGGAGTCGGTGACCGCCCAGCTCGGGACACGCTCCCCGGCGGGGGCCTGCGCCTCGGCCGGAGTCTGCGCCCCGGCGGCCTGCGCCGGAGCGGCCTGCGCCGCGGTCTCGGGCGAAGCGTCCTGCGCCAGTGCGCCCTTCGTCTTCAGCGGGACCTCCTTGATGAACAGCGTGATGAGGAAGGCGAGCAGCGCCAGGGCCGCCGCGATCAGGAAGACGTCGGCGATGCCGTGGCCGTACGCGCTCTCCATGACCGTGCGCAGCGGCGCGGGCAGCTTGTCCATGTCCGGGATGGAGTCGCTGGAACTCGAGCCGGCCGCGAGGGACGCGTACTTGGGGCCGAGACCGGCGATGCCGTCCTTGGCGTAGTCACCGATGCGGTCGGCCATCACGGCACCGAGCGCCGAGACGCCCATCGCACCGCCGAGGGACCGGAAGAAGGTGACCGTGGAGCTGGCCGAGCCGAGGTCCTTCGGGTCGACCTGGTTCTGCGTGGAGAGCACCAGGTTCTGCATCATCATGCCGACGCCGAGACCGAGGAGGGCCATGAAGAGGGCGACCTTCCAGTAGTCCGTGTCGTAGCGGATGGTGCCCAGCAGGCCGAGGCCCGCCGTGATGAGGACGCCGCCGCTGACCAGCCAGGCCTTCCACTTGCCGGTGCGGGTGATGAACTGCCCGGAGACGGTGGAGGAGACGAACAGACCACCGATCATCGGGATCGTCATGACGCCCGACATGGTCGGGGACTTGTCCCGGGCCAGCTGGAAGTACTGGGCGAAGAACACCGTGCCGGAGAACATCGCGACGCCGACGAACATCGAGGCGAGGGACGACAGGGTGATGGTGCGGTTGCGGAACAGCCGCAGCGGGATGATCGGTTCCTTGGCCCTGGACTCGACCAGCACGAAGATCAGGCCGAGCACGATCGAGCCGGCGACCATCGCGTAGGTCTGCCAGGACAGCCAGTCGTACTTGTCGCCGGCGAAGGTGACCCACACCAGCAGCAGGGAGACGGCGGCGGAGATGAAGAACGCGCCGGCCCAGTCGACCTTCACGTCCCGCTTGACGACGGGCAGGTGCAGGGTCTTCTGCAGCACGATCAGCGCGATGACGGCGAAGGGGACACCGACGTAGAAGCACCAGCGCCAGCCCAGCCACGAGGTGTCGGTGATGACACCGCCGAGCAGCGGGCCGCCGACGGTGGCGACGGCGAAGGTGGCGCCGAGGTAGCCGGAGTAACGCCCGCGCTCACGCGGGGAGATCATCGCCGCCATCACGATCTGCGCGAGGGCGGACAGACCGCCGACGCCGACGCCCTGCACGACACGGCAGGCGATCAGCATGCCGGGGTTCTGCGACAGACCCGCCGCCGCCGATCCCAGCACATAGACGACCAGCGCTATCTGGACGAGCGCCTTCTTGTTGTAGAGGTCGGCGAGCTTGCCCCACAGGGGAGTTGTCGCGGTCATCGCCAGCAGAGTGGCGGTGACGACCCAGGTGTAGGCGGACTGGCCGCCGCCGAGGTCGCCGATGATCTCCGGGAGGGCGTTCGAGACGATCGTGGACGACAGGATCGCCACGAACATCCCGAGCAGCAGCCCGGAGAGCGCCTCCATGATCTGCCGGTGCGTCATCGGAGTGCCGTCGGGGGCCCCTTCCGAGTGCCTGGCGTGGGCCCGCACACCGGCTGGTGTGGTCGTTGCCATGGACTTCCTTCTCTTACGTGGTGATCGCGGGTGTACGGGTGGACCGGTCCGTGGACCGTTCGAGCACGGGCGCGGTGGGCGGCCGGGGTTCCGGGTGCGCGGTTCGGCAGTCGTCGAAACTTGCTCTGAGCCGCGTCATGAGTTGGGTGAGCTGTCCGACCTCGTCATCGGTCCAGTCGCTCAGCCGTTCGGCGAGCATGTCGCAGGTCCGCCGCGTCAACTCGTCCATCCGGTCCCGTCCCGCGGGCGTGAGGTGCAGGATGCGTGAACGTTTGTCCGCCGGGTCGGGGAAGCGCTCGATCCAGCCGCGCTCGGCCACGTGGGCCACATGCCGACTGGTGACGGACATGTCCACGGCCAGCAGTTCGGCGAGCTTGCTCATGCGCATGTCCCCGTGGCGCCCGAGAAGCGTCAGTACGGCGGCGGAGCCACTGGGGCAGTCGGACGGCAGGATCCGTCCCATCTCCCTGCGTACGGCGCCGAAGGCGCTGAACTGACGGATCAGCTCCTCGTACTGCGCGTGCTCGGCCATCGCACCTCCCGTGTTCGTTGCTTAGGGCAACCATAGGAGTTGTTGGTTGCTACAGGCAAATGAAGTCGGGGGTTGCGAGACAAAAACTTGGCAAAGGCAAGTATTACGGAAGTAAATATGCAGGTGGTATGAGGTGATCCGGTGCCTCGGCCCCCACTTGGGTCCCCTCCGGGGATTCGCTAGGGTCTCGGGGCATGGCTAACACCCAGGGCCCCCAGGGCACCAACGACCCCGCCGGCAGCACCCAGATGTTCCGCGCGTTCGTCGACGAGGCCGCCCCGCAGGGCCGCCAGCAGCAGACGGCATCCTCCGGCGGTCCCCGCCTCGGCCTGATCATCGGCGTGATCGCCGCGGTGGCGATCGTCGCGGCGGTGGCCTGGCTGGCGATGAAGTAACCGGGCTGAAGCAACCGCCTTCGACCGGGCTCGATCAACCGCCTCGCCAGGGCACCTACTTCCACTGGACGGACACGTCCCGCGTCTCCACGTGCATGCCGACCGGTACGCGCCAGGCGTCGACGCACACCGTCCAGGTCCTCTCCTTCCGTGCCCCGGCCTCGATAGGGGCGGGGAGCGCCACGGTGGACTCGAGCGTCGCCCAGTCGATGCCGAGTGCGCCGATGACGTGCGTCCCGAAGGTCACGGTGCCCGAACGCACCGCGGATCCCCCGGTGTTGCGCACGACGAGCGTCACGTCCTCGCACCAGCGCTTGTCCGTGGCCTTCCGCACGGGCGCGCTCACCGCCAGGACGCCGGGCGACGACGGGGGTGGACCAGGCGTCGTACGACCGGACCCGGCGCCCGGGGACGACGGTGACGGCGGGCTGTCGCCGGCGCCGACGGGTGGCCCGGGCTGCCGGGGGCTCGCCGGGGTGTGGCCCGCCGAGGCACGGCCTGCCGGCGTACGGCCCACCGAAGTGCCGCTCCCGCTGGGCGAGGGGCTTTTGCCCGGAGACCCTGTCGCCGGCGTCCTCGTCTTCGTCTTCCTCTTCGGCCCCGGCTGCGGCGCGCTCTCGTCGAGCGGGATCAGCCGCACATCTCCCGTCGGCGTCACCGCCGTACGCGAAGGCCGGGGCGCGCCGCCCGCAGGGCCCGTCGCGGTGTAGCCCTCACCGCCCCCGCCGCCCGCGCACGCGGCCAGGACGCCGCCCAGACAGACGAAGGCCGCCGACGCGCCGATGAAGGCGCTCCGACGGCCTTGTGTCGATGTCGCTCGAAGCATCGCGTCATGGTGGCTGACAGTCCCTCAAAGAGGAACCCTCGCGACGCTCCCGGGCGGACCTCAGTCCGAGATGAGGCCTTCCCGCAGCTGCGACAGGGTCCGCGTCAGCAGCCGGGAGACGTGCATCTGGGAGATGCCGACCTCCTCGCCGATCTGCGACTGGGTCATGTTCGCGAAGAAACGCAGCATGATGATCTGCCGCTCGCGAGGCGGGAGCTTGGCCAGCAGCGGCTTGAGGGACTCGCGGTACTCGACCCCCTCCAGGGCGGTGTCCTCGTACCCGAGACGGTCCGCGAGGGAGCCCTCGCCGCCGTCGTCCTCCGGGGCCGGGGAGTCCAGCGAGGAGGCGGTGTACGCGTTGCCGACCGCGAGGCCGTCGACGACGTCCTCCTCCGACACCCCGAGCACCGTGGCGAGTTCGGCCACCGTGGGCGACCGGTCCAGCTTCTGGGAGAGCTCGTCGCTGGCCTTGGTGAGGGCGAGCCGCAGTTCCTGGAGGCGGCGCGGGACGCGGACCGACCAGGAGGTGTCGCGGAAGAACCGCTTGATCTCACCGACCACCGTCGGCATCGCGAAGGTCGGGAACTCCACGCCCCGTTCGCAGTCGAAACGGTCGATCGCCTTGATCAGGCCGATGGTGCCGACCTGGACGATGTCCTCCATCGGCTCGTTGCGCGAGCGGAAGCGTGCTGCGGCGTACCGCACCAGCGGGAGGTTGAGCTCGATGAGGGTGTCCCGGACGTACGCGCGCTCGGGGCTGTTCTCGTCCAGTGCGGCGAGCCGCAGGAAAAGGGAGCGGGACAGGGTGCGGGTGTTGATGGCCTCCGGAGCAGGGAGGGCGGGAGCCGGCGCGGCCTCGACCGCCGTTACTTCGTCGAGCGCGGGCGCAGCCTCGCTCTTTGTGAGCGTGAGCACCTTCGAGCTGCCCTTGTCTGCGGACATGCCACCCCCTTTGGGTCGCGGGACGGTCGCGGCGGACGCTCCCGTCTGGGGAACGCAGCCTTCACCTGAATACCGGAGCCGAAGCCCCGGCAAACGCTCTTCCGGCAGAATGTCACATGTCGGCAACACGCTGTAGTGACATGTCGACATGTGAGATGTGAATACGCCCTGGATAAAGGGGGTCTGACGGTTTTCTGACGCGGAGGCTCCGGCATCCTCGCTGGTGAGCGATTCGCTCGGGACGGTGATCTGTCGATCCTGTATGCGATTAGGGGCTCTTCGGGGCCCTCTGGGCCCCGATCCAGGCCTGGTTCCGGACCTCGTTCCGGACCTCGTGCTATGCCTCGATCCGGTTGGCGGAGCGCAGTCGCTGGAAGCTGCGCGCGAGGAGCCGCGACACGTGCATCTGGGACACCCCGAGTTCCGCGCTGATCTGCGACTGGGTGAGATTGCTGTAGTAGCGGAGCAGCAGAATTCGCTGTTCGCGTTCAGGCAACTGGACGAGCAGGTGCCGGACCAGGTCGCGGTGCTCGACGCCGTCCAGGGCCGGGTCCTCGTAGCCGAGCCGGTCCAGCAGTCCCGGCAGTCCGTCGCCCTCCTGCGCGGCCTCCAGCGAGGTGGCGTGGTACGAACGCCCGGCCTCGATGCAGGACAGCACCTCGTCCTCGGTGATGCGCAGCCGCTCGGCGATCTCGGAGGTGGTCGGGGTGCGCCCGAAGGCGGTCGTCAGGTCCTCGGTCGCGCCGTTGACCTGCACCCACAGCTCGTGCAGCCGGCGCGGTACGTGGACCGTGCGGACGTTGTCCCGGAAGTACCGCTTGATCTCGCCGATCACCGTCGGCATCGCGAAGGTCGGGAACTGCACGCCCCGGTCCGGGTCGAAGCGGTCGATGGCGTTGATGAGGCCGATGGTGCCGACCTGGATGACGTCCTCCATCGGCTCGTTGCGGGAGCGGAAGCGGGCGGCCGCGTAGCGCACAAGCGGGAGGTTGGCCTCGATGAGCGCCCCGCGCACCCGGGTGTGCTCCGGCGTGCCCGGCGTAAGGTCCTTGAGCTGGGCGAAGAGCACCTGGGTGAGGGCCCGGGTGTCGGCACCACGACTCCGCTGTGGTGCTGCTGCCGAGACGTCGGGTTCATCGACGACCTCGACGACCTCGACGACCTCGGTGACTTCCTGGGGCGGCGCGGTACTGGCCGACACGGTCAACGCCACCTCTTCATCGGTCTGCATCGGTCAACTCATCCATCAAAAGCGGTCATAGCATCACAAGACATGTGCACTGTGTGCAAGCACCGCATAACGCCGTGTTGAGGGAAGAGTTGGCACGCGAAGCGGAAAAGCCCCCCGCGGTTCCGGCGGGGGGCTGTGAGGCGGGGAAGCGGGTCCTAGTACTCGTAGTCCGCGATCACCCAAGTGGCGAACTCTTTCCACAGGGCCACGCCCGCCTGGTGCTCGGGGTGCTCCACGTACCGGCGCAGCGCCGCCGCGTCCTCGAAGCCGGAGTTGATGGCGAAGTCGTAGGCGATGGGGCGGTCGCTGAGGTTCCACCCGGTCTCCCAGAAGCGGATCTCGGAGATCTTGCCGTCGAGGGACCGGAAGGCCTCCTCGCCCTTCACCACGCGCGGATCGTCGCGTTCGATGCCCTCGTCGAGCTTGAAGAGGACCAGGTGGCGGATCATGTGCGCTCCTCCTACTTCGCCCCGTCGGCGAGCCAGGTGAAGAAGTCGCCGACGGACTTGGCGGCGTCCGATATGCCCTCGAAGGCTATCTGGACGTAGCCGGCGGCCTTGGGTGGGTCCGTAATGATCACATAGAGCACGAAGACCACGAGGACGTAGACGGCGATCTTCTTCGAGTTCACCGCCATCGCGGCCTCCCTGGGTTTCCCTGTCGCTGATGAGCCCAACGCGCGCACATGATCGCACGAAGGGCCCCGTCTGACGACGGGGCCCTTCTCAAGCGGTAGCGGAGGGATTTGAACCCTCGGTGACTTGCGCCACACTCGCTTTCGAGGCGAGCTCCTTCGGCCGCTCGGACACGCTACCGAGGGAGACTTTACAGCACGGCGGGGTGTGGTTTGAAATCCGTTTCCCGGGCCCGGAAATCCGCTTCCCGGGTGTGCGCGGCGGTCAGCGGGACCGGAAGAAGTCGGTGAGGATCGCGGCGCACTCCTCGGCGAGCACGCCCTCGATCACCTCGGGCCGATGGTTGAGCCGCCGGTCGCGTACGACGTCCCAGAGGGAGCCGGCCGCGCCCGCCTTCTCGTCCCGGGCGCCGTAGACCACCCGGTCCACCCGGGACTGCACGAGGGCGCCCGCGCACATCGTGCACGGCTCCAGCGTGACGACCAGCGTGCACCCGGACAGCCGCCATCGACCCGTCCGTCGCCCACCACCACCCTCGCCGGAG
Source organism: Streptomyces violaceoruber (assembly GCA_000720805.1). GTDB lineage: Bacteria > Actinomycetota > Actinomycetes > Streptomycetales > Streptomycetaceae > Streptomyces > Streptomyces cellulosae_A. The sequence goes on from JODI01000074.1 coordinate 7,221, forward strand.
GCGTTTCGCGCCGCCGCGTTCAACGCGGCGGCGCCCCGCCGGACGGCGAGGACCTCCGCGTGGGCCGTGGGATCGCCGGTGGCCTCGCGTTCGTTGTGTCCGGCCGCCAGCACGGTCGTGCCGTCCGGGGCCAGCAGGACGGCGCCGACGGGGACGTCCCCGCCGCGGCCGGCCTGCCCGGCCTCGTCCAGGGCGAGCCGCATCGCGGCCCGCCAGCAGTCGCGTACCGGGTCCGGCGGTCCTGGGAAGCCCTCGTCGGTCAGCGGACGGTCTCCAGGGTCTCCGAGGCACCGAGGGACTCGGCGATCTCGGTGAGCGCGTCCGTGGACAGCGACTTCAGCTCCTTCTCGCCGATGCCGAGGTCGTCGAGGATGCGGGGGTCGCCGAGCGGGCCGTGCGGCACCGCGTCGGCGGAGGCGGCACCACCCTCGGCGTTGCCGTCCTCGTCGTCCTCGTCGTCACCGTCCTCGGTCCCGTCGAGGTCGAGGGAGTCCAGGTCGGCGACGTCGTCGTCACCCGGATCCCGGCCGAGCAGTTCGTCGGTGAGCAGGATCTCGCCGTACGAACTGCGAGCGGCGGCGGCGGCGTCCGAGACGTAGATGCGAGGGTCCTCCTCGCCGTCGATCCGGACGACACCGAACCACGCGTCCTCCTGCTCGATGAGCACCAGCACCGTGTCGTCCTCGGGCGAGGCTTCACGGGCCAGGTCGGCCAGGTCCGACAGCGTCTCCACATTGTCGAGGAGCTCTGTGTCGCTCGCTTCCCACCCGTCTTCGGTGCGCGCGAGCAGTGCGGCGAAGTACACCGTGACTCTCCCACTGGTCTTAGGCGTGCCGGTTGGGGGTCCCCCCGGCGGAGGTTGCGGGCGGGGAGAGCTCTGCTCCGAGCCCCACCCACTCGGAATCGTGGCAGAAACCAGACGCTCAGGGGACGTCTTCGGCTCCCTGTGTGTCCTGGCTGCCGCCGATCTCATGGCAGCCGAGGGTCCGTCGAGGTCTCACCAGCGCACTCGTTGCCGCCAACAGCGGATCGTACGCGGCTTTTCCAGGCCTGGACGCACGACCACCCGCACAACGTCCGTGCGTCCTGTGATCTTCCCTTCCCGGCCACCTTCCGGCGTGTCCCGGCCCACGGCCCCAGGGCCGCGGAACCGTGGATCACCAGCGGAAGGTACGCATGCGCATCGCGTGCCGGAGGCGGGCGACCTTCACCCGGCGGGGCTGGACGCGGTCACGCAGCTCGCGGGCCTCGGCCAGCTCGCGCAGGAACTGGGCCCGGCGCCGTCGGCGCTCGGCGTCGGTCTCCGGACCGTCCGGCCGCTGGAGCACGCCGGGTATCTCCGGCTTTACCTGAGCACTGCCCGGACTATCCGGGCTTCCCGAACTACCCGGACTTCCTGGGCTTCCTGGGCTTCCTGGCGTCCTCGGAGTCCCCCGGCCGCCCGACCGGCTCAGCGCGCCCGGCCTTCCCGAGCCGCCGCGCCTCCTCGCCCCGCCCGTTGGCGGTGCCTTCCGCGCATTCGATGACTCCGATGACTCCGATGACTCCGGTGACCCCGGTGCTCTGGTCGAGGCGTAGGACGTGTTCGGTTGTAGGCGTGTCCCCGGCGGTGTGCGCGGCGACGGATTCTTGCGGGTTTCCCGGTCAGGCATAGGTTCATCACCCCAGTCCGTCCCTTCCGCTTTCCCCGGGACGGGCGATTTGACGCCACCGAGCGGGTGTCGGACGGGCGTGAGGCCTGCCCGGTCCGGCCCGGGGCACCGGCCCCGGGCCGCCCGGTTACTGTTGTCGCCATGCGTCTCCACGTCGTCGACCACCCCCTGGTCGCCCACAAGCTCACCGCGCTGCGCGACCAGCGCACCGACTCCGCGACCTTCCGCCGTCTCGCCGACGAGTTGGTCACCCTGCTCGCCTACGAGGCCACGCGCGACGTGCGCACCGAACAGGTCGACATCACGACGCCGGTCGCCGCGACCACCGGGGTCAAGCTCTCCTACCCGCGCCCGCTGGTGGTGCCGATCCTGCGGGCCGGCCTCGGCATGCTGGACGGCATGATGCGGCTGCTGCCGAGCGCCGAGGTGGGCTTCATGGGCATGATCCGCAACGAGGAGACGCTGCAGGCCTCCACGTACGCCACCCGCATGCCGGAGGACCTCTCCGCCCGCCAGGTGTACGTCCTCGACCCGATGCTCGCCACCGGCGGCACGCTGGTCGCCGCGATTCGCGAGCTGATCCGGCGGGGTGCCGACGACGTCACCGCGGTGGTGCTGCTGGCCGCTCCGGAAGGCGTGGAGATCATGGAGCGCGAACTCGCGGGCACCCCGGTCACGGTGGTCACGGCCGCGGTCGACGACCACCTCAACGAACACGGCTACATCGTCCCGGGCCTCGGCGACGCGGGAGACCGGCTGTACGGGGCGGCCGAGTAACAGCGCCGCGTTCTTCCCGTACGGCTGCTTCCCGTACGGCTGCTTCCCGTACGGCTGCTCCCCGTACGGCTGCTCCTCCCGTACGGCAGCTCAGCTTCTACGACGGCTCAACACGCCTTCTTCGAGCTGGCCGTCGGCTGCGGCGCGGCCAGTCCGGCCAGGGCCTTGGCGGCGGCCGCCTCCGGTGTGAGGGCCTTGAAGCCGGTGCCGATGATCAGGTCGATCTCCGTGCCCTTGCGGGCCGCGTCGGTGCGCCGCTCGGCGGTGCCGAGCTGGGTGGCGAGGACCGGCAGCGAGGTGTTCAGGGACGACGCCGGGCCCAGCAGAACGCCGGTGCCCTTGACCTTCTTGTCGAACTCCCCGGGCGCGTTGCCCACGTCGCCGATCTTGAAGCCGCGCTTCTTCAGCTCGTCCGCTGTCTTCTTGGCGAGTCCGCTGCGGGGCGTCGCGTTGAACACGTTGACGGTGATCCCGGCGGGCTTGGGAAGGGCCGCCGCGGTCGCACCGGCCGAGGGGCTCGCCTTCGTGCCGCAGTCCGTCTTGGTGCCGGCGGCCGCGGCCTTCTTGCCGCCGCCGGTGAAGACGTCGATGAGCTGCAGGGTGCCCCAACCGATCAGCCCGAGCGCGGCGACGGAGGCCACCAGCCCGAGCACGAGCCTGCCGCGTCGCCGGGGTTGGCGCATCCGAGGGTATTTGTCTCCCGTGATCCGGTACTTACCGCCCATGCCGGGGGGAGTCAGCATGCTCATGGGCGCAGCGTAGTGCGCCTGGGCGGCGATTCCTACTAGATGATCATTGGACGCCGCGCAGTCCAACCCAAAAGGGCCAACCGGTCACCGGACGGTGCGTCAGTCCAGTTCCAGCACACGGGCGTGCAGCACCTGGCGCTGCTGGAGCGCCGCCCGCACCGCGCGGTGCAGTCCGTCCTCCAGGTACAGGTCGCCCTGCCACTTCACGACGTGCGCGAAGAGGTCGCCGTAGAACGTGGAGTCCTCGGCGAGCAGGGTTTCCAGGTCGAGCTGCCCCTTGGTCGTCACCAGCTGATCGAGGCGGACCGGGCGCGGCGCGACGTCCGCCCACTGCCGGGTGCTTTCCCGGCCGTGGTCGGGGTACGGCCGGCCGTTTCCGATGCGCTTGAAGATCACACGGAAAGCCTACCGGTCGAGACGTTCCGGGCGCAGCCTCCCGGCTCGGACGCGTGGGCCAAGTACGTGCGGATCACCTCCCATACCGGTCAAAGGGGGTGGATGCCGACCGGTGGGAGACAGGGGGGAGACCCGGCGGGAGGCAGGGGGAGGCGGCGGAACGCCTGGCGTGGGTGGGCCGGTGATCCGGACACCTTGCGGTGTCCGGATCCGGAATCAGCCGTGTTTCTGTTGCTTCGGCGGCTGCGGCGCCGGTTTCTTCGCTTCCGGTTTGGGTGCGTTGCGTACGGCCTCCGCGCGCAGCAGGGCGCGCAGGACCGCGTACGGGTCTGTGGGCATGCCGGTGTTCCTCGCCTGGTTGGCTGCTGACTGACCTGGGGGCGGAGACGGCCTGTCAGCAGCGCAGGACCACGGAGCGCAGGGCACGCACGGCGTACGGCGCCATGGCCGGCGCGGGAAGGGGCCGGCCGCGCTCCGGTGCGCCGGGTGCCGGGGCGGCCAGGGGTGCGGGGCGCAGGGGCACGGCGGTTCGGCGGCCGTCGGCGGCCGGTGTCCGTACGGTCGCGGTCGTCGCGGTCGCGTCCAGTACGTCGTACTCGACGATCTCCACGGACCCGACCGGTGCCGCGTGTGCCGTGGCATGGGCGCCCGGCACCAGGACGGCGAGCAGCAGCACGAGCACCCGCAGCCAGGTGCGGCCGCGCGGGAGGCTTCGTACGGTGCTCATGGGAGGTCATCTCCCCGGGGCACGCCGGTCGGTCAGCACGCCGGGGACGCGAACCACCCGTTCGGCGGACGCCGCCCGGTCACAGCGTGCGCGGGACCTGAACCGCCCGGCTCCGGATGGAGAGCGCGGTGACGATCTCGACGACGCCGACCGCGACCAGCCAGATGCCGCCGACCAGGGTGAGCACCGCGACCGACTCGAACGGGGAGTCGATCAGTACGACGCCGCCGGCGAAGGTGACGATCCCGAGGAGGATCTGCCAGCCGCGCGCAGGCATGGTGTGGTCGGACAGGGCGGCGAGGGTGTGGGTGATCCCGCGGATCAGCCAGCCGATTCCGATCCACAGGGCGAGCAGCAGGATCGACTGCATGGGTCCGCGGAAGCAGAACAGGCCCAGCAGGAGGGACAGGGCGCCGCTGACGAAGGCCAGCACGCGCAGGGAGGTCGTCCGGTGGGTGCCGAAGGCGGAGACCAGCTGGAAGACGCCGCTGACGACGAGGTAGACGCCGAAGAGGACACCGGCCGCGAACAGGGAGGCGCCGGGCCAGACCAGGACCAGGACGCCGAGGACCAGGGAGGCGACGCCGGTGAGCAGGACGGCCTGCCAGGCGGCGCGGGAGAGGGCGTGCAGGGGGCCCTCGAAGGGCGGTTCGGGTTCGTGTGCGCCGGCGGGTCGGGCGTGGGCCTTGCGGTCGTCGTACGGAGGGTCCCCGGGGGAGCCGGTCGGTGCCTCGGTCATGGTCCATGCTGGGACCGCGCGGCACGGGCCCGCCATCCGGGACGGTCCGGTCGGCTTACGCCGGCTCGCCCCGACTCGCCCCGGTTCACCTCTTGGTGGTCTTCGCCGCCTTCGCCGCCGCCTTCATCTCCTGCTTGTGCGCCCGTACCTTGGTCAGCGACTCGGGTCCGGTGATGTCGGCGACGGACCGGTAGGACCCCGGTTCGCCGTAGGCGCCCGCGGCCTCGCGCCAGCCCTGGGGCCGGACGCCGAGCTGTTTGCCGAGCAGGGCCAGGAAGATCTGCGCCTTCTGCTTGCCGAAGCCGGGCAGTTCCTGCAGACGCCTCAGCAGCTCGCGCCCGTCGTCGACGCCCTTCCAGACGAGCTCGGCCCGGCCGTCGTAGTGCTCGACGAGGTACTGGCACAGCTGGTGGATGCGCCCCGCCATCGAGCCCGGGTAGCGGTGCACGGCGGGCTTCTCCGACAGGAGCGCGGCGAAGGCCTCCGGGTCCAGCGCGGCGATCCGGTGCGCGTCCAGGTCGTCGGCGCCGAGCCGGTCCGCGATGGTGCGGGGGCCCTTGAACGCCCACTCCATCGGAACCTGCTGGTCCAGCAGCATCCCGACCAGCGCGGCGAGCGGAGAGCGCCCGAGCAGCTCGTCGGCCTCGGGGTCCTGGGCGAGGTGAAGGGTGACGTCCATGACCCCGATCATGCCTGCTGGGGCCGCGGGCCGCTCCCCGGGTCAGGGCTGCCAGTACCCCAGCGCCTGCACCCGCTGCCTGGGCACGCTCAACTCCTTGCGGACGTACGACGTCAGGGCCCGGGTCGTCGCCGTGTCGCAGGCGATCCAGACGTACGGCTGCGGGCTCGCCCCGATCAGGTCCGGCAGGGCCGCCCTCACCTCGGCGACCAGCCGGGCGCCCGAGTCCTGGCGCGGCACCCGGCGTACGTCGTGCCGGGCGGGGTCGGTCCGGAAGGGGAGGCCGTCGAGTTCGGACTCGAACCAGACCGTCGCCGGGGCCGGGGTCACCGCGGCGAGGAGGGAGTTGAGCGCGGGCAGCGAGGCCGGGTCGGCGATCGCGAAGACGTGCGACGGTTCGGGCCGGGGCCGCTGGAAACCCGTGCCGTGCACGGTCGCCTCGATCGTGTCGCCGGGCTGCGCCGCCCGCGCCCAGTCACTGGCGCACCCCTCGTGGAGGGCGAACTCGAGAGAGAAGGTGCCGGCCGCCGGATCCGGGTCGACCAGGGTGTACGCCCGCTGGTGCGGTCTGCCCGCGTCGTCGAACCAGAGCCGGACCCACATGGTCGGATGGACGCCGGTCCGTGCCAGCATGCCGCCGTCCGTGAGGTGGACGCGCCGGTAGTTCTCGGTGACGTCCTGAGTCCCCGTCACGGTGAGGACGAAGTCCTTCGCGCGCAGCAGTTTGAGGACCGCGCCCTCCCAGCCGTGCCCCTGCCCCATCGCGTCTTCACCCTTCGCGTACGATTCCCTCATCGGGTTGGTTAGGTGAGGCTAACCTAAAACGCAGAGGTGGCACAGGGTGAGCACCGGGATCTATCGCGACGCCTGGGGGATACCCCACCTCCGCGCGGGCAGCGCGCGGGAACTGGCCCGTGCCCAGGGCCGGGTCACCGCCCGCGACCGGGCCTGGCAGCTGGAGGCCGAACGTCACCGCGCGCAGGGCGCCTCGGCCGCCTTCCTCGGCCCTCAGGCCCTGGCCTGGGACCGGTTCGCGAGACGGGCCCGGCTCGACGACACGGCGAGACGTTGCTTCGCCGCCCTGGAGAGACGGGACACGGAGACGGCGGACTGGGTGCGGGCGTACGTCGACGGCGTCAACGAGGAGCTGAAGAGCGCCGACGCCCCCGAGTTCGCCCGGACCGGCCTCGCCCCCGGCCGGTGGGAGCCCTGGACCCCGCTCGGCGTCTGGCTCGCCACCCACATCCTGTTCGCCGGCTTCCCGGCCAAGCTCTGGCGCGAGCAGGTCGTCCGGCACCTCGGCCCCGAGGCCGTCGCCCTCTTCGCCACCGACGGGCCCGGCACCTCCGGCAGCAACGGCTGGCTGGTGAGCGGGGAGCGGACCACGACCGGTCACGCCGTCATCGCCGGCGACCCGCACCGCTTCATCGAGGACCCCGGCGTCTACCAGCAGATCCACCTGTCCTGCCCCGAGTTCGACGTGATCGGCCTCGCCGTCCCCGGCGTCCCCGGCATCGCCCACTTCGGCCACACCGGCACGGTCGCCTGGGCCATCACCAACGCCATGGCCGACTACCAGGACCTCTACCGGGAGCGGCTGCGGCGCACCGGCGCCGGTGTCGAGGCCCTCGGACCGGACGGGGTCTGGCGGCGGGCCCGCCGGCACACGGAGAGCGTGGAGGTCGCGGGGGAGACACCGGTCGAGGTGGAGGTGATCGAGACGGACCGGGGGCCGGTGATCATCGGGGGGCCCGAGGGCATCCCGGAGGACCTCGACGACGGGGTCCTGGACGGGGTGCCGGACGGCGTCCTCGACGGGAGCGACTCCGGCAGCCCCGGGGGGAGCGACCCCGTCGCCGTCAGCCTCCGCTACCCGCCCCGGGTCACGGACGACCTCGGCTTCAGCGCCCTGCTCCCCCTGCTGCGGGCCCGCCGGGTGGCCGACGTGGACCGCGCCTTCGACGCCTGGGCCGAGCCCGTCAACGTCGTCCAGGCGGCCGACACCGAGGGCGGCCTGCTGCACCGGGTCGCCGGCCATGTCCCCGTCCGCCGCGAGGCCAACCGCACCCGCCCGGTCCCCGCCTGGGAGCCCGGCCACGACTGGGAGGGCCGGCACGAGACACCCCGCGCCGGTCTCACCGACGGCATCGCCGTGATGGCCAACCAGCGCGGCCCCGCCACCCCGCTCGGCGTCGAGTTCGCCCCGCCGCACCGCGCCGACCGCATCACCGCGCTGCTGTCGGGGAAGGAGCGCTGGTCGTCCGCCGACATGCCGGTGATCCACATGGACACCCGGCTCGCCTCGGCCGCGTCCCTGTTGGCCCACGTGGGAACCCTCGCCGACCTCACCCCCGAGGGCGCGCGCATCAGGGACCGGCTCCTGCGCTGGGACCGCCACATGGACGCCGACAGCACGGACGCGGCGCTGTACGCGGCGGTGCGCGGAGCCGTCGTACGACAGCTCGCCGCGCACCCGGCCTTCGCCGCCCTCGCCACTCCGCCCGCCTACCCGGAAATCTTCCTGCCCTGGCTGCAACTCGTCCCGCGCATCGGGTTCGCCCTCGAACACCTCCTGCGGGCACAGGAGCTGGAGGAGGTGTACGGGATCGACCGGGCGGAGGCGGTGCGGGCGGCCGTCGAGGAGGTGGCCGTACAAGAGGTGGCCGCCGGGGGGCCGGTGGCACGGTGGGGGGACACCCACCGCCTCGCCCCCTGGCGGGCACTGAGCGGCACCGCGTACGACGTGGACGGACCGGGGCTGTCCGGCGACCACGACTGTGTGCTGTCCACCTCCGCCGTGCCCGGCTGGAGCGACCTGAGTGTGCGTGGGCCGGCCGCCCGGTACGTGTGGGACCTGGCCCGCCGTGAGGACAGCCGCTGGGTCGTGCCGTTCGGTGCGTCCGGGGTGCCCGGTTCGGCCCATCACCGTGACCAACTCCCCTTGTGGCTCAAGGGGGATCTCGTCCCGGTCGGCACCGACTGGACGCGGCTGAAGAAGGAGAGCGATGTCTGACGCGTACGCCCCCGACCGCGCGCCCGTGTACGAGGAGAGCGTCGACGGCTTCGGCGCCGTCCGCGTACTGCCCCTCGACGCGTACGCCGACGCCGGGCTGGTCCATGCCTGGGTGAGCGAGGAACGGGCCGCCTTCTGGGGCATGAACGGCCTGACGCAGGGCCAGGTGTCCGAGATCTACGCCCACATGGCCACCCTCGACACCCATCACGCCCACCTGATCCTCAAGGACGGCGAACCGGTCGCCCTGCTGCAGACCTACGAGCCCGAGGCCGACCGGGTCAGCCTGTGCTACGACGCGCGGCCGGGCGACATCGGCGTCCACCTGCTGCTGGCACCCGCCGGGCCGGGCGGCGCGCGGCCGGGCTGGTCGGCGGCGCTGCTGGTGGCGGTGGCCTCGTACGTGCTGAAGGGCCTGGACCGCAGCCGGGTCGTGGTCGATCCCGACGTGCGCAACGAGAAGGCGATCACCCGTTTCCTCAAGCAGGGGTTCGAGGCGGGGCCGGTCGTCGTCCTGCCGGAGGTGGACCTCCCGGACGTGTACCTGCCGGAGAAGCACGCCCAACTCGCCTTCCTGGAACGGGCAGTGGCCTTTCCGGCGCGGACGGTAACCTTCCCGGGTGACGCCTGACGACCTGATCACCCACTTCGATCTGGAGCCCATCCCGCGCGAGGGCGGGCTGTTCCGGCAGACCTGGGCGGGCCCCGAGCGGCCGGACGGACGGCCCGAGGGCACCGCGATCGTCGCCCTGCTGACCGCCCGCCCCGGTGACTTCTCGGCCCTGCACCGGCTGCCCACCGACGAGATCTGGCACTTCTACCTCGGCGACCCGCTGCACCTCCTGCTCCTCGCCCCGGACGGCACCTCCCGCACCGCCGTCCTGGGCCCGGACGTCCTCGCCGGCCAGCACGTCCAGCTCACCATCCCGGCCGGCACCTGGATGGGCGGCCGGGTCGCGGCGGGCGGCGCGTGGACCCTGTTCGGCTGCACCATGGCGCCCGGGTTCACCTTCGAGGGCTACGAGCACGGGGACGCGGCGGACCTGACGGCCCGCTACCCGGCCGAGGCGGACCGGATCGCCGACCTGTGCCGGCCATGAGCGCGCCCACGGGTGGAACCGAGGCTTCCGCGCGGTGAGCGCACTGGCGCTCCCGTCCGTACGTATCCGGAAGGCGGCCCGGAAGGCGGCAAGTCCACAGACGAGGAAACGACGTGGAGCGTGACGGTGAGCTCAGGACAGAACGACCACGACACCGGCGACTTCAAGGGCTGGTGCTGCTCGGCACCGTGCTGGTCCTGCTCGTCTTCGCGGGCTCCGGAACCGCCTCGGCGCACGCCGCTCTCCGCGGTGCCGACCCCGAGGACGGAACCGTCCTCAAGTCGGCCCCCCGCCACATCTCCCTGACCTTCACCGAGTCCGTCGGCCTGCTCGACGACTCCTTCCGCGTCATCGACCCCGACAACCGGCGGCTGGAACTCGCCGACGTCCAGCACGTGCCCGACCGCTCCGACACCGTCCGGGCCACCCTGCCCCCCAAGCTCACCCAGGGCACCTACGTGGTGTCCTGGCGGGTCGTGTCCGCCGACAGCCACCCCGTCTCGGGCGCCTTCACCTTCTCCGTCGGCAAACCCTCCCCCACCCCGCCGGCCATCGACAACGGCCCCGTCGAGGACCCGGCGACCGCCGGCCTCTACAACATCGCCCGCTACCTCGCCTACCTCGCCTTCGGCCTGCTCCTCGGCACCGCCGTCTTCGTGGCGGTGTGCCGCCCGCCGGACCGCGGCCCGCTGCGCCGGCCCCTGTGGGCGGCCCTGTGGACCCTGCTCGGGGCCACCATCGCCCTGCTGGTGCTGCGCGCCCCCTACGAGTCGGGGGTGGGCCCCGCGTCCGCCTTCGACGCCTCCGGCCTCGAACGCACGGTCACCACCCGTCCCGGCGTGATGCTGCTGCTCCGCCTGGCCCTGCTGTCCCTGGCCGCCTTCTTCCTCGTACGACTGCCGCGGCGCACCGAGTGGTCCCGCGGCCGGCTCGCCGCGGGCGCCGTGCTCTCCGTGGGCCTGGCCCTGACCTGGGCCGGCGCCGAGCACGCGTCCGCCGGGATCCAGGTGCCGGTGGCGATGACGTCGGCCGTGCTGCACGTCCTGGCGATGGCGGTGTGGCTGGGCGGCCTCGCGGCCCTCCTCCTCACCCTGTACCGCTCGTCGGCGGTCCCGCCCGCCATGGTCGCCGGCTTCTCCCGGCTCGCCTTCACCTCCGTGACCGTCCTCGTCGTCACCGGCGTCTACCAGTCCTGGCGCGGCCTCGGCTCCTTCGACGCGCTCACCGGCACGTCGTACGGCCGCCTGCTGACCGCCAAACTGGCCGCGGTGGTCCTCCTGCTGACGGTGGCGTCCCTGTCCCGGCGGTGGACGGCTCGGCTGGCTTCGGCGGATGTGGCCGGGGAGGTGGCGGCGGACGTGGCGGTGGACGACGCGCCGGATGTGGAGGACGTGGCGTCGGCGGTCGCGTCCGCGGCTGTGGTGCGGGAACAGGTGTCGGAGCGCGTGTCCAAGCGGGTGCCGGAACCTGTGGGGGGCCCGTCCGGATCGGCCGGCCCTACCGGGGCGGTCCGGGAAGGGGCTACGGAAGAGACCGGGGACGGGACTGGGGAAGGGACCGGAGAAGGGACCGTGCGCCCATCGGGCCCCGCCGCCGACCCCGCCCGGGAAGACTCGGCTCCCGAAGACCCCCGTCGACGGGGCCTGCGCCGTGCGGTGCTGGCCGAAGTGGGCGTCGGCTTCGTCGTACTGGTGCTCTCGACGGTGCTGTCCGGAACCCTGCCGGGCCGTGCGGCGGCCGAGGCGGAACAGTCGGCGCAGTCGGCGCAGGCCGCGCAGTCGGGCGGGGTGCAGACCGCGTCCGTCACCACCATCCCCTTCGACACCGGCAGCCCCGGCGGCTACGGCAAGGCGCAGATCACCCTCATCCCCGGCGCCGGCGCCGGGGAGTACTCGGTCGAGGCCGTGGTCTACGGCCCCGACGGCGGCCTGTCCAGCGTCCCGGAACTGCGGCTCTCCTTCACGTTCCCGGCCCAGGACATCGGCCCGCTCAACGCCAACCTCACCGACAAGGGCGGCTACTGGGCCACGGACGCGCTCACCCTCCCCATCGCGGGCGACTGGACGATGAAGGTGACGGTCAGGATCTCGGAGATCGACCAGGCGAGCGGGACGAAGACGGTGCGGCTCGGGGGCCGATGACCCGCTGGTCCTCCGCGAGGAGGCGGGACATGGTCTCGGCGGCGCGTACGGCGGAGTCGGCGCAGCAGTTGTTGAACAGGACGTGCAGCTCGTCCACTTGGCGGGCGAGGGCGCGTAAGCGAGGGGTCCACTCGGCGAGTTCGGCGACGGAGTAGTCGTGGCGGAAGCGGTCCTCCTTGCTGCCGGTTCCCCAGGCCGTGCTGCGTCCGTGGAACCGCACGACCGACAGGTGCGGGGTGGTGACGGGGGTGACGGGCGGTACGGAGGACGCGAGGGTCTGCGTCATGTCGACGGCGACGGCGGTGAAGCCGTGGTGGGCCAGCAGGGCGTGAGTGGTCTCCGTCCGCTTCTCGTCCGCCCACCACTGCGGATGCCGGACCTCCACGGCGACCGGCCAACCGGCCGTCCGACGCGCGCACTCCGCGAGGAACGCCTCCGAGCGGGCCCCGGGCCGGAACCAGGGCGGGAACTGGAACAGCACGGCACCGAGCCGCCCCGCCGCCCTGAGCGGTTCGATCCCGGCGGTGAACCGCCCCCACACCGCGTCCAGCACCGCCGGGTCCCCGGCATCGGGAGGCAGCCCGTCCGGCATCACCGCGGCCCGGGTCGGGTGCCCGGTGAGCAGCGAGAACGCCTTCACGTCGAACACGAACCCGTCCGGCGTCCGCTCCACCCACAGCCGGCTGTTCCGCTCGCCGGGCAGCGCGTAGTAACTCGCGTCGACCTCCACGACCGGGAAGCGTTCGGCGTAGTAACGCAACCGCCCCTCGGCGTCCCGCCGCCCGGCCGGATACCAGCCGCTGCCGACCAGGGCGCGATCGGTCCACGAACAGCTGCCGACAAGGACGTTGGCCATGGAGAACCGGTTACCCGCCCCTCGGGAGGAGACTCCCCTCAGGGCCGGTGCGGCCACTGCTGCTGCGGCGCCTGACCGTACGCCTGACCGCCGCCCTGTCCTCCGGGCCCGCCCGCCCCCTGCGCCTGAAGCTGCTCCGCCTGCTCCTTGGTCACCTTCTGCTCCGCCCCGCAGAAGGTGCACTGCGTCGCGTACTTCGTGGAGATCGGAAACAGCGGAACGAAGAACAACGTGAACTTCGTGACCCGCTTCCGGAGCGTGTGAGCGGACGGATTCCCGCACTGCCCGCACACCAACGTCAGTATGGCGAGCTGGTACAGATACCCCTTGGTACCGAAGATGATCACGCCGCTGATCCTTCCCGTGTCACCGCTCCCGACGAGGTGCCGGTCGGCCGACAGTACTTCGAACCGCCTCCGGACGCGTCCGCCGGTTGCACCCAGCGCTCGGCCTCACCCTCCTCGGATGAAGAGGCCGTATGGCGGGCGCGGACTCCCGGCTGGGCCGTCTCGCCGGCTGGGCCGATCGGGCGGCTCAGCGGACTCGGTCGTAGACGAGGGCCAGTGTGCCGTGCTCGCCCGCGGTCTGGCTGACGAGCGTCCACCGGCCGGCGGGCAGGCCGTCGTCGAAGAGGCGCGGCCCGCCGCCGAGGAAGACCGGGAAGACCGTGAGCGCCAGCCGGTCGACCTTGTCGGCCACCAGCAGCGCCTTGATGACGCTCGCGCTGGAGAGGACGAGAATGTCGCCGCCTTCGGTGGCCTTGAGGTCCGCGACCGCGTCGGCGGCCGGCTTGTCGACGATCGCCGTCCGCTCCCACGGTGCCTGGTCGAGGGAGGAGGAAAGGACCACCTTGTCGGCGTCGACGAGCCACTTCGCGAAGCCCTCGTCACGCGGGTCGGCGCCCTCCATACCGATGACGGTGGGCCAGAAACCGAGGAATCCCTCGGCGTTGACCCGTCCGAGCAGGGCCGTCGTCGCCGGCTCCCAGAGGCTGGTCAGGTGGTCGCGGGCGACGTCGGTGACGGCGTACGGCATCACCCAGCTCATGTCCAACGGGTTGTCCGGCGCGGCGTAGTGGCCGTCGAGGGAGAGGGCCAGGTTGGTGACGACTCGGCGGCCGGCGATCTGCTCCGTCATTTCGTGCTCCTTGTGTCGGTGGTGCCGATGGTGTCGGTGGTGCCGGTGGCGTGAGTGCTGTCGGTGCTGTCGGTGGTTCCGGTGGCGTGCGAGGCCTCGGCGAGGGTGGCCGCGAGTTTGTCGAGGCTCTGGCCGAAGCCGATCTCGATGCCTGCGACGAAGTCCGCGGAGTCGACGGTGCTGTCGGTGATCCGGTACTGGACGTCGAGGTCCGTGCCCGTGTCGGTGGGCCGCAGGCCCAGGTCGACGTGGGCGGTGAAAGCGAGGTGGCCGTCCGGAAGCAGCGGCGAGAGCCGGTAGGCGAGGCGCTCACCGGGCCGTACGTCGTCGACGACTCCCTCCGCACGCCCGGCGACCAGGTCGGAGCCGTCGGCGTCTTCGGCGTCGCGGTACTCCTGGACGATCCGCCCACCGGGTCGCGCCTCGAAGACGAGCTCGGAGACGCGGAGGTCCTCGGGAGTCCACCAGCGCGCGAGCAGGACGGCCTCGGTCAGGTGACGCCAGACGAGCTCGGGGCGCCCGGCCAGCGGCCGGTGGAACGTGAACGAGCGGCCGTCGGCCCACCCCGACCCCTTCGCGGCGAGCCGCTCCGCGTGAAGGCTGCGTTCGTAGCGGTCGAACGTCTCACGCGGGCCGCCGACCTGGTCCGCGGTGTCGGCGAGTCGGCTGAGCGCGGCCGCCAGGTCCCGCAGGGCGCCGGGCCGCAGTGCGTAGACGCGGCGCTGGCCGGTGCGGTGGGAGGTCACGACGCCGGCGCGTTCAAGGGTCTGCAGGTGTTTGGTCGTCTGCGGCTGGCGTGCTTCGGCGAGCTGAGCGAGAACGCCGACCGGGCGGGGCCGCTCGGCCAGCAGGCTCACCAGCCGCCAGCGGGCCGGGTCGGCCAGTGCGGCGAGGAGTGCGTCCATGAAGGTAAGTATTCTCGGAGAAGAATATTCGTGTCAAGGAATAATTGAGCTCCGGATGCGACGGGCTCTCGTCGGTGATCGCCGCCCGGTGCTTCTGCAGGGCGGCCAGGCGGCCCAAGGAACGCGAGCCCAACCGCAGGCAAGGGTCGGCGACTCGGTAGCGGCGTTCCTTGGACGGCCGCAGCGGGAGGGGCGGTTCGGCCGCCGCCCGTTTCTCGGTCAGGACGTCCGTGGCTCGGGCACGAAGCCCGCCGGGCCGCCGACCGCCGTCGCCGCACAGGACGCCGTAGGCTCGGTGGAGGGGACGTGCTGTGCAGCTGCGCCCGTGCGGAGAGGCCTCCCATGACCCACCAGCACACCGTCGCATTCGATTCCGGTGCCGATCCGTCCACCGCCCGGGTCGGGGGCAAGTGCGCCGGTCTGCTGACGATGACCGGCTGCGGGATACCGGTGCCGCCCGGGTTCGCGGTGACCACCGATGCCTTCGACGCCATGCTCGACGGCGGGGGCCTTCGCGCGGAGATCGGCTCCCTCAGCGCCGGGCTCGACCTCTCCGACACGGCCGGCACCGAGAGGCGCACCGCCGAGATCCGCCGACTGGTCACCGAGCGGCCCGTGCCGTCCGCGGTCGCGACGGCCGTCACCGCGGCCTACCAGGTCCTCGGGGACGCCGGGGACGTCCCGGTGGCCGTACGGTCGAGCGCCGGAACGGAAGACCTGCCGACCGTGAGCTTCGCCGGGCAGTACGACACCTACCTGTGGGTCCGGGGGGCCGACGCCGTCGTCGACGCCGTACGCCGCTGCTGGGCGAGCCTGTGGACCGCCCGCGCCGTCACCTACCGCGCCGCCAACGGTGTGTCCGAGCAGGGGCTGAGCATGGCAGTCGGCGTGCAGAGGATGGTCGACGCCCGCACGGCAGGTGTGGCCCTGACCGTGAACCCGGCCGACGGCGACCCGTCGAAGATCGTCATCGACGCCGGCTGGGGACTGGGCGGGCCGCTGGTGTCCGGTGAGATGACCCCCGACAACTACGTCGTGGACAAGGTGCTGCTCGTCCCCGTACGGACGATGGTGTCGCCGAAGCACCACGAGCTGGTCGCCGCCCCGGACGGGCGCGGGCTCGTCCGGCGTGCCGTCGAGGAGGCCCGCCGGCGGGTGCCCTGCCTGGCGCCCGACGAGGTCACCGAGGTCGCCGGGCTGGCCAAGAACGTCGAGCGCCACTACGGCTGCCCGCAGGACGTCGAGTGGGCCATCGCCCGTGACCCGAAGGCCGACGAGGAACGCGGCCCCCGGCTGCTGCTGCTCCAGGCGCGGCCCGAGACGTTCTGGAGCCGCAGGCCACGCGTGAGAGCCGCGGTGGTGCCCGGAGCAGGCGTCTCCAGCATCGCCGACACCATGCTCGGCCTCGGCACTCTCCCGACCTGAGCGACCCCAGCCCCCGGCCCGGCCACCACGGGCCCGACGAAGGGACCTCGCATGGCGACCCAGTCGAGACCGTCGTCCGGGCAGCGCACGAGTTTCCCCAGTCCCTACGAGCAGCCGGCGCCCGAGGGAGCTGAGGGCTGGCAGAGCCTGTACCCGTACAACATGCTGTTCCAGCCCGAGCGGCGCGCCGTGGACGAGGCGAAGTTCTGGTTCTGCGACAGCCAGCACTGGCCCACGGTGCTCAAACCGTTCGAGACGATCGGCCCGGAACTGTCGACGAAGTGTCTGGGTCAGTTCAACACCCGGCACTTCCTCGTGCCGCCCGCCAACGGCGTGGAATGCCGCATCCACCAGGGCTACGTCTACCACCACCCGCTCACGGTGGAGCGGGACGAGGCCGCGGCGCGGGTGCCGGAGTTCCGCCGGCGCGCCGGGTACTACTTCGCGCACTGGGACCCGCTGCTGGACAACTGGAAACGCAAGGTCCTCACCACGATCCGGGAACTGGAGGCGCTCCGGTTCACCGAACTGCCCGACGTCCAGCCGTACGAGGAGATCGAGCGCGGCGTCGGGCTGGACGCGACCGAGACCCTGCTCGGCGGGTACGACCAGCTCCTGGCGCTGTGCCACCGGGCCTGGCAGTACCACTTCGAGTTCCTCAACCTCGGCTACGCGGCCTACCTGGACCTCTTCCAGGCGTGCGGACAGTGGTTCCCCGGCATCCCCGACCAGGCCGTCGCGGCCATGGTCCAAGGCGTGGACATGGAACTGTTCCGCCCGGACGACGAGCTGAAGCGGCTGGCGAAGCTCGCCGTCGAACTGGGCCTGGAGCACCTGCTGACCGTCCCCGGCCCCGGACAGGACACCCTCGACGCCGTCGCACTGGCGCCGAGGGGCCGGGACTGGCTCGATGCCTGGGAAGCAGCCCGCGACCCGTGGTTCAACTTCACCTCGGGCAACGGCTTCTACGCCGACGACCGGTACTGGCGGGACGACCCCGCACTGCCCCTGGGTTACATCCGCGACTACGTCCTGCGGCTGCGCCGGGGCGAGAACGTCGACCGGCGGGTGACCGAGCTCGTCGCCGAACGAGACCGGATCACAGGTGAGTACGCCGCCCTGCTCGACCCCGCCCAGCGCACGGACCTCGAGGCCAAACTGCGGCTCGCCCGAAAGGTCTACCCGTATGTGGAGAACCACAACTTCTACATCGAGCACTGGTCGATGGGCGTCTTCTGGCGCAAGACCCGGCAGCTGTCCGCGCTGCTGCACCGGGCAGGCTTCTGGCCCGGCGAGAGCGACATGCTGTACCTCACCCGCGACGAGGCCCGCGGCGCACTGTTCGACTTCGCGTCCGGCTGGGCGCGGGGCAGCGCGCCGGTCGGCCCCGATCACTGGCCGCCCGAGGTGGAACGGCGGCGGCGGATCGTGCGCGCCCTGGCGACCCGGCGCCCGGAACCGGCGCTGAACCGGCCGCCCGCCGCCGTCACGGAGCCGTTCAGCATCATGCTGTGGGGCATCACCAGCGAACAGGTCCGGTCCTGGCTGGCCGACTGCGCCACCACCGGCGACCTGACCGGCCTGGCCGCGTCGCCCGGACGCGCGGACGGACCGGCCCGGATCGTCCACAGCCCCGCGGAGCTGGATCTCGTACGGGACGGGGAGATCCTCGTCGCGCCGGTCACCGCGCCCAGCTGGGCCCCGGTGTTCGGCCGGATACGGGCCACGGTGACCGACATAGGCGGGGTGATGTCGCACGCCGCCATCGTCTGCCGCGAGTACTCCCTGCCCGCCGTCACGGGAACCGGGTCGGCGTCCACCCGTATCAGGACGGGGCAGCGGATCCTGGTGGACGGCACGGCCGGCACCGTCACCCTCCTCGACTGAGTGTGCTCGTACCGAAAGGAGACCGGCATGCCCCCCGCTCCGCTTCCCGTCCTCCCGCTCGCCGCGTCGCAGATCCCCCCGGCGGACGAGGTGCCCGCACTGGTGCGCCTGACCGGGGTCGAGCAGGAGATCTGGGACCGCGCCCTGCCGTATCTCGACGTGCGTGACAACGACGCGCACTCGCTCTACGCCTACGGCCTTGCCACCACGCTGCTGAACGCGGTGCCACAGGCCCGTGCCGACGTCGTGCTCCCGGCGATCCTCCTGCACGACACCGGCTGGAAGACCGTCGACCCGGCACGCATCCTGCCCGCCATCGCCCCCGGCTCCCACGACCCCGACACCGTCCGCGCACACGAGACCGAGGGCGCCCTCATCGCCGATCGCATCCTCACCGACCTCGGGTACCCGCGGGAAAGCACCGCGCTGATCATGGCGATCGTCGACGGCCACGACACCCGGCGGCACGCCCTGAACGCCGACGACGCGGTGGTCAAGGACGCCGACAAGCTGTGGCGGCTCACCCCGCACGGGCTGCGGACCGTCGGCTCCTGGTTCTGCCTCGACGTCGAGCAGACGCTGCGACTGGTCCTGGCGCACACCTATGACCGGCTGCTCACCGAAACGGGCCGCGTGATCGGCCGCGCGCTGGCCGCCTGCGCGGGGCTCGACCAGAGCCCGCAGCGGCTGGCGATCGGAGGCCGGACCCCGCGGACGAGCGGTGGCCATCCGGGTTGATTATGGATATTCCGCGCACCACGCTGGACGCTATGGACACGTCGTACGTCCTCGGACTGGTCGTGACCGACCGGCGCGGGCTGATCACCGGGTGGAGCCCGGGGGCGGAACGCCTGCTGGGACACACGGCCGCGGACGCCGTGAGGCAGCCGCTCGCGGAGCTGCTGGGGCTGGAGGACGCCGACGGCCCCGGGGAGCGGCACATGGTGCTCCCGGTGCGGCACGGCGACGGCAGCCTGCTGACGCTGCCGGTCTCCAGCTATCCCCTGGCCGGCGACGTCACGCCCGGGTGGGAAACCGAACCCGGTTCGGTCCTGGTCGTCGGCCCGCCGCCGACCGGGGTCGCGCTCAGGGAGCGGGGGGCGTTGTCCGCCTGGGCCCTGGAAGCTTCGCCGATGGCGCTCACGGTCTACGACACCGACCTGCGGTGCGTGTGGCAGAGCGACCGGATGCGCCGCCTCAGCGGCGTCGCCGACGAGCGACGGCGCGGACGCCGCCTCACCGACGACCTGACCGGCCCGGACGCCGTTCAGTGGGAGGAACGGATGCGACTGGCCCTGCTGACGGGCGAGGAGCAGGCCGGCGAGATCAAGGGCAGCATCCTGGCGGCGTCCGACTCCCGGGTCTTCCATGTCTCCGCGACACCGCTGCGGGACGATCGGGGCCAGACGCTCGGCGTCTGCACCACCGTGACGGACGTGACCCGGGCCAGCCGCGACCGCGAGCGCCTGGCCCTGCTGAACGACGCGAGCGTCCGCATCGGCAGCACCCTGGACGTGACCCGGACCGGCCGGGAGCTGACCGAGGTGGTGGTGCCCCGGTTCGCCGACTTCGCCCGCGTCGACCTGCTGGAGGTACTGCTCAGGGGCGACGAGCCCGCCCACGGGCCGATCGCCGGGGCCGTCCGGCTGCGCCGGATCGCGGAGCTGAACCTGTCCGAGGGCGTCCTGGAGGCGCATACCACCGCCGGCGACTCCGACGTCTATCTCGCCAACTCGCCCGCGGCGCTGTGCCTGGCCAGCGGACGCTCGGCGGTGTACCGGACCGAGGACCCCGTGATCCGCGTCTGGGCGGCCTCGAGCCCGGCGCGGCAGGCGAAGATCGCCCGGTACGAGACGCACTCGTGGATGCTGGTGCCGGTCAGGGCCCGGGGGACGACTCTGGGTGCGGTGATGTTCGCCCGAACCCGCGAGACCCTCGAGCCTTTCGACGCCGATGACCTCGCCTTGGCCGAGGACCTGGTGGCCCGGGCGGCGGTGTGTCTGGACAACGCGCGGCGGTTCACCCGGGAGCGCACGGCGGCACTCGCGCTGCAGCGAAGTCTGCTTCCGCAGCGGCTGCCGCACCAGTCGGCGGTGGAGGTGGCCTCGCGTTATCTGCCCGCGTCACCGAGCTTGGGGGTGGGGGGCGACTGGTTCGACGTGATCCGGCTGTCGGGTGAGCGGGTGGCCCTGGTGGTCGGGGACGTCGTGGGGCACGGGATCCACGCGGCGGCGGCGATGGGGCGGCTGCGGACCGCTGTGCGTACGCTCGCGGACGTCGATCCGACCCCGGACGAACTGCTGACCCGGCTGGACGACCTGGTGATCCAGCTGTCCGCGGAGTCGGGGGGTGACCTGGGCGGCGGCCCGGGGGCGGACATCGGTGCGACGTGCCTGTACGCCGTGTACGACCCGGTGACCGGGCGGTGTTCGCTGGCCCGGGCCGGTCATCCGGCACCTGTTCTGGTGACCCCGGACGGGGCGGCCGGGTTCCTGGATGCCCCGGCCGGGCCGCCGCTCGGCCTGGGTGGTGTGCCCTTCGAGTCGGTGGAGGTGACGCTGTCGCCGGGGAGCCTGCTGGCGCTGTACACCGACGGCCTGGTCGAGTCCCGGCAGCAGGATCTGGATGTGGGCCTGGAGAACCTGCGCAGGACACTGACCGTCCCTGCCGACTCGCTGGAGGACCTGTGCGAACACGTGGTGAGGACGGTGCTCCCGGATGGACCGGCCGACGACGCGGCGCTGTTGCTGGTGAGGACTCGGGCACTGGACGGGCGGCGGGTCGCGGTGTGGGAGGTGGCCGCGGACGCGGCGGCGGTGCCGCGGGTGCGTTCGGAGAGCGCCCGCACGCTGGAGTCGTGGGGCCTGGAGGAGGCCGCGTTCGTGACCGAGCTGGTGGTCAGTGAGCTGGTGACGAACGCCATCCGGTACGGCGGTTCCCCGATCCAGTTGCGGCTGATCCACGACCAGGTGCTGACCTGTGAGGTCTCGGACACGAACAGCACCGCGCCACACATGCGGCGGGCGCGGGTGTTCGACGAGGGCGGCCGAGGTCTGCTGCTGGTCGCCCAGCTGACGCAGCGGTGGGGGACGCGGCAGACCTCCACCGGCAAGACGATCTGGTGCGAGCAGACCCTGCCGACGCAGATGAGCCCGGACCGGCCCGACGAGCCGGAGCCGGTCGAGGCGGCATGATCCGGGGCCGCGGGCGGTGGGGCCCTTCGACACCGTGCCCGGTGAGGACCACGCGGCTGTCCGGGCATGACCCCGTCAATGCGGGAGAGGGTGAAAACACGCTCGTCGTCGCGCAGGTGGCACCAGGCGTACAGGTGGGGCGGGTCGAGATCCAGCTCGCTGAGGGTCCGTATGGTGCGGCTGCCCGAGGCGGCGACGTATTGGATGGTGACCGGCCGGCCTTCGTTGACGGCATGGGCTCGGCCTGAGAGGGCCCGAGCGGAGTCCGTGGTCAGGCAGCTGTTGTGGGGCGTGGGCTGCCGTGGAACATTCAAGTCCCGCTCCACTGGCTTGTTCCCCGCTCGATCTGGTGCGGTTGTGGTGCGGCCGTTGAAACATGGCGACGAGGTCAGTGCTCGCGGCGGCCGCACTCAGCTGGGCAGAGGGCAGACCTTGGCAGGGGCTCGGACGGCGCTTGCCCAAGTTGGATGCACGCGGCGCCCGAGGCCTCGGCCGTCAACGCGTTGATCCACACGGCGGTTGCAGGCTGCTCGGAAAGTGGGCTGTGCATCTCGGCCTCGACCGGTGTTTCGAAGGGTGTGCCTTCGAGCGTGGCGAGGGCGGTCAGAGTACCGCCGGAGTGGGGTTCTGTTTCCTCGATGGTCATCCACCAGTGAAGCTCTGCCTCTGCCAGGATTCGCTTGCCGTGGTTCCCGCGGGCGAGAAGAGCGCTGCGACGGCCGCGGATCTCGCGTGCGATGGCGCAGCAGAGCGGGACGTCGGTGCCGTAGGAAGTGTCCACCCGGTTGTAGCCGGCGATCGGGAAGTAGCCCAGCGCGTCCGCCAGGAGCCCGAGGGCCGCGTCCTGAATACGCGGCCGCCGACCGTGCTCGACGAGATCCAGCAGGACTGGCGTGGCAGCGTAGGCCGCGGGAAACACCATGGCGGCGTGACTGCAGACGAAGCCGCAACCGGCGAGGCTGGCTGCCGCGTCACCTGTCTCGTGGGCGGTGGTGGACACTGTCAGCAGCCGGAGGGCGTGAGCGACGCTCTCCGGATCGTCCCACTGGTTCCGCGTCGGGTTGGGTATCGCCGACCACTTCACGGCGTTGATGGCGTCAAGTGACACGCTCGCATTCTGCCGGAGCGTGCTACGGGCACGGGAAGGGCAGCAGCCCAGCCCGCCAGTGATCCGGTGACCCGGACCATGATCGGTCCGGGGTCGTTGATGTCACCCGTCGATGTCAGAACGGCGTGACCGCACGCGCTCGCCGGCACGATGATCCCGTGGTCGACCTGGAGCGCATCAAAGCGGAGACCGTGGCGTACTTCCGAGCGCTTGATGAGAACGCCACCCCGCGGCATCACTTCCGCCACGTCGACGAGGAGGGCGGCTTGTGGTACTTCGAGGCCGTGCCCGACCGCGGCGAGTTGGTAGCCATCGAGCAAGCCGAGCTGACCCCGGCCGGCCGACTCCACCGGTACAGCTGGGAGCACCTGGAGGACGAGCACGGCTTCGTGCAACTTGGTCGGCGGCATCAGTTTGGGAAGCTGCGATCATTTGGGCCCGGCTCCGGCGCTGGCCTGGACGAACGTGTCGCTCGGGGCCTCGATGGGGTGCTGACCCTTTCACCGTGGTTCCCCGCTGTTCCCCGCTCGCGAGCGCGTTGCTGTGGCGAACTCGGTGCGGTGAGCGGTCGTGTGCCCGTCGTGAGCACAAGTCGACCAAGTCCCGGGCCGGACGTCGCACCATCGGCCTGCCCGATCCACTGATCAAGATTCTCCGCCAGCACCAGGAAGCCCAGGAACGGGAGCGGATCGCGGCCGGTGCCGACTGGTCGGGCAAGGGGTACGTCTTCGCCTCGCCGGTCGGCGGAGCGCTGAGCCCGAGCACCGACTTCCACACCTGGAAGCGGCTGCTTCGGGACGCCGGAGTCCGGAACGGCCGTCTCCATGACGTTCGCCATACCGCCGCGACCGTGCTCCTGAGGCGAACCGAGACGGAAACCGAGACGGACAACGACGAAGGGCCCCACCGCGAACGGTGGGGCCCTTCGACATCGTGCCCGGTGAGGCACTGGCGGAGGATACGAGATTCGAACTCGTGAGGGGTTGCCCCCAACACGCTTTCCAAGCGTGCGCCCTAGGCCTCTAGGCGAATCCTCCGCCGCAAACAATACAAGACGTTGAGGAGTGCTCGCGAACTCGTTCCCCCCGCTCAGATCCTGTAGCCTTGGCGCAGCCCCTCACGCGGCGCTATCTGACTGAACTCCCCCAGGGCCGGAAGGCAGCAAGGGTAGGTCGGCTCTGGCGGGTGCGTGGGGGGCGCTTGCGTTGGCGGGTGCCGGGGGAGGGTGACCGGCGGGCGGGGCCCGATGTCAGTGGGCGCCTATAACCTCGTAAGCGTGTCGTCTCTCGCGTTGTACCGCCGCTATCGCCCGGAGTCCTTCGCCGAGGTCATCGGGCAGGAGCATGTCACCGACCCGCTGCAGCAGGCGCTGCGGAACAACCGGGTCAATCACGCGTACCTGTTCAGTGGTCCGCGCGGGTGCGGGAAGACGACCAGTGCGCGGATTCTGGCCAGGTGTCTGAACTGCGAGCAGGGGCCCACGCCCACCCCTTGCGGTGAGTGCCAGTCCTGCCGCGACCTGGCGCGCAACGGTCCGGGGTCCATCGACGTCATCGAGATCGACGCCGCTTCGCACGGCGGTGTGGACGACGCGCGCGACCTCAGGGAGAAGGCCTTCTTCGGGCCGGCCGGCAGCCGGTACAAGATCTACATCATCGACGAGGCCCACATGGTCACGTCGGCGGGCTTCAACGCGCTCCTCAAGGTCGTCGAGGAGCCTCCGGAGCACCTCAAGTTCATCTTCGCCACCACGGAGCCCGAGAAGGTCATCGGGACCATCCGGTCGCGGACTCATCACTATCCGTTCCGACTGGTGCCGCCGGGGACGCTTCGGGACTACCTCGCCGAGGTCTGCGGGCGCGAGGACATCCCTGTCGAGGAGGGTGTGCTCCCGCTCGTCGTGCGCGCGGGCGCGGGGTCCGTGCGTGACTCCATGTCCGTCATGGATCAGCTGCTCGCCGGGGCCGGAGCGGATGGTGTGACGTACGCCATGGCGACCTCCCTGCTGGGGTACACCGACGGCTCGCTCCTCGACTCCGTCGTCGAGGCCTTCGCCACCGGTGACGGTGCCGCCGCCTTCGAGGTCGTCGACCGTGTCATCGAGGGCGGCAATGACCCCCGTCGGTTCGTCGCCGACCTGCTGGAGCGGTTGCGGGACCTGGTGATCCTCGCCGCCGTGCCGGACGCCGCCGAGAAGGGGCTCATCGACGCCCCCGTCGACGTAGTCGAGCGGATGCAGGCCCAGGCCGGCACCTTCGGCGCCGCCGAGCTCAGCCGCGCCGCCGACCTCGTCAACCAGGGCCTGACCGATATGCGCGGCGCCAACTCGCCCCGTCTCCAACTGGAGCTCATCTGCGCGCGCGTGCTGCTGCCCGCCGCCTACGGCGACGAACGCTCGGTCATGGCCCGCCTCGACCGTATCGAGCGGGGCGTGAACTTCTCCGCGGGTGGCGGCGCGCCCGCGATGGGGTACGTGCCGGGCCCGGAGGCACATGGGGGAGCGGGCGCGGGAGCGATGGGCGCCCCGGTTCCGCCGGTTTCGCCCGGCAGCGGGCCCGCTGCGGCTCGGGCAGCCGTACGGGCTTCGGGTGCGCCGGGGGGCGGCGGTACGGCGGCCGGGGCGAGGGCTTCGGGTGCCGCGGCGCCGGTGGGACATGCGGCGGCCGCGGGACAGGGGCCGGCCTCTGGCCACGGCATGGAACAGGGGCAGGGCGGCGCCCCCGGCCAGGCTGCCGCGGGCGCCGCCGGCGCTGGGGCCGGTGCCGGTGCGGGTCCGGTTGCGGGCGCTGATCCGCGCGCGTCCGCCGGTTCACCTGCGTCCACCGGGGCACCGGCGTACGGCGATACGCCGCCCGCGGCGCCTGCCGGTTCATCCGCCACAGCTTCGGAAGCCGGCCACACCGGCGGCCCACCGTCCCCGTCGCCCGAGCAGTCCCACGCCCCAGCGGCACCCGCTGCCCCCACACCGGGTGCCTGGCCCGCCGCAGCCCAGGCGGGCGGTGCCCGACGGCCCGGCGGCTGGCCCACCGCGGCCCCCGCGGGCGGCGGCCGACCCACCCCGGCCGCAGGCCCATCCGCCTCCGCGGCCACGCCCCCACCGGCGCCGGCCTCGCCACCCGGGCCCGCACCCTCGGCCCCGGCCGCCTACACCCCCTCGGCCGGAGGCCCGGATCCCCGCACGCTGTGGCCGAACATCCTGGAGGCGGTCAAGAACCGGCGCCGTTTCACCTGGATCCTGCTCAGCCAGAACGCCCAGGTGACCGGGTTCGACGGCACCACCCTCCAGCTCGGCTTCGTCAACGCCGGTGCCCGCGACAACTTCGCGGGCAGCGGCAGCGAGGAGGTACTGCGGCAGGCGCTGGCCGAGCAGTTCAACGTGCAGTGGAAGATCGAGGCGATCGTCGACCCGTCGGGCGGCGGCGCCGCACCCCCGGTCGGCGGCACTCCCGGCTTCAACGGCGGCGGTGGCGGCGGTTACGGCGCGGGCGGCGCCGGTGGTGGCTACGCCGGCGGCGGTGGCGGTACGGCGCCACAGCGCCCGGCGTCCCCGCAGTCGGCCCCCGCCGCACCCCCTTCGTCCTCGTCCTCCTTCGCGTCCTCCTCGTCCCCGGCCGGCTCGGCGGCTCCTGCCCCCGCTCCCCGGCCGTCCGCCGCCGAACCGCCCCCGGTCTCCCCCGAGGACGACATCCCCGCGGACGACGATCCCGACCTGGACGAGTCGGCCCTCTCCGGCCACGAACTCATCGTCCGGGAGCTGGGAGCGACGGTGGTGGAGGAGTTCATCAACGAGTAGGACGGATGAACAGCTACGGACGGTCTCGGGTCGCGGAGCGGCGTTCTTGGAGGAACCCACAACCCACCCGCCCCCACCCCTTCGGAACCCCGCACAAAAACCCCGTTAGGCTGGCCCGCGTGAAGGTCCTCGTCATCGGTACCGGCGCCCGCGAACACGCCCTGTGCCGCTCCCTGTCCCTCGATCCCGACGTCACCGCGCTGCACTGCGCCCCCGGCAACGCCGGCATCGCCGAGGTCGCCGAGCTGCACCAGGTCGACGCCCTGGACGGCGCGGCCGTCTCCGCGCTGGCCGCGGAACTCGGCGCCGACCTGGTGGTCGTGGGCCCGGAGGCGCCACTCGTCGCCGGGGTCGCCGACGCCGTCCGTGAGGTGGGCATCCCCGTCTTCGGCCCCTCCAAGGAGGCCGCGCAGTTGGAGGGCTCGAAAGCCTTCGCCAAGGACGTCATGGCGGCAGCGGAGGTCCCCACCGCCCGCTCGTACGTCTGTACGACACCGGAAGAGGTCGAGCGGGCTCTCGACGCCTTCGGCGCGCCGTACGTCGTCAAGGACGACGGTCTCGCCGCCGGCAAGGGCGTCGTGGTGACCGGCGACCTCAAGGCGGCGAAGGCGCACGCCAACGCCTGCGAGCGCGTGGTCATCGAGGAGTTCCTGGACGGCCCCGAGGTCTCCCTCTTCGCCATCACCGACGGCGTGACGGTCGTGCCCCTCCAGCCCGCCCAGGACTTCAAGCGCGCCCTCGACGGCGACGAAGGCCCGAACACGGGCGGCATGGGCGCGTACTCCCCGCTGCCGTGGGCCGACCCGAAGCTGGTCGACGAGGTCATGGAGAGCGTGCTCCAGCCGACCGTCGACGAGATGCGCCGCCGCGGTACCCCCTTCTCCGGCCTGCTCTACGCCGGTCTCGCGATCACTTCCCGCGGCGTACGGGTCATCGAGTTCAACGCCCGCTTCGGCGACCCGGAGACCCAGGTCGTCCTGGCCCGCCTGAAGACCCCGCTGGCCGGCATCCTGATGGCCGCCGCCACCGGCAACCTCGCCGACCTGCCGCCCCTGCGCTGGAGCGACGAGGCCGCGGTCACCGTGGTCATCGCCTCGCACAACTACCCCGGCACCCCGCGCACCGGCGACCCGATCACGGGCCTCGACGAGGTGGCCGCCGAGCACGCCCCGCACGCGTACGTGCTCCACGCGGGTACCAGGCAGGAAGGTGACGCCGTCGTCAGCGCGGGCGGCCGGGTGCTGTCCGTGACGGCGAGCGGCCAGGACCTCTCCGAGGCCCGCGACCGTGCCTACCGGGCCGTCGGCCGCATCCGTCTCGACGGTTCCCAGCACCGTACGGACATCGCCGCGAAGGTGGCGTCCGGCACCTGAGAACGCCGGTGGAATCCCGGGTGAAACTCCCGGCGCCGATAAACCCCACAGGCCCCGAATCCGTCTCAGGATTCGGGGCCTGATCCTTGCTTTCCGTCATCCACCTTTCCCCAAAGCCATTCCATCGAGTGACCGATGCCCCATCCGGCTGACGGGGCCGGAGGCCCCAACTAGGGTGCGGCGCAAGCTTTCCGGCACATGGCCCACCGGCATTGCGATGTCAGTGGTGGGTGCCACAGTGGGGGAGTGAGCAACGCCAGGAGTGCCAGGCAGCCAGGACAGCAGGGAGGGGGTGTGGCCCGGTCGTGACCGTCATGGGTGTGGAGGCAGGCGCGCAGGCCGCGCGGCACCGAGCCCTCGCCGTGCTGCGTATCCGCGGTCGAGCGCTGGCCGTCGCGTTGCTGCCCGCGGCCGTCGCCGTGGTGCTGCTGGCCGGCGGCGCCACGAACCACCTCGTGGGCCCGGGCTGGGACGCGGCACGGTGGGTGGCGGCGGTGGCCGCCGTCCTCGTCCTGCTCGCCGCGGGCACCGTCGCGCTGGTCGTCTCCCGCGCCCGCCCCGCCGTCAGCCCGACGGTCCCGATCGCCGAGGAGTCGGCGCCCGACCTGTACCGCATGGTGCGCGACCTCGCCGACCGGCTCGAGGTGCCCGTTCCCTCCGCCATAGCGCTCACCCCCGACTGCGACAGCTGGCTCGAGGACCGCACCCACCGGGCCCACGGCCCGCCCCCGCAGGAGGACCAGGACGAGATAGCGGGTGTCCACAGTGCCCACGGCCGGGCCATGGCCGCTCCCGTGCTGGTCATCGGCTCGCCGTTCCTGTGGTGGATGCGCGTCGGCGAACTCCGCGCGGTCCTCGCCCCGGTCGTCGCCGGTACGGGACCTTCGGCGCACCCCGACATAGCGGCGGCCCGCCGTTTCGTACGGGGCCTGGACGCGGCCGTGGCCGTGACCTCCGCCCCGGGCCGCGACCCGGTGACCCGCTCGGTGCTCATGGGCATCGGCTGGGTCGCCCGGCTCCTGCTGCGCAGCTGCCGCGGTCATGCCGCGGAGATGGAGCGCGGGGTGGCCGCCGCGGCGGCCGAGCGTGCACAGGCTGTGGATTACGGGCTGCGGATCGTCGCCCAGGAGCAGGTGGGCCTCGCGTACGCGGGCTGGGACCGGCTGCTGACCAAGGTCGCGCTGCCCGCCTGGCGCATGGGCCGCTGGCCCTCCCGTCTGGACGCGGGCGTCGTCGCGGCGCTGACCGAGCTGTCCCGCCGGGACCGGCT
Organism: Streptomyces violaceoruber; assembly: GCA_000720805.1. GTDB lineage: Bacteria > Actinomycetota > Actinomycetes > Streptomycetales > Streptomycetaceae > Streptomyces > Streptomyces cellulosae_A. The sequence goes on from JODI01000074.1 coordinate 36,142, forward strand.
GGCCGAGGGCTTCGCCTCCCGGCTCGGCGAGCGCCCCGCCTGTGACCTGCTGGAAGAGCCCGGCACGGTGGACGAGGCGGCCTCCCTCCTCGCCGCACGCCTCTTCCACGGAGTCCCGGCGGAGTCCGGTCCCGACTGGTCGCCGGTGGACTGGCAGGAGTATCCGGACGAGGTCGTCGACCGCAAGTGGCGCACGGACGCCGCCCGCCTTCACCGCGTCCTCGACACCCTGGGCGTCCGCCGCTCCCCCGACCCCGCGTCCCCGGCCCCCGCCGCCCCCACCCTGGCCCGGGTCATCGACCACCTGACCGACGCAGGCCCCCTCACCGACGGCACACCGACCGCGTCCATCGAGGCAGACCTTCTCGACCCGTCGGTCCCGGAGGACCCGCCCCTGCAAGGCGATCCGTCGGTCCCGGAGGACGCGTCGATCCCGGGTGGCCCGGAGGCCCCTCATGATCCGGAGGCCCCTCACGATCTGGCGACGCCTCACGATCCGACGGTCCCTTGCGTTCCGACGGTCCCCCACGATCCGACGCTCCCTGCCGACCCGGCGGCCCTCAAGGACCAGGACACCCTCCACGATCAAGCCGCCTCTCACCACCAAGCCGCCTCTCACCACCAGGACGACCCCCACGACGAGGACGACCCCCGCGACCTCCCCCGCGGCAGCGACCGCGGTGCCGCACTCGCCGCCCGGCTCAGTGCCGAGCTCGCCCGCGAGGAGGAGGCGGCCGCTGCCCCGCGGGGGGACGCGACCCAGCCCGCCCCCGGACAGGGCAGCCCCGACACGGCTCTCTGGGATGACGGCATGCTGCCGCTCTTCCCCCTGCAACCGCCACGGACCGGACGGGAACTGCTCGCCGAGCACGTCACCGCGATGGTGTGCTGCGCCGCGATCGACAACGCCGGTGCCACCCCGGGCCTCGACTGGCTGGACGGCCCGTCGCTCATGATCAACGGTGAGCGGACGACCGACCTGGCCTCCCGAGTCCTCAGCCTCGTCGAGGACGGTGATCCGACGCCTCTGCAGGCCTGGCTGATCGAATCAGGCATACGCCCGGAAAAACCGATACGCCTGGCCTGACGGGTCCCCACCGCGGCACACCGTTCCGCGTCTCACCCGCCCCGCTCCCGCCCCGTCCGCGCCCCGTCCCTGGTCCCGCAATCGGATCTCTCAATTCCATTTTCGGCCAATTCGCAACGAATAGTGACAGGGTGCATGCGTAATGTGATGTGCTGGGACCGATCGCCCGCTTGGCAAGCGCTCGCGACATACGACAGACGCACGACCCCACGCCACGCACGCGGCACGCGCACAGCACGCACAGCCACGCAGAACGCACAGAAACGCAAGCCACACAGACACTCAGGCCACACAGACACGCACGACACATACAAACCAACGGGGGAACGGGGAGGGGAGCGCCCATGGGTTCGGGAGCGGGACCGCAGCAGATCCGCCGCTGGGAGTCGGGAGCACTCGCGCACGCCGTGACGGACCCCTTCGGCCAGGGCCCCGTGCCCTGGCTCCGCGGCAATGTGACGTACTTCGACGACACCGGCCAGGTCGTCCCCTGGTACGTGGACCCGAGCCCTCAGGGCTCCACCGGCGAGAGCGCGACGGCGCACCCCCGCGTCCCCGCCCCCCGCTTCGCCGGAGGCTCCCGCGCCGCCGCAGGCCCCCGCACGAGTGGCGGCCCCCGCTCCGCTGACGACGTGCACCGCCAGATCAAGGGCTTCACCTCCACCGGCGCGGTCGCCCCGGGCGAGGCCGTCGACTTCCACGTCACCGTCGACCCGCCGCAGGAATTCGCCGTCGACATCTACCGCATCGGCCACTACGGCGGTGACGGCGCCGCCAAGATCACCACCAGCCCCCGGCTGTCCGGCATCGTCCAGCCGCAGCCGCTCACCGCCGACCGCGCGGTCTCCTGCCACCACTGGTGGCTGTCCTGGCGCCTGCAGATCCCCAGCTACTGGAGCGTCGGGGCGTATGTCGCCGTCCTCACCACCCTCGACGGCTACCGCTCCCACGTCCCCTTCACCGTCCGCCACGACGACCCGGCGGACCTGCTCCTCCTGCTGCCCGATGTGACCTGGCAGGCGTACAACCTCTACCCGGAGGACGGCCGCACCGGCGCCAGCCTCTACCACGCCTGGGACGAGAACGGCCGACTGCTCGGCGAGTCCGACGCGGCGACGACCGTCTCCTTCGACCGCCCGTACGCGGGCGCCGGTCTCCCCCTCCATGTCGGTCACGCCTACGACTTCATCCGCTTCGCCGAACGCTACGGCTACGACCTGGCCTACGCCGACGCCCGCGACCTGCACGCCGGTCACATCGACCCCACCCGCTACCGCGGCCTGGTCTTCCCCGGCCACGACGAGTACTGGTCGGTGAACATGCGCCGCACCGTCGAGCAGGCCCGTGACCACGGCACCTCCCTCGTCTTCCTCTCCGCCAACACCATGTACTGGCAGGTGGAGTTGGGTCCGTCCCCGTCCGGCGTCCCCGACCGTCTGCTCACCTGCCGCAAGCGCAAAGGGCCCGGCAAACCCGTGCTGTGGCGGGAGATCGACGGCCCCGAGCAGCAGGTGGTCGGCATCCAGTACGCCGGTCACGTCCCCGAACCGAGACCCCTGATCGTCCGCAACGCCGACCACTGGCTGTGGGAGGCGACCGGAGCGCACGAGGGCGACGGGATCGAGGGCCTGGTCGCGGGGGAGGCCGACCGCTACTTCCCGCGCGCCCCGCTGCCCGAGCACGACGAGCGCATCCTGCTCGCACACTCCCCGTACACCGACTCCAGGGGCGTCCTCCGCCACCAGGAGACCTCCCTCTACCGCACCCCGTCCGGGGCCCTGGTCTTCGCATCCGGGACGTTCGCCTGGTCCCCGTTCCTGGACCGCCCGGGCCACGTCGACCCCCGTGTCCAGCGCGCCACCGCAAACCTCCTGGACCGCATCTGCAAACGTGACTGAGCTCGGTCGGCACACCCCCCGTCCCCGGGGGTACCTCCGCGTACGGGAGAATCGAGCCATTGGACAGAACCACGGGGAGGAACCGTGTCCGGATTCGTCGAAAAGCCCGAACCGCTTCAGGTTCCGGGTCTGGTGCATCTGCACACCGGCAAGGTGCGCGACCTGTACCAGAACGAGGCGGGCGACCTCGTGATGGTCGCCAGCGACCGCATGTCCGCCTTCGACTGGGTGCTGCCGACCGTGATCCCCGACAAGGGGCGGGTCCTCACCCAGCTCTCCCTGTGGTGGTTCGACCAGGTCGCCGAACTGATGCCCAACCACGTCCTGAGTACCGAGCTGCCCGCGGGCGCCCCGGCGGACTGGGCGGGCCGCACCCTGATCTGCCGGTCCCTGCAGATGGTCCCGGTGGAGAGTGTGGCCCGCGGCTACCTCACCGGCTCCGGCCTGCTCGAGTACAACGAGTCCCGCACGGTCTGTGGCCTCGCCCTCCCGGAGGGCCTGGTCGACGGCTCGGAACTGCCCGCCCCGATCTTCACCCCCGCCACCAAGGCCGCGGTCGGCGAGCACGACGAGAACGTCTCCTACGAGGAGGTGGCCCGGCAGGTCGGCGCGGACACCGCCGCCCAGCTGCGGCAGGCGACCCTGGCCGTGTACGCGAAGGGGCGGGACATCGCCCGGGACCGGGGGATCATCCTCGCGGACACCAAGTTCGAGTTCGGCTTCGACGGCGAGACACTCGTCCTCGCCGACGAGGTCCTCACCCCGGACTCCTCCCGCTTCTGGCCGGCCGACCAGTGGGAGCCGGGCCGCGCGCAGCCGTCGTACGACAAGCAGTACGTCCGTGACTGGCTGACCTCGCCGGAGTCGGGCTGGGACCGCAAGAGCGAGCAGCCCCCGCCGCCGCTGCCCGAGCAGGTGGTGGAGGCGACCCGCGCCCGGTACGTGGAGGCGTTCGAGCGCCTGACGGGCACGAGCTGGAGCTAGTGTCGCGGCAGGCAACGTTTGCCCCGTCGCGGCGTCCGGCACGCTCCCCCACTCTCGGCTTCGCTCGAGCGGGAGGGGCCCCCACCGCCGCACCGGCCGAAAGCCCAAGTACGTCCAGT
>JODI01000075.1 GCA_000720805.1 Streptomyces violaceoruber
GCGGACGACCAGGCCCTTCTTCTCGAGCAGATCCACCTGGTAGGTCAGGCCGCTGCGGCTGTAGACGACGCCGTCGGCCAGGTCGGTCATGCGCTGACTTCCCGTCGGCGAGTCCCCGAGGCGGGCCAGCAGCTGGAACTGCACATAGCTGAGATCGCCGGCCTCGCGCAGTTGCTGCTCGACGGCATGCCGGAGCAGGCTGGTCACCTCGATGAGGTCGAAGTAGGCGCCGAGTTGCACGGGGTCGAGCGACGGCGGGGAATCAGGCATGACCGAAGTCTACTGCTTCGAATTCGAAGCGTGTGGCATGGCGCCGTCCAGCCACCCCAGGCGGAACTGGAACTGAACTCCTCCGTGAGTTCCGGTGCCACCCGGACAGGTGGATCGGACGGGCGCGAGGGTCGCCCGGCCCGATGCGGTGACCTCGTGCGCGCACGGTGTGGGCAGTGTTGGGCCCGACTGAGCACCGCGGAACATGGAGTTCGGACAGTGCCGCGGCGCAGGGTTGCGAGCAGAAGGGCGGCGCCGCCGCCCACGTATCCCGAGGACCGGCCATGAGCATCCCCTGCCTCGCGCAACGTCGTCCTCGGCCCTCCCCGGTGACGGCACGACAGCCCGGCCGCAGCATGGAAGTTATGAACACGATGCCGGGATGAGCGCCGCCGCGTGGAGCCCGGTGTCTCTGGCCGTCCTGTGCGCCGACGTCGGTTACGGGCGCTCGACTCGACTGCTCGCGGACTGGGTCGCGGAGGCTGTGTGCCGGTCACTGGCGGCCGGTGGCGCGCGCGCCGATGTGGAGGTGCTGGAGCTGCGCCGGCTGGCGGCCGACCTCGCCCGGTACTCCGCCCACGACCGCGCCAGCCTCGACCTGCGGGAGGCGATCGCGGCGGTCGTGGCAGCGGACGGGCTGGTGGTGGCGACCCCGGTGCTCGCCGCGTCCCCGAGCGAGGTGTTCGACTCGTTCCTCGCCGTCCTCGGGCACGGAGTCCTCTCTGGCATGCCGGTGCTGCTGGCGCTCAACAGCAGTTCCGACCGGCAGCCACCCGGCATCACACAGGTGATGCGCAGGCGCCTGACCGACGTGCACGCCGAACCCATGCCCACGATCGTCGTCGCCGGTCCCGCCGACTGGCAGACCACAGCGCTCAACGACGCGGCGCGGCTGCGCGCCTGCATCGACCGGGCCGCCGTCGAACTCGCCGTGGCGATGCGTTCGCACCGGCGGTGACCGACACCACTTGCTTCGAATTCGAAGTAGATGTATCGTCATCAACAGTTGCTTCGAATTCGAAGCAACACACATCGCAGTGAAGGTGAGAACCGAAATGAAGGCAGTGCGTTTCCACGAGTACGGCGACCCGAGCGTCCTGCGCTACGAGGACGTGGAGCAGCCCGTCCCCGGGCCCGGGCAGGTCCGCATCCGCGTCGCCGCGACATCGTTCAACTCCGTCGACGGCAACATCCGCGCCGGCTTCATGCAAGGCCCCATACCGGTGGTGCTGCCGCATACACCCGGCATCGACGTCGCCGGCACCATCGATGCGGTCAGCGACGACGTCGACGGTATCGCCGTCGGCGACGACGTCATCGGCTTCCTGCCGATGGACGGGACCGGCGCCGCCGCGCAGTACGTTCTCGCGCCGGCCGAGGTCCTGACCCCGGCGCCCAAGAGCGTCCCCCTGCCCGACGCCGCCGCACTGCCAATCGTGGGCCTGACCGCGTACCAGGCGCTGTTCGACCACGGCAAGCTGACCGCCGGGCAACGCGTGCTGATCAACGGCGCCGGCGGAGCGGTCGGCGGCTACGCCGTGCAGCTGGCCAAGAACGCCGGCGCCCACGTCATCGCCACAGCCAGCCCGCACAGCAGCGAGGCGGTCACATCCGCCGGCGCCGATGAGGTCGTCGACCACACCACCACCGGAGTGACCGCGGCGGTGACCGAGCCGGTCGATCTCGCACTCAACCTCGCACCGGTCGCCCCGGACGAACTGGCCTCGCTGGTCACGCTGGTCCGTCCCGGTGGGGTCGTGGTGAACACGACGGTGTGGATGCCCGCGCCCTCCGACGAGGAGCGCGGCGTGCGCGGCATCGACCTGTTCGTTCGCAGCGACGCCGACCAGCTGGCCCAACTCGTGGCGCTGACCGACCGTGGCGAGCTGCGCGTCGACGTCGCCGAGCGGGTGCCGCTGGCCGAGCTGCCGGCGCTCCACGCCCGGGCCGCCGAAGGCGCGGTGCACGGCAAGGTCATCGTCGTCCCGCCCGCCGCCTGACGCCGATCCTCCAGGTAAAGGAAAAGACCATGGCACTCAGTCTGGATCCCGAAATCGCCGAGGCGCTGGCCCCGATGGCCGGCGCGATGGCGGACGCGACACCACCGGCAGTGGGGGACATCGCGGCGCGGCGCGCCATGTGGGAGCCGATCATCGGTGCCGCGGGAACGGCCCAGCCGATCCCGGCCGACGTGCAGACCAGCGAGCACCACACGACTGCGGGCGACGGCGCGCGGATCACCATGCGCTGGTACACCAAGGACGGCGCGGCGCCGGGCCCGGCCGTGCTGTTCTTCCACGGCGGCGGATACATTTTCGGCCACATCGACCTGTTCGACGGCCCGGTCTCCCGCTACGTCTCCGCCAGCGGCGTGCCGATGCTGTCAGTCCAGTACCGACGCGCCCCCGAGCACCCCTTCCCGACCCCGCTCGAGGACGCCTACACCGCACTGCGCTGGCTGCGCGCACACGCCACCGAACTCGGCATCGACCCCGACCGGATCGGTGTGATGGGGGACAGCGCGGGCGGCGGCCTGGCCGCGGCACTGACAATCCTCGCCCGCGAGCGCGGCGGCCCCAAGATCGCCCGCCAGATCCTCATCATGCCGATGCTCGACGACCGCACCACCACCCCCGATCCCCACATCGCGCCCTACCTGCTGTGGTCCTACGACGACAGCCTCACCGCATGGCCGGCCCTGCTCGGCGAGGCCGCCGGCGGGCCCGACGTCCCGGCCACGGCGGCCCCGGCCCGGCTCGAGGACGCGACCGGCCTGCCGCCGGCCTACATCGAGGTCGGCCAGCTCGACGTCTTCCGCGACGAGGACACCGCCTACGCCACCAAACTCAGCCGCGCCGGCGTGCCGGTCGAATTCCACCTGCACCCCGGCGCCCCGCACGAGTTCGACTCCATCGCCTTCACCTCCGACGTCGCCCGCCGCGCCATCGCCGACCGCATCCGCGTCCTCAAATCCATCTGAGCCGGCGCCGAGCGCGCTCACCCCGCGCCTCAGCAGGGGTACGCAAGCCCGTCACACAGGCGGCCCCGGCCCCTCGCTCCGTGCCCGCCGCGATGGGACCCCTCGGACACCGGCAAGAACGCACTGAAGCACCGATCGGCCGAGCCGGACTCCCACTTCGCGCCGCACGCGCATTGACGGCCGGGAGACTGCCGGACTCCATGAGACCCGTCCGGCACCTGATCCTCACCTGACTGACCTTTGAAGGAGACGACTTCGATGATTCCCGACGACGACCTGTCCCGCTCGCTGACCGTGGCGGACCCCGACGATCCCGGTACGACGTACATCTCCCTGGTGGGCAACACGTACGCCATGCTGGTCACCGGCGAGCAGACCGACGGCCGGTACTGCCTGATCGACATGCGTGTCCCCGACGGTGGCGGCCCGCCGCCGCACCGGCACGACTTCGAGGAAATGTTCACGATCCTCGAAGGCGAGATCGAGTTCACCTTCCGCGGCGAGAAGCACACCGTACGGGCCGGGTCCACGATCAACGTCCCGGCCAACGCCCCGCACAACTTCCGCAACGTCTCTGGTGCGCCGGCCCGCATGCTCTGCATGTGCACCCCGGCCGGCCAGGACGAGTACTTCACGCGCATCGGCGATGTCGTCGCGGGCAAGGACGCGCCGCCGCCGCAGCTGTCGCAGGACGAGCTGACGGAGCGCCGGCGCCGCGCGGCCGAGCTGGCCTCGACCTACCGGAGCGAGTTCCTGTGAGGGGCAGGGCCGGCAAGCCCGGTACCGGTCGGCAGGGTGAAGTTCCCCGCTGAGCCGGGCAGCCAGGACCAGATCGTTCGGGGCGATCGCTGAACAGCCGCCGCCTCTGGCTGCCGCCCGGTCTCGAAGGCGCTGCCTCCGCGGCGACGGCGGGCCACTTTCCTTTCCCGCTCCCGAGACCGCGGCCGACGTCGAGCCAGCGCCGGCCGTTCAGGAGACTTCCATGCCGCTCCCTGTCCTGTTCGGCGCAAACGTAGACCCAAGTGCCCTCCCTGTCGGCCGCTCCGGTGAGCAGGCACTACTCATCGACAGTCTCGGCCTTGACCTGCTCACCATTCAGGACCACCCGTACCAAGCGGCGTTCGACGACACCTGGACACTGCTCACCTTCCTGGCTGCGCGGACGCGACATGTCACGCTCGTCCCAGCGGTCAGTTCCCTGCCGTTGCGTCCGCCGGCGGTGCTGGCGAAGGCTGTCGTGACCTTGGACAGACTGGCCGGCTCCCGGGTCCAGCTCGGCCTGGGTGCCGGCGCCTTCTGGGAAGCCATCGACGCCATGGGCGGCTCCCGTCGCACGCCCAGAGAGGCCGTCGACGCACTTGAAGAGGCGATCACCGTCATCCGGGCCATGTGGAGTGGCGAGCGCAGTGTGCGGACGCACGGCGCGTACTACTCGCTCGCCGGCGTCCACCCTGGCCCGGCGCCGAGCCCCGGTCTGGGGCTGTGGCTGGGCTCGTACGGACCCCGCATGCTGGCTCTGACCGGTGCGAAGGCGGACGGTTGGCTTCCCTCGCACGCCCACCTCGGACTCGACGCACTGCCCACGGCTGTCCGCCGCATCGACGACGCAGCTCTGGCGGCGGGCCGCGATCCGGACACGATCCGCCGGGTCTACAACATCGCCGGTGTCATACAACCGGGGTCGGACGGCCCGTTCCAGGGGCCCGCCGCCCAGTGGGCCGAGCAGCTTGTCGCGCTCGTGCACACCGCCGGGATGAACGGTTTCGTCATCTGGCCCGAACGAGATCACACCCGACAGATCAGCGCGTTTGCCGCCGAAGTCGTACCCGCAGTCCGCGAAGCCCTCGCCCGGAAGACCTGACCACTCCGTGCGCTCGGGCCGGGCACGCCCCTGGCACAGCGGTGCCGGCTGTACCCGTCACAGTCCTTCCCTCCCCAGCGCAGCGTCTTGGTTGTCACCGGCCACAAGCGCGGAACCGCCCCTGCCCCTGCCCCCCTTTCAACGACGACCACCCAACGATGCCCGCATCCAATGCGTCGTCGAGCGCACCAGAGCCCGCGACACCTCCACCGACCAGGTACTGGCCGAGGTCCGCCGGCCCCGCCGGCACTCGTAACAGAAGTTCCTGGCCTTCTCTTCGCCCCGACCCCAGGTGATCTTATGAGCGACGAAACGCCCCTCCCCGACGGATTCGAGAGCATCACCGTCACGGCGAACGGTACCCGGCTGCATGCCGTGGTCGGCGGGTCCGGTGCACCCGTGCTCCTTCTGCACGGCTGGCCCCAGACATGGCGGGCCTGGCGACACCTCATGCCGGCCCTCGCCGCGCACGGTTACCGCGTCGTCGCGCCCGACCTGCGCGGCATGGGTGCCTCCGACCGTCCCCCGAGCGGATACGACAAGGACACACAGGCACAGGACATGCGTGAACTCCTCGCACAGCTCGGCATCCACGGCGGCGTACGCGTCGTCGGGCACGACATCGGTGGCATGGTGGCCTTCGCCTACGCCCGTCGCCACCCCGAGGAAGTCGAACACCTCGTCCTCGTCGAACTCGCCGTACCCGGCCTCGGCCTGGAGCAGGCCATGGACGTGGCCTCCGGCGGCCTGTTCCACTTCGGCCTCTTCATGACCGAAGAACTACCCGAACTGCTCCTCGAAGGTCGGGAGAGCGACTTCCTCACCTGGTGGTTCGACTGGTTGTCCGCGGTACCCGGAACGTTCCCGCAGGAAGAGGTCGCCACCGTCGCCTCCTCCTACCGCGGGTACGAGGCACTGCGCGCCGGCTTCGCGCACTACCGCACCCTCCTCGAGGACGGCCGCGTCAATCGGACCTGGCACGAAGCCGGAGGAACCCTTCCGATGCCCGTACTCGCCGTCGGCGGCGAGCACAGCTCAGGCGCCCGGCTCGCCGAGAGCCTGGACACGACCGCGCCACACCTGACTGGTGCGGTGATTGCGGGCAGTGGCCACTTCGTTCCCGAGGAACGCCCCGATGTCTTTGTCCGCGAGCTGCTCCCCTTCCTGGCTGCCCCGCTCGGGCCCGCCGGGCGCATCTGAAAGGTCTGGAAAACCGCGACCTGTTGACCTGCTGATCGGCTGCACGTCGCGGCACGATGAACCTGAAAGAGGAAAGCGGAGTCCGCGTGTGCCCAGTTGGTTGGAGAGCCTCGGCGTTATCGGAAATGGGCAGCGCTGGGCCCGAGTGAGCAATGCAGGACGCAAAGACCGGACAGTGGTGCAAGGCAGGGTGGAGGCAGGAGGACGACACCGCCGCCCACGGACCTCAATGGACGAGCCATGACCATCTTGCAATTCCCAAACTGAGGAACAGGGCACGCCGCCCCCCGAAACTGCACGGGAAACCCGCAGTTCTCACCCTGCATGCGAAGGAGAGTGAGCATGTCCGTCGAAAATCCCGAGCCTGACAAATCTGTCACTGACGAGGCCATTCCGGCACCGTCCCGGCGCACGATCATCACTACGGCCATGGCCGTTTCAGGGGCCGTCGTCACAGGCGCACTGGTCGCGGCGCCAGGTGCCCTCGGCGGCCGGGAGGCCATGGCCGCCGAGGGGCCTCCTGGCGGCACCGTTCACCTGACGATCAACGGCGTCCGGCACACTGTCACCGTCGACAACCGCACCTCTCTGCTCGACCTGCTGCGCGAACACCTCGACCTGACCGGCTCAAAGAAGGGCTGCAACGCCGGAGCCTGCGGCGCCTGCACCGTCCTGGTCGATGGCCACCGCGTCAACTCATGTCTGATCCTGGCCGTCCGGCTGGGCGGCGTCGAGGTCACCACCATCGAGGGACTGGCTGACGGCGACCGACTGCATCCGTTGCAGAAAGCGTTCATAGACCAGGACGCCTATCAGTGCGGCTTCTGCACCTCGGGCCAGATCGTGTCCGGTGTCGGCTGTATCAAGGAAGGCCACACCCGAACGTCCGACGAGATCCGGGAGTGGATGAGCGGGAACCTCTGCCGCTGTGGCTGTTACATCAAGATCGTTCGTGCGGTCGAGCAGGCCGCGGGCCAGAACTGAGGTGGCGATGCACCCCTTCACCCTCACCAAGGCATCCGACACCACGGAAGCCCTCCGTGCCGGTGGGCGTGGCGGCCGGTACATAGCCGGCGGCACCACCCTGGTCGACTTGATGCGCGAAACCGTGGAGCGCCCCGAGGTCCTGGTCGACATCACCGCTCTGCCGCTGCACGATGTGGACCGCACCGAGGACGGCGGCTTACGCATCGGCGCCTTGGTCCGCATGGCGGAAGCCGCAGCTCACCCCGCCATACGTGACAGCTACCCGGTCATCTCCCAGGCGCTGGAGCTGAGCGCCTCAGCCCAGCTGCGCAACATGGCCACCATCGGCGGGAACCTGATGCAGCGCACCCGCTGCACGTACTTCCGGGACGTGACCGCCGACTGCAACAAACGCGAGCCGGGTTCCGGCTGCGCCGCACTGAACGGCTTCAACCGCAGCCACGCGATCCTCGGCACCTCCGACCAATGCGTGGCCACACATCCGTCCGATCTGGCTGTCGCGCTCGCCGCATTGGAGGCGAGCGTCCACCTGATGGCTCCGGACAAGGGCAGGCGCACCATCCCCATCACGGACTTCCTGCTTCAGCCCGGCAGCACGCCAGAGCGCGAACAGGCGCTTCAGCCAGGGGAGTTGATCACGTCGGTGGAGATTCCCGCCCTGCCCCGCCCGCTGAAGTCCGGGTATCTGAAGGTCCGCGACCGCCAGTCCTACGAGTTCGCGCTGACCTCGGCCGCGGTGGCCCTCCACATCCGCGGCGGATTGATCCTCGATGCGAAGGTCGCCGCCGGCGGTGTGGGCACGGTGCCCTGGAAGCTGCCGGCCGTCGAACAAGCCCTCATCGGCGAGCGTCCTTCCGCCCGGCTGTGGCACAAGGCCGCCGGCCATGCGGCCGAAGGCGCGCACCCCCTCAGGCACAACGGCTTCAAGGCCGAGCTGCTCAAACGTACTGTCGAGCAGCAACTGCGCACCGTCGGAGGCACCTCATGAGCCAGCCACAAGCCGCCGTCGGCGCGTCCGTGGCCCGGGTGGACGCACGGCTGCGGGTCACCGGGAAAGCGAAGTATGCCGGCGACAACAACCCTGACGGCGTCGTTCACGCGGTCATCGTCGACAGCAGCGTCGGCCGCGGCCGTATCACCGCCATCGACGCAGGTCCCGCCCTGGCCCAGCCCGGTGTCCTCACCGTCATCAGCCACCTCAACGCGCCCAGGCTTCCGCCCGTCGAAAGCAACGGCTACCCACCAGGCAAGCCGCTGAGGGCCTTCCAGGACGACCAAGTGCGCTTCTTCGGACAGCCCGTCGCGGTCGTGGTGGCCACGACGCTCGAGGTCGCCCAGCACGCAGCGAGCCTGGTGCAGGTCACTTACCACGCCGAGCGCCCCTCGACGGACATGAGCGCGGCGCCTCCCGCCGACGACCCCGAGACCTATGCACGGGGCGACGCTGACCAGGCCCTGAGATCCGCCGACGTCCAGCTCGACCTGGCGTACCGGATGGCCCGCCAGCACCACAACGCGATGGAACCAGCCGGCATCGTCGCCCGCTGGGACGGCGACAAACTCACCATCTGGGAGAAGACCCAGGCGGTCCAGTACAGCGGGTTCAGCATGGCTGCCGAATTCGGGATATCGCCGGAGAACGTTCGCGTCATCTCGCCGGTCATCGGCGGGGCCTTCGGCAACGCCTTCCGCACCTGGGTCCACTCCGTCATCGCGGCCATTGCCGCACGCCAGGTGCAACGCCCAGTCAAACTCGTACTCACCCGTAAGCAGTTGTACTTCGGGATCGGCTACCGGCCCGCGTACTCATACGGGCTGCGGATGGGCAGCGACCGGCGGGGCCACCTGACCGCTGCCGTGCATGATGTCAACTCCGAGACATCCACCTACGAAACACACCTGGAGGACACCCTCGTCCCCGGGCGGATGCTCTACAGCACGCCGAACGTCAAGCAGACCCACCGGTCCGTCCCTCTGGACGTCAACACACCGACGTGGATGCGTGGCCCGGGATACTCCACCGGCGCCTACCCCCTTGAGTCGGCGATGGACGAACTCGCCCACGAACTGGGCATCGACCCGATCGAACTGCGTCTGCGTAACGAACCCGCCGACGATCAGTCCAACGGACTTCCGTTCTCCACTCGCCGCCTGCGTGAGTGCTACACCACCGGGGCCCACGAATTCGAATGGAATCGGCGGAACTCGAGACCCGGCGCCACCCGCGACGGCGACTGGTACGTCGGCATGGGTATGGCCGCCGGCGTGTATGACACCCAGCGCGCTGCCTCGCAGGCTTCCGTGCGACTGAACGTCGACGGCACGGCCCTGGTTCAGTCCGGGACCAGCGACATGGGGCCCGGCACCGCCACCTCCATGACACAGGTCGCCGCTGACGCTCTGGGCCTGACCATGCGCCGGGTGATCTTCCGGCTCGGCGACTCGACCATGCCTCCGGCCGCGGGACACTTCGGATCGCAGACCATGGCGAGCGTCGGATCCGCCGTACAGGATGGTTGTGACAAGCTGCGGAAGGAGGCCATCGCCCTTGCCGTCCAGGACGAGGGCTCTCCGCTGCACGGGGCCGACCCTGCAGATGTCGAGGTGCGCGGCGGCCGACTGTACGTAACCGATGACCTGGCGCGGGGGGAGACCTACCAGCGGCTGCTGTCCCGCAACAAGCGCTCCTGTCTCGAAGTGCTCGGCTCATGGGCTCCGCCGGAGGGAGCCGCCCGGTACTCCATGTACGCCTACGCGGCCACGTTCGCTGAAGTCGCCGTGCACTCCCAGCTCGGCTTGGTGCGGGTCCGGCGCATGCTGGGCGTCTACGACGTCGGCCGCATCATCAGTCCCGCGCTCGCCGACAGCCAGGCACTCGGCGCCATGATCGGGGGACTGGGCGCGGCCCTTCTCGAACACACGGTCACCGACCATCGCGACGGCCGGATCGTCAACGCCAACTTCGCCGACTACCTTGTCCCGTCGCATGCCGACATCCCCGACATCAGGGCGGTCTACCTGGCGGATGGCGAGGACCTCGAAGCCGACCCGATCGGTGTGAAGGGACTCGGCGAGATCGTCTGCATCGGTGTCACCCCGGCCATTTCCAACGCCGTCTTCAACGCCACCGGCCGGCGCATCCGGCAGTTGCCCATCACCCCCGAGCTCCTGCTCTGACTCCTCTGGGGATGCCTCTCCCGCTGGTCACCCCGATTTCCGGGGTCCATGGCCGCGACCTGATCCGTAGGCTCTCCCGGGACGGCAAGCCCACCGGGCTTGGCGATGCGTTCGCCCACTACGGGCGGATCTTCAAGACCCTGCATTCCGTAGTCCTGTGCAACAGCCTCTACATCGACGCCGCCGTCAAACAGCTGGCCGCCGACGGCTTCCCCGTTACCGACGAGCTGCTCGCCCGGCTCTGGCTGCTCCAGTACGAACACATCAACTTATTGGGCCGCTACGCCTTCACCCGGCCGCCGGCGCCGGGCATGCGGCAACTGCGCGACAGCGACGAGGAGGCGGACGACGGCGAGGACGAGTAGCCACGCCCCCTACAGTCGAAAGCGGTCCGGGCCGGATTCATCACCTATGACTCCGGCCCGGACCGCCTTGTGCGCGAGGCTCAGGCGGTCCGTCGGGTGGAGCCGAGAAGCTCGCGGTAGCGCTTGGCGTGCGCGGCGAGGCTCTCGTCGGAGACGGTGCGGGCGCCGTGCAGAACCAGCGGCTCGGCGAGACGCATGCCGATCAGGCGGGCAGTGGCGTCGAGGGGTGCCAGCAGCTGGGTCATCGTGAATCGGGAAGTGGGATCGACGGAAGCGTACGACTCTTCCGGCCCGCCTGTGGAGGTGACCAACTGGAGGGTCTTGCCGTGCAGTGCGGAGCCGCTGCTGCCGTAGGCGAAGCCGTAGGTGAGGACCTGGTCGATCCATGCTTTGAGCACTGCGGGGACGGAGTACCAGTACCAGGGGAACTGCCACACGATCCGGTCGTGGTCGCGCAGCAGTTGCTGCTCACGGGCGATGTCGAAGCGGCCATCGCGGTAGGCAGGGCCGATCTCATGGACGGTGACGTGTGCGAGGTCGCTCACGGCCTCGGCCAGACGGGCGGTGATGCGGGAGGAGGCCAGGTCGGGGTGGGCAACGACAACCAGGGTGCGCGAGGAGGGCGGGCCGGCGGAGGTCGCGGAGAGAAGGTTGGGATGGCGCATCGGGGTTGATCCTTGACTGGGGTCAGGTTGCTGGGAGGCGGAGCGGATGCTCGGTTTCGCCACCGTGGACGTCAATCACGTCTGCCGGTGACGTAGGTGTTACTTGGGGGACGACGTGTCCGTGCCTAGATTCCTTGTGACGGATCGTTCCGTCCCGGAGTTTGTGACGGATCGATCCGTCTGTCAAGCTGATGCTCGTCGCGCGGCTGAAGGGCCACCGCGCACCGCGTCGACTCGATGCGACGCATGGCAAGCAGAAGGAGCGTCATGGCTCGCAAGACAGCTGAAGAGAACCGGCGCCACGTCCTGGCCGTGGCGAGCCGCCTGTACTACCAGCGCGGCATCCGCGCTGTCGGTATGGACCTGGTGGTCAAAGAGAGCGGGGTCGGCAACGCCACCGTCTATCGGCAGTTCCCCACCAAAGACGCTCTTGCCAGTGCCTACACCCAGGAGCGCGCCGACGCCTGGTTCGCGCGTATGCGCCAGGTCTCCGACCAGGTCGACGACCCGCGCGAGAAACTCCTCGCGATCTTTACGGCCGTCATCGAGGAGACCAGACTGCCCACCTTCCGTGGCTGTCCCATGCTCAACACCCATACCGAGTTCCCCGACCCGCAGCACTCCGCACACCGCGTGGCGGTCACCCACGAGCAGAGGGTCCGCCAGTGGATGCGTGACTTGGCAGCCGACGCCTGCGCTTCCGATCCCGAGGGGCTCGCCGACGATCTGGTCCTCATTCTCAACGGTGTCTACGTCACCGCCGCCGCCCTCGGCCCCCAGGGCCCCGCCCAGCGCACCGGTGAACTCGTCCGTCGCCTCATCTGGACTGCCTGCAACGAGCCTGGCCGCTCCTGAATCCGGCACCATGCCTGACCAGCCGGGCGTCAGGAGGGGGCGCTCGGTCCTCCGCGCAAGCCTGACGACGCCGCGGGACCGGCTCGCATCCGCGCCCGCGTCCGTCGGAATACGATCGTTCGCCGACAGGCAGCAGATGCGTCCAATGAACCCGTGCGATCCGGGGGTCCGCGGCGCCGCGAATCCCATCAGATCCGATGGTGATTGCTGACAGGGTTTGATGACAGGCAGGGTCCGATTCTCCGTACGGAAGGCGCCCTCGGTAGCGAACCTGGTCTACAAGCGGGTCTCGACCGACTAGCAGTCGACCGCCCCACAGGCCGACGGCGCGCTGGTCCCATGCGGGTACGCGGGCCAGCCGGTCAGGGCTGGTCAGAGCCGTCAGGCGGGTGGCCGGCTTCGCAGGGCCATGTCGGCCACCTGCTGGAGGTCGTCGCGTGAGGCGCCGCCGGCGGCTTGGACGGCGATGCCGTTCGCCACGGTCATGAGGTAGCGGGCGAGTAGTTCAGGATCGGTGTCGGGAGGCAGGTCGCCTTCGTCGACGGCTTGCCGGAACCGGTCGCGGAGAAGGGAGGTGTGCTCGTTGCGCCGCGCGACCACCAGCGGTGCCGTCGCGAGCGGCGGCGACGCTCCTGCGGGCCGGCCGACGGCTCGACCCGAAGTCGGTGTGACTGAGCGCCGTAGTTGGCACCGATAGACAACTAGGGTGCTCAGTCCGACATGCTGCTTGTGTCAGGCGCAGCCCCGCTCCCTCAGCTCCTTGGCTGCGGCGCTGCGGGAGCCGCTCAGGGCCGGTGTGCGGCGCCTTGATCGTTGCTGGCCCTCTTGTCCGGTTGGTGGATTCCGTCGAGTGTGGCGGCCCAGCTGGCGAGCAGTTTGAGGCCATCTTCCGATGGGCCGCAGGGCTCGGCGCTCATCGCAGTGAGAGTCAGACCGGGGTCGGTCGGCACGGGAAACGCTTCGAAGGCGAGGGTGAGGTCGCCGATCGCAGGGTGGTGGAAGCGCTTCAGGCCGGAGTGGTGCAGGCGCACGTCGTGCGCGGCCCACAGCGAGCGGAAGTCCTCGCTGCGGGTGGAGAGTTCGCCGATCAGGTCCGTGAGGTCGCGGTTGTACGGGTCCTGCCCGGCCTCGGTGCGGAGGAGGGCGGCAGCCGCGGCCCTCTGGTGGTCGAGTTCGGTCATGTACTGCGCGGCGCCGGGATTCAGGAACTGGTAGCGGGCCATGTTGACCGGCCGCGCGGGGTCCTGGAACAGCGGCCAGTATCCAGGTTCCGCCCTCGGACGCCGCCGACGAGACGGCCGAGAACTTCGACCGCGTCAACGCTGTCAACCTGCGCGTGTGTGGGCGGCCCAGAAGCACGAGCTGCGCCAGATGCGCACCCAGGGCTCCGGCGCCGTCGTCAACTGCTCCTCCCTCGGCGGGCTGGTCGGCCTGCCCGAGCGCGCCGCCTACCACGCCTCTAAGCACGGGGTGATCGGCCTGACCAAGAGCGCCGCGGTCGAGTACGCACCGAAGGGCATCCGCATCAACGCCGTGTGCCCAGGCGTGATCGAGACCCCTATGGTCGCCGACATGCTCGAGGGGCAGGCCGAAGCCATGGCCGCAATCATGAGCGAGCAACCCATCGGGCGCCTCGGCCAGGCCGAGGAGGTCGCTGCCGCTGCCCTGTGGCTGTGCAGCCCGGGCGCCAGCTTCGTGGTGGGCGTAGCCCTGCCCGTCGACGGCGGGTACACCACCCACTGAACGCTGCCCCGAAGCAGGGCGACCGGCCGCCGATGCACTGAGACCTCTGGCCAGCTGAGCCGCCACTCAGCAAGAGGCCCGGGTCGACTCCGACTGCTGGTCACCCCGGCCTGCGTGACCGCGTCCGCGTCACATCCGGCAGTCACGGGGTGCTTTTGGCGGGAGGGATGCCCTGTCAGGGCCCCCTTCGCAGGGCCTGCCTATCGGAGCGTGGAACGGGTTATCTGGAGGGTGTAGATCTCCTCTGCTTGCGCTGCTGGCGGGGGCGGGTGGAGGTCGCAGTCTTGAGTACGGGCCGCCTTGGGCGGGCGATTCGGGTGACAGCGGGGTCGGCCGGAAGCGCCTTGCGTCCCCGGGCGCGGCACTCGGTCTTGAATGGCCGGTGACCTCGGGGAGTGCCTCCAGCGGCCGATCAAAGCTTGTGAGGAGCAGTATCCATGCGTGGTGTTGTGATGCACGCCCCCGGGGATGTCCGTGTGGAACAGCGCGAGGACCCCAAGATCCTTCATCCGACCGACGCGGTGATCCGGCTGTCGGCGAGTTGCGTGTGCGGGTCGGACCTGTGGCCTTATCGCGGGGCCGAGGCCGTGGAGGGCCCCACTGCGATGGGCCACGAGTATGTGGGTGTTGTCGAGGAGGTGGGTAGCGAGGTCAAGAACGTCCGGCCGGGTCAGTTCGTGATCGGTTCGTTCTTCGCCTCCGACAACACCTGCGAGATCTGCCAGGGCGGCTATCAGTCCTCCTGTGTCCACCGCGAGCTGGTGGGCGGTGCACAGGCGCAGTACATGCGCGTTCCGCTCGCCGACGGCACGCTGGTCGCCACCTCTGAGATGCCGTCCGAGGATCTGATTCCCAGCTTCCTGGCGGCCTCCGATGTGCTGGGGACCGGCTGGTTCGGCGCCGTCGCGGCCCAAGCCGGTCCGGGGAAGACGGTTGCGGTGGTCGGTGACGGCGCGGTCGGCCTGCTCGGCGTCCTGGCTGCCAGGCAGCTTGGTGCGGAGCGGATCATCGCGATGAGTCGACACGCATCCCGGCAGAGCCTGGCCCGTGAATTCGGTGCCACCGACATCGTCACCGAGCGCGGCGAGGCGGGCGTGGCCCAGATCAAGGACCTGACCGGTGGCCTGGGCGCGCACTCGGTCATCGAGGCGGTGGGCACCCAGCAGTCGATGCTGCAGGCGATCGGCTCCACCCGTGCCGGCGGGCACGTCGGCTTCGTCGGCATGGCCCACGACGTCGCCCTGGACGGACAGCACCTGTTCTTCTCCCACGTCCACCTGCACGGCGGCCCCGCCCCGGTGCGCCAGTACCTGCCCCAGCTGATCGACCTGATCCTCAAGCGGGAGATCGATCCCGGCAAGGTCTTCGACCTCGCCCTCCCCCTGGACGAGGCCGCCGAGGCGTACAAGGCCATGGACGAACGCCGGGCGATCAAGGCCCTGCTGCAGGTGTGACCCTCACGCCCGCTCGCTATGGCGTCCACTGACTGAACACCGCATTCGCTGAAGAGAGACATCATGGAATTCGTCACCCCGCAGGCCACCGTCAAGGCCCCTGCGGACTGGTTCACCGGCGACGTCTGGTTCGACGTGATCTACGCCGGCCAGGAGCCGTCCCGGATGCGCGCCAACCTGGTCCGCTTCTCCCCCGGAGCCCGCACCCACTGGCACTCTCACGTGCTGGGCCAGACCCTGCACGTGGTCTCGGGTATCGCCCTGATCGGCACGCGTGACGGCACGGTCTTCGAGGCCCACCCCGGCCAGACCGTTACCTGCCCACCGGGGGAGGAGCATTGGCACGGCGCCACCTCCGACCGGTTCATGGAGCACATCGCCATGTGGGAGGGCAAGGGCGACGGCAGCAAGGAAACCACCTGGAACGAGCCCGTCACCGACGACCAGTACAACCGCCCCCGCAGCCGCTGACCCGACCCCCTGCCCAGAAGGAATGTGCATGACTGACCAGCCGAAGCAGGTCGGCGGCGGACGCCGCACGATCGGCGACATCGCCCCCAAGCTCGCCGAGCTCACCGACGACGTCCTGTTCGAGGACGTGTGGAACCGTCCCGGCCTGACCGCCCGCGACCGTAGCCTGATCACCGTCGCCGTCCTCATCGCCGGCGGCGACGCCGACCAGCTCGCCTTCCACCTCGGACGAGCCAAGGACAACGGCGTCACCGAGACCGAGCTCATCGAAGCGATCACCCACCTCGCCTTCTACGCCGGCTGGCCCAAGGCCATGACCGCGATCACGGTCGCGAAGCAGGTCTTCGCCGCCTGAGCCCCCCTACAGCTCCCGCCAACTCCTCCTCGTGCCGCCGTGCGACTTCACGCCCGGCGGCACGACGGCACTCCAACGCAGCCCGACCGGACCCGGCCGGCTGCGACGAAGGGAAGGAACACCCAGATGCGAGAAGCAGACTTGGACAGGGTGGTGCGTTCGTGAGCCGGATCCTGGTGACCGGTTCCGCGGACGGTCTCGGACGCGCCGCGGCCGAATCCCTGCTGTCCGCAGGACACGACGTCATCGTCCACGCCCGCAACTTTGAGCGTGCAGCAGTTCTCGACACGCTGGTCGGCCGCGGGGCTCACTTGATGCTCGGCGACTTCACCGACCGTGACGCGGTTCGGCGTATCGCCGCCGAGCTGAACGACGCCGAACCGCTCGATGCGGTCATCCACAATGCCGGCGTGTGGAGCGGACGCCCCGTCATGCCGGTCAACATCATCGCCCCTTACCTGCTCACGGCCCTGCTGCACTCACCGCGCCGGCTGGTGTATCTCAGCAGCGGCTCGCACTTCGGCGGGCATCCCTCGCTGAACGGGGTCGACTGGCAGGGCTCGAGCGCGGGCTCGTACTCCGACAGCAAGCTGTTCGTCACCACCCTCGCAGCCGCCGTGGCCCGCCTGCGCCCCGGCGTGCTGAGCAACGCCGTGGACCCGGGCTGGGTGCCGACCAAGATGGGCGGACCAGGTGCGCCGGACGATCTGGAACTCGGCCACCGCACGCAAGAGTGGCTCGCGACGAGCAACGATCCCGAGGCGCTGACCACAGGCGGGTACTGGTACCACCGCCAGCGGCAGCAGCCGCACCGCGCCGTGCACGACGAGGCGTTCCAGGACCGCCTCCTCCAGGTGCTGGCTGAGGAGACGGACATCGCGTTGTGAGCGGTGAAGGGCCGCCCTCCGGCCGTGCCGACCGCCGCATGGGCGAGTGACGGCACGTGCGTGAGGGGCCTCCCGGCAGGTGCCGGGAGGCCCCTCACGTCTTTGCTGGGCCGGACTTGCCGGACGTGTGGACGTCAGTGCCGGGCCTCGTCATCCGATGAGGTTGCCTCCGTCGACGGCGACGATGCTGCCGGTCATGTAGCTCGCGGCGTCGCTCGCCAGGAAGAGCGCGACCTTCGCGACGTCGTCGGGCTCCCCGAGCCGCCGCAGCGGGACGCGTTCGATGATCTGGTTGACGTTCTCACTCGAGGAGTCGTCCATCGCGTCCACACCGGGAGTGCGGATCAGTCCGGGCGCGATCCCGTTCACCCGGATGCCGAACTTGGCGAGGTTCAGCGCGAGCGACCTGGTGAGCATGACGACTCCGCCCTTGGAGGCGTCGTAGGTCTCGAAGTCGATGTTCGGCTTGAATCCGCCGGTGGAGGCGAGGTTGATGATCGTCCCGGGGCGCTCTCGTGCGCGCAGAGCGCGCACGAATGCCTGGCTCTGGAACATCAGCCCCTTCATATTGACGTCGATCATGCGGTCCCACTGCGCCTCGGAGAGGTCGAGCAGCGGCACGTAGCTGTAGACGCCGGCGTTGTTGACCAGCGTGTC
This sequence comes from Streptomyces violaceoruber, assembly GCA_000720805.1. Lineage (GTDB taxonomy): Bacteria > Actinomycetota > Actinomycetes > Streptomycetales > Streptomycetaceae > Streptomyces > Streptomyces cellulosae_A. Next base: position 17,928 of record JODI01000075.1, read on the forward strand.
CAGGCGCCCGAACCGGGACTCGGCGAAGCGCACGAGGGCCTCGCTGTCGGGGATCGAGGTCGCGTCAGCCCTGAAGGAGGCAGCCGTGCCGCCTTCTGCCTGGATCGCGTCGGCGGTCCTTCTCGCGGCTTCCTCGCTGATGTCGGCCACGACGACATGTGCGCCGGCGTCGGCGAGACGCGAGGCGATGGCCGCGCCGATGCCGTTTCCTGCGCCCGTGACGATCGCGACCTGTTCCGATAGGTCGAAGATCTGCGCAGTCGTCTGATTCATGAGATGTCCCAAGGGATTGCTTATCGGTGCTATTGCCGTTGGGGCGCCCGACGAGCTCGCTCGGCAGGGCACCGTATGTGTCCAGGACGTCGGCGGGAGGGGCACGCGTCCGTAGTGGTGGGCCTCTTTGCTCGTGTGGCTCTTCCTGGTCGCTTAAGGGGTGCAGGGGCCGGGCTCGGCCTCGTCGGCTCGCGCCGCGGCCCGATGGGCGGCCCTTACGTCGTTGACGTGCAACCCGGCACAGTGCCGGGTCAGTCGCGCAGCAGTTCGTGCCGCCACTCGGCCTCGGGCTGGTGGTGCAGGTCGAGGTATGCCTGGGCGAGGACGGCCGGGTCGAAGCGTTCCTCGCCGCCGCCGATGGCTCCGGCGATCGTGATGCTGGTGGCGTGCACGCCCGTTCCTGCCACATGGGTGTGCAGGGCCTGGACGTACGCGCGCAATGCGGCCTTGCCGATGGACAGCGACGTGTACTGCGGGGAGGGGAACAGCGCGAGACCGCCGCCGGTGAACAGCAGGCTTCCGCGGCCTTCACGCAGATGGGGCAGGACGGCGTCGGCCGCGACCCGGGCTCCCAGGACGTTGACGGCGGTGACGTCGGCCCAGTCCTTATCGTCGCCGCCTACAGGCTGGTCCTCGCGGACCACGCCGGCGTTGTAGACGAGCACGTCCGGTGCGCCCAGCTCGGAGATCGCGGTGTGCAGCGCGGCGCGCAGGCTGTCGGGGTCGGCTGCGTCTGCGGCGTAGCCGCGCACGTCCCGGCTGGTGGTGGTGAGTTCGGTGGCGTAGGTGTCCAGCTTCGCCTTGTCACGGGCGAGCATCGCGACCGGGTGTCCGGCATCGGCAAACGTGCGGGTGAGCGCCAGGCCGAAGTCGGGTCCGACGCCGACGATGATTGCAGTTCCGAGGGCCATGGTGGTCCTTTCTCAGGGGAACGCCAGCAGAGAGGTGCCCTGTTCGTGGTGGGCGTTCTGCAGGGCTGGGCTGATCTGCGGCAGGCGTCCGGGTCGTGGGTCGTGGGTCGTGGGGGAAGCGTCAGTCAGGTGAGCGACAGGGTCCGTCGCGTCACCGCCCAGACGATCAGAGCGAGGACGAACAGGACGGCGGCGCCGCCCATCACCAGGGCCCATCCGCCGGTCTGCCACAGGGCGGCCGCCAGCGCGGAGCCGATGGTGCCGCCGATGAAGTTGCAGGTGACGAAGGCAGTGTTCAGCCGGCTGCGGCTCTGGGGCTCGATGCTCATCAGCCGGGTCTGGTTGAGAACGTTGACCGCCTGTATCGCCGTGTTCAGCAGCAGGACCACGATCAGCACGATGACGATCGAGTGAGCGCCGGTGGCGCTGAGCAGGACCGAGGCCAGGGCCAGCAGCAATCCCGCGCCGGTGGCCGGCACCGACCAGCCGCGGTCGTGCAGACGGCCGGCCCGCTGGGCGACCAGGGCGCCGGCCAGGCCGACGAGACTGAGCAGACCGATCTGGGTGGCCGACCAGTCGAAGGGGGCGGCGCTGAGCAGGAAGGTCAGGGCGGTCCAGAACAGGGTGAACACCATCATCGTGACGGCTCCCAGGACCAGCGTGACCTGCACCGACCGGTGACGGCGCACGGCGGTGATCACCGATGCCAGCAGGGCCGGGTAGCTGGTGGAGGTCCGCGACGGCATCGTCGGCAGCACACGGGCCAGGACCGCGGCGAGAACCACCATGAGAGCGGCGGCCGCCCAGTAGATGGTGCGCCAGCCGAAGGCGTCGGCGACCACGCCGCTGATCGCCCTGGAGACGAGAATGCCGATCAGGATGCCGGATGCGACAGTGCCGACGACCCGGCCGCGCTGGTCGTCACGCGCCAGATCGCCCGCCAGCGGGATCAGCAGCTGCCCGGCCACCGTCGTCACCCCTACCAGTGCGAAGGTCACCAGCAGCGCCGTGAAGCCCGGAGCGACGGCACTGGCCGCCAGGGCGAGAGCCGACGCCAGCATGATCACCGGGATGAGCCGGCTCCGGTTGAGCCGGTCACCCAGCGGTACCACCAAGAACGCTCCGATCGCGTAGCCGATCTGCGTCACGGTAACCAGCAGCCCGGCCGAGCCGGGGCTGATGTGCAGCGAGCCGGCGATCGTGTTCAGCAGCGGCTGGGCCCAGTACAGGTTGCCGACCGCGGCACCGCCGGCCAGCGCGAACAGCAGCGTCAACGGTCCGTTCATGCCGCGCGCGCCAGGAGCGGACGCGGGAGGCGCAGCTACCCGTGCCGGGGCTGCAGCCGTGGTCTTGTTCGTCATGGCATCCAGGCAACCAACATCGCGCGCAGTGCGGCAGGACGTGTTGAAGGGGGTACTGGCAAGTCCTCCTTAACCACGAACGGGGTGCCTACCGTGGAAGACATGGACCATCGCCGCCAGATCCAGGAATTCCTCGCCTCCCGCAGGGCTCGGATCAGCCCCCAGTCAGTCGGGCTGCCTGTGGCCGGACGCAAGCGGCGCGTGCCCGGCCTGCGCCGCGAAGAGGTCGCCGCCCTGGCCGGGCTCAGCGTCGACTACTACATCCGCCTGGAACGCGGCGCACTCACCAACGCCTCCGACAGCGTCGTGCACGCCATCGCCCGCGCACTGCAGCTCGACGAGACCGAACAGGCCCACCTGATCGACCTCGCCCGCGCCGGACATGCGGCTGCCACTCCCTCCCGGCCCAGGCGTACCCCGCCCGCGGCGATCGCCCCGCAGCTGCAGACCGTCCTGGACGCCCTCGTCGGCGTCCCCGCCCTGGTGCGCAGCCCCACCCTCGACGTGGTCGCCGCCAACCCCCTGGCCCGGGCCCTGTACAGCGTCATCTACACCGACGTGCGCACAGCGCCGAATCTGGCCCGGTTCACCTTCCTCGACCCCCAGGCCGAGCGGTTCTGGCGTGACTGGGACCGCGTCGCCGACGACCTCACCGCCCACCTGCGCGCCGCCGCCGGCGCCACCCCCTACGACCGCAACCTCACCGACCTCATCGGGGAGCTGTCCACCCGCAGCGACATCTTCCGCCGACTGTGGGCCCGCCACGACGTACGCGCCTACGGCCGCGGCACCAAACACTTCCACCACCCCGTCGTCGGCGACCTCGACCTGCGCTACGACCTCCTTGAACCGGCCGCCGAACCCGGCCTGACCATGATCACCTACACCGCCGAACCGGGCACCACCTCCCACGACAACCTCACCCTGCTCGCTTCCTGGGCAGCCAGCCAGGACAACAACGCCAAGCACCTCCAGGCCCCCTCGCCTCACGAGTAGGGCAACGGCAGGTCACACCGCCTGCACACCGGGACAGCTCTCCATCGACCACGGCGCTCACATTCTCCAATCAACAACCCGAACGCCGGACCCGGATCCAGAGTGACTTTCAGCGATGGCGATTTCGGCGACCTGGGTGCAGGGCGCCGAGAGGGACGCCGAGGTAGCGGGCGGCGGCGAGGCGGGTGTGGCCGGTGGCCATCTGGACGAGGCGAATCGTCGCGTCCCTGCGCAGGAGCCGTTTCGGGGCGTCGAGGTCATCGAGCGGGGCGGCCCAGTGTTCGGGCAGGACAGCGGGGATGGCGCGAGGGTCGAGCCGGCCGCGGTGGGTTGCGGGTTGCGGGAAGAAAGCGGGCTTTCCGACGTTCTTGTGGCGGACTCGTACGCCGGTGCGGATTACGGCGCTCATGGCCGGTGAGCAGTGCTGGGAGAGTGCGCGCAGGCGGATGTGGGTGGTACTGGTGGAGGACAGGCCGGACATCAGCTCCAGGAGGGTGTTCGGCCCTTGCGGATCGTCGAGGATGGCAACCGACAGGGCCAGCATGGCCGCGGCGTGGAGTGGGTCGGCGGGCAGCTGTCCGAAGGCGCGGGCTACTCGGCCGTTGCCCATGGAGGCGGTGCGCTGGGCACCCAGGGGGCTGATGGCTTCGCTGTGTGCTGCGAGGGCCTCGGTCTCTGTGCCGTGTGGGAGGGCCTCGCGGGCGGTGGACCAGCCGCCGCGCAGGGCGAGGACGGTGGCCCGGACGTCGTTGAAGAAGCGCTGGGTGGATACCTGCTGCCCCAGACTCGCGACCTCGGTCTGCGGAGCGGCGCTGGCGGGCCCCGCCTGGCCCGAACCACTCCCGCCACACCCGCGCCAGCGTCGTGCGGTGCGGCACCCGCACCTCCCGGTCGGGGAAGACCTCCCGCACGTACTGGTGGATCAACCGCTCCCGCGAGGCCATGCTGATCCGCGACCGGCGCAGACACTGCTCGTGCACCGCACGGATCGCCTCCTCCACCTCGGCTGTCACCGAAGGATGTCCGCCGGCCTGCCGGGTCCACCGTCCGTCGGCCAGCCCGGCCAGGCCGGACTCCCGATAGCGGGCGGCCATCCGCTTCAGGGTGCGCTCGCTGACCGACTCCAGTCCGAGCTGGGCGGCCTCGATCTCCGACAGCATGCCGAGCTCGGCGACCTTGGCCCGCCGGCGCTCGCCCAAGCTGGTCCTCGCCGGGTCAAAGGCAGGACGGGGCTCTCCCGGGCGGGCCCAGTGGCGGCTGCCGCTGCGAAACCCGGTCTCGACCTCCAGCACGTGCTCCAGCCGGACTCGCGCCCGGGCCAGATCATGCTCGGACAGCTCCTCGACCAGCGGTGTGCGGCCACCCGCGTCAGTGGTCATGACGCAACCGGGGGATCCGCTGGGTCTGGAGGAGCAGCTGCTCGCGGCGGCAGTCGGCCCCCGTCGCTTCCGGGAGCTGATCGCTGCGACCTTGTGGCCGGTGCCAGCGAGGAACCATCTGCTGCGCCTGCTCTGGCGGCGGCGCTTGGCCTTCGACCTGGTCGGACCGCTGGAGGACGGCACGTGGATCTATTCGCGGACGACGCCCCCGCGTTAAGGCCTCCACCGCGTCCACGACGCCGCCCCGCCAGCCCGTCACCACCTGATACCGCCAGCCGGCACAAGCCGCGACACGGGCGGTGGCGGCGAACACGGTGACGTCCGACTCCTTCACCAAATGGGCCGGGCGAACGTCGATCAGCAGCGCCAACTTTGCGGTGGCGACCAGGAAGTCGGGGATGTGCTCCCGTCGGCGGCCCGAGTCGAAGAACCGCAGGCTGAAGGGCTGCGACAACACATCCCGGACTCCGCCACAGAAGTCCAAAACCGTCAGCGTTCTGCGCTCGGCCAGGCTCTCGAAGCCATGCCCACGCCCCGTCGCCTGCATGAACGCCAGCCCGGGCCGATGGCGCTGCCCCGGACGCCACGAGAACGCACGAACAGGCTGGGCCTGCCCCCAGGGGAACATGGCCAGGTCACGTACAGCACACACGATCTCGTCCCCGCCGACCCGCCAGGTCGCCGTCCACCTGCTCGCCCAATCAGGACGCGGGTCGAGGGCCTCCCCGCAGGCCGCCGCGTACGGCGCGACCAACTCTTCGAACCCACAGCAGTGGGACCACACGCACCCCTTATCGGCACCCGGCATGCCTCAAGGGCACCGCGCAGAACCTCCTCGATACGGCGGAACCAGCAAACCACCCTGATCGGAACGGACCAGGCGCTACCCTGCGGGCCAACTTCCGCGCACAGAGGCCAACTAGCGTGCTCAAGGGCCAACTATCGCGCTCAGTCTCAGTCGGTCGGCGTTCCACCGCGCCTGCCGAGTCGCGGTGTTCGAATTAAGTTCGATACGGTGGTCGCAGGGCGGGGGAACTGGCCCTGTGGTTGGAGGTGGGCGGCATGTCGCGAAGTTCGTGCGTCCGATTCCTCTGTGTCGGCGAGCCCGGCGCCCCCCGCATCGACCAGGCGCCACGGACCGCCCCGGCCCCCGCCGTGGCGCCGGGGCGGGGGCCGGGGTGAGCGCGCGTCAGCGGCACATCGCCCACCTCCACCTGCACGCCGCTCTGAGCGAGGCCCAGTACGGCGACATGATCGAACTGATGTCCGGCATCACGCCTCATGTCCAGGCCGTCCCGCCGGACGCCGTCCAGCTCGACCTGACCTCGGCGCTCAGATACTTCGACCTGTCTCCGTACGACATGGTCCAGACGGCGATGATGAGGCTGAAGCTCTTCTACGACATCGACAGCAGCGCCGGGCTCGCCAACAACCGCATGCTTGCTTCCATGGCGGCCGACGCGTCCGCCCCGGGCGACACCACCTGGGTTCCCGACGGGCAGGCCGCCGACCACCTGGTTGCCGACCTCGTATTCGAGCGGGACTGCCTTGATCCGGCACGGCATCACCGAGCCGTCCTGGGGCTCGCCGAGCAGATCGGCAGGCGCCTGCGCGGCGAAGGCCGGATCGCGACCCGGCTCGCCCTCACCGTGCGGTACGCCGACCGCAGCTCCACCACGCGTACTCGCGGGCTGCCGGAACCCACCAACCACTCACCCGCACTCGCCACCACCGCCCTGGGGTTGTTGACCGCCCTCGGGTTGCAGCGAGCACGGGTGCGTGCTTTCGCGATCCGCGCCGACGGTCTGCTGCCGGCCGGCAGCGCCTACCGCCAGCTCTCCCTGGACCCCGGTGACGCCCGCGCCCGCGCAGCCGAAGCCGCCGCGGACCGCGCCCGTCGGCGCTTCGGGCAGGAGGCCGTGGGTCCAGCGGCTCTGCGGACTGACCGATACGGTCCGGGCTGACCGGACTGGCCGATACGGTCCGGGCTGACCTCGGTCTCGTAGAGGTCCCAGGTCCCGCAGGGGTCCCAGGTCCCGTAGAGGTCCCAGGTCCCGCAGAAGTCCCAGGTCCCGCAGGGGTCAGTTGGCCCATGGGGGCGTGATCCGGGTGCCGTCGGCCAGTTCGGCCTCCAGGCCGATGGAGGTGGTGACCCAGGAGATCGCGGTCGCGGACGTCGGGTTCTCCACGCTCAGGGTCGCTCCTGGGTTGATGATCACCGTGTCGCCCGCCGTGATCCGGTCGGTGCGGCCGTCGAGCGTGATCAGGAGCTCGCCGATGAGCAGATGGAAGATCTCCTCACGGTTGACCGTGTGGGCGGGGGCTTTGGTTCCTGCGGGAATCTCGCCCCGCCAGGCGCACAACTCCTTGCTGCCGGTGAGGGGAGTGGCGTACGAGATGAAACGGGCACCGTGGATCTCGTGGGTCGTGGCTTCGGATAGGCGGACGACGGGCATGGCTGTCTCCTGAGGTGAGATGGTCAAGTTGCTTGACTGTGCGATCGCTCCTATAGTCAAGCTGCTTGACCAACCGGTCAAGAGTGTTTCAATGCCTCCGTGCAGAATTCCGAAGCCATGGCCCTGTCAGCCGCCCTGCTCGCCGTTGCCGGTGAGCTCACGCACCGCATCAACGAGGGTGTGGTCGCCCGTGGCTTCGAGGGCCTCAGGCCCGCGCACGGATTCGCCTTCGCCCGGCTCGCCCCGGGCGGTGCGACCGTCACCGACCTCGCGGCCCACCTCGGTGTGACCAAGCAGGCCGCGAGCCAGCTGGTCGACGAGATCGTGCGCAAGGGATACGCGGAGCGGCGGCCGCATCCCCAGGACGCGCGGGCCCGGCTGGTCGTGTTGACCGAGCAGGGGTGGGCCTGCACGCGGGCGGCGGAGGAGGCGGCGGCGGAAGCCGTGGAGGTGTGGGTCGAGCTGCTGGGCGAGGGGGAGATGGGCGTGTTGCGTGATCAGTTGGCGCGTATCGCTCCCCGTGGTCCGCTGCGGCCCGCATGGTGAGGTGAAGTGTGCCGGACCCCAGGAACCGCGAAACCGCCCGGTGGGGCGGTCCGAGGTGATCTTCATGTCTGTCTTGGGGGAGGGTTCGGACTGGGATCAGGAAGTGCCGTGCGCGCTTGGACGACCGAACGGATCCCGCTGTGGATTCACTGTCGACTCATCGGAGTGAAGCGGCTGGACTGGCTGGACTGAGGGGACTTCGGCCCTCACCCGTCCGGCCACCAGGTGCGTGCGATGTCCTTGCGGACCTCCGGCCGTCCCGCGGGGCGGTCGTCGGCCTCCTCGCGGACCCTTGAGTCCGTCTTCTTCAGGGGCTTCTGCACGGTCATACGGCGCATGGCTGCCTCCTTCGGGGACTACGAGTTCCGCGTTCTCGCGGAGGTAGACCCGTGCAGGGAGAGTTCCTCATCGATTGCCGGTCTGTCAGTGGCCGCTGTCACGATTCGACTGTCAGTGGCGGGTGTCACTCTTGGGCACATGACGAACCAGAGTGACTCCACGACCTCGACGGACATCGACTGGGACGCCCGGGCGGCCTCCTTCGACGACGAGCCGGACCACGGCCTGCGCGCCCCCGACGTGCGCCGCGCCTGGGCCGAGCGGCTGCGCGGCTGGCTGCCCGGGCGCGCCGCCGACGTCCTCGACCTCGGCTGCGGCACCGGCAGCCTCTCACTCCTCGCGGCCGAGCAAGGACACCGCGTCACCGGTGTGGACCGGTCCTCGAACATGGTGGCTCTCGCCCGCGCCAAACTCGCCGGACGTGACGCGGTGTTCCTCGTCGGTGACGCGGCGGAACCGCCGGTGGGGGAGGAGCGGTTCGACGTGGTGCTCGTCCGGCATGTGCTGTGGGCGCTGCCCGACCCCGGCCGGGCCCTGCGGCACTGGCGGAGTTGCTGCGCCCTGGGGGCACCTCCCACGCTTTCGGCAGTGGGGGAGGGCGGCTGGTCCTGATCGAGGGTGTGTGGGGCACGGTCACCCCGGTCGGCATACCCGCCGACCGGCTCACCGCCCTCCTCGCCCCGCTGGCCGGGCAGGTGCGCGTGGACCGGCTGTCGGACGACGCGCTGCTGTGGGGAAGGGCCGTGGACGACGAGCGGTACGCGGTGGTGGCGACGGTGTGAGCCGTGCGCGGTTCCGCCATCACTCGGCCACGCGGTCAGGCGGTCATGCGGGTCAGGCGGTCACGCGGTCACCTGGTCACGCGGTCACCTGGTCATGCGGTCATGCGGTCATGCGGTCAGTCGGTCCGTGGTCATGCGGTCACGCGGGTCACGCGAGCAGCGTCTCCAGGCCGTCCCCTCGGGCCAGGGCCTCCAGCTCGTCCAGGGCTGTCGCGGCGGCGGCCGCTGCTCGCGGATCCCGGTCCGCGAGACCGCTCTCGGCGAACTCGTCCTCGTCCAGACGGCGTACGTCCGTGCCGTCGCCCGAGACCCACAGGTCCAGGTCGAGGTCCTCGACCACGAGTTCCGTACCGGAGAGCGTGGCCGGGCGGGTGATGTCGCAGTACCAGCCCTTCAGCGCGCCGGCCGCGTCCCGGACCTCCTTCACCGCGTACCAGCGGTCACGCCAGTAGTACTCGGTGAAGACGTCGCCCGGCTCGAAGCGGACGAAGCCGAAGTCGCGGGTGCCGGTGCCGGCCCAGGGGGCGCGTACGGCGATCCGGGTGCCGTCGTCGGCCAGCAGCACGCTCTGATAACGGATCTTCGTGCGGCCCGCCTTGACGAGGACGACCTCCACGTGGCGCGTCGGCTCAGCCGAGTTCACGGACATAGCGCACCTCCGTCGCGCAGATCTCGTAACCGAACCACTTGTTGACCGCGATCATCGGGCCGTTGCCGGCGTCGTTGCCGGTGAACGCCTCGGTGAGACCCGCCTCGCGGGCGCGGTGCAGGGAGTCGGCCTTGGCGAGCTTGGCGAGGCCGCGGCCGCGGAAGGCGCGGGCGGTGCCGGTCATGACGGTGCCGTAGCGGGTGCCGCCGTCGGTGCGGGCCGCGCTGAAGGCGACCGGGCGGCCGTCGGCCACGGCGATCGAGGTCAGTTCGGGGCTGAAGAGCGGGTGGTGCCAGGTCCCCTCCAACCAGGCCTCGTAGTCCGTGAACTCGTAGTCGATGTCGCTCGGTTCGTCCGACATCGTCTCCGAGTCCAGCTCGAACACCGGGCGCGGGTCGTCCGCGAAGTCGGCACCGGTACGCAGCTCGACCCCGGCCGGCAGGGGCGGGCGCGGGGGCAGGGCGCCGATCGTCAGATCCAGGCGCAGGAAGTGGGCGGAGCGGCTGCCGCGGTAGCCGTGCCGTTCGGCGAAGGCGCGGTTGCCGGGCTCGTCCAGGACCCAGGCGAAGAGCTTGGTCGCCCCGACACCGGCCAGGTACTCCTCGGCGGCGCGGACCAGACCTGTGCCGGCGCCGCGCCCCGTGCGCTCCGGGTGCACGTACACGTTGACGTAGCCCTGCCCCGGTTCCGGGCTGTCGTGGACGATCCCGACCTGGGCGGTGCCCACGATCTCGCCGTCCTCCTCCGCGACCAGGGGGCGGAAGTGGGAGGCGGGGTGGGCGTGGGTGAGGTCGTAGACGAGGGAGTCCGGGGTGACGAGGTAGAACGGGAGAGCGAGGTGGCGGACCAGGGCGAAGCCCTCGAAGTCGGCCCGCACCCCGGGGCGGAGGTCGCGCACAGTCATGGTCATATGAGCGGAGGCTATGCGGGAGATGCTTCCCGGTGCCTCTCATTTTCGCTCGGGTACGGGACAATCGCCCACGTGACCTTGAAGATCCACATCGATGACAGCGCCCCGCCGTACGAGCAGGTGCGGGCGCAGATCTCCGAGCAGGCGCGCTCGGGTGTGCTGCCGGTCGGATACCGGCTGCCGACCGTGCGGGGGCTCGCCGAATCGCTCGGCCTGGCCGCGAACACGGTCGCCAAGGCGTACCGGGCGCTGGAAGGGGACGGGGTGATCGAGACGCGGGGCCGCAACGGGACGTACATCGCCGCGGCGGGCTCGGCGGCGGAACGCGAGGCTGCGGCGGCTGCTCAGGCGTACGTCGAGCGGGTACGGAGGCTCGGGCTGGACGAGACCGCGGCCCTGGTCGCTGTGCGGGACGCCCTGAGGGCGGCTTACGGGGACGGATGAGACGGGGACGGATGGGGCGGGGAGGGCTGAGACGGGAGGGCTGAGACGGGAGGGCTGAGACGGGGACGGCTCAGAGGAGGGGCCCGGTTCGGCAGCCGGCAGGCGCAGCCCGTCGGAGGGCCGGCGAGCCGGAGGCCGCGGCAGCAGTCGGCTAAGGCGTCCGTGTAGGCGCCAGCCCCGCCGTTCTCGCCGCCCTGGCGAACACCACCGCATCCTGTACCGCCGCCGCGTTCGGGTCGTTGTTGAAGTACGCGTACACGTCCTCCCCGTCGGACCACGTGTCAGCGATCCGTTCCGCCCACGTCTTCAGGGACCGTCGGCCGTAGCGGGGCCAGGCTCGGGCGCGGCCCTGGTGGAAGCGGACGTAGCCCCACTCCGTGGTGCGCCACAAGGGTGTCGCCGGGCGGGAGAGGACGTCGGCCCAGCACAGGGCGGCTGACCGGGTCTCAAGGACCTTGCGGATTTCGGGGGTCCACCAGGAGTCGTGGCGGGGTTCGACGGCGACCCTGGTGGCGGGCGGGAAGCAGGCCAGGCAGGCGTCCAACAGGTCCGGGTCGGCGCGCAGGGTCGGCGGGAGCTGGAGCAGGACGGGGCCCAGGCGGTCGCCCAGGCCCGCCGCGTGGCTCATCAGGCGGTGGACCGGCTCCTCGGGGTCCTTCAGCCGTTTGATGTGGGTGAGGTAGCGGCTGGCCTTGACCGCGACCACGAAGCCCGGCGGGGTGCGCTCCCGCCAGGCCTCGAAGGTCTCGCGGGAGGGCAGCCGGTAGAAGGCGTTGTTGATCTCGACGGTCGCGAACCGTGCCGCGTATTCCTCCAGCCACAGCCGCGTGGGACACCCGGCCGGGTAGAAGGCGCCCCGCCAGTCCTTGTACTGCCACCCCGAGGTGCCGACGAACAAGGTCATACACCCATCAAACCACTACGGGCGGACCACGACGGGCAAGCCGCTACAGGGAAACCACCACCGGCAGAACCACCACCGGCAGACCCACCACCGGCAGACCCACCACCGGCAGACCCCTACAGGTACAAACCCGCGTCCGCCCCAGGCCGGGGCTCTGGCACCGATGTAGGCGACGTGCCCCGGCGCAGCGCGTACAGCTCCGCCAGGGTCGCCCCCTCGCGGCCGACGCCCTCCTCGGTGCCCAGCCAGGTCGCCGCCTCCCGGCGGGTCAGGGGGCCCACCTCGATGCGGGCCAGACAGCGGCCGGGGCGGACCACGGCCGGGTGGAGGCGCTCCAGGTCCTCGTTGGTCGTCACGCCGACCAGGACGTTGCGACCCTGGCCCAGCAGGCCGTCGGTGAGGTTGAGCAGCCGGGACAGCGCCTGGCCCGCGGTGTGCTTGGCCTCGCCGCGGATCAGTTCGTCGCAGTCCTCCAGCAGCAGGAGCCGCCAGCGGCCCTTGCCCGTGCTGTCGTCCTCGCCGATCGCGATGTCCATCAGATAGCCGACGTCGCTGAACAGCCGCTCCGGGTCCAGGACGCAGTCCACCTGGCACCAGTCCCGCCAGGACCGCGCCAGCGTCCGCAGGGCCGACGTCTTGCCGGTGCCGGGCGGGCCGTGCAGCAGGAGCAGCCGGCCCGCGATGTCCTCCGGGGTCGTCTTCATCAGGCGGTCCATCGCGCCCGCCACCGGAGCGGTGTAGTTGGCCCGCACCTCGTCCCAGGTGCCCGCGGAGATCTGGCGGGTGGTGCGGTGCGGGCCGCGCCTGGGGGAGACGTACCAGAACCCCATCGTCACGTTCTCCGGCTGCGGTTCGGGCTCGTCCGTCGCGCCCTGGGTGGCCTGGTCGAGGACCTTCTCGGCGAGCTCGGCGGTGGTCGCCGTGACGGTGACGTCCGCGCCCCGGTTCCAGCGGGAGATCAGCAGGGTCCAGCCGTCGCCCTCGGCCAGCGTCGCGCTGCGGTCGTCGTCGCGGGCCATGCGCAGCACGCGGGCGTCGGGCGGCAGCAGGGTCGCCCCGGAGCGCACGCGGTCGATGTTGGCCGCGTGCGAGTACGGCTGCTCGCCCGTCGCGAAGCGGCCGAGGAACAGCGCGTCGACGACGTCGGACGGCGAGTCGCTGTCGTCGACGTTGAGCCGGATCGGCAGAGCGTCGTGTGGGTTCGCAGACATGCCGCCATGATCCGGCACACCCGCGCCTCACGCACCCGCTTTCCGCAGTGCGCCGGCCGTGTCGCCGCTGCCGGGTGCATCCGGTGTGTCCCCTCCGTCCTGTTACAGAGCTGTGCGGCTACGACCTCTGCCGCCGCGCGTGTCCGGCCGGTTACCGTTGCCCTCGATGGGACGTCATGGGTGGAATTCGGGGGCTCGGCGGTGGCGGCTCACCGCACTGTTCGGTGTGGGCGCGGCCGTACTCGCCCTGCTGGTGACCTTGCTCAACACACTTCCCGGGAACGGCGCGAGCACCGCGGGCACCTCACGCGACGGTGACAAGGTGCACGGCACACCGGCCACGCCCGCCGCCCCGAAGCCCGAGGTCGGCTGGGGTTTCACACACACGCAGTTCAGCGCCGACGAGGGCGGCGCAACCGCCACCGAACGGGTGGAGGGGCGGCTGAAGAACGCCGGGGGGCTGCCGCAGAACCAGCACATCATGGGCTGGGGCGCCGACAACCCCGAGCCGGTCAAGGGGCGTTACGACTTCGCGGCGCTGGACCGCCGCGTCGACTTCATGCGCGCGTCGGGCGCCACCCCGGTGATCACCCTGTGCTGCTCCCCGGACTGGATGAAGGGCGGCAGGTCCGGCGTCGACAACACCGACTGGAGCCAGGCCGCCCTGGAGACCGCGCCGACGCCCGAGCACTACCAGGACTTCGCCGACCTGGCCGCGACCGTCGCCAAGCGCTATCCGGACGTCCGCCACTTCGTCGTCTGGAACGAGTTCAAGGGCTTCTGGAACGACGCGCGGGCCCGCTGGGACTACGAGGGCTACACCAAGCTCTACAACCTGGTGTACAAGGCCCTGAAGAAGGTCGACGAGGAGATCATGGTCGGCGGGCCGTACCTCGTCATGGACAGTCTCGACCCGCGTTCCGAGGACGCCTCGACCACCTTCAAGGGCCCCTGGGGCGCCATGGACCAGCGGGTCCTCGACGCCTTCTCGTACTGGAACAGGAACAAGGCGGGCGCCGACTTCGTGGTCGTCGACGGCTCCAGTTACACCAACGACGACGAACTGCTGCCCGACGAGTTCGCGGCCACCGACAAGTTCACGGCGGTGGGGAAGTGGGTGCGGGCGCGGACCGGCAACCTGCCGCTGTGGTGGTCCGAGTACTACGTCGAGCCCGCCGACGCCAACGACGAACGCAAGGGCTGGTCCGAGACCCGCCGGATCGCCGTCCAGGCCTCCGGAATGATCGCCATGGTCAAGGGCGGCGCCTCCTCCGGCTTCTACTGGAACCCGGAGCGGGAGAAGGGCACCGAGTGCGCGGGCTGCCTGTGGACCCCGACCGACCGGGGCAACGGGGGCGCGAAGCTGCCCATGTACGACCTCGTCTCCCGCTTCAGCGACCGGTTCCCGCCCGGCACCGCCTACCGGACGGTGTCCGTCGCCGCCGACGACGTGCCCAACGTGCGTGTCCTGGCCACCGACGAGGTCGTCCTCGTCGTCAACACCCAGGACCGGCCGATCAGCGCGCTGGTCGACGGCCGCCGGTTCCAGATGCAGGCCTACGAGGTGAAGTGGCTCGACCGGCGGACCGGCTGAGCCGTTTCACTTCGTGCAAGGCCCACTTCGCCCGATCCGAACCCCACTTCGCCCGATCGAACCCCTCGTCACCGTCACTTCATCGTCAGGAACCGCTGCACCAGCGACGCGAACAGCACCGCCAGCAGCGGCAGCGAGAACCAGAAGCTGCTCTGCAGCCAGCGCAGTTGCCGCACGCTCGGCCGCACCGCGACCCGCACGACCTCCCGTGCCGTCAGCAGCACGATCAGCGCGAGCGCCGAGAGGGCCCCGACGACCGACCAGGACGTCCACGTCACCTGCGGCCCGATCGGGCCCGGGTCCGCGGCCGGCACCTTGCCCTCGGGCTGCTTGGCCAGCGTGTACATCGTCACGTCCTCGTTGACGAGGACCTTCTTCACCTCCGGCCGGTCGTCCAGGTGCTCGACCAGGCGGGGCTCCCAGGTCTTCGAGTAGCCCACGTCGAGCTGGAGATAGGTGACCTGGCTGCGGTTGATCATCAGATACGAGTTCGGGCCCGCGTCCTTGAGCGCCTTGACCAGGCCGGACACCAGCACCGGGTCACTGGGCGCCAGGGTGGGCACGTACTCGACCTTCTCCATGTCCTTCGCGCCCCACGGCATCGCCGGCGTCACGTTGGTGACCGTGTCGTTGCTCAGCCACAGCAGCCGCACCGTCGGATCGTCGTGGGCGTACACGTAGTCCATGGCCGCGACCTCGCCGGGCCGGATCCGCTCGAACGGCTCGTTGCCCCACCGGGCCACCAGGAAGCCGCCCATGAGGATGAGGCCGGCCATCAGCGCGGCCAGGGGGGCGAGGCTCACCCGGTCCTTGTCGCGTTCCTCGGCGGTGACGCCGGTGCGCGGGAACAGGGCGAGCGCGGCGAGCAGGGCCGAGCCCGGCAGGGCGAACATGAAGACCCTGAGCGCCATCTCGCCGCCGTACGACTGCATGCCGAAGCCCAGGAACGGCACGAAGGTGAGGACCAGCAGCGAGCGTTCGCGGTAGCGGTGCCAGCGGCGCCGCCACCAGCCCCAGCAGGCGAAGGTCATGACGCCGCCGGCCAGCAGGACGCGCACGTACAGCACCAGCTTGTGGGTGGAACTGCCGCCCTCGATCCGGCCGGAGACGGACGACGACACGTTGCTGCCGACGCCGCCGACGCCGCCGAACAGGTCGTCGAAGTGCCCGGACCAGTACGGCTCGGCCATGAAGCCGACCCAGACGGCCACCAGTACGCCGAACAGGATGGGCAGGCCGCGCAGTTCGCTGCGGCCGACCAGGACGAGCACCGCGAGCACGCCCAGCATCACGAACGGGGTGAGCTGGTGGGCCGGGACGCTCGCCGCGAACAGGCCGATCAGGATCATGAGCAGCACGGCCCGCTGCCGCCGGTCGGTCGGCTCCACCTCGATCTCGCCGGGCCGCCGTTTCGTCCAGATCACGCCCGGTGCCCTGAACCAGACCAGCAGGATCGCCACGAACACCAGGTAGAGGAGATAGGTGAAGCCCTGCGGGGAGAAGTAGTCCTGGCCGACCCAGCCGCTGAGCACGAAGATCCAGATTCCGGTCCACTTGGCCCGCCAGCTCGCCCGCATCGAACGCACCAGCAGGAACATGGGGGCCAGATAGAGGAGTTGGATGGCGGTCGGCCACCAGCGGATCACCTCGGTGAGGTCACTGACCCCGCAGGCCTTGGCGACGAACGCGGCCGCCGCGAAGAAGCCCGGCCAGCTCCAGCGCGCGTCCAGGTCGGGCACGGCCGATCCGGTCCGGTCGATGTAGTCGAGGAACCCGAGGTGCTGCCAGGCCGTGGCGAACCGCGGTTCGGTCTCGATCACGGCGGGCAGCGCGTGCAGCGAGACCACGGTCGCCAGCAGGGTCACCATCAGCAGCGTGCGGTGCTCGCGGCCGAGCCACAGCAGCGAGGCGAACACCACGACCAGCAGGGCGGCGCCGACGAGGGTGGGCAGCGGCAGCACGGAGATCAGCCCGAGCCCGCCCATCCGGTCCAGGTCGGCCTCGCCGAGCCGCAGCGCGGGCACCCAGTACAGGAGCAGCGCGGCGGTCAGCAGACAGCCGAGGATCACCCCGACCCGGGTCGGCAGCCGACGGGCGGCCACCGGTTCCTCTTCGATCTCCGGGGCGCGCGTGGGTACGGGAGACTCTTCCCGTACGACCTCCTCCACCTCTTCTCCATGAGGTTCGAACGGGGCGTCCACCTCCGGCTCGGCGGGCCCCAGGGACGCCTCGAACCCCGGCTCCCGCCCCCACTCTCGAATCCGCTCGAGCGGGGGGATCCCCGCATCCACGGGCAACCCCACCTCGGCACTCCGAGCCCAGGTGGGCCGGCGGTCCTGCGGGGTCACGGGTGTACCGGTGGGCGGGGTACCGGGTCCGGGGCGGACGTCCGGCCGGCGTTCCAGGTGGTCGAAGTCTACGTGGACGCCGAGGGCGAGGGTGTCCTTGTCGAGCGCCCAGGCCGGCCCCCGTCCGGGCGGCGCGGCCGGTGCGGCGACCTCGCGTGTCCCGAGGTCCGCGAGGTCCCCGTCGGGCGCCGCGCTCTCGGGAAGCTCGTCCGGCCTGCCGCGGACGACCTTGTACAGCTTGGGTGCGGCGATCGCGACGATCACCCCGAGCGAGGAGATCTCGGCGACGCCCGCGCCGGTCAGACCCATCCGGGGGAGCAGCAGCAACGTCAGACCGAGCACCAGGACGCACAACAGGCCCTGCATCCAGGCGAGCGGGGAAGTACGGCTCTGGGCGCGCAGCACCGCGAAGTACGTCTCCATGACGACCCTGAGGACCGCGCCGACCGCGAACCAGCGCAGCAGCGGGGTGGCCGCGTCCGCGTAGCCCGCGCCGAACACGCCGAGGATCCAGGGTGCGCCGACGAACAGGATCCCGGCCACCGGCAGCATGATCCGGGCCATCCGCTTCAGCGCGGCCCGCGTGTTGGCGGCCAGCCGCCGCGGGTCGTGCGAACCCTCGACGGTCAGGGAGGCGCCCATGTTGATGGCGAGCAGGTTGATCGTGCCGCCGATGGTGGTGGTGATGTAGAAGTACGCGTTGTCCTGGGAACTGACCTGCGAGGCGATGATGACGGGGACCAGGTAGACCACGGCCAGGGAGAACAGCGAGCCGGTGTAGTCGCCCGCGAGGAACCGCCCGACCTCCTTCAGCGTCGGCGGCTGCGCGCGCTCCTCGGTCGCCTTCTCGTGCCGGGGCACCAGCCGCCGGAACACCAGCCAGCCCAGCGGCAGTACGGAGAAGGCGATCGCCGCGACCCACGAGACGAACACACCGCTCGTGGGGACGGCCACCGCGAGCGCGACCAGCAGCGCGAGCTTCACCGCCGAGAAGACGGTGTTGCCGACCGGCACCCACAGCGCGCTGCGCAGCCCGGTCAGCACCCCGTCCTGCAGCGTCAGCAGCGACCAGGCGATCACGGCCACGACGAAGCCGAGCCCGTTGAGGGGCCCGTGCAGGAAGCGGTACGACGGTCCCCACAGGTCGAGCGTGAGCAGAAAGACGAGCGCGGCCAACGCCACGACCACCGAACTGCCCGCGTACGTACGGAAGATGAGCCGCCCGGTCGCCCGCCCGGCGACCGGGATGAACCGGGCCAGCGCGCCGGTCAGGGTGACCGCGGTCAGGCCCGCGAGGAGTTTCATCGCGGCGATCGCGGCGGAGCCCTGGCCGACCGCCGACTCGGAGTAGTAGCGGGCGGCCGCCAGCCAGAAGCCGAGGCCGAGCACCGCGGAGATGCCGGTGTTGAGCATCAGGGCGTAGGCGTTGCGGAACAGCGGGCTGCCCCCGGGGGACCGGCCGAGGCCCGGCAGGCGGAGTCGGCGCCCCGACTGCTCGGGCGCCTCGGGCGCGGACGAGGTGGGCTCGGTCGTGGTCGTGTCAGACACGGGAACGGATGGCCTTCCGGCGGACCTGGCGTGCTCTGCGGACCAGGGCGTACCCCTTGGTGAGGGCACGGTCCCCGGCGAAGTTCCGGGCGATGGCACGGCCCTCGACGAGCCGCTCGAACTCCTCGGTGCCCGTGCTGCGGCGTACGGTGACGCGGTGCAGGGCGTACGGCCCCTGCCGGCGGCGGGCGAGCCCGTTGCCGACGGCGAGTGCCTGGCCGTACCCCGTCTCCCGTACCGCCTCTCGCACCCGGCGGCTGGAGTAGCCGTACGGGTAGGCGAACGAGGCCGGGACGGTGCCGAGTTCGTCGCTCACGATCTCCTTGCAGTGGATCAGCTCGTGGCGCAGCGTGCCGTCGTCGAGCTGGTCGAGTTGCGGGTGGGTGTGACTGTGGCCGCCGATCTCCACGCCCGCCGCGGCGAGTTCGCGGACCTGGTCCCAGTCGAGCATGGTGTCCAGGCCGCCGCCGGTGTCGTACGCACCCCGGATCCAGCCGGTGGAGACGAACAGGGTGGCCGCGAAGCCGTGCTTGGCGAGCACGGGCAGGGCGTGCCGGTGGACGCCTTCGTAGCCGTCGTCGAACGTGATCAGGACGGGCCGCTCGGGCAGCGGGCGGCCGGAGCGCCAACAGGCCGCCAGGTCGGCGGTGCCGAGAGGCGTCAGGCCCCGGTCGGCGACCGCGGCCATCTGCTCCGCGAACGCCTCCGGGGACACCGACAGGGCGCGGGTCGCCTCGTTCGGGGCGCCCGCGACCGCGTGATACATGAGGATCGGCACCGGCTTCTCACTCATGCGCCGCCCTCCTCGATCTCGGCCACCGAGAAGGCCGGGGCGCCGCGGCGCGTCCGGAGGGTGCCCACCACGTATCCGCCCGCCGCCGTCAGCACGCCGGCGACGATGGCGCCGGCGCGTCCCGCGCCGCCCGGCCGGGCCAGGGCGGCGTCCCGCAGGCCGCGCGCCACTCCGGCGGGCAGCACCCGGGTCGCGTACCGGCGTTCGGACTCAAGTCCTTTGTCCGTACCCACACTTCGCGCCACCAGCGCCTTCGACAGGCCCTCGGCGTAGGCGCGGGTGCGGAAGTACCCGAAGTGCTCGCGCGTCTCGGGCACCCGGTGGTGGATCACCGCGCGGTCGTCGATGAGCAGGATCGCCTCGGGTCTGGCCCGGGTGAGCCGGATACACAGCTCCGTCTCCTCGCAGCCCAGCGGCCGCTTGTCGCCGTCGCGTCCGATGCCGGTGGCGAAACCGCCCGCCACGTCGAAGGCGCTGCGGCGGAAGGAGGCGTTGCCGCCCAGGACGTTGCGCACCTGGACCCGCCCCGGCGGCAGCCCCTTGTACGTGCAGCCCACCACCCAGTCGAACTCCTCGGGGAACCAGTCCGGCCGGCGGCCCGACGCCCAGATCGGCACCGTACGGCCGCCGACGGCCATCACCCGCGGATCGGTGTAGCCCTCGGCGAAGTGCCGCAGCCAGTCCCGTTCGGCGACGGCGTCGTCGTCCAGGAACGCCAGGACGTCGCCGCGGGCCGCGGCGATCCCGGTGTTGCGTCCGGCGGACAGGCCGCGGGGGCCCGCGTTGGCGAGCACCCGTACCTGTGCGGACTCCTTGTACTCCTTGGCCAGCCGGTCCAGGAGCGGCGCGTTGTGGTCGACGACCAGCAGTGTCTCCAGCGCCGGCCGGGACTGCGCCCGCACCGAGGAGACCGCCGCGAGGATGTCCTCCCAGCGGTCCTCGGTGTAGACGCAGATCACGACGGAGATGTCGGGATCGCTCAAGACACCTCTCCCCGGACCGAGTCGAGCAGCGGGGAGTGCTGCGGCCGGCGACGCAGGGCACGCCGGTTGGAGCGCTCCCGCAGGATCACCTTGAGCACCCTGAGCCCGTCCCGCACGGCCCGCAGATTGCTCGTGCCGTGGATGCGGAGGTACTCGTGGCTCGGGATCTCCTGAACCTTCAGCCCCGCCTTCACCACCCGGATGTTCATCACGGTCTCGATCTCGAAGCCGGTGCAGTCCAGCTCGATCTTGTCGAGGCAGTGCCGCCAGAACGCGTTGTAGCCGTAGCACAGGTCCGTGTAGCGGGCGCCGAACTTGCGGTTGACGGCCGTGCACAGCGCCCAGTTGCCGAGTTTGCGGATGAAGGTCATGTCGTCGGTGCCGCCGCCGTTGGCGAAGCGGGACCCCTTGGCGAAGTCCGCCCCCGAGACGAGGGCGGAGACATAACTGACGATCTCGTTGCCGTCGGCCGAGCCGTCCGCGTCGACCATCACGATGATGTCGCCGGTGGCGGCCTGGAAACCGGTGGTCAGCGCGTCGCCCTTGCCCTTGCCGCGCTGTTTGACGACCTTGACGTCCGGCCACAGCGAGCGGGCCACCTCGACGGTCTCGTCGGTGGAGTTGCCGTCCACGAGAACCACTTCGTGGATCCAGCTCGGAAGCGTCTTGAACACGTAGGGGAGATTCTCCGCCTCATTCATGGCGGGAATCACCACGCTCACCGGCGGTGTGATCGCCAGGTGAGAGGAGATCGGCCGGTAGTTGCCGGCTATTAAAGGATCCTGGCCCGTGCTGGCCGGGCGCAGAACTGAGCTCATGAGTCTGGTCCCTCTCGTCCGGTGGACCGCCCGCCCCTGGGCAGCCCGGTTCTTGGTCCGGTTCGAAAGGGGGGTACTCACCCATGGCATGCCGGAATGAATCTCCGTACGTGTCGGGTGAGCTGGCAAAGCTGGCCGGCTCCGGGAAACGGCAGCCGGTCGCGCGGCACGACTCGGTCACAAGTGCGGTCACCGAGCACGGCACCCCCCTACCGCGCCCCGCGCCGGAATCCATCGCGGTCCTTGAGCCCTCCCCTGGAGCCGCTTGATGACGGACCGATGCGGGTGAGATGTACGACGGTATTGACGATTGATGCTGTATGGCAAGACCTGGAACGAGCCCTCACGTTTTTGTTGGTTTGACCGTTACCGATCGCTTGCCGTCGGTGCCTTGGGACGCGTGTCGCCGCACGGTGCCGCGCAGCCGTCGCGCCACGACCGGCAGCAGCATCAGCGCGCTGAGCGCGGTGACGGCCACCAGTCCGCCCCGCACCGACCAGCGGTGCACGGCCAGCATGCCCTGGGCCACCAGCATGTTGACGACGATCGAGCCCGCGAGCGCCGTGAGCAGCCGGCCGAACGGTTCCAGCCCGCGCAGCGCGGCGCCGAGAGCGGCCGCGGGTGTGACGAGCAGGAAGAACAGGGTGAGCGGCCCGCGCAGCGGCGAGTGGGAGTCGGCGAACGCGAACAGCGCGCCGCATCCCGCGACGGCCGTCGCGGCGCCCGCGAGCAGCGGCGCCAGGTCCCTCCCCGGTCCTGGCCGTGCCCGTTCGGCGTCGTCCGCCCGCCCTGTCGCCGGTGTCTTGTTACGGATGGTCTGCATGGCCGACTTTGCCCCCCGAAGCGTCGGATGCCGGGCTTCAATGTCGCTCAGTCCCACGGGGCAGTCAAGATGCGCGCACGCCCCTCAGGCGGGTGAGACCTCGGGGGGACGGTGGGTCACATCGAGCTCCCCGTGCGCCGTTTCGCCCCCCGATGCCCCCGAAAGTCTTGGCATGGACACTTCCGGTCTGTACGTCTCGTTGCTACGACGGTGATGGCAGAGATCCTGCTAAAGGAGGTTCCATGAGACGTTCCCGACTTGCCGTATACGTCAGCTCGCTCCTCCTCGCCCTCGGCACCGCCCTCACCGGGGCGGCCACGGCCCAGGCATCGCAACTCGCCGCGAACGGCGGCTATGTGGCCCTCGGCGACTCCTACTCCTCCGGGGTCGGCGCGGGCGGCTACCTCTCCGCGAGCGGTGACTGCAAGCGCAGCACCAAGGCGTACCCCTACCTCTGGGCCGCCGCCCACTCACCCTCGACCTTCGACTTCACCGCTTGCTCGGGCGCCCGAACGGGTGATGTTCTGGCGAGTCAGCTCACCCCGCTCAACTCCGCCACCGCCCTCGTCTCGATCAGCGTCGGCGGCAACGACGCCGGGTTCGCCGACGTCATGACGACCTGTGTGCTCCAGTCCGACAGCTCCTGCCTCTCCCGGATCGACACCGCGAGGGCGTACGTCGACTCGACGCTGCCCGGCAAGCTCGACAGCGTCTACTCGGCGATCCGTTCCAAGGCCCCCACCGCCCGTGTGGTCGTGCTGGGTTACCCCCGCTTCTACAAGCTCGGCACCACCTGCGTCGGCCTCTCCGAGACCAAGCGCAAGGCCATCAACGACGCGGCCGACTACCTCGACACCGCGATCGCCAAGAAGGCCGCGGACTTCGGCTTCGTCTTCGGTGACGTGCGCACCGCCTTCACCGGCCACGAGCTCTGCTCCGGCAGCGCCTGGCTGCACAGCCTGAACCTGCTCGACATCGGCGAGTCGTACCACCCGACGGCCGCGGGCCAGTCCGGCGGCTACCTGCCGGTGTTCAACGGCCTGGCCTGACCGTCCTGGCCCGACCGTCCTGGCCCGACCGTCACGGGCTTTCCGACGTGGAGGGGGAGGCCTCGTCACCCGACGGGGTCTCCTTCTCACAGGTCACCGAGAACGGCACCGAGTTGGACGTCGTGCGCACCGGATCGCGGACCTCGACACTGATCTCGTTCTCGAAGCTCCCGCTGTCGTCGTCGGTCGTCACGAACGCGGTGTCCTGCTTGGTCCTGCCCTCGCCCTGCGGGAACGAGAGGGTCTTCCACCCCGCGTCCATGACCTCGCCGTCCCGCGACACCCAGCGATAACTCACCTGTGCCGGCAGGCGGCCCACGGTGAACGTCGCCGTGAAGGCGGGCGCCTCGCCCTGCGCCGGCGGACAGGTGCCGGTGTACTCCGCGTGTGCGCCCGCCAGAGAGACCTTCACCGACTGCGGCGGTGCGACGGACGCGGACTCGCTGGTCCGGCTGGGCGTGGGCTCGGGCCCTTCGGTGTTCTTGGACGCGCTGTCACTCACCGAGGGCGAACTCACCCCCGACGTCTTGTTCTTGGTGCCGCCGCTGCCCGCCTCGTTCCCGTTGTCACGGTTCAGCAGCGCGTACGTCAGTCCCGCGATCGCCAGTGCCAGGGCGACGAGGCCCGCGACCAGCACGACGGCGGTCCGGCGGCTGCCGGCCCGCCCCGCCGGGGCGCCCGTGGCGGTCGCCGGCCCCGCCGCCGGGGCGGACTGCGTCCACTGGGCCGGACCCGGCGCGGTCGGCGGCTGCTGCTGACGGGCCGCGACAGTCGGCGGATACGCGTACGGCGCCGGCTGGGCGCTGTCCGCGCGGGGCGTGCCGCCCGCGGCGACGACCCGCAGATCCTGCTCGGCCCGTTCCGCCGACAGCCGCTCGGCCGGATCCTTGCGCAGCAGCCCCTCGATCACCGGGGCCAGCGGACCGGCCCGGTACGGCGGCGGCAGCTCCTCGTCCACGATCGCCCGCAGGGTGCTGAGCGGG
Source organism: Streptomyces violaceoruber (assembly GCA_000720805.1). Lineage (GTDB taxonomy): Bacteria > Actinomycetota > Actinomycetes > Streptomycetales > Streptomycetaceae > Streptomyces > Streptomyces cellulosae_A. Next base: position 42,028 of record JODI01000075.1, read on the forward strand.
GTGTTCTGGCGGAACGGGGAGTGGCCCTCGACCGCCGCGTACAGCAGGACGCCCAGCGACCACAGGTCGGACTCGGGACCCGGCGTGCGGCCCAGCGCCCGCTCCGGCGCCAGGAACTCGGGGGAGCCGATGACCTCGCCGGTCATGGTCAGCGCGGAGCTGCCCTCGACCATCGCGATGCCGAAGTCGGTGAGCACGACCCGGCCGTCGTTCGACATCAGCACGTTGGCCGGTTTCACGTCCCGGTGCAGCACCCCGGCCTCGTGCGCGGCTCGCAGCGCGGCCAGCACCTCGGCCCCGATGTGCGCGGCGCGCTGCGGGGGCAGCGGGCCCTCGGCGTCCAGCAGCTCGGCGAGCGAGATGCCGCGGACGATCTCCATGACGATCCACGGCCGGCCGTCCTCGGTGGCCACGTCGTACACCGTCACCACATTGCGGTTGGCGACCCGGGCCGCCGCCCACGCCTCACGCTCCAGCCGGGCGTACATCCGCTCGACCTCGGCCCCCTGCAGTCCGGCGGGAGCCCGCACCTCCTTGACGGCGACCTCGCGGTGCAGCACCTCGTCGCGGGCCCGCCACACGGTTCCCATGCCGCCCTCGCCGAGCGGGGACAGGAGTCGGTAGCGGCCCGCGATCAGACGTTCACTGCCCGGTTCTTCGGACACGGGCGTCCCCCATTCGCATCCGTGCGCATCGTCCACACCGCGTGACGTTCCGCGTGCTGGTCCACGTCGTGTTCCGCGTCGTGTTCCGCGTGTTTTCTCCCCAAAAGTAGCTCAGCCGAGTACGGATGCCGCCCCCTTGAGCACCAATCCGGCCCCAAGGGCCACGACGACGAGCGCTGACACCAGGGGCAGGGTCCTGCGGACCAGGGCTGTCAGCGGACTGGCCGTCCAGCGCGGACGTCTGTCGAGCACCCGGGTGACACCGGTACCCAGCTTGACGACGGCGAAGCCGGCCCCGGTCAGCGTGAGGGCGAGCCCGACGCCGTACGCCACGACGAGCAGCAGCCCGAACCAGGCCTGCCCGAGCGCGGCGGCACCGACGAGCACGACCACGGCGGACGGACTGGGCACGAGGCCACCGGCGAAGCCGAGCAGGATCGTGCCGCGGACGGTGGGGGCGGTGGCGTGGGAGTGGGTGTGGCCGCCGTGGGTGTGGGTCAAAGGGGTGCCGCTGTGGTTGTGCTCGTGGTCGTGGTCGTGCTCGTGGGGGTGCGGGTGATCGTGCGTGTGGGTGGGGGCTGCGGGAGCGGTGGTCGAGACGGCGGTCGCGGTGGTGTGGCCGTGCGCGGCCGCCAGGGCCAGCGGACGGTCGGGGGCTGCGGCGGACTCGTGCAGATGGCTGTGGTCGTGGCCGTGCCCGTGCTCGTGACCGGCGTCATGTCCGTGTCCGTGCCCGTCGGCGTGCCCGTGCCCGTGCCCGTGGTTCCGGTGGGGCCAGGCCCGTCGTAGCAGGGTCAGTCCGGCCCCCGTCACGAGGACGCCGCTCGCGATGCCCAGCCAGGTGATCACCGAGGGCGCCGCCGCCGAGCCGGCCGTCACCAGGAGGCCGAGGGCGACCACGCCCAGGGTGTGGGTGACCGTGACCGAGGCGGCCAGGGGCAGGACGTCCTTCATCCGGGCCTTGCCGCCGCGGGCGGCGGCCACCGCGGCCATCAGGGTCTTGCCGTGGCCCGGGGCGAGCGCGTGCATCGCGCCCAGTGCGACGGCGATGAGGATCGCCAGCGCGGCGAAGCCGACGGTGAGATCGTGCCGGGCGACGAGGGAGTCCAGGGCCCGCGTCCAGCGGTCGGCGCCGCGCGGAAGGACGGAGGCGGCCGGGGCGTCCGTGCCGGCGTCGGACAGGGCCGGACCGCCGGGGCGCACCCGGAGCGACGCGGTCGCGGTGTCGGCGGGGGAGGAGAGCAGCTCTTTGGGGTACGTGGTCAGTTCGCGCGACAACGAGTCCTTCGGCACGTCCGACGCGGCGAGCGTCATCCGGTCGCCGCGCGCGGTGATCTCCCGCCAGCCGGGGCCGGTGGAGGTACCCGCGCTGCGGAAGCCGAGGGAGACGGTGTCGTTCTCGGGGAGGGGCGCGGTGAGCCGGCACTCCACGCGGAGGGTGTCGAGCCCTGCCTGGCCGGGGCGCAGGCGCGCGTGGCTGCTCCGCGCGGTGAGGGCGACGGTACGGCCGTCGACGGTGACCTCGCTGTCCCGCGCCGCTGTCGCACACCGCTGCCGGGCCCACTCGGTCGTGCCGAGCTTTTCCAGGTCCGGCTTGGCCTGGGTCGCGGGGATCTCGGCGAGATCCTCGACGTGGTCGACGCGCAGTTCGCCGGGGGCGGCCACGAGACCGTCGTACCGGTTGACGGTGAAGTTGCCGAGCGGGTGGGCGCTCGCGGCCCCGGAGGGGACCAGTACGAGCGCGCAGGCAGCCGTGAGAACGGCCGCGCCAGAGGCGAACAGGCGGCGGGGGCAGGTCACTTGACGGCCTCCAGTGCCTTACGGGCCGCACGGGCGCCCAGGGGGGAGAAGCCGGGGTTCAGCTTCAGCGCCGCCGCCAGATGCGTGCGGGCGTCCTCCTTGTGGCCGGTGGCACGCTCGATGATCCCCCGGTGGTAGAGGAAGGCGGCGCTGCGGTAGCCGGTGGCGGTGGCCCGGCGGGCGTACGGCAGGGCCTCCTCGTCACGGCCGTTGACGTGCAGGGCCCAGGCCAAGGCGTCCGCCGTGTGCACGGTGTGGCGGCGAGCCCACTCGGCGCGGGCCGCGCGCAGCGCCTCGGCCTTGTCGCCGTGGTCGGCGGCGGCGAGCGCGGTGTCCAGGTCGGCGTTGACCTTGTTGGCGCGCGCGAGAGCCGTCCAGGCGTCGACGAGGGCGTACTGGTCGCGGGCCTTCGCCGCGTCGCCCTCGGCCCCGCGGTCCTCGTACAGTTCGCCGAGTTCGACGAGCGGGCCGGGCAGCGGGTAGCGGGCGACGACGGCCTCCATGCCCTTGATCGCGGCGGCTCGGTCACCGCTCGCGGCCTGGGCACGGGCCCGGCCCTCCAGCGCCGGGAGGTAGTTCTCGTCGGCGGCCAGGGCGCGCGCGTAGTCGTTCAGGGCCGCCTCGTAGTCGCCCTGGTTCCAGGCGAGTTGGCCGAGCGCGGCGGAGACGTACGCGATGTCCCCGGGCGCGGTGGAGGTGGCGAGCGCCTGTTCCAGCACGCGTCGGGCGGTGGCCACGTCGCCGCGCAGCTCGCGCACGTACGCGTAACGCGTGAAGACGGGGACGCCCGGTCGCCGGGTGTCCGCGAGGTCGGCCGCCTTCGACGCCTCGTCGTAGCGGCCGAGTTCGACGAGGGCGTCGATACGGGAGGACAGCGCGCGTTCGCTGTACGGGTTCTGCTTCAGGGTCCGGTCGGCGTAGGCGAGCGCGTTCCCGAAGTCGTGCCGGGCGGCGGCGAGGGCCGCGCGGCCGGCGAGGGCCTGGTCGTTGTCCGGCTTCAGCGCGAGCGAGCGCTTCAGGGCCTGCTCGGCCTGCGGGTAGCGCGAGGGATCACCCTTGGTCCGTGCCTGCTCGACGTAGGCGAGCCCGAGGGTGGCCCAGCCGCCGAAGTCCTTGGGCTGGGCGCGCAGATGGGTCTGCAGGGCGGTGATGCTCGCGTCCAGGTCACCCTTGCCGAGCAACTCCGGCGACAGGGCGGCCGACGAGGACACCACCGCCGTACCCCGGCCGTCCCGCACGGCCCCCACCACGACGGCCCCGGCGGTCATCGCGACCGCCAACAGCGCGGCACACCCCACCAGTTGCACCCCCCGCCAGCGCCGCCCGGCTGCGGCGACCCGCCGCACAGCGGCAACCCGCGCGTCCACGCCGGAGCCGGCCTGTCCGGCTGCGTCCGCTGCCGACGTCTCAGGGGCTGCGGCCACTGGCGTGTCAGCATCTGCGGCCACTGGCGTGCCCACGGATGCGGCGCCCGGAGCGTCGGCCTCCACGGCGGGCGGCTTGACGGACGCCGTCGTGGAGGGCCCGGCTTCCGGATCCGTCGGCTTCGTGGTGTCCGACGGGTCGGCCTGCGGGGCGTCCGCCGCGCGGTCGGCGGGGTCGCTGTCGTGCGTGGGCGGGGCCATGCCCTCTCCTCGGTCGGCTTGCTGTGCGCGGAACGTGTCGTACGGCGGCGCGGCCCGCGCCGTGGGGGATGGATACGAGCGGGCCGCGCCAGTCGAGGGGACGGGCTCTCGGCCGTGGGGCCGGGAGGGGCCGTCCGCGTTTCTAGTAAGCCCGGTCCCGCATCCGGCGCCACCACATCAGGGCCCCGCCGATCAGCAGGATGCCGAGGGCGCCCGCGCCCGCCGAGCCGGCGATCAGGGTCATGTTGTCCTTGCCGCCCGCGCCCGCCGGCTGCAGGGCGTCACCGAGCTGGCTGCGGACGTCGGCACCGTCGGTCGTGCCCTTGGCGAGCGGACCCCGCGAGCCCTCCGTCGGCAGTGCGACGTACGGGAAGGCGTGCTCGAAGTTCTTGTCGTTCTTGTCGACCGCGTCGCCCAGGTCGTTCTTCGCGCCGAGCAGTTCACCCTCGACGACCTGCAGCGAGGCGTCGATGACGTCGTCGGTCAGCCGGCGGCCGTTCGGGAAGCCCGCGTTGTCGCCGTCGAGGACGCCCAGCCGCTTCGGGCTGGCGGCGGGCTTGATCGAGGTGTTGAGGCGCAGTTCCTCCGACGGGCGCACGTACGGGGGCTGGTTGAGGCCCTTGACGCCCTTGAGGAATACGTCGACGAGGTCGTTGCGCGGCTCGGCCGGCGCCTTGATCTTGTAGATGGCCTCGATGAGCTTCGGCAGCTCGGGGTTGGTGACGTTCTTCAGGAACTGCCCGTCGTCCCACGGCGCGGACGCGTTGAACTTGTCCTTGTCCTTCAGCGGGTTGACGACCTCGTTGACGAGCGGGTTGCCCAGGCGCGAGACCTGCGCGTAGTAGCCCTGCGCGTTCCGGCGCTGCGTGGTCGACCAGACGCCCACGATCGGTTGCTCGTGCGACTCGGTGATCATGTCGTTCGGCACCTGGAGGGCGATCGAGTTGACGTTGTAGCCCTTGAGGGTGTCGTTGCCGACCTCGGTGAGGTTCCCGCCGTACAGCAGGTCGAAGACCCGCAGGTCCAGGAAGAACGGGTCGTCGGCCTGCCCGGCGAAGGTCTGCGCGCCGTTGGTGAGCTTGTGCACCGCCTGCTTGCGCAGCGTGTTGTAGTCCGGCATCGACGCCTTGCCGACGTTCGACGGCGCGACCGGCACGTCGTCGGCGACCTTCGTCTTGTAGACGACCTTCTGGTGGCGCAGCTTGACCAGCTCGATGTCGTACGTCTGCGTGACGTTGAGGTCCGGGTCGTCCAGGCTGGTGACCGGACCCGTGTTGTAGAGGAAGGTCTTCTTGTTCTTCGTGTGCGTCTTGAACGTGTACCGGAACAGCAGGTCGCCCTGCGCGTCACCGTCGTTGTCGATGTGCAGGTCGTACTGGGCGTCCTCGGCGAACGGGAAGAAGTTCGGTCCGCCCGCGGGCTCCTCGAACGGGATCCAGTTGGCCACGATCGTCGTCGTGTCCGGCTTGTCCGGGCTGACGAACGCGTACACGTCCGTGTTGTCGTACTGCGGCTGCCCCGAGATCAGCGGGGCCTCCCGGTGGCTGGAGGCGGAGGCCGCCCCCGGTTCCAGCGTGGCCACACCGGCGGCTGCGAGCCCCCCGGCGGCCAGTGCACCACATATGAGGGTCACGAGGCTCCGGTGTCCCGTGCCGCGCGTGGAGTTAGGTGTCATGCCGTCCGTCCTCAGTGCCAACTTGCCTGACGAACGCCATTCGGAGCGATCGGCAGAGTGGATTGGTCGAATCCCAAACGTTCTTACGGAGGTCCCCCAAACTTGTTTCATCGGCGGCGACCCGCGTTTTCGGCCCGCTGATCCGTAACCCCATCCGGAGGTGGGTTGGTTGCGAATGCCTCGAGGGACGGGACGGCGGCCCAGATGCGGTCTGGCTGGAGGGGGAGACGAGTTGGAGGCGGACGAACTGCTGGTCATGGTGGCCGGTGGTGACCAGAGGGCGTTCGAGGAGTTGTACGGCCTGGTGTCCGGACCGGTGTTCGGGCTCGTGAAGCGGGTCCTGCGGGATCCGGCGCAGTCGGAGGAGGTGGCGCAGGAGGTGCTGCTCGAACTGTGGCGCTCCGCCGCCCGCTTCGACCCGGGCCGCGGCAGCGCCCTGTCGTGGGTCCTCACCCTCGCCCACCGCCGGGCCGTCGACCGGGTGCGCAGCGCCCGCGCGGCCGGCGAACGCGAACAGCGTGAGGCCCAGCGCGCCCACCACCCCGCCTTCGACCAGGTCACCGAGGAGGTCGAGGCCGGTCTGGAACGCGAGTGGGTGCGCCACTGCCTGGACCGCCTCACCGCGCTGCAGCGCCAGTCGGTGACGCTCGCCTACTACGACGGCTATACGTACCGTGAAGTGGCCGAGCGGCTCTCCCTGCCGCTGGGTACGGTCAAGACGAGGATGCGCGACGGACTCACCCGGCTGCGCGAGTGCCTGGGAGGTGTCGCATGAGCCTGTTCCGCCGTGAGGACCTCCACTCCCTCGCCGCCCCCTACGCCCTCGACGCCTTGGAGCCCGCCGAGCGGGTCCGTTTCGAGAAGCACCTCAAGGACTGCGCGAGTTGTGCCGCCGAGGTCCGCGCTCTGGCCGAGGACGCCGTCCGCCTGGCCTGGTCCACGGCCGCCCCGCCGCCGGCTGCGCTGCGCGACCGGGTGCTGGCCGCCGTACGCACGACTCCGCAGGAACCCGTCAGGCAGGACGCGGCACGCACAGCCCGCACGCGGGCCCCACAACTGCCGCCGCATGTGTGGGGCGTGCAGCCGCCGCCGGCGCGCTCCCACGCGCCCCGCCGGCGCTCCCTGTTCGTGCCGTTCGCGACCGCTACGGCCGCCGCGGCCCTCGTGGTCGCGTCCCTGTTCGCCGTCCAGGCCAACCAGACGCGGGACCAGCTGAACGCCGAGCGGGCGCAGTCACGTGAGATCGCCCACGTTCTCGCCGCTCCAGACGCTCGGGCGACGGCCGGGAAGGACACCCGGGGCGGAAGTATCGGAGTGGTCGCTTCCGCATCTGAGGGGCGCGCGGTCGTCACCCTCAGCGGATACGCCGACCTGCCGGGCGACCGCGTGCACCAACTGTGGCTCATGCGCCCCGACGCGCAACCGCGCTCCCTCGGGCTCTTCGACGGCGACACGCCCTTGGTCACCTCCGGCCTGAACAAGGCGGCGACGTCACTGGCTGTGACCGTCGAGCCGAACGGGGGCTCACCGCAGCCCACCACCCAGCCGGTTGTCCAACTCGCCCTGAAATCAGTCGGATTCGGAGAGTGACCGGGGGGAGTCGTCAACCGCCTTACGGGGAAGGTGAATCCTGTGACCGCGATACACGAGTGCCCCGAGGGAGCGATAGGGTTACTCTGCCCGGGCCGGGTGGACTCGTACGGGTGGGGAGTGACATGGAGCAGATAACAGTGCGCAGCAGGGCGAGGGTCCCTGCGATCACGTGTGGGAGCAGCGCGACCAGTTCGCGTCTCGACCGCCATCTCTCGGTGCTGGGCGGTCCTGCCGTCCCACAGGTCGAGACGGCCGAGGCGACCTCGCTGATGCGTGAGCTGACCGCACGTGAGCCGGCGAAGGGCCGCAGCGCCAGGGGAGCACGCGTACGCCGCGTCTCGCTCTTCGCGCCCCTGCGGCGGCTGCGTCGTTCACTGTTCGGCGGACGCTGAGCGACACCGGCGTTCCTCGGGCCGTCCCGAGGAGCCCTCGCTCGGGTTGCCACGCCGTTCCGGCGCGACGCCGTGCCTCCGTCATCCGTCATCCCCACGGCACACGGCGGCGCACCGGATGTGGCTCCCGAGCGCGGGGCAAGACCCCCGTCCATGCCCCGCGCCCGAGCCCGTGCTGCCCGCACGCCTCCACCCCGCGTGCCCGACAGCCCGTTCCGTACGGGCGTTGACCGGCTCACCGGCGCCGGCTCACCGCTCGCCGTGCGCGTACCGGTGCACCGCCGCCGGTACGAACACCCCCAGCAGTACCGCGCACCACATCAGTGACCCGGCGACCGGATGTGCCACCGGCCAGGCCGCGCCCTCCGGCACCGGCGCGTTCCCGAACAGGTCCCGCAGGGCCGTCGTCACCGCGCTGATCGGATTCCACTCGGCGATCGTGCGCAGCCACCCCGGCAGGCCCTCGGTCGGGATGTACGCGTTCGACAGCAGCGGCAGCAGGAAGGTCGCGCCGCCCAGCTGACCGGACGCCTCCTCGTTCCGGGTCAGCAGCCCCAGGAAGATCCCGATCCAGGTGGTTGCGAACCGGAAGAGCAACAACAGCCCGAAGGCGCCCACCGCCGCGGGCGCACCCCCCTCGACCCGCCAGCCCACCGCGAGCCCGACCAGCAGGAAGGGCACCGCCCCGGCCGCCGTGACCACCAGGTCCGCGCACGCCTGCCCGAGCGGCACCGCGGCCCGGCTCATCGGCAGGGTCCGGAAGCGGTCCGTCACGCCCCGGTGGGTGTCCGCGGCCGCCTGGAACATCCCGGTCATGATCCCGTTCGCGGCGGTCGCCACCAGCAGGCCCGGCACCAGGAAGGCGCGGTACTCCCCGCCCGGCATCGCCAGTGCGCTGCCGAAGACGTAGCCGAAGAACAGCAGCATGCTGACCGGCATGGTCTGGGTCAGGACGAGCAGGCCCGGGTTGTTCCGCATCCGCCGCAGCTGGCGGCCCAGCATCGCGTGTGAGTCGTACGCCAGCGTGCTCATGCCGCGGCCTCCTCGAGGTCCTGGTCGTCGGTGAGCCGGAGGAACACGTCGTCGAGGGTCGGCGGGCGCAGGCTGGCGTCCAGCAGCGGCACCCCCGCCGCCTCCAGTTCGCGCACCAGCCGGGGGAGGGCGAGCGTCGAGTCCCGGGTGACCGCGCCGACGGCGTTGCGCTCCTCGTCGAACGTCGGCCGGGCGCCGGTGAGCTGGTCCAGAACGCCCGCGGCCCTCGCCATGACCTCCGGGCCCGCGACGACGACCTCGACGTGCGTCCCGATGAGCCCCTTCAGTTCGGCCGGCGAACCCGTGTGCGCCACCCGGCCCCGGTCCACCAGGGCGATGTCGTCGGCGAGCTGGTCGGCCTCCTCCAGGTACTGCGTGGTCAGCAGGACGGTCGTACCGTCCGCGGTGAGATCGCGTACGGCGGCCCAGATCAGGTTCCGGCTGGCCGGGTCGAGCCCGGTCGTCGGTTCGTCGAGGAACAGCACCTCGGGGCGGCGGATCAGGCTGGCCGCCAGGTCGAGCCGGCGGCGCATCCCGCCCGAGTAGGTGGACGCCGGCCGGTCGGCCGCCTCGGCCAGCCCGAAGCGGTCGAGGAGGTCCCCGGCCCGCTCGGCGGGCCCGCGCACCCGGTGCAGCCGGGCGAACAGCCTGAGGTTCTGGCGGCCGGTGAGGTCTCCGTCGACCGAGGCGTACTGCCCGGTGACGCCGATCACGCGGCGCACGGCGGCGGCCTCCCGCACGAGGTCGTGCCCGGCGACGCGCGCCGAGCCGGCGTCCGGCCGCAGGAGGGTGGTGAGCAGTCGTACGGCCGTCGTCTTGCCCGCCCCATTGGGTCCGAGGATTCCGCAGACCGTGCCACTCGCCACCGCGAGATCCAGCCCGCGCAGGGCCTGGACAGCACCGAACCGCTTCTCCAGACCCTCACTAAGTACAGCGTACGTAGTAGTCATGGATCGACCATAGCGCACTACGTACGCTGTACGTAACTAGGATGGGGGCCGAGGTGATGATCGATGGCGGGCCGAGCGGCCGTACCCGAAGTGATCTGGACCCGGCCCGAGCGGACGGGCCGGGGGCCGAAGCCCGCGTTCACGCGCGCGGACATCGCGGCGGCGGCGGTGCGGCTCGCCGACGCGCAGGGCCTGGACGGCGTCTCCATGCGGCATGTCGCGGCCGAGCTGGGCTGCGGGACCATGTCGCTCTACAACTACGTCCCCCGCAAGGAGGACCTGTACGAGCTGATGGTGGACGCGGTCGGCGGCGAACACGAGCTGTGGGAGCCGAGCGGTGACTGGCGGGCCGACATGCGCCGGGTGGCGTACCAGACGCGGGCCGCCATGCACCGGCATCCGTGGCTGCCCCGGCTGATGTCACCGGTGTACGGCTTCAGCCCCAACGCCCTGCGCTATCTCGAGCACTGCATGGCCTGCATGGATCCCTTCGACGCGCCGTACGGCACGAAGTTGGAACTGCTCGGGATGCTCAACGGGTGCGTGACGACGTACGTGTCGACGGAGCTGTCCACCACCGAGCGGGCGCGGTCGCTGCCCTGGTCGGAGGAGCAGGAGAACGCCGTACGGATCGCCTACCTGGGGAGTCAGGTGGCGTCCGGAGCGTATCCGCGGCTGGCGGCGGCGTTCATGGAGGACGCCGGGCCCATCGACATGGAGGCCGTGTTCGACCGGATGCTGGACCGCGTACTGGACGGCTTCGAGCCCAGGAGCGAGGGGTCCGGGAACCGGTAGCCCGGGGTGGTGGGCCCTAGATCAGTGCGAACTGGCCTTCCGGGCCCTCCTCGTGGTGGTCGAGGACCGACGCCGGGCGGCGGGCCGCGTCCGGCACGGGCAGGACGCCCGCCGTACGCAGCTCCTGCGCGGTGACGGTCGCCGTCACCGTCAACTCCTCCCGCTGGGGCTCCAGTTCCGCCAGCAGGGCGAGCACGGTGATCAGCTCCAGCAGCTCCGAGGTCCACGCCTGCGGCCATGTCGTCGGGCGGATCGCGGACAGCGTGCCCGGTTCGGCCCGCGCGGTGCGGGTCGCGAACCACTGCTCCAGGACGCGGACGCCGGCCACCTCGAAGTCCCAGGCCGTCGGCGGGACCGGGGAGACGCGGCCCTCGTCGACGTGCAGGCTCTCCTCGTCGCGGTCGTAGCGCACGGTCAGCGGGAAGGGGGGCAGGGGGGCGCGGACGTACGGGCGGCGGCCGCCGGGGAGCTTGGGCCGGTCGCCGTCGCGGCGCATCAGCCAGAGCGCGCGGTGGCCCAGTTCGACGCCGTGGGCCCACAGCTCCGGGTCCTCGGTGAGGGGGACGGCGAGGCCCGGGCCTACCGCCGTCACGGTCCAGGCCAGCAGGTCCAGGGGCGTCGGGGTGAGGCCGAGGCGGCCGGCCAGGTGGTCCAGCAGGCCCGGCGCCAGGTTGGGTTCCGCGCCGCCGGGGCGGCGGTACAGGGGGCGGACGCGGCCGGGACGCAGCAGGGGGAGCAGGGAGGTCGCCAGCAGGCGGGGGCCGGTGGCGTCGGGGATCTCTGCGACGAAGATCTGCCGCTCGTCCGCCACCCGCCACAACTCGGGCCGGGCCGCGTCGATCAGCCGGTGGTCCGGGATCAGCCACTGCTCGTCGAAAGGGGCGTGCAGCACCCGCACCGGCTCCGGGCACGCGCCCGAGGCGCGGACCAGCTTCTCCGTGCCCCCGGACCGCCCCGGCAACTGCCCCACGGCCGACTGGAGCGTACGGGAACGCGTCGGCTCGAACAGGACCTCCCGGTCCGGGCCCTCCGCCTTCAGCAGGGCGTCCCAACGGGCCTTCAGGGAAGCCGGATCGGGACCCGTCGGCCACCCCCGGCCCAGCCGCGGCGGTGCGACGGACCACGGCATGAGGTCCGCCAGCAGCGGAGCGTCGTCGTGCGTCACGCTGGGCATCGTACGACTTGCCGTCGCCGGTGGGGGCAGGGCCTGTGCGGCCCCAAGGTCCGCTCCTCTCGTCCGGGTCCGCCGGACGCGCCCATGACGCGCCTAGGTCGCGTCGAGGGTGACCGTGAACGAGAAGCGGTCGCCCCGGTAGTGGATGACGGCCACGTCCAGGGGCTGCCCGGCGGTGTCGTAGGTGACGCCCGTGTAGTGCAGGATCGGGCTGAGCAGCGGGACTTGGAGGAGCCGGGCCGTCTCCGGGTCGGCAAGGCGGGCCTGAACCGTGTCCGTGATGCGGCCGATGTCCGCGCCGACGGCATCCCGCAGCACCTTGGTCATCGGCCAGCGGATCAGGTCGTCGAGGTCGATGCGGTCCGCGAGTTCGGGGCGCACGTAGTTGCGGGCGTGGTTGGTCGGCTCGCCGGTCTTCTCGTCGGAGCGCAGTCGGTGGTACGCCGACACCTCGGCCAGGTCCGGGAAGTACTCGGCCACCTCGGCCGGCACATGTGTCCTGCCGTGGTCCAGCAGCCGCGTCGCCATGCCGGACTGCTGGGCCACGATCGCGTCCACCGAGCCCAGCAGCCGCACCGGAGAGCCCCTGCGGACATCCGGCTCGATGAAGGTGCCACGGCGACGGTGGCGGCTGATCAGGCCCTCGTCCTCCAGCTCCTTCAGCGCCTGCCGCATGGTCAGCACACTCACCCCGTAGTGCCCCGCGAGCTGCTCCTCGGTCGGCAGGCGCAGCGGGTCCTGGGGCGAGCGGCCGAGTATCGAGGCGCGCAGCGACTGCGAGACCTGATACCAGAGCGGCAGCTTGCGGTTCAGGACGATCGAGTCCGGGGCGAAGGAGGTCACGGGGCTATCCGTACCGGTCGTGGGTGATCAGCGCAACGGGCGGAAGTGGCGCTGAAGGCCCTGCCAGACGTCGTCGTAGCGCGGTTGCAGGTGTTCCGCGCGGGCCGCCTGCGGTGTCAGCGTCACCGGCCACCGCGTCTCGAACATGAAGGCCAGCCCGTCGTCGACCTTCTGCGGCCGCAGCTCGGCGGCGCTCGCCCGGTCGAACGTCTCCCGGTCCGGCCCGTGCGCCGACATCATGTTGTGCAGCGAGCCGCCCCCGGGCACGAACCCCCCTTCCCCGGCCGTCTTCGCGTCGTACGCGCCCTCGATCAGGCCCATGTACTCGCTCATCACGTTCCGGTGGAAGTACGGCGGCCGGAAGGTGTCCTCGCCCACCAGCCACCGCGGCGCGAAGACGACGAAGTCGACGCCGGCCAGTCCCGGGGTGTCGGACGGGGACGTCAGCACCGTGAAGATCGACGGGTCCGGGTGGTCATAGGAGATGGTGCCGAGCACATTGAAACGGCGCAGGTCATAGACGTACGGCACATGATTGCCGTGCCAGGCGACCACGTCGAGCGGTGAGTGGCCGTAGGTCGCCGTCCAGAGATTGCCGCAGAACTTGTTGACCACCTCCACCGGACCCGCCGCGTTCTCGTCGTCCTCGTACGCGGCGACCGGCGCCCGGAAGTCGCGGGCGTTGGCCAGTCCGTTGGCGCCGATGGGGCCGAGGTCGGGGAGGCGGAAGGAGGCGCCGTAGTTCTCGCACACATAGCCGCGGGCCGAGGCGTCGAGCAGCTCCACACGGAAGCGCACCCCACGGGGGATCAGCGCGACATGTGCCGGCTCCACATGCAGCTGCCCGAACTCGGTGTGCAGCAGCAGCCCGCCGCGCTCCGGCACGATCAGCAGCTCCCCGTCGGCGTCGCTGAAGACCCGGTCCATCGAGGCGTTGGCGTGGTAGAGGTGCACGGCCATACCGGTGCGCTGGGTGGCGTCGCCGTTGCCGCCGAGAGTCCACAGTCCGGCGAGGAAGTCGGTTCCCGGCGCGGGCTCCGGCAGCGGGTTCCAGCGCAGCCGGTTCGGGTCGGGCACCGACTCGGTGAAGGGGGCGGTACGGATCGAGCCGTTCTCCGTGCGGGTGAACGCCGGGTGTGCGGCCGAGGGGCGGATCCGGTACAGCCACGAGCGCCGGTTGTGCGCCCGGGGTTCGGTGAAGGCCGTACCGCTGAGTTGCTCCGCGTACAGCCCGAGGGGGGCGCGCTGGGGCGAGTTCCGGCCTTCCGGCAGCGCCCCCGGAACGGCCTCGGAGCTGTGCTCGTTGCCGAAACCAGTGAGGTAGGTCAGCCCTTCCGCGGTCTTCCGCGCTCCCCCGCGTTCGAACACGCTCGCGCGGGAGGTGGCCCCATCGCTCATGATCGCTCCCTCCGCTCTGATTCCTATGCTCCACCGTAGGATTGGGGTTTCCCGGGCGCAAGTGGTCCGTCCGGCCTCCTCACGAAGGACGACCGCCGACGGCCGGAACCAGCCTCCAGGGGGATTCGAGGTGTCGGACTCGTGTTCTACGCTCCCCGGCATGTCGTGGACGCGGAGACTTCTCACCGCGCTCGCGGTCTGTGTCCTGCTGCTGACCGGATCCGCGGGCTGTGGCTCGGGCAATGCGCAGGGGAACGGAAAGAACGGGGACTCGCCCTCACCGGTGGGCAAGCTCCTCGACGACACGGACAAGCAGGGACGCCGCTATCGCGAGGTGGACAAGAAGGGCGCACCCGACGTCGGCGTCGAGGTGCAGCCCGCCGAGGGCGACAACGGCTGGAACGTGCGGCTGACCCTCCGCCGCTTCCGCCTCTCGCCCGCCGGCGCCGAGAAGGACGCGGTGGCCGGCCGCGGTGTCGCCCGGCTCTTCGTGAACGGGCACCCCGTCGCGACCCTGCGCACCCCCGAGTACCGCCTCTCGGCCCGTTACGTCCCGCACGGCACCCGCCACCTCACCGCGCGCCTGTACGCCGACGACGGCACGGTCTGGGCCGTCGACGGCGAACCCGTCGAGAGCACCGCGGACATCACGGCCTCCGGCTCCGCGTCCGCCGGGACCTCGGGCGCCGCGCTGAGCGTGGACGGCTCTCCCGTTCGTACCGAGGGCCGAGCTTCCCCGGACCGCGGCGGAAAGGCATCATGAAGCCCGTGCCCCAAGCGACATCGCTGCGCCGTGCGCCCGTGCAACGGCGCAGCGCCGAACGGCTGACCAGGATCCTCGACGCCTGCGCCGACCTGCTCGACGAAGTCGGCTACGACGACCTGAGCACCCGGGCCGTCGCCCTGCGCGCCGGGGTCCCCATCGGCTCGGTCTACCGCTTCTTCGGCAACAAGCGCGCGATGGCCGACGCGCTCGCCCAGCGCAACCTGGAGCGCTGGACCGAGCGGGTCACCGAGCGCCTCAAGGAGACCGGCGAGGGGGGCTGGCGGGCTGCGATGGACGCCGTCCTCGACGAGTACCTCGCCATGAAGCGCACCGCGCCCGGCTTCTCGCTCGTCGACTTCGGCAACCAGATCCCGGTCGGCGCCCGCTACGCCGAGCCCAACCACCGCGTCGCCGACCGCCTCACCGACCTGCTCTCCGGTTACCTCGACCGCGAGCCGGACGAGGACCTGCGGCGCGTCTTCCTCGTCGCCGTGGAAACCGCCGACACCCTCGTGCACCTGGCCTTCCGGGTCGCGCCGGAGGGCGACGGGCGGATCATCGCGGAGACCCGGGAGATCCTGCGGGCGTACCTGGGGCGGGTGCTGGACTGAGGGTCGCCCGTCCGCGGAGCCGAGGTTTCGCGCGGAGGGAGGCCTCGCCAGCGTGCATACCGGTCGGTATGCTCGGCCCCGAGTTCGTGCGTCACCGCTGCCGCCGCCCACCGGGAGGACCCGTGTCCCGCACCGCCCTGCGTATCTGCCCCCTGTGCGAGGCCACCTGCGGCCTCACCCTCACCGTCGAGGGGACCCGGGTGACCGGCGCCCGCGGTGACCGGGACGACGTGTTCAGCCAGGGGTTCATCTGCCCCAAGGGCGCCTCCTTCGGGGCCGTCGACGCCGACCCCGACCGGCTGCGCACCCCGCTCGTGCGCAGGGACGGCGAACTGCGGGAGGCCACGTGGGAGGAGGCGTTCGACGCGGTCGCCGCCGGGATCCGGCCGGTCGTCGAGCGGCACGGCCCGAACTCGGTCGGCGTCGTCCTCGGCAACCCGAACGTGCACACCATGGCCGGCGGCCTCTACCCGCCGGTGCTCCTCGCCGGGCTCGGCACCCGCAGCATCTTCACCGCCTCCACGCTCGACCAGATGCCCAAGCATGTGTCGAGCGGCCTGCTGTACGGCGACGCCAACGCGATCCCCGTACCCGATCTCGACCACACCGACCATCTCCTCCTCATCGGCGCCAACCCCCTGGAGTCCAACGGGAGTCTGTGCACCGCCCCCGACTTCCCCGGCAAGCTCAAGGCGCTCAAGGCCCGCGGCGGCACCCTCACGGTCATCGATCCGCGCCGCACCCGCACCGCCGGGCTCGCCGACCGGCACATCCCGATCCGGCCCGGCACCGACGCCCTGCTGCTCGCCGCGATGGCGTACGTCCTGTTCGAGGAAGACCTCGTGGAACTCGGCGAGTTGACACCGCACGTGCAGGGTGTCGACGAACTCCGGGACGCCGTTCGGGACTTCACGCCCGAGGCCGTGACCGGCGCCTGTGACGTCGACGCGGCGACCATCCGCGCCCTGGCCCGTGAACTCGCCGCCGCCCCCACCGCCGCCGTCTACGGCCGCATCGGCAGCTGCACGGTCCCGCACGGCACCCTGGCCAGCTGGCTGGTGGACGTCCTCGCCATCCTCACCGGCAACCTCGACCGGCCCGGCGGCGCCCTCTTCCCGCAGGCCGCCACCGACAGGACACCCCGGCCCGCCGGACCCGGCCGCGGCTTCGCGCTCGGGCGCTGGCACTCACGGGTCGGCCGACACCCCGAGGCCAAGGGGGAGTTGCCGCTCTCCGTCCTCGCCGAGGAGATCGACACCGCGACCGACGAGGGCGAGCCGGTCCGGGCGCTCGTCGCCGTCGCCGCCAACCCCGTCCTGTCCGCACCCGACGGCGACCGGCTCGACAAGGCGCTCGGCTCGCTCGACTTCATGGTCAGCGTCGACCCGTACCTCAACGAGACCTCGCGCCACGCCCACGTCGTGCTGCCGCCGCCCCCGCCCTCCCAGAGCCCGCACCACGACTTCGCCTTCAACACCCTCGCGGTCCGCAACCAGGTCCGCTACACCCGTCCCGCCGTCCCGCTGGAGCCGGGCCGGATGGCGGAGACCGAGATCCTGGCCCGCCTCACCCTGGCCGTGACCGGCATGCACGGCGCCGACCCGTCCGCCGTCGACGACCTGGTCGTCGGCCAGACCCTCGGCAAGGCGGTCGAGGAAGCGCACTCCCCGGTCCACGGCCGCGACCCCAAGGAGCTCGCCGCACAGCTCACCGGCGACAACGGCCCCGAGCGCCGGCTCGACATGATGCTGCGCCTGGGTCCGTACGGCGACGGCTTCGGCGTACGACCGGACGGACTGAGCCTGAAGAAGCTGCTGGCGCATCCGCACGGCATCGACCTCGGGCCGCTGCGGTCCCGTCTGCCGCAGCCCCTGAAGACCCGCAGCGGGAAGGTCGAGCTGCTGCCGCAGCCGATCGCCGACGACCTGCCCCGGCTCCGGCTGGCCATGGCGGAACGCCCCGACGGCCTCGTCCTGGTCGGCCGCCGCCATCTGCGCTCCAACAACAGCTGGATGCACAACGTGCCCGCGCTCACCGGCGGTTCCAACCGCTGCACCCTGCACATCCACCCCGAGGACGCCGACCGGCTCGGCGTACGGGACGGGGCGGCCGTACGCGTCAAGGGCGCCGGGGGAGAGGTGACCGCCCCCGCCGAGGTCACCGACGGGGTGCGCCCGGGTGTGGTGAGCCTGCCGCACGGCTGGGGCCACGACCGTCCCGGCATCCGGCTCAGCCACGCCTCCGCCGACCCCGGCGTCAACGTCAACCAGCTCCTCGACGGCAGCCTGCTCGACCCCCTGTCGGGCAACGCGGTCCTCAACGGCGTACCCGTCGAAGTGGCCCCTGCCGGCTGAACGCGGGCGGCAGGAGGGCTGAAAACGCACCCCCTGTGAGCAGCACAAAGCCGTGACCAGCAGTTTTGCGCTTATTGCTCGCATGTCAACGTCTTGTTAACGCCGCTTGACGGGACCTAACGTCAACGCACCGCCGTCCCTGGTGGGATGTTCAAGGGCGAACGTTAGGTATCCACTCATGCTGACCATCCTCGGCTTCGCCATGATCGCGACCTTCCTGGTCCTGATCATGCTGAAGAAGATGTCGCCGATCGCGGCGCTCGTACTGATCCCCGCACTGTTCTGCGTGTTCGTCGGGAAGGGCGCCAAGCTCGGTGACTACGTCATCGACGGCGTCACCAGCCTCGCCCCCACCGCGGCGATGCTCATGTTCGCGATCGTCTACTTCGGCGTGATGATCGACGTCGGACTCTTCGACCCGATCGTCCGGGGGATCCTGAAGTTCTGCAAGGCCGACCCGATGCGGATCGTCGTCGGCACCGCCGTCCTCGCCGCCATCGTCTCGCTCGACGGCGACGGTTCGACCACCTTCATGATCACGGTCTCGGCGATGTACCCGCTGTACAAGCGCCTGAAGATGAGCCTGGTCGTGATGACCGGGGTGGCCGCGATGGCCAACGGCGTGATGAACACGCTGCCGTGGGGCGGCCCGACCGCCCGCGCCGCCACCGCGCTGAAGCTGGACGCCAGCGACATCTTCGTGCCGATGATCCCGGCCCTCGGCGTCGGTCTGCTGGGTGTCTTCGCCCTCTCGTACGTTCTCGGTGTGCGTGAGCGCCGGCGGCTCGGCGTGCTGACGCTGGACGAGGTGCTGGTGGAGGAGAAGGAGTCCGAGACGGTCCTCGTGGGCGCCGGTTCCGGCACCGGTGCCGACAAGGGCAAGGGCGCTGTCCCCACCGGCGGTTCCGGTACGGACGCGGCTGCCGAGGACGACGAGCCCGACAAGGCCATGCAGGTCCTGGACCCGAACCGGCCCACCCTGCGCCCCAAGCTGTACTGGTTCAACGCCCTGCTCACGGTGGTCCTGCTCACCGCCATGATCATGGAGTACCTGCCGATCCCGGTGCTGTTCCTGCTCGGCGCCGCGCTCGCCCTCACCGTGAACTTCCCGCACATGCCCGACCAGAAGGCCCGTCTCGGCGCCCATGCCGAGAACGTGCTCAACGTCGCCGGCATGGTCTTCGCCGCCGCCGTCTTCACCGGAGTCCTGCAGGGCACCGGCATGGTGGACCACATGGCCAAGTGGGTCGTCGGCAACATCCCCGAGGGGATGGGCCCGCACATGGCACTCGTGACCGGCGTGCTGAGCATCCCGTTCACGTACTTCATGTCCAACGACGGCTTCTACTTCGGCATCCTGCCGGTCCTCGCCGAGGCGGGCCAGGCGCACGGCGTCTCGTCGCTGGAGATCGCCCGCGCCTCGCTGGTCGGCCAGCCGCTGCACATGTCGAGCCCGCTCGTCCCGGCCGTCTACGTCCTCGTCGGCATGGCCAAGGTCGAGTTCGGCGACCACACCCGGTTCGTGGTCAAGTGGGCCGCCCTGACCTCCCTCGTGGTACTCGGCGCGGGCATCCTGTTCGGCATCATCTGACCCGCCCCGACCTGCCCCGGAGGACAACAACATGGCGCCCGGTGGGAACCGCGGCTGGCTGCTCCGCCTCGTCATCGCCTTCAGCTTCGCGCAGGGGGCGGTGTCGATGGCCCGGCCCGCCGTCTCCTACCGGGCTCTCGCGCTGGGCGCCGACGAGCGGGCGATCGGGGTCATCGCCGGTGTGTACGCGCTGCTCCCCCTCTTCGCCGCGGTACCGCTGGGCCGCCGCACCGACCACGGCCGCTGCGCGCCCCTGCTGCCGGCCGGCGTGGTCCTGATATCCGGCGGCTGTGCGCTGAGCGGTGTCGCGAACTCCCTGTGGGCGATGGCGATCTGGAGCGGGGTGATGGGCCTCGGCCACCTCTGCTTCGTGATCGGCGCCCAGTCGCTGGTCGCGCGCCAGTCCGCGCCGCACGAACAGGACCGCAACTTCGGCCACTTCACCATCGGCGCCTCGCTCGGCCAACTGGTCGGCCCGATCGCGGCGGGTGCGCTGATCGGCGGCCGGGACATGGCGGGTACCAGCGCGCTCGCCCTCGTCGTGGCGGGCGCGGGGGCCGCGGTCGCCTTCACGTCGCTGTGGCGCATCGAGGACCGTACGGCCCTCACGTCCCGTACCGCCCCGGGCGACCGAGTCCCCGTCCGGCGCATCCTCCGCGCCCGGGGCGTGCCCGCGGGCATCCTCATCAGCCTCTCGGTGCTGTCCGCCACCGACATCCTCACCGCCTACCTGCCGGTGGTCGGCGAGCACCGGGGGATCACCCCGTCCGTGATCGGCGTACTGCTCAGTCTGCGCGCCGCGGCCACCATCGCCTGCCGTCTGGTGCTGACGCCGCTGCTGCGGCTGCTGGGCCGGGCCCTGCTGCTCACCGTGACCTGCCTGTCGGCGGCCGTGCTGTGCGCCGGCATCGCGCTGCCGGTGCCCGTGTGGGCGCTGGTGCTCATGCTGGTCGCCCTCGGCTTCTGCCTGGGCGTCGGACAGCCGCTGTCCATGACGACGGTCGTCCAGGCGGCCCCCGACGACGCCCGCTCCACCGCCCTCGCCCTCCGCCTCACCGGCAACCGCCTCGGCCAGGTCGCCGCACCGGCCACGGCGGGCCTGGTGGCCGGGGTCGCGGGCGTGGCGGCACCGTTCGTGATGCTCGGCGGCTTGCTGCTGCTGTCCTCGGGGGTCGCGCTGCGCTCGCCGGGCAGCACGGCCGGGGGACCGGCGCCGGAGACCGCGCCCCGCCAAGCGGGGTTCGCACTGGGCCGGAAGAGGGATGTCTGACGGGGCGTAGGGCGCTGCTCCCACCATCACGGGCGCGGATGTGACAAAGAGTCAGAGCAACTGCGATTTGTATGAAAATCGTCTGACTCGGAGGAACCTGCATGTCCACCATGCCTCTTCAGCGCCGCGCCGGACTGCGCACCGCCGCCCTCGCGGCGCTCACCGTCACCGTGGGCTCCCTGGCGGGGACGACGGCCGCCGTCGCCGCGCCGGCGGCGCCCGGGGACAACGGCACCGTCAAGATCCACAGCGTGGA
Source organism: Streptomyces violaceoruber (assembly GCA_000720805.1). Lineage (GTDB taxonomy): Bacteria > Actinomycetota > Actinomycetes > Streptomycetales > Streptomycetaceae > Streptomyces > Streptomyces cellulosae_A. Next base: position 62,818 of record JODI01000075.1, read on the forward strand.
GCCGACCCGCACGACGCCGCCCGGCGATCCGAGGGACGAAACGAAGGTCTGCAAGTTCTACATCGACGCCACCGGGTTCGATCCCAACCAGAGCATCAAGTGGTCCATCGTGACGCAGCCCCCCGTCCAGGGGGGCGCGACCCGTGACGGCGTCCTCAGCCTGCCGGACGGCAGTGGCAGCACCGAGATCCTGTCCCTGCCCAACGGGATGTACAAGCTCACGTGGAACATCGTCGGCGGCGCCGGCGCGGGCAAGCACAAGGTGTTCACGGTCAGCTGCCCGACCGATCCTCACGCGGGCCCGCCCGCCGGCGGTGGCGGACTCGCCCGGGGCGAGGCCTTCACCCCGGTCGCCGGTGCCGCCGCGGTGGGGCTGGCCGCGGTCAGCGGGACGGTCTGGTTCCGGCGTCGTCGTCAGCATGGCGCCGCGTAGGCGCATCCGCAGGCCCTGGTACCGGACGCGTGCCTACCGCCTCGCTAGAACGGTCGTGCTGACCGTCTGTCTGGTGGCGGGCTGCGCCTGGTGTGCCCAGGACGAGGAGCACGGAGGGGCGGCCGCCATCGCCCCTCCGGGCGCCCCCGGGGCTCCCGGGGCCCGCATCGACGCCCGAGCGGTCCAACAGGAACGGCTCCCGACCGGCACCGGGCTGCACGGCACCCCGCTGCGGAACGGGCCGCCCCGGCAGCCGGGGCCACCCGAGCGGACCGGTGCCGACACCCCCGGCCCCGCCCGCGCCCGCGAGGCGAAGCCGACGCGGGCGGGGGCCGGAGCAGAGGCCGCGGGGACCTGCGCCGGAGCGGAGAAACCGAAGCACGCCGGTGCCCGCGCCGACGGGGCGGGCACGAAGCGGGCCGGCGTGCCTGAGCAAGGCGCTGCGACCCGCGCGCACGCGGCCGGTCCGAAGCGGCCCGCTGCCCGAGCCGCAGCGGGTGGCGGCGCGCGCCGGGGCGGGCACCGAACCGCAGCGGACGGCGGCGCGCGGCGGCAGGGTGCCGGCTCCCACGAGGCCGCCCCGCAGCGGCCCGGTACCCGCCCCGGCGCGGGCAGACCGAAGTCCCCCGGCGCCCACCCCGGCGCTCCCCCCGCCGCCCGCTCCGC
>JODI01000076.1 GCA_000720805.1 Streptomyces violaceoruber
CCGCCGCCATCTGGCACAACCGCAACACGGGCCAAGCCATCACCCGATCACTGACCGCCTACGACCACTGACCAAGCCTTCGGACTTACTCGTCTAGTGGTACCACGCGGCATGGGAATTCTCCGCGGCGAACGAGGTCGTAGCTCTTCGATCTCGAGAAGCCGAACGCCTCGGCGGCGTCCTCGACGCTCGCCGTTCCACTCCACGTCGGGCCCCGCCGGACGAACTGCGTCAGACGGGTTCCGTCATCTCCTCCATGAGCTCGGGCAGTCTGCGCAGCCTGGATAGCGTCTGGTTCAGGAGGCGCACGGTCCTATCGGCCTGGTGTCGGCCGATGGGTTGGGCGACAGACGCCGCCCGGCTCTGGTCCGCGAGGTGGCCGAGGAGTTCGCCGACCTCGGCGGAGGCCGCGTGCAGGCCACGGATCCGTTCCTCGACCCGGGTCACCAGTGTCTCAAGGGTTAGCGGTTCCTCGGGGGAGGGCATGGAGCTATCGGCTTCGTCAGTCTCATCGGTGGCGGGCGCTTCGGACTGGGCCGAGACTGCAGGGGCGGGCGGCGCCGCGGTGGGTTGTACAGGGGCTGATGTCACGAGTGAGGGCGTTGGTGTCATGGGTGAGAGGGCGGGGGGCAGTGTAGGCGAAGGGAGGGGGGTGGGCACCGTCGCCGTGGTGAGCAATGGTGGTGCAGAATGCACTGTCTTGCGGGGTCGGGTACCGGTGTCCTTGGGGAATTCGCTGTCGAACCAGAGCGGTGTCATCTCCCGCCCCACCATCTCCTTGCCGGAGCTGCTGACGCGCCAGGGCCGCCGGTCTCCGTCGTCCATCGCTGCGGCCAGCGACTTCAGTACGCCGACTGCCATCATCCGGCTCTTTTCGTGCCGCAGGGCCTGCAGGCAGTTCATGACGGTCCTGCGAGATCGGCGAATTCGTTCCCCTGCGTCGCCGATCGCCTCCTGGCCGTCGAGTGAGCCTCGGTCGGCCTCGATGATGCCGAAGGAGGCCAGCCAGTGCGCCGCCCGATAGGACACCAGTTCGTCGAATGCGTCGTCATCGGTGTCCGCGGCAGCGAGCAGATCTGGCAGCCTGCGTCCGGAGAGGACGATTCCCTCCCGGGCCCGAGTCGAGAAGACCTGGCCCACGCGTGGGTTCCATGGTGCCGGGTAGCTCTCGGAGGTCAGTGCGGACCACGTGCGCGCCCGCTGGTTGATTTCTCCCGACTTAAGCTGAGATGGTGGGTTTTCGCTGAGCGCGCGCCGCAGTAGATGACGCTTGCGCGGATCCACCGGAAACAGTTCCTGCAACAACCTCATGGAGCGCAGGTCTCGCAGCTCGGAGACCGTCATGTCCGCCGACGCGCCCGAGAGTTCACGGATCGGCGCGAGCCCGGAAAGGACCTCTGCCGTTTTTTCGTCCATAACCTGTTGCGCCACGTACATCCCGAGAACGCTCCGCCCCAGCGCCCGCGAGCGGTCGAGGGCGTCGAACTCCAGCGGCGGGTGGACGTGATCGCGCCGGTTGTTCATCTGGACGATGCGGTAGAGCCGCTGCGGAGTGGGGGTGCCGATCACCAGATGCGCGTCCACCACGGCGATGGCCGCGGCACGTCGCGCCCGTGAGCCGTTTGTCGGATCCAGTTCGCCGTCGCCCGTCTCCGCGAACTCCCTGTTGAGTACGGCGGAGAATTCAGGGAGCCAGTCACGAGGGTCGCAGATGATCTCGTCCCCCTCTCGCTCCAGTTTCTCCGCCGGGACACCGGCCAGCACTTCACTGGATGTCAAACGGAAGATCGACTGCCGCTTCTGTGTACGATTATTGCCTCGAACTGCCATCCACCCCCAATAGGTGTCCGGGTAAAGAGGGTTGCCGTCAGAGTCCCTCTCCGGGTTGTCCTCGATCCTCACCTGCTGGGGAACGTACATCCCGGGGTCTTGCTGCCCGTTGAGGACCAGGTCTTCCTCAAGGTCGTAAGGGCGGACGCGGTCTCGCCTCTTCAGTTCATCCGCCGCGTCCTCGGCGTTCATGATCAACATGCGCCGGTTGGCCACGATGCTTTCGAGTGCGGCGAAACACTTCTTGCGTCCATCGTCGTCGACACCCATCCATGGCCGGACCGAAGCCAAGGTCCTCTCGGTCTCCCGGCCGACCGTCGGATCCGCGACGGAGCGCCAGATTGAGCTGATCCGTTCGTTGTGTCCCCACTGCACACCGCCGACGCCGTGCATCCGGACGACAGCGACGACCATGTCACCGGCGTCTGTGCGGATACGCCGAACCGCGCTCGGCTTGAGCGTGCGCACACCGTGGGCGTCGGGCTCACTCAGCGTGTCATCGGGATCAACGATGAAGGGGGCGACGTTCTCCAGTGCACCACGGGGCAGATTCACCCCCTCGGTCGCCAGCACGGCCTTGATCCATGCCTCTTGATCCTCCCGGGATACCGGAATCGGAAACGGTCCATCGACATTGACCTCGCTCATGCTCTACCTCACATCACTCGGAGTCCCGGAAACGTTCCATGGCCCACTGGGCGCAGCTGGCCGCCCACCGGTAAGCCGGATTGCCTGTCGCGAGCGCGACCAGCGAGAAGAACACCTGCAGGATTCGCAGCCGGTTCACAATCCGCTCGCGGCGCGCCAACTTGACCTCAGCTTCGGCCAGTTCCCGCTCCTTTCGTCGGATATCCTCGGTGGATTCGTCGAGAGGGCGGTCGGATTCCGGGGATGAAGGCATGGCTGAGGCCCTTCGGGAGTCGCGGCCGTACGTCGACCCATCGGCCAACAGACGTCCCGCATCGGCACGTTAGGAACAGGAAGCATCCTGGCATCAGGAAGCTGAGGAGCGGCATGCTTATCCGGTAGATACTCGCTTCGAGTGAAGAGGCGTACTTTTGTTCCTATTGAGGGGCGGCGAGCTCACGCTCTATTGGTGCGGTTAGTAAAAACAAGTTTCCGGTCGGTATGCCCCGCGTGGAGATGTCGAAATCGCGAACGATGGGCTTCGAACAAATAAGCTGGATTGACGAATTGGCGAGTCGGCGCTAAAGATCCCGATGTGCCAGCTGAGTCGCTTATTGCAGGTGAATCTGATGGCGACGAGCATGACCAGTACGCCCCCTCCCCGAGCGCGGGCCGCCGTGCAAGTCGAGCAGCAGGTCCAGACCGCACTCCCCGCCATCTCTCGACGAGGCCCAGCCGCGTTAGAGCTTCAGGGATCTGGTGCAGGCAATACGTCGACGTCGTCCCGCACCAACGCGACGGCCGCGCCATTCGGTAACGGACGTGATCAAACCCCGGACGGACAGACCACCCCTGTCGTACCGTCACACCACAGACCAGCGCCAACCCGCCCAGGCGCTCCAATGCCGTCCATCTATCTCGCCGGAAAGATCGGCCCAGGCGACTGGCGTTACGACCTGATCGGCTACGGGCTCCGCGGAGCCTGGGAGGTCGACGATGACCACCCCTCCGAGCCGTGGCCCGTCCTGAAGCGCAGCGTTTTTGGCTTCTTCGACTACGTTGGCCCGTACTTCGTCAGCGACGACCACGGCTGTGGACACGGCCCCAATACCCACGGTTGCGGCAACGACGGCGCTGTTCCCTGTTTCACCTATGAAAACCTGCCCAAGAGAAATCAAGTACGGGACCTCTGCCTCTCGGCCATCGACACAGCAGACATCATGTTCGCCTGGCTCGACGACCTAACGGCCTACGGCATGCTCGTCGAGATCGGCTACGCCAAGGGACGCGGCAAGACCATTGTCGTCGTAGCGCCCGAGACACCCCAGACCTTTGGATGGTTGTCGGAGGCCAGCGAGGTTGGTATCGGGATCGCGGACAGTGCCACCAACGATCTGTGGTTCGCCTTCTCTTGCGCCTCCAGCACCATCGCCGCCGCGACTCCCCACCGGCGACAACGCCGCGGTACGCAAGTACCTCGGCCTGCGCGAAGCCAACCCGGGCATCCGTGCGGTGCCGCTGCCGGCCGCCCTCGACCGCGCAGGGCAGCCGACACATGACAGTCCGGCAGATGCGGGCGCAGCGCGCGGTCAGTCAGTGGGCGCGGCAGGGCTGAGCTGACGGGACTCGACCGCCTGCAGCAGGGGCGATCAGGGCCTGGCGGCCACCGGCCCGGCGCCACCGCGCGGGCCCCAGTCACCATTGGATCGTCCCTGGGACCGACGGCGGCGCCTCCCGTGCCGTGACCGTCTCGCGTGCCGACGCGCGGACGTCGGGGTGTGCGTGCCGGCGCAGGGTGCGGAGCCGGCCGAGCCACGGCTCCGTCCACCGAGAGCGGCTGCCGCCCGAGACGGTGAGCCTGATGGCGAACAGGCCCTGGGCCAGGCCCGGTTCCGCACCCAGCGTGCGGGCGGTCTCCAACCACGCGTCCGGCGCGGGGCCGCTGATCGCGCTGAGCCGCGAGCTGAGCCCTTCGGCGATGTCCCGGGCGAGCAGCGGACGTCCTTCGCAGTCGGCCGCCAATCGGCACAGGCCCGACGACAGCGCGGTGGCGTCCTTGTTCAGTTCGAGGGCGTACAGCCGGAGTTCGGCGACGGAGCGCGCGAAATCCTCGTGCCCGGCGGCGGTGTCGGCGGCGCGCAGCAGCACGTCCGCCGTCGGCCGGCCCCCGCCCCGGTAGCGATGGTGGAGCAGGAGGTGGTGCAGCAGGCTCGCGGCCCGCTGCCGGGCCGGCTGGTCGCGTTCGGGCTCGGCGTCGGGCTGGTCCGGGTCTCCTGTGGCTTCCAGCATCGCCCGCAGGGCCCGAAGGTACGGGCCGTCGTCGTCCGCCGCAAGCTCCACCAGCTCCTGCCCGGCCATCGCCCACACCGCCCGATCGGCAAGGTCCGTGGTGGCGGCCACCAGCATCTCGGCGATCTCCGGCTGCCACGGTGCCCATTCCGCCAGTGCTGGGAACAGCGCCGCAGCCGTTTCCGGTTCGAGCGGCTCGCAGGCGTGATGCAGCAGCCCTGCGTACCTGGCCCGATGCTCCTCGTCCACCTCGGCCACGGCCGCCCGTGCCAGCTCCTGGCGGAGCTCCGTGCGTCCCTGCGCGGCCGACTCCAGCATGGGCCAGCAGGCCGGCTCCGCCAGCATCCCCTGGGCGAACGAGACGCACACCGACTGCACGTCGTGGTGCTGCCCGGGCAGCTCGAACGCCTCCCGCAGCAGCGGCGCCGCCTGCACCGGGGGCAGCATCGTCGCCGCGAGGCGCACCGCCTCCTTGCGGCTGGTGACCTTCACCGTCCGCGGGTCCTTCGGCGTGAGCAGCCTGCGGAGCTCCGTGGCGAGCCGCGACGGCGCGACGTACTGCGCGGCCCGCGTCGCCGCGTAGACCGCGACCCGGGCGCGGTCGCCGCCCGCGTGCTCCAGCAGCAGCGGCAGCACCTCGCCGGGGCGGTCGGTCCACGGCAGTGCGCCGAGGGCCGCCTCCGCCAGCGGGACGTTCGACGATCCCGTGTAGCGGCGGACGACTTCCAGGCCCGCCTCCGGGATCACTGCCGCCGCCGAGAGGGCCTGGACGCGCACATGCAGCGGCTGCCCGGCCTCGCCCGCCGTGCGCGCGAGCAGCGCAGCCGCCGCCCGCTGCTGGCGCGGCACCCAGCGGTGCGCCCGGTAGGTGGGTGGCGTCCAGTGGCTGCGGGCGGTCAGGAAGCGGCCGTACGGTGGGGTGTCCGCCAGCACCGGGTCGAGCAGGTCCGTACGCCGCTCCGTCAGGACTCTCAGAACGCACGGCAGGACGGCGGCGGACGGCTCCAGCCGCACGATCCGCTCCACCCGCTCGTCGCGCCCCTTCGGCTGCTCCAGCCAGAGGTCGACGGCGGTGCGGACGGACGCGTCGTTTCCGAACTGGACGGCCTGCCACAGGTACTCCTGGAGTTCGGCCATCCCCCACGCGCGCCGCCCGAGTGCCCGTACGAGTGCGAAGACGAGCGAGTAGTCGGCCTTGTCGGTGGCGGCCTCCAGCCACGGCCGTAGCGCCGCCAGCACCTCGTACTCCTGGCCGCGTCGCAGCACGATGTCGAGGCGGCCGACGTTCGCGCCGCCGGTGTGGCCGGACAGCCGGGTGAGGGTGTCGAGGGCCCAGCCGATGAGCCGCGTGCCGCCCGTGACGGCGTGCTCGCGCAGCACGGACAGGGCGAGCGTGCTGAGCGCGTGACGGGTGCTCCAGGAGGAGTCGCGGGCTTCGACGGCGTCGATGGCGATTCGTCCGAGGTCCTCGGCGGCGTCCTCCGCGAACAGCGAAGGGCGCACCTCCGCCAGTGCGGAGAGGGCGGCGCTACGGACCGGGTCCTGTTCATTGCGCAGCCGCAGCAGCGCACGCAGCAACCGGCTCACTTCCTGTGGGTCGCGGGAGCGTGCTGCGTTGCGGACGAGCAGCGGGTACGCCGTGGCGCGGTCGTCCGCGTCGGAGCGGCGGACGGCGGTGAGAAGGTCGTCACGGACCTCGTCCGGCGGCAGATAGGCGGCTGCCGTCAGTATCTGCGTCCAGTGCGAGCCCCTGCCGCGGGCCAGCATCGCCATCCGCCGAGCCTCGGCAGTGCGCCGCTCGTACGGCAGTACGTCGAGCAGGGCGGGGCTGAGGTCCGCGTGGGCGAGATCCTTGCCCTCCATCGCCGCATCGAACAGGGCGCCGCGGCGGGAGGGCGGCAGGCAGGCCAGCAGCCGGGCGAGAGCGGCTGCGTTGTCGTTCCAGGCGCAGGCGAGGTCGGTGAGTTCCGCCGGGGCGTGGCGGACGAGGCGGCGCAGCACGGCGGGTTCGAGGTGGCCGCTGTTCAGCCGGGACCGCAGCTTCGGGCGCAGCAGCAGCCGCACCGTACGGCCGGGATCCGCCTCGACCAGGAGGTGCAGCTTGCGGTCCACGGGCATCGGCAGCGTCTCGTAACGCTCGAGCACAGCCAGCACGCCGAGCGGATCCCGTTCGGCGAGGAGCGCGAGCGCGTCCGCGTGGGACGCCAGCCAGCCGTCCCGTACGACGGCGGGGAGGGTGTCGAGCTGCCGCTCCATCTCGGCGAGCAGCAGAGCGGGATGGCGGGCGGCGAGCAGCCGGTAGGAGCTCAGTCCGCGGAACAGGCGGGGCAGCAGCCGGGCGGCGGTCTCCGCCGAGCAGGCCGCGAGCAGTTCCGCGGCGGCCTCGGCGCCCCATCGCCGGTACGTCGGCTCGACCAGCTCCTCGGCGAGGCCCGTACGCCCCGCCACGGCGATGGCGTGCACGAGCTGCTGCCGCACGGCGGCGGGCGCGTCCTCGATGGCCTCGATCACGGCGGCGTCCCTGAGCCGCCCCTGCCGCAGCGCCCTGATCGCGGGGGCGCGGACGAGGCGGTCGGGGTCCGCGAGGCAGCCCTCCAGATACGCGTCGTGGCGCACCATGTCCGCCACGGTGGCGGCGAGCCGCCGCCCGTGGACGCCGTGGGCGGCAAGCCCGGTCACAAGCTCGTCGACCGTCCCCATGGCCGCGGCGCACCGGGCAGCGGAGGCCAGCTCACGCATGCGGTGGGGGTAGGAGAGCTGGTCGACGGCTGTGAGCAGGTGTTCGGTGCGCTGCGACATGAGGGCGATTCTGCCTGGGGTGCGGGGGTGGCGCCTGCGGATTTCGGCGGGACGGGGGTCGTTATGCGGCAGGCTGTGTGGCTGTCCGTGCGGGCATGTGGCGGTCTGTGCAGGCTCGGTCAGCAACTCCGTCAGCCGGTCGTGTGCCAACGTGCGGCTCTCCGGGGAGGGATGTCGTCGTGGTGGGCGCCGGACAGTCCGCGCAGGAGAGCGCGGCGCTGCTGTGCGAAGCCAGCGTCGAGGTCCGACTGCACACCTGTGCAAGGGATTGGTGTTGAGAGGCGGTTCCGCCCCGCCGCCCCGGCAGCCAGACGCACCGCTGGGCCGCTCCTGGGCGCTGTACGGGGCCGTGTACCAGGCCGCGCTTTCCGGTACTACCAGAGCAGTCGCGGTTGCAGATGCCCGACTCGCGCGTGTCCAGGAGGTTCCCCGCGCGATAACCTCGGGCGGATCGCGCGTCCTTACGCCACCACCGGTGAGGGCGTCGTGTGCAACATTCGTGTGGGCTTCGGGGGTGTGATGGCGTCGGGCAACAGTCGACGATCTGCGGTCAAAGAGGGTGCTGTTTCGGATGGCCACGGCGGTACCGTTATCCGTTTCACCTATGGGAAAGACGTCAATGACGTCCGTGGGACCTCTACGGCAGTCGCACAGTGCCTAGCGGAAATTCGCCTCCACCTCGCGGCTGGTACGGACGCCCAGACCGTCAGGGCTGTGGCGCTCGTATACCGCGCGTTCGACGAGATCGCCGATGCGGAACGAACGGTTGGAACGGTCGCACACCAGCTGGATGACGCTTTGGCAGCCACCAGCGTCCCAGAGGCGCTGATATCGCGCCTTCGAGAGTTGATGGATCTCGCTGCGAGAGCCCGCAGGCTTCAGGGGACCGTTCCCCGTCCTGCGCTGGATCTCTTGGCCCAGGCAGAGGCCGGCCTGCAAGAGGCATCTGCGATGGAGTCTGCGAATGATCGTTTCGCCACGGCTCATCTGGCAGCACTACGCACCGCCGCCGCAGTGCTTGCTGCCCGAGGCCGGCCACCGGAAGGCGCGAGCGATGGGCGCCGCAGGCGGATCCGCAGCGCATGGGAGGTGCTTCCTGAAGTAGCTCCGGAGCTGACCGAGTGGAGCGTTCTCTTCGCGGCCAGGGCTCGAACGCGCGCTCGCGCCGAGGCCGGCCTCCCGGGCGCGGCGAGCATGCGCGAAGCGGAGGACTTGCTTCGCGATGCTCGGATGTTTCTCCGGATCAGCCAGCGGATACTCCTGTCTGACTCTCGGCAGCTTGAAAATCTGCGACTGCCGGACCCGGAGGCCGCGTTCAGAGACGCCGACGAGCGCGCAGCGCTCGAAAGCCCACCGCTAGACATACCCCTTGGTCACACCCCGCCGGGCCCTCCATTGGGCGATGACGACGATGAATGGGACGAGTAGTTGGGGGATATCGCCAAGGGTGTTCTCGGTGGCGGGTGGAGCCTGTTGGTCGGCTGGATCCTGCCGACAGCCATCAACTTGGGCATTCTGGCCATCACCATGGGGCCCAGCCTGCGCCAGGTCCCGGTGGCGAACCAGATATTCACTGCCTCGCCGGGCGCCAAGGCGCTGCTGTTACTGATTGCTTCCGTATTGACGGGCCTCATCCTCAATGCCTTGCAAGTCCCCCTCTATCGAGTTTTGGAGGGGTACCTGCTCTGGCCGGCGCGACTTTATGCACGGCGCAGTCGCCACCACCGCAAGCGCCGTAGCGACCTGGCCGATGAACTGACACGGACGCGCCGCGCGCGTCGGGCTGCAGCTGAGCGGATGCAGTCGGCAGGCACTGCACAGAGGCCACCTACCCCTGACGGAGAAGCCCCGGCCGAGCCAGTTCCACGCGACGAAGTATTAACAGCGACGCAGCAGGCGCTGCTTGGTGAGCGGCTGGCCAGATATCCGGTGCAGGACGACCAGGTCACGCCTACTAGGCTCGGCAACGCCATTCGGCGCTTGGAGGAGTACGGCTATGACCGGTATCGCCTGGATTCTCAGGTGCTTTGGAACGAGCTCACCGCGATGGCGCCCGAGCAGGCTCGCAGGCAGGTCGACACCGCGCGCACCAGCGTCGACTTCTTCATAGCCCTGCTGTACGGGCACACAGTCCTCGTCGCCATGGCCCTGTGTGCCACATCGGTCGATAGTGCCGATCCTCCAGTTCTCCTCGGCACGGCCGGCGTCCTCTGCGCTCTGTGCCCGCTTTGGTATCGGGCCGCGGTTGCAGCAACTGATGAATGGGCGGCAGCCGTCCGCGCACTGGTCAACCTGGGGCGCCACCCATTGGCTCAGGCCATGGGCCTTGACCTGCCACAGGACATCGCAGAAGAGAGAGAAATGTGGCGGATGGTCTCTCGGATGTCCCGTTCCCGATTCCACGACCGAGCTGTCGCTTTGAACCGCTTCCGCTCCCCGCCTGGCATGGGCGAGCCTCGGTGAACGACCGCCCGGAGACGACGGGAGTCAGCGCTGGCATCTGTGGGCGAGTTGCGTCTCCCGGATGCGACTTCTCGTCTGACGTGGAGGGGGCCAAACAGCTGCTCGTCGGATCGTCTCGCGGTGGTCCCAGGCGGGGTGGACGAGGTGCCCGTACATGTCGACCGTAGTTTTGATCAGCCGCGTCGGCCCCGCGGGGATGCTCCGCGGATGGTGATGGTGATCGCTCCTGCGGGGCCGTCGACCCCACGCGCTCCGGACTACTACGAGTGCCGATCACGGAGGGCAAGTCCCGTCGCGAAATCCTCCCTTGCCTCAAGCGCTACGCGGCCCGGGAGGTCTTCCACTTGGTCGGACAGCTGCAACCAGGACCCCATAGGGGCTGTGAGGTTGGAAAGAGCTGACTGTCTCAATTCTCGAAGCAGGAAGTTGGTCCGGTGAGGTGCTGTTGCCGATCCACTGGGGGACGTTCAACCTGACGTTGCACGCGTGGGCGGAGCCGGGGGAGTGGATGAAGGATGCGGCCGAGGAGGCCGGCCAGGCGGTGGCGCACCCGTGGCCGGGTGAGCCGTTCGAGCCAGCGGGGAAGCTGCCGGTGGAAGCGTGGTGGCGGGCGGTGTCGCAGCCGAACGCGCACCCCTGGCGATGTGACCGGAGTACTGAGGGTGCGGCCGAGACGAGCAAGGGGGATCTCGACCTCGCTGGTGAGCGGTGACGTCGGTCGGGGATCCTCTGGGAAATCGGCACCACTCTCGGCGCCCCCGGTGCAACCGGGGAGGCTCTATCGTCGCCCCGGACAGGCACACCACCATCGTCGACATGCGCATCGACCTGGTGGAGTTACCACGTTGGGCTGCCCGGCGAAACTCGTGTCGCCGGACCGACGGGGACAAGCCGATCTACACAGCGCGTGGACCGGGACAGCGCCCGACAGGCCCTCGGCGGCGTCCACACCGCGGCGGTGAATCTGCAGCGGCCGTAGCGTGCCCGGCGGCCGTCCATGCCTCAGCCCTCGAGGAGATCACCCTGGGGGAGGATTCCCGGCATGTAGCCCCTGGCAGGGGACAGATCCCGCCAGTCGAGGTCCCCCTCCTCCACAGACGCCACTCGCCAGTCGTCCTCCTCGTTCATGCTACGGAATGCCTCGTGCAGGAAGTCGGGGAGCACCTCGCTGTCCCGACGGCCCGGGCGGCGCCGGTCCTCAGAAACCGTCCAGTCTGCCGCGAAAAGAGTGCCGTCGATGTAGAGCGTGCGCTCCTCGCGAGGCCGGTGGCGGGCGAGCAGGCCCAGGATGTCGTCCCGAAGGCCCGAGATTTCGTTGCGTCGAGCCGCCCGCTCCACACGCTGCAGCACCGGCGGCAAGACCCCGAGCGTCACGCCGAGCGCCGCGAAGCCAGCCACGACGTAGTCGCCCAGAATGAGTGGTTCCTGATGGGCGAAGGCGTCCAGGAACGGCGTGTAGTAGGCCAGCACATGTAGGTCCGGGTCGACGGGAAGGTGGTCTACGGCGCGAGGGTCGGCTGTGTCCGGGTCGATCGCCGTCAGACGCATGGGGCTATGGGGGGAGGAGAAGTGCACCGCGCTCGCGTATGCGATCTTCGGCACTACGCCCTTGATGGTCTTGACTGTCCTCTTCTGTTCCTCCATGGCTTCGCGCAGCTTCTTCGTCAGCGGGCCTGAGCGGCCCTTGGCTTCCGCGACGACATAACCGCCGACGGTCCGCTCTCCGAAGAAGTCCGCCCGGCTCGGGCCGGGGGCGAAGGTGAGGTTGTAGGCGGAGGCGTAGCGGGCGACGTGCATGAAGAACCGGACGGATAGCTGCCTCTCGGCGAAGATCTGGCACATGGCCTGCCCCAGGGTGTAGGACAGCATGCCCTTCTCGGAGGGGTCGAGTTCGCGGGCGAGGTCGGTACGTGTGATGCGACGGATCGGATCATCGCTCCAGCTGAGATTGGCGGGCAGTACCGCCACCCTGTGGCACCACTCCTACGCCGATGACCTCCCGTGCTTGGTTTGGTCGTACGGGGCCCTGCCCGTGATGAACAACGCGCGCGCCAAGTCTTGCGGCAGGACTGGCAGATCCTGCTCGACGGGGACTCCGGTACTGGCCGGGAAGAGCGTGGCATCGGTGCGCACGTGCGCGGGGCCATTGAAGAACATCGTCGCCGCTTTCCGGGTTCAGGGCCGTCATACACAGACCGTGAGGATCGTCGTACCGGCATCTCTCTATCACCCCGGTCCGCAGTCCGCCCCGGCATCAGCGGAGACGGAAGCGATCCCCCGGGAACTCTGGCTCGCCGCATGGCTCCGGCCACGCCAGGCGCCTGTGTCCGCGTGCCGCCCTGATGGCGACGGGCGCGTCGGACTGCGCCGGCCATCAGTCACCGAAGCGACCCACGACAGCCGCATGTTGCTGGAAAGTGAGCGTCGGCGTGGGCCACCACATCATCCGGATCTGTGAGCGACAAGGCGTCCCTGTCCTCGCCGACCGCGCCTATACCGGCGCAGGCCCCCCACGTCGCCGCCGGCCTCAAACGACCACCCGGGGGCGAACTCACCCGACGTTGCGCTACTGCCGTCCTCCAGCGAAGACGGCGGTGTCCGAGTCCCGATCCGGGAACCGGAGGCCAGTTGTAGGCTCCCGCCATGCCGATCTTTGAATACCGGGGCGAAGCCGCCAACTTGAAGGTGCTGGCACGGGAAATAGAGGCGGATCAGCACCTCGCCGGAAAGTGCTCCCTCGCCCTCACGCCCCTGCAGCAGAACAGGCGCGACTCCTTACGCCACGCCCACTGGGCGGAGATCTCCATCTCCGTCGCCGCCGGACTGGCCACGAACACCCTGTATGACGCCTTGAAGGCACTGGTCGAGCGGGCGCGTGACCGGGGGCCCGTGGAGGAGGCGCCTCCTCGACCGGAAGACGACGACCAGGGTGCGGACGGCTCGGAAGGGGTGAACCGGTGACCGTCCACTCTCCACGTCTACGGAACTCGAGCGGCGCCGAGTTGAATCTGCGCAGCCAGATCCTCTTCCAGGATCAGACCCGCACGCGCACCAGCGATCTTGTGACGGCGGTCGGCTCCTGGCACAACACCTACGTCCACGAGAGCAGCCACTGGGCGCGATATCACGGATCCACTGTCGGCATTCTTCTGAGCCTGCTGCGGCGCACGAGGGACCAGTTGGCCGCGTACACGATCTCTCACCTGCCCCGGCAAGACGTTGAGCATCTCCACGAGGACCGGAGCAGCGGACTCCCCTTTTTCTCCTTCGAGCGCTACCCCAAGCACGCCCAAGGGGAACTGAAATACAGCGAATTGGATTGGCTCAACCTCTACTTCGCCTACTACCTCCTCTTGGACCCGGAGGGTCTGACGGAGTTCGACACCGCCACCTGGGACATGCGGGCGGCAATGGAGCACTCCCTCGAAGACATGTGGCGCCAGGGTGCGGGCAGGGAGATGGTCGAGTGTCCCGATGACGTACGCGTCGGCATCGACGGGCCCCTGAAGCTCGTGCACACCTCCGAGGGCCCGCTCACCACTCGCGTCCTCTTCGAGTGCGCGGCGGTGCTCGACGAACTCTTCCAGTTCGAGGGCGCCTTCATACGGAAATCTGACCCGGCGCTGCGCGAGTTCTTGCTCGAGGTGCTGAACGGCGAGTATGGGATGCCGTGTCGTCTGGCACGTGCTCTCGCAGGGCGCACCCTCGGCGGAAGTACCGTCCTGGCCCTCATCGACTTCGCACTGAACCCTGTGGTGCCGGGCTTGAACTCCGACGACCCGTCCGTCGACTGGAAAGAGCTCTACCCTCCCTACCGGTTCGTGACGGCAGCCAAGGCGATGACGAGCTGGGAGACGGACCTGGAGTTCCAGTATCCGAGCCACGAGGCGACGGTCCACTTCCAGCACATGCTGGCCAAGCGCAGTGGGCTCCGGATGGGAAGCGTGGCTTCCCGTCTGTCCGACCTCTCGACCCTCCGGGAAGCCGCCACGACCCCCATGCACCTGTCCGCGCGTACGCCTGCCGTGTCCCTCATGTGCGCTTCACGTCTGCTTGCCCTGCGGGAAAGAGACGTCTGTTCAATCTCGCACTACGGCGTCAATTTCCTGGGCGAGAGAGCGACCCGGTTCATCAAGCCCGACCGGGACATGCAGTGGCTGTTCCCGGTGTTCCAGGTGAGTCAGGGTGAGTACCGGTGGCCGGCGGAGCACGTGGGCCTCGATGAGGCGACGGACCTACTGATAGGTGCCGCCGTGGCGTCGGCGTACGACGACATCCTGCACGGCGTCGGCCCTCTCGCTCACGACCACCTTCCCCGCAGACTCTTCGACGACGTCGGACAGGTCGAAGCGCTGAACCAGGTCCTCAAGGACTCGACGGGACTGGACATGGGCTGGCATCGGACCTGATGCAGACCCATTCACCGTTCCTGGCGCAAGGCCTTCGCTGAGCACCGGTCAGGTTGTGCGCCTCGTACATGGCCATCCCTCACCCGGTCCGTCGGCCTATGAGGTGGTGGCCGCACGGGTGCCGTATGTCGAACATTCGGGAGTGAATTCAGATCGATAGGCGACCGAAACTGAATCAAATGCGACCGCTGTGCATTTAGAGAATTATGGTGACAAGATGCGGCTCCAGATCCTGAGGGGGTGACGGCATCTCATGGGGCTTGTGGTTCCTTTGCTGTGTGTTCCCGCCGGGCGTCCCAGGGTGTGTACGAGCGCAGCAAGGAGCCGCCATGACCCAGCCCAGTGATCCGCGTGCCATCCCAGGCCCGCGAGACGGCTCCGCCGAACCACACGGGACCGTAGTCCTGGTGCCGCCCCGGCTCACCAAGGCGGTCATCCGCAACTTCCGGCTGCTCCGCAGAACCGAGCTTTCCTTCACGGACAAGGTGACACTGTGCGTCGGCCGCAACAACACGGGAAAGACCTCGCTGGCAAAACTGTTCGAATTCTTCGTGGCGAGGAAGAAGGCCGCGCTGCGCATCGAGGACTTCTCCGCCGACTGCTACGAGGAGTTCCTCGCCGCCCATCGCCTCTTCGCCTCGGGTGAGGCGGAGCAGGCGCGCGACACGGTTCCGGCAATCACCCTCACCCTCCACATCTCCTACGACAAGGACTGCGGCCAGTACGGACCCCTGGGCCCCTTCGTGGTGGACCTTGACCCCGACTGCTCCGAGGTGGTGATCAGGTTCGCCTTCGCGTTGGGGGACGGTGCCCTGAAGGAGTTCTTCGGCGGCGTGCCGGTGGGGCCGGATGCCACGGCCACGCTTGAGCAGCTGGGCAGAGGTATCCCGAAGCACTTCGAGATGTCGGTGATGGCGGTCGACCCGACCGATGAGGCGAACGTCCGACCGGTCGACCTCGCGGACGTGCGCACCCTGGTGAGGGTGGACTTCGTCGAGGCGCAGCGAGGGCTGGACGACGAGAGCGACGGGCATGCCGCACCAATCGGAGCGGTCTTCGAGCAACTGCTGACCGCGGCGGAGAAGAGTCAGAACGCGACGTGGCTGGAGGAGCTCGCCGCGAACATCGACAGGACACTCGTGGACACCTCCGGCAGTCTCGACAGCAGCCTCCAGAAGGTCCGCGAACGGGTGGCGCCGACGTTGAAGGCATTCGGCTATCCGGGTCTGGCCAACCAAGAGTTCGTCACGGCCGCCCGGCTGGATTCCAAGAGGCTGCTCAGGAACTTCGCGCGCATTCACTATCCGGGAGTGGCCGGTGTGCGGTTCCCGGAGTCGTACAACGGCCTCGGTACGCGGAACTTGGTGATGATTCTGCTCAGGCTCTTCACCTGCTACCGCGACCACACGGCGACCTCTCCGGAGTCGGGGATCCATCTCGTCTTCCTGGAGGAACCGGAGGCCCATCTGCATCCGCAGATGCAGGAGGCGTTCATCCAGCGACTCACGTACTCCGTCAATCTGTTCCCTCGGATCGACGCGCAGATGAGAGCGACGATGCCCGGGCAAAAGGGAGCGGTCGAGGAGAGCAGCACCGCAATCGACAGCAGCCCCCGGTGGAACGCTCAGTTCGTGGTGACCACCCACTCGGCACACGTGGCCAACCGGGGACACTTCTCCGACATCCGGTACTTCCGGAAGGAGGAGGACACCGTGGAGAGCGGAAGCGAGCCGGGGCCGGCCCGCACCGTCATCAAGGACCTGTCCCAGGTGACCGGCGACGAGAGGTTTCTCCGCAAGTACCTGACCCTCACCCGGGCCGACCTCTACTTCGCGGACAAGGCCATCCTCGTCGAGGGCGCCAGCGAGCGTATTTTCGTCCCGGCTGCGGAGGAGAAGCTGGCGGCGAAGAGGCCCGGAGAGACGCCCCAGCACCAGTACGTGACCTTGATGGAGATCGGAGGGGCGCATGCCCACAGGTTCTATCCGCTGCTGAAGGTCCTCGGGATTCCAGCCCTGATCATCACGGATCTTGATCCCGTCGACGACAGGGAGCCCAAGATCCGCAAATGTCTGGTGTCCGAATCCGGACGCACGTCCAACCAGTCCATCAGGGCATGGTCCCCCGAGATGGCCGACATCACGGTGGCCGAGCTGCTGCAGCGGGCCGAGACGGACCCGCCGATCGCCGGCGGCAGCATGTGCCTCGCCTACCAGGTGCCGGAGGAGCCCGGCGGTCCGTGCGGCCGCACTTTCGAGGACGCCTTCGCGCTGGCCAACCGGGCCCGGTTCGGTATTTCCACGGGTGCCGCTCCTGCCGAGGAACTGGAACAACAGGCCCGTAGCAGCGTGGAGACCAGGCGCAGCAAGGTCGACTTCGCCCTCGATCATGTCCTCGGAGACCACGACTGGCAGGTCCCGAAGTACATCAGTCGCGGCCTCGAGTGGCTCATGGCACAGGACGGGACGGCGACGAAGGCGGACGTCCAGTGACGACGGAGGCGGAAGATGTCACGCACGCGATCCTGACGGCTCTCCAGGCGGGCCGTCACTTCAAGGTGGAGGCCGGTGCCGGTGCGGGCAAGACCAGCTCACTGATCGAGGCGCTCCAGAGCATCCTGGCTGATCGCCCCCGCTACCTCCCGCGGCCCCACCAGCGCATCGCCTGCGTCACCTACACCAATGTGGCCCGCGACGAGATCATCAGCCGTACCGACCGCAGCCCGTACGTGTTCGCCGAAACCATCCATGGTTTCCTGTGGCAGCTGCTCTCCCCTTTCGGCAAGCACCTGTTGCGCCACATCGTCGAGCTGGACATCATGCTGTCGAAGATGGAGGGCCACACCTCACTGGACGGCTACACCGTCGAGTACAGCACCGGCTTCCAGAAAGTGGACCACGACAGCCGTCGCGTGCAACTGGGTCACAACGATCTGCCCGTCCTCGCGAGGGCGTTTTTCGCCCTTCCCAAGTTCCGGGCCCTGGCTGCCGACCGGTTCCCGATCGTCTTCGTGGACGAGTACCAGGACACCCCCGCCGGTCTGGCGGAGGCCATGCTGGGCACGCCGGGCGATGAGGCCACCGCGCGCGGCCCCCTCTGCGGCTTCTTCGGGGACCATTGGCAGCAGATCTACGACAACGCGTGCGGGGCACTTGAGGACGCCCGCCCGACACCGGTCTTCAGACGGTGCAATCGGCGCTCGCAGCGCGCCGTCGTGAACCTCCTGAACACGATGCGTCCCGAATTGACGCAGACCATGGCGTCAGGAGTTGGCGAGGGCACCGTCGCCGTCTATCACACCAACGAATGGGCCGGGACGAGGCTCACCCACCACCGGAAGGGTCAGCTCGGCTGGGACGCGGCCCACGCGGCTCGGAAATGGGTACTGGACGACGTCCGCGACCGGTTATGGAGCACCGGGGCATCCGGTCACGATGCCCCGGTGCGGGCGGAGGAGCCCAGCACGAAGATCCTCATGCTCACGCACGAGACGATCGCCGGCGAACTGGGATATCAGAAGCTCCACGGGGCCTTTCGGCGCAATGATTCCTACGTGAGGAAGGAGGACCACGCCATGGCCTTTTTCATGGACACGCTGGAACCGGCCCTGCTCCACCACCGGAACAAGCGCTACGGCGCGATGTTCGACGCACTCGACCCCCGTGGCCGCCCACCCATCAACTCGTCGGCCGACAAGCAGGAATGGATGGCGTTCCTGACGAAACTGGGGGAGGCCCGCAAGACGGGAACGGTCGGCGACGTCCTCGACCTCTGTCTTGAGCAGCAGCTCTTCGACGGCCTGGGGAAGGTGCGCGAGCGTCACCGGAAGGCCGTGTCACCATCCGGCACCGACCCGCAGGCTGTGAGTGACGACAAGGCCGAAGCCCGGGCGGCGGCGCGGTCGAAGGAGTACCAACAACTGCGCCAGGTGCCGTACGCGGAGTTGCTGGCGTTGAGCGAGCACCTCGGCGGCGGCACGCCCTTCGCCACACAACACGGAGTCAAGGGACTGGAGTTCAACCGGGTCCTCGCCGTGGTCAGCAAGGGACACTCCCGCTTCCAGATCCCCGAGATGCTGGCTAACTTCTCCCGGCGCGACGAACTGATGGACAAGGAACTGGAGGCGTTCATCAGGGCACGCAACCTCTTCTACGTGGCATGCTCACGGGCCAGAGAGCATCTGGCCATCCTCTTCACCACGAAACTTGAGCCCGCTGCACTGGACACCCTCCGGGAGTGGGTCGGCGAGTCGCGGATCACGCAACTGCGGTTCGACGGGGATACGGTGGTGGGTGGCGAATGAGGGGACGAGGCAGGCCGGACGGATCCCCGGATCGACCCCGGCAAGGGATGCCCTGGACGTACCCATGGCCCGCGAGATAGCCCTCGCCCTGGCCTTGGACCTCTCCCGCCGCAGCACCCCCGCCGACGGCGGATTTTCCTGAGTCGGTTGATCGTGCGCTCGACCTCGTTACGGCGTTTGTAGATCGTCTTGTCAAAGCCGGTGGGCCGACCGCCCTTGTTGCCCCGGCTTTGACGGTTGGCCCGCTGGTTCCTGGGTTTCGGGGATGGTGTGCTTGATCTGGCGTCTGCGCAGGTAGCGGCGATCGCGGCGTGAACTGTAGGACCTGTCGCCGCTCAGGTAGTCCGGGCAGGTCCGTGGGTGTCCGCCTGCGGGCCGGGCGACGCGGATGCGGTCCAGGACCTCGATCAGTTGCGGGGCATCGCCCCACTGGCCCGGTGTGATCACCAAGGCGCGCGGCCGTTGGCCGCCTTCGCTGGCCAGGTGGATCTTGCATGTGAAGCCACCGCGTGAGCGTCCCAGGGCTTCGTCGACGCGGTGTGAGACGGGGCGCCGACGGCGTCCTGGAATGCGAGGGGTGGATCGACGGCTCCGGCGGCGTGCTGGTGGGCGGGGCACACCGTGGAGTCCACGCTCGCCGTGGATCAGTCGATGCGGCCCACGAGTGAGCATCAGCCTGGACAGCCCGCAGAATCCTGTCCCACGTGCCATCCGCTGACCAGCGTCGATGCCTGTCGTGAACGGTCTTCCACTTGCCGAATTGGAGCGGCAGGTCCTCCACGGAATGCCGGTGCGTTGCCGAAGGAGGATTCCGTTGATCACTCTGCGGTGGCTCTTCCAACGTCCGCCTCGTCCAGCGTTCTTCGGCAGGTGCGGCTCCAGCCGAACGCACTCCTTGTCCGAGAGGTCACCCCGCCCCATGTCGATCTGAACGATCCGCAGGTTGGCCAGTTGCCGGACCCACCGGACAGGCCCTAGCCTGCCTGGCAGGGGATCACTCCTGTGCGTCGGGCGGCGGATCGATCGCTGCCCGCAGTTCCTCCTCGGATGCCTCCCGCAGCTCGATCGTGTCCCCCTCCAGATTTCGCAGGACGATGGTGACCGACCGCGGAGGCACCGGAGGGCTCGGCGGCCATAGTGTTGCCTTGATGGCGAGCAGCCCGGCGACGATGCTGGCCACGTTGCCCGACATTTCTAGCACCTGAGCGCCGACGCTCCGTATCAACGGCGGTGAGGTTACCTCGATGTCAGCCAACCCGGTGTTGAGGAGATCGGTGATCTCCTCGTCCGCCCCGTAGATGTGTGCTTCGACGATGGTGCGTCGCGTCACGAGGTCTCCTCATCTGGAGCGCCGATGTAGCAGAACAGCCCTTGGTGAAACACGGTGGGTTCCGGCGTCGAAGGCAGCGTTCGCCGCGCGGCGAAGAACGCGGACCCGGGCGGCATCCCGTCGTTAATGGCCGAATACATAGTGGACATCAGAGTGAAGCAGAGATCATTGGAGGCACTCCAACGGCTGCCGATAACGGCCGAGGCGCCAGCTCGGAGGAACGCGCCAGGCAGCCCGGCGAACCCGAAGCTCATCGGCGGCTTGGAGGCAGCCGACGAGCAGGCGAACAAGCTCACCACCGGGGCCCCGGGCATATCGATCCCCTCGAGGTCCTCACTTGTCAACTGATATCGCTGGTCACCCGGCGCCCGCTCCTGCAGGCCCTGGTCATCGAAGTGGTGGACGTCCTTGGCTTTCTCGCTGAGCAGCAGGGCAGACCTGCCCGGCTGGAAAATGTCGAACCGGCCATGGCAGGAAAAATGCACTAGAGAATAGTCCTTCGATAGCTCGGTGAGGATCTCCCGCTTGGCGCAATCGGCAGTATGCATGACGGTCACGTCCAACCCGGTCAACTCGCGCATCCGCGCGATGTCCCGATCCGTGTTCAGGTCAGCTCCGTCATATGCGACGAACAGCACCCGGGGCCGCTCTCGGCGTTGCCAGGCCCGGCAGGGCAGCCCGCTCGCCGCCGAGGGCACGAAGCATACGTCGTACCGATCGCCGAGCACCTGCCCAGGTGTCGTCGCATCCGGCCACGGCAGCGCTTCGAAGGGGAAGTGATTGAGCCTGCCATCATCGCAGATCCCGATCGAGCGCAGATGCAACCCACCCAGCAACTCCCGCAAGGGCTCCACTAAAAGCGGCGCCACCTGGGCAAAGGCCGCCGCCATGCGAGCTCGCGCGATAGTTGTTTCGACAACCCCCGAATCCCACGACATTAGATAGTTCGCTGCGTCGGCGGACGTGGTGCCACCAAATGTCGTGAACACCTCGTCGATCAAGTCAGCGTCGACCTCACGCCGCACCCCGCGGGTGGTCACCGTGCCGTCCTCACCGAGTGTCCGAAGCAGCATCACGCTTGTGCTGCCGTGACCCAGAATCTGCAGCAGGCCAACCCGGGTCCGACTATCATGAAGCGCCCAGTCCCGCTCCGGCGCTCTATTGCTGCCCGCAGCGGCGCCGCCCCCACCGAGCGCTTCTCCGATCAGCGACATCAGGATGCCTAGCCCTTCGAACCCGGCGCCCGAGTGATCCACCCTGGGCGGCGGGTCACCGAGCAAGTCTTGGCCCGCTAGTTCCTCCATCGTGCGCCACGCGTCGTCGTACCGTCCGGTGCAGGCGTACGCCACAGCCAGCGACTTAGCAGCGAGCTGGTGCTCAATTGCGAGTCGCGCAGCACGGAAATGCACGCGGTTCATCGCGATCTCCCGCAGTGTCGACTCCAGAACCTCGATCGCGGCATCCCAGCGCTGCGCGTACAGGTAGGCCTCGGCACTGTCCACTTGAGCCCAAAAGTGCGTAACGACCTGTCGTCGGCCCGGCATCAGGCGCCGTCCTTGTCACACGATCGGGCCATCTGCGCGTTGACCCGCTCCCGGCTCGCGACGATTGACTCTCGGACGGCGACGGGCAGGCCCGGCCTCACGAGCGCCTCGTCGTAATACTGCCGAGCCTCAACCAGCGACTCCCAACTCGAGCTCGTGGCGCAGAGATCGCCCATCAGATGCCAGACCCGCGCCGGCCCGTCCGCCGCGTCCGAGTCGTCGATCGCCCTACCACGCACAACGAGGGACCGTTCCGCCGCGCTTAGCCCGATGATGCGCAGCAGATCACCGTCCTCGGTCGCGGCGAGGACAAGACGCTGCTTGATCGCGAGGAGGCTGTAGGCTGCGCGCGCTACGTTGAGAGTAATCCGCGCCTCCGCCAACGGCTTCCCCCGGACCATCACCGCCGCATCCCAATAGAGCCGCAGCGCAGTCCATCCAGCGGTGACGTCTGTCGTCCACTTGTAGCTTTCCCGAAGTGCCGTCGCTTCGAAGTTCATCAGGGCCACTCGGTCTGAATCAGCTCCCGTCACGGCGCGCAAGCGGCTGGCAAACAGCGCCAAAGGGATTAGGTGACGCTCGGCTCCAGGCAGGTCAAGGATCAATTCAAACTCCACCAGAAGCCGACCCAAATCCGTAGCGGAGTCGACGCTCCATCGGTGGATGGCTCTGGAAGTCCCACCCATAGAGGGCGTGCTGAAGAACAGATCTGGGATGCGACGGCTGGGCTTAGCCGACCAGAACATGCTCTTCCGGGAGAGGCATCGCGGGCAACGCCCGGGCCGGTCCCACGGGTTGGTGAAGTTTGTGTACTCCGCGTTGCAGTCCCGGCACAGAAACCCCGCCCTCGGCCGCAGCCGAATTGGGTCGAGCACAGCGCGTGGAGCACATGGGCAGGCGAACCCTCGGGGTGGGTCACTCCATAGGCTGGGGTTGACCCGCCAATGCCGCCCGCAAGCCGGACAGGAGTAGTAAAGCTGAGCGTCCGGCGCGAGGTTGGTGAGCACCTCGGGTTGGTAGTAGGAGTCCGGAAGGCGGGTGGAGTACCACTCAGGTGCGGCGTCGACGACTACCGGAAGCTGCCCCACACTGAATGCCGCCTCTCCCCAACGCTTACGGCCGCCCATCAGCGCTGCACCAGGTGGGCCAGCCGAGAGAGCCCAGCCACAAGGAGGCATATGGCGCACATCGCCCTGTCCTATCGATGGTCGCGTCACTACTTGTGTTATAGCGCCTACACGCTGTCGCGCGCAGGTGTATCCGTGATCTGATGCCGCCAACTACCACCTCACCTAAGCTCTCCGGCGGCAAGGATCGAGCACGTGGTCGAAAGCAGACAGATCACCGTGGCCTGGACGCTCGAAGCGCACGGTTTGAGCTGTGCGCGCGGCGGCGAAGACAGCCCTGCGGGCACTGAACGGGTCGTGGGTCGTGGGCAGCCATGGGTGGGTCGCCAGTGCGGCGGCCAGTCGCCTGCACTCTTCCTGGGCTGCGAGCCACCGCTGTCGGTCTGCGTGCGTGATGTCGACTCGTCCCGCCGCGATGTCCGCTCCTGCCGGGAGGGTGTCGGCGAGTGCGGCAAGGTGCTGTAGGGCGGAGTCCAGCGCCAGCCTCGCCGCCACTACATCGCCGGGAATCTCCCAGCCGTCCACGTTCCACGTGGACCTGTACTCCGGTGGCGGCTCCTTCGACAGCCAGTCGGAGGCATCGATGGGATCGCCACTGTCGCGGGGACGCGCGAGTTCCGCACGTATCCCGGTGTCCTCGCCATAGTGGCAGTGCGGGTCGGGCGGGAGCGGCTCGGCGGGGAGGAGAGCGGCGGTCGAGTCAGCAGCCGACGCCGGCAGATAGGGATCCGATTCCGGACGGCCCTGGAGGAACTCCGCCTTGTCCGACGGCTTCACCCACATGTGCCAGCCGCGCCGCCGCCCTGTGCACCCGCGATCGGCATTCGACCGCGCGCGGAAGCTGGTGGATGTATGTGGGCTGCGCTGCACTGCCGTGCTGGAAGGCCGGAGGCAGGGCCAACGCGAGCGAGTCGGTGTCAGAGACGAGAAGCCGATACTCGGGTGTTTATCAGGTGAGAGGGTGTCAGTGTGAAGGAGTTGCAGGGCGGCATAACCCGCCTACTGCCCGACGTAGTCAAGGCGGAGATTGAACCAGAGAGCTGCCCGACCTGGTTGCGGCGGCCAGGGCGGACCGAGTGCGTCGGCATGTGGGAGTCGGTCGCGGCCATCTACGTAGCGCTCACTGGGCTGGTCCTGCCGGAGCAGGCCCCTTGGTTGTGTCCTGAGAAGTGGTGTACGGGCTCCCACCTGATCCGGGCGTTTGTCCCGGCGTCGGAGTGAGTGTCCGGATACAAGAACGGCCACCGGCTGATCTTCGAGTTGTCGAAGCTCGAAGGAGATCAGCACGATGACCGCACCTGACAGTCTGCCGCTGCACGCCCTCGCCGAGGACAACCTGGCCGCGGCGAGTCCCGATCTGCTGCGCGCGATGGTCAAAACGTTCGCCGACGCGCTCATGTCCGCCGAGGCCGACGCCCTCTGCAACGCCGAATACGGGCAGGTCAGCGACGAACGCGTCAACCACCGCAACGGCTACCGCCCACGCGAGTGGGACACCCGGGCCGGCACCGTCGAACTGGCCATCCCCAAGTTGCGCCAGGGCAGTTACTTCCCGCACTGGCTCCTGGAACGCCGCCGCAGGGCCGAGCAGGCCCTCATCTCGGTGGTCGCCACCGCCTACCTGCTCGGCGTCTCCACCCGCAGAGTCGAGAAGCTCGCCGAGTCCCTGGGCGTCACGCAGCTGTCGAAGTCCCAGGTCAGTGCGATGGCCAAGCACCTGGACGAGCAGGTCGCCGCGTTCCGCAACCGGCCTCTGGATGCCGGGCCCTACTCGTTCGTCTGGGTGGACGCGCTGACCCAGAAGGTCCGCGAGGGCGGCCGCATCATCAACGTCCACGCACTGATCGCGGTCGGCGTCAACGCCGACGGACACCGCGAGATCCTCGGCCTGGACGTCGCCACCGCCGAGGACGGCGCCGGCTGGCTCGCCTTCCTGCGCTCCCTGATCGCCCGCGGCCTGACCGGCGTCCAGCTCGTCATCTCCGACGCCCACGCCGGCCTCGTCGACGCTATCGGCGCGGTGCTGCCCGGCGCGTCATGGCAGCGATGCCGCACGCATTACGCCCGCAACCTGCTCAGCCAGGTTCCGAAATCGGCCCAGCCGTGGGTGGCCACGCTGCTGCGGACCATTTTCGAACAGCCCGACACCGACGCGGTCCGGGCCCAGATGGCACACGTCCTGGACGCCCTGGATGCCAAGTTCCCCAAAGCCGCAGCCCACTTGGACTCGGCCCAGCACGACCTGCTGGCCTTCACCGCGTTCCCGCGCGAGATCTGGCGGCAGGTCTGGTCGAACAATCCGCAGGAACGGCTGAACAAGGAGATCCGGCGTCGCACCGACGTGGTAGGTATCTTCCCCGACCGCACCGCCGTCATCCGGCTCGTCGGCGCGGTCCTGGCCGAGCAGAACGACGAGTGGACCGAGGCCCGCCGCTACATGGGACTCGACCTGCTCGCCAAGGCCCGCCTCCACCCGATCGAGTCAGAAACCGACGAGACCGCCCTGCCCACCGAACTCACCGCATAGCCTCAAACCGAGATCACCGAGTGGCCGATTCATCCATGGAATTAGGGGTGAGCGTCTCTATGCTGCGCTTCTTCTTTCGCTGATGGGGCTTCGTCCAGCTGAAGTCTGCGGCCTCCGGTGGGAAGACGTTGACTTGGAGAACGCCACGATCGTCATTGCCAACACGCGCACGATGATGGGCAACCGGTACGTGGTGGAGAAGGACACCAAGTCTCTTGCGGGTGAGCGGGATCTGCCGCTGCCGGCGCTGGTTCTGGGAGCCCTCAAGGCATTCCGGGCTCTCCAGGCCGAGGAGAGGCTCGCTCTGGGGGAGGCGTACACGGTGTCGGGCTACGTGCTGGCGCATGAGGCGGGCGACGCCTTCACGATCAAGCAACTTCGCCGACGCGCGTACCGGCTTATGGAGCTTCTCGGGCTCCGTCGCGTCAGGCTCTACGACGCACGCTCGTCGTGCTTCACCTTCCTGGCCAACAACGGCGTCCCGGACCACATCCTCGCGCGATGGGCCGGACATACGAACGTAAAGACGACCAAGCGGTGGTACGTCAAGCCGGATGTAGAAGATCTTCGCGGAGCCGCCACCACTTGGGATGGCCTGCACGGGGGTGCGGCAGAGGGGCAAGAGTGAGCCACGTGGACTATGAGCCGAGCGACTTGCGCGCCGCATGGCCTGCCGGATTGGGGCGAGGGGGCTTCGGAGTCCGCTTGCTGGTTTTGGACCGGTGGCTGTAACTGAGAGCATCCGGCTACGGCCAAGCCTTCTACCAAGCGTTCACCGTGTGGTGTTTATGCTGCAGTTGGGCGGGATTTCAGAAGATTTCCAGGTGGATCAGGCCGAGCCTGGTTCGTGCCACCACACTCGATGCTGTTTCCTGAACCGCCCGGAGGCCGTGATCAAAGAGGAAAGCATTGCTCGTAGCGACTGGAGGAGGGCACGCGCCCGGAGGGCCCACTGCCGACACGGCCACGAGTACATGCCGGAGAATGTATACCTGGGTTCTCGTTGGCAGGACCGGAGCGGGGCAAGGCCCGCTAGGTTCGACCCCGGCGATGTGACATCTCGTGACAGATGAGAGGCTCAGACGGGTGAGCGAGACACCACCGAACACCCTGCAATACCGCTTTGACGGGCCAGAAGAGGCTCCCGTCCTGATCCTGGGTCCCTCTCTGGGTACCACCTGGCACATGTGGGACCGGCAGGTCCCCGAGCTGGCCAAGCAGTGGCGTGTCTTCCGGTTCGATCTGCCGGGGCACGGCGGCGCGCCCGCGTACCCGGCGGGCGCTGTCGGTGACCTCACCGCGCGGCTGCTCGCCACCCTCGACGGCCTCGGTGTGCAGCGCTTCGGCTACGCGGGCTGCGCGCTCGGCGGCGCGGTCGGGATCGAGCTGGCCCTGCGCCACCCCGAGCGGCTCGCCTCGCTCGCGCTGATCGCCGCCTCGCCCCGCTTCGGCACGGCCGACGAGTTCCGGCAGCGCGGGGTGATCGTGCGTACGAACGGCCTCGACCCCATCGCCCGTACGTCCCCGGACCGCTGGTTCACCGGTGGGTTCGCCGCCGCGCAGCCCGCGATCACCGAGTGGGCCGTGCAGATGGTGCGCACCACCGACCCCGGTTGCTACATCGCCGCCTGCGAGGCGCTGGCCTCGTTCGACGTCCGGGGCGAGCTGGCCCGGGTCGGAGTCCCGACGCTGGTCCTCGTCGGCTCGGACGACCAGGTCACCGGCCCCGCCGAAGCCCGCACGCTGGTCGCGGGCATCCCGGACGCCCGGCTCGCCGTCGTGCCCGGCGCCTCGCACCTGGTGCCGGTCGAGCAGCCCGGCGCCGTCACCGACCTGCTGGTCAGACATTTCTCCACCGCCTGGCAGCCCGGCTTCGACTCCACCACCGGCATGACGGCGATCCAGGCGGCCCCGGTCAAGCCGGTCCTGGCCGCCGCGCCGCCGCAGCCCGCGCAGCCGATCGCCGAGATCTCCCCGGCCGCCGTGGAACCGCAGATCATGGGCCGCCCGGACCCGTACGACGCCGGCATCAAGGTGCGCCGTGAGGTGCTCGGCGACGCGCACGTCGACCGGGCGCTGGGACAGGCCGACGAGTTCTCCGGGGACTTCCAGGAGTTCATCACCCGCTACGCCTGGGGCGAGGTCTGGGACCGGCCCGGTCTCGACCGACGCACCCGCAGCTGCATCACGCTCACCGCCCTGGTCGCGGGCGGCCACCTCGACGAGCTCGCCTTCCACACCCGCGCAGCCCTGCGCAACGGCCTCACCCCGGCCGAGATCAAGGAAGTGCTGCTGCACGCGGCCGTCTACTGCGGGGTTCCGGCGGCGAACAGCGCGTTCAAGGTGGCCCAGCAGGTCATCCGCGAGGAGACGACGCCCACCGAGTGAGCCCCGCGCGCGGGGCGGAGGCAGGATGGACGTCATGAAGCTCACGAAGAAGTCGCACTCCTGCGTCCGCCTCGAGAAGGACGGGCGGACGCTCGTCCTCGACCCCGGCGGATTCAGCGAGGAGGACGCCGCCCTCGGCGCGGACGCGATCCTCATCACCCACGAGCACCCCGACCACTTCGACGAGGGTCGCCTGCGGGCCGCCCTGGAGGCCGACCCGGCCGCCGAGATCTGGACCCTCGCGTCGGTCGCCGAACAGATCGCCGCCGCCTTCCCCGGCCGCGTCCACACCGTCGGCCACGGCGACACCTTCACCGCCGCCGGCTTCGACGTCCAGGTGCACGGCGAGCTGCACGCGGTCATCCACCCGGACATCCCGCGGATCACCAACGTCGGCTACCTCGTCGACGGCGGCAAGGTCTTCCACCCCGGCGACGCCCTCACCGTCCCCGACCACGCCGTGGAGACGCTGTTGCTCCCGGTGATGGCCCCCTGGAACAAGATCTCCGAGGTCATCGACTACGTCCGTGAGGTCAAGCCGCAGCGCGCCTACGACGTCCACGACGCCCTCCTCACCGACCTCGCGCGCCCGGTCTACGACCGTCAGATCGGCGCCCTGGGCGGCACGGACCACCTGCGGCTGACGCAGGGGGAGTCGGCCGAGGTGTGACGGCCCTCTGGGCCCTCCGGGCCCCTCCGGGCCTCTCCGGCACTATCCGGGCCCTCGGTCCGAGCGGTACCATGCGCGTCCTCACTGTCAGACCCGCCCGGTAGGTTGTGAGGCATGCGTATCGCGACCTGGAACGTGAACTCGATCACCGCCCGCCTGCCGAGGCTCCTGGCCTGGCTGGAGAGCAGCGGCACCGATGTGCTCTGCCTCCAGGAGGCCAAGGTCGCCGAGGCCCAGTTCCCGTTCGACGAGCTGCGCGAGCGGGGCTACGAGGCGGCGGTGCACGCCACCGGCCGGTGGAACGGCGTGGCGGTGATCTCCCGCGTCGGCCTCGAGGACGTGGTCAAGGGCCTGCCCGGCGACCCCGGCTACGACGGAGCCCCCGAGCCCCGCGCCGTCTCCGCGACCTGCGGCCCGGTCCGGGTCTGGTCGGTGTACGTGCCCAACGGCCGCGAGGTGGACCACCCGCACTACGCCTACAAGTTGCAGTGGTTCGAGGCCCTGAAGGCGGCCGTCGCGGGCGACGCGGCGGGCAGCCGCCCCTTCGCGGTGATGGGCGACTACAACGTGGCGCCGACGGACGACGACGTGTACGACAGGGCCGCCTTCGAGGGCTCCACCCACGTCACCCCCGCCGAACGCGCCGCCCTCGCCTCCCTGCGCGAGGCGGGCCTGTCCGACGTCGTCCCGCGGCCCCTGAAGTACGAGCACCCCTTCACGTACTGGGACTACCGCCAGCTCTGCTTCCCCAAGAACCGCGGTATGCGCATCGACCTGGTGTACGGCAACGAGCCGTTCGCCAAGGCCGTCAAGGACGCCTACGTCGACCGCGAGGAGCGCAAGGGCAAGGGCGCCTCGGACCACGCGCCGGTCGTGGTCGACCTCGACGTGTAGCCCTGGAGCCGAAGCTGGAAAGCCACCGGAGACAGGTGCCCGAGACAGGCCCCTGGGACAGGTCAACGGGCCATGAGCGAAGCCGTCATGAAGCCGACGGGAATCGATGGTCCGCGCGCCTGTGGTGCGTACGGCCGGGTGAATGACACGCTGGGTGTATGAAGATCCCTTTTCTGGGCCACCGGCACGACAAGCCCGGCGCCCCCGACCCCGAGGGCATCGCCGAACTCCTCTCCGAGTGTGAGCTGCTGCGCTCCCAGGCGTCCCGGGAAGGCGTCCGACTCGACGACACCGCGGCCTCGTTGGAGGCGCTGGACCAGTTGGTGCCGCGCTGGCGGGACGACGAGGAGGTCCTGCCCTGGCTCGGGAACGACGCCGGGCTCTACCTCGGCACGGTCGTGGTGCGGACCGTGCCGGGTGCCGCCTGGGATCTCAGACCGGACGGCCAGCCCGTGATCCGGCTCGCCTCCGGCCGCGAGTTCGACGTCGTCGCCTCCGGTCACGAGTGGGCTTCGAGCGGGGTGCCCGAGCTCTCCCAGCTGTATGCCGAGGTCGCCGAAGCGTGAGCCCTCGGTCTGACTGTCGACGTAAATACGGCTAATGCCGGAAAGTGCGTGTCGTCCGCCAACTGTGATCTTGCCCCGATAAGTTGCGGCACCGATGACACAGCTGAGAGTGGGTAGGACTGGGCATGGCCGTCGATCCGTTGATCGAGCTGCGTGACGTCGACAAGTGCTACGGGGAGCTGCATGTCCTGCAGAACGTCTCGCCGGTCGGGATCCAGGTCCGGGGCGGCCGGCCGCCGGGGGTGCCCCACGGGCCCTTCGAGCACGGGGAGAGCGCGGCCGTCGCCCGTGCTCTCGTCACGGCTTTCGCGGCGCGGTCGAACTGACCGTCCACGCCCCCCTGTCACTCCGGCGGGCTCATCGCGCCGGACCTCGACTACGATGTGCCGTTCCTCCCCGTGGTGACGGCCGAGGCCCCGGAGGTCGCCCCGGCCGACCCGGGGATGCTGCTGCCGGGTGGGGGTCCCCCCACGGCCACCGGGCCGTAGGGGCAGCGGTCACAGAGCCCATACCCGGCCGGCGCAGGCCGGAGATCACTGCTCGCGCAGCGGGATCGACACGTACGACGGGTCGTTCGCCGGCGAGGAGAAGGTCAGCCGAGCGCCGGACGGGTTGTGCTCCATGTAGAGCGGGTCGACCGTGTCGACCACCAGGGCCAGCCGGTGGCCTGCCGGGACGTCGTAGGCCGTGGAGAACAGCTCCAGGTCGACGTCGAACGGCTTGCCGGGCGCGCGCCCGTGGAAGGTGTACGGCGCGTTGCTGACCAGCTTGCCGAGGCCGAGCGGCCCCACGTCGTAGAGGTACGCGACGAGGGTGCCGCTCTCCTCGGTCGGAGTGAGGGTGGTGTGCAACTTCGCGGTGCCGCGTACCTGTTGGGCACTCGTGTACTTCTCCGACTGCCATACGGCCGCCCAGCGGCGGGGGAGCAGCGGGAGCGAGGCGATCGGGGGCAGTCGGGCGACCTGGTCGAGGATGCTGGACAGGAAGACCACGCCGCCGTCGGCGCCCGAGTCGACGTTCGTGTGGATCGTGGTCGTGCCGGCGAGGGCGAGCTTCTTCCGCGTCGCACCCACCGACTTCCAGTCCGGGTAGCCCTCGTAGCCGCCGGTGGAACGGGACTTGATCCGCACCGGCTGTTCGCGGTCGATGCCGTTGTCCGTGCCCTTGAGGTAGTGGTCGAACCAGCGCTCGGTGTCGGTCCACACGTCGTTGGGCAGCCCGAACAGGCCGGTGATCTCGGCGGTGGCATGGTCGCCGGGGCGCAGCTCCAGTCGCTTCGGGCCGGTCAGCCTCTCGTAGAAGTCGGCGTACTGGTTGGGTGAGAAGACCGTGTCGCCCCAGGCGTTGGCGAGCATGAGCGCCGTGCCGTTCTGGTTGAGCTGGTCGACGTAGGTCACAGCGGAACGTTTCTTCCCCCAGGCGACGAGGTCCGGTTCCTTCGCCAGGTTGGAGGCGTAGAAATCATCGAAGACCTGCCGGGTCTCGGCGCTCTGGCGCCCGGTGACCAGGCTCGCGCCGTCCAGGATCGCGGCCGCCTGGGCGTGCTGGGTGCGGCCCGAGTAGATCGAGCCGACCAGGTCCGCCCAGCCGCTGAGGGAGGCGACCGCCCGGATCCGTGGGTCGTGCGCGGCGGCGAGCAGGCTGATGCCGGCCCCGTACGAGACGCCGGCCATGCCGACCCTGCGCGCGTCGGCGGGGGTGTGGGCGAGTGCCCAGTCGATGACCTTGGACGCGTCGGCCGTGTCGGGCGGGCCGGCGACCTCTATCTCGCCGCCCGACTGCCAGAACCCGCGCACGTTGTAACTGACCACGACGTACCCGGAGTCGGCGAGCTTCTGCGCCTGCGCGAGGTACTCGATCTGGGGCAGGCCCCAGCTCGTCGGCAGTACGAGCAGCGGGTAGCGGCGGGTGTTGTCGGCGTCGGCCGGCAGGATGACGTTCGCCTTGAGGACGGTGCCCCCCTCCCCGGTGATGTCGACGAAGCGGACGGCCGGCGCCGCCTGGGCGGTGGGGGCGAATCCGAGGGCGCTGCCGGCGATCAGAGTCGCCGAGACGGCACCCACGGCGGTCGTACGCAGGGCCTTGCGCGTGTGTCCCACGGGCCACTCCTCACTCGTGTAAGTGCAAAGTGACCCGACGGTAACCTCGGCGCCTTACCGGAAGTAACCCGTCGGTAAGTTACGTGCGAGTAACGATTGTTGAAATGCGCTGGATCTCAGGTGGCGCGGTGGGAGCCGCGTGGAGCGGCGGGCGCCGGGAGAGGCGTCTTCGCGTCCCGCGTCACGTCCGCGACCAGCTCGACGACATCCGGTCCGTACGCCCCGGAGTTGACCACCTTCAGCAGCAGGACGAAGGAGTTGTCGCCGTGCTTGCGGGACAGCCGCTCGTGGTGGCGGGCGAGGTAGCGGGTCGCGGCCTGGTTGGTGATCGCGGTCTGGCCGCAGAAGAGGAAGACCGGACGCGTGCCGTTGCTCTGCTCGACGGTGAGCCGGGCGAGGAGCGCGTACTCGGATCGGCCCACCTCCGCGCGGTGGCGCTCGGAGCCGATCTGGAAGGCGCCGCGGTCGGGGCTCGGTTCGGCGTCCACGTTCACCCGGACACCGGGGAGCAGTGAGGACAGGTGTGCGGCCATGCGGCGGTTCGACGCCGGGCCGCCGACGCAGAACTCGGTGCGCTCGCCGAAGCCCTGCCGTGCGGCGTCGTGCGGGACGACCTGGGCGTTGGCGTTGCAGTCCTTGATCAGTGCGGCCAGTTCGAGGAGCGCGAACACGTCGTAGCGCATGACCGCCAGATCCGGGCCCGCCGCTCCGCGGTTGACCACCAGCAACGACTCGGAGTTGTCCGGCAGCCCGAAGAAGGCCTGTTTGCGGCGGAGCTTCCGCTTCCACAGGTAGGTCCGGGCCAGCCAGCCGAGCGCGGCACTGATGCCGGCGGCCACCACGCCCAGGACGAGGTTGCGCAGGTCGTCATTCATGGGCGCGCATGCTAGCGGGCGAACGTTCAAACCCGTGTTCGAGGTCGCCTCGTGCGCCACCCTGACGCGGCCATGGCGATCGATTAAGCTGCGAGAACGGTCTCTGGCTGGAGGTTGGGATGCGTCGCCCTGTCGCACGGAAACTGTCAATCCTGGCGGTCTCGGCCGCCGTGGTGTCGGTGGGGGCGGCCGCGCCACCCGCAGCACAGAGCGGCCCGGTCGGCGCAGCCGCGAAGGTCCCCGTGGCCGTCGGCTACGGAGGTGCCGTCTCCAGTGTCGACGCGGACGCCTCCGCCGCCGGTATCGAGGTCCTGAAGAAGGGCGGCAACGCCGTCGACGCGGCCGTCGCCACCGCCGCCGCGCTCGGCGTCACCGAGCCCTACTCCTCCGGCATCGGCGGAGGCGGCTACTTCGTCTACTACGACGCCAAGTCCCGTTCCGTGCATACCATCGACGGACGCGAGACGGCCCCCCAGACCGCCGACTCCGACCTCTTCGTGGAGAACGGCAAGCCGCTCGCCTTCGCGGACGCCGTCAGCAGCGGCCTGAGCGTCGGCACCCCGGGCACGCCCGCCACCTGGCAGACGGCACTGGACATGTGGGGCAGCAGAGGGCTCGGCACCGTCCTCAAGCCCGCCGAGCGCATCGCCCGCGACGGATTCGTCGTCGACGACACCTTCCGCTCGCAGACCGCCTCCAACGAGACCCGGTTCCGCTACTTCCCCGACACCGCGAAGCTGTTCCTGCCGGGCGGGCAGCTCCCCGTGGTCGGCTCGACCTTCAAGAACCCCGATCTGGCCCGCACCTACGCGGAGCTGGGCCGCAAGGGCGTCGGCGCGATCTACCACGGCGACCTCGGCGACGACATCGTGGACACCGTGAACCGCCCGCCGGTGGACCCGGCCTCCGGCTGGAACGCCCGCCCCGGCGACCTCGAGGAGAAGGACCTCGCCGTCTACCGCGCCAAGCTCCAGGAGCCCACGAAGACGTCGTACCGCGGACTGGGCGTCTACTCCATCGCGCCCTCCTCCTCGGGCGGCACCACGGTCGGCGAGGCCCTCAACATCCTGGAGAACACGGACCTCGAGAAGGCGAGCGAGGTCCAGTACCTGCACCACTTCATCGAGGCGAGCCGGATCGCCTTCGCGGACCGTGGACGCTGGGTCGGCGACCCGGCCTTCGAGGACGTACCGACGAACGAACTGCTCTCGCAGAAGTACGCCGACTCGCGGGCGTGCCTCATCAAGGACGACGCCGTGCTCACCAGCCCGGTGGCGCCCGGCGACCCGCGGCATCCGGCCGCCTGCCCGACGGGCGGTACGGCGGCGCCGACGACGTACGAGGGTGAGAACACCACGCATCTGACGGTGGCCGACAAGTGGGGGAACGTCGTCTCCTACACGCTCACCATCGAGCAGACCGGCGGCAGCGGCATCACGGTGCCCGGGCGCGGGTTCATCCTCAACAACGAGCTGACGGACTTCTCCTTCACCCCGGCCAACCCGGCCGTCCACGACCCGAACCTGCCGGGCCCGGGCAAGCGGCCGCGGTCGTCGATCTCGCCGACGATCGTGCTGGACGGGCACAACAAGCCGGTGGTGGCGCTCGGTTCGCCCGGCGGCGCGACCATCATCACCACCGTGCTGCAGACGCTGACCGAGTTCCTCGACCGCGGGCTGCCGCTGGTCGACGCGATCGCCGCGCCGCGCGCCAGCCAGCGCAACGCGGCCCAGACCGAGCTGGAACCGGCGCTCTACGACAGCGCGTTGCGGGGGCAGCTCGAAGCCATCGGGCACTCCTTCAAGCTGAACCCCGAGATCGGGGCGGCGACGGGCGTACAGCGGCTGCCGAACGGGAAGTGGCTGGCCGCCGCCGAGAAGGTACGACGCGGCGGCGGCTCGGCGATGGTGGTGTCCCCGGCGAAGTAGCGGAAGCCTCAGGGATCACAACTCGGGGGCGGGCGGCAGGTCTTCCGTACGGAAGACGAGCTGCCCGTCCGCCACGTCCACCGTCACCCGGCCGCCCTCGGCGATCCGGCCGTTCAGCAGCAGCCGGGAGAGCTGGTTGTCGACCTCCCGCTGGATGGTGCGGCGCAGCGGCCGGGCGCCGTACTCCGGCTGGTAGCCGCGCTCGGCGAGCCAGTCGACCGCCGGGCCGGTGACGTCGACCGTGATGCCCTGCGCGTGCAGCAGCCGGCGGGTCTTCTCCAGCAACAGGTCGGTGATCTCCCGCAGTTGCTCCGTGGTGAGCTGCCGGAAGACGACGATCTCGTCGATGCGGTTGAGGAACTCGGGCCGGAAGTGCTCCCGCAGCGGCCGCAGGATCTGCTCGCGCCGCGCCTCCTCGTCCGCCTCGGCGCCGCCCGCCCCGAAGCCGATGCCGGCACCGCGGCGGGTGATCGCCTCGGAGCCGAGGTTGCTGGTCATCACGATGACCGTGTTGGTGAAGTCGACGGTGCGGCCCTGGGAGTCGGTCAGCCGCCCGTCGTCGAGGACCTGGAGCAGGATGTTGAAGACGTCCGGGTGCGCCTTCTCCACCTCGTCGAGCAGCAGCAGCGAGTACGGGTGCCGGCGGACGGCCTCGGTGAGCTGCCCGGCCTCCTCGTGGCCGACATACCCGGGCGGGGCGCCGACCAGGCGGCTGACGGTGTGCCGCTCCTGGTACTCGCTCATGTCCAGGCGGACCATCCGCTCCTCGCTGCCGAACAGGGACTCGGCGAGGGCGCGCGCCAGCTCGGTCTTGCCGACGCCGGTGGGGCCGAGGAAGAGGAAGCTGCCGATGGGCCGGTCCGGGCTGGCGAGCCCGGCGCGGGAGCGCAGCACGGCGTCGGCGACCACACGGACCGCCTCGTCCTGGCCGACCACCCGCTCGTGCAGATGCTGCTCCAGGCCGAGCAGGCGGTCCTTCTCCTCCTCGGTGAGGCTGCTGACCGGGATGCCGGTCTGCCGGGACACCACTTCGGCGATGGCCTCCGCCGTCACCTCCAGGTGCTGGCCCTCGTCCGCCTCGTCGCCCCCGCTGGCCGTCGCGATCCGTTCCTTCAACTCGCCGATCCGGTCGCGCAGTTGCATCGCCTGCTCGTACTGCTCGTCCGCGACCGCCTGGTCCTTGTCCCGGACCAGTTGCTCGACCTCCCGCTCCAGGGCCCGTACGTCCGTGCCCTTGGTCCGCGCCCGCAGCCGTACCCGGGCGCCCGCCTGGTCGATCAGGTCGATCGCCTTGTCCGGCAGGCGGCGGTCGGTGAGGTAGCGGTCCGACAGCTCCACGGCGGCCACCAGGGCCTCGTCGGCGTAGCGGACCTGGTGGTGGGCCTCGTAGCGGTCGCTCAGGCCGCGCAGGATCTCGATCGCGTCCGCGGGGGTGGGCTCGGGCACCAGGATCGGCTGGAAGCGGCGGGCCAGCGCCGCGTCCTTCTCGATCCGGCGGAACTCCTCCAGCGTGGTCGCGCCCACGATGTGCAGCTCGCCGCGGGCCAGGGCGGGCTTGAGGATGTTGCCGGCGTCCATCGACCCGCCCTCACCGCCGCCCCCGGCGCCGACGACGGTGTGCAACTCGTCGATGAAGACGATCAGTTGATCGGAGTTGGCGCTGATCTCACCCACGATGGTGTTCAGCCGCTCCTCGAAGTCGCCCCGGTAGCGGGTGCCCGCGACCACCCCGGTCAGGTCCAGCGCGAACACGCGCCGTCCGATGAGCACGTCGGGCACGTCCCCGTCGACGATCCGCTGCGCGAGCCCCTCCACGATGGCGGTCTTGCCGACTCCCGCGTCACCGATGAGCACCGGGTTGTTCTTGCCGCGCCGGGAGAGCACCTCGATGGTCTGCTCGATCTCCGTCTCCCGCCCGATCACCGGGTCGATACGGCCCTGCCGTGCCAGGTCGGTGAGGTCGCGGCCGTACTTGTCCAAGGTGGGCGTGTCGGCGGTGCGCGGCCGTTCGCCGCGGGCCTGCCCGCCGTCCGGGGCGGACTCCGGCGGCAGGCCGGAGGGGGCGAAGTGCGTCGAGTTGAGGATGTGGCCGGCGGCCGAGTCGGGGTTCGCGGCGAGCGCGCTGAGCACATGCTCGGGGCCGATGTAGCCGGCGCCGCGGGTACGGGCCAGGTCGTGGGCGTCCAGCAGTGCGCGCTTGGCGGCCGGGGTCAGGGACAGCGAGGTGGGCGGCGGGGCCTCACCCGGCTGGTGCTTGACGGGGCCGGAGCGCTCGTCGATCTCCGAGGCGAGCGAGTCCGGGTCCGCGCCGGCCCGGCTGAGCAGCGTCCTGGTCGGCTCGGCGGCCAGCGCCGCCCGTAGCAGGTGCTGGGTGTCCAGGTCCCGGCTGCCGTGCTCGGCGGCGTACTGGGCGGCGCCCCGCACCAGCTGACGGGCGGGCTGACTGAGCAGCCGCCCGATGTCGATCTGGCGCGGACCGGGGCGCTGTCCGCCGAAGAAACGGGCGAGGAACTCACCGAAGGGGTCGTAGCCCTCCGGTCCGGTGAAGCCGCTGGTCATTGGCGTTCCCATCCGGCGTCCCCACGGGGATCCCCCCGGTCCGAGTCCGTTCGAGGACTGGAGGAGGGCCGGGACGCCCTCGCTGATCGACGTGCCGGATCCGGGTAACCCGGGCGGGAGCCGGTACACACCTGGGCGCGCGCTCGTAGAACACCTTCGCACGATCGGAGGCAGGGGGCACCTTCAGCGGGTCCCGACGACCGACGCGGCGTGGCGGGCCGTGGGGATGGGCGGGGCCCAGTCCGTGATCGCCGCCGTGTGCTCGGCGCGGGCCGCCCGGGAGCCGTCGTCGGTGCGGGGGACCTGGCCCTACTGAGCCGATCGCCCGAGTGCCCACTCGGCTGTGTCCGACTTCAGCTGTGTCCGACTTCAGCCGTGTCCGACTTCAGCTCCACCGTCCCAATTATTATACCGGCACTAGAGTGGCGGCATGGTGCGCACCCCCCTCACCCCCGAAGACCACGAACTCGGCGAGCGGCTCGGCGGGTTGCTGCCCGCGGCGCGGATCCGCCGCAGCGTGACCGAGGTCGCGGCGAGCTCCGGCGTCTCCGCCGGGACCCTCCGCGAGATCGGGACCGGCCGCGCGCCGGCGCCCGCCTTCTTCACGGTGGCCGCGCCGGCCGACGTGCTCGGTCTGTCGATGGACGACCTGGCGGGGCGGTGTGTGCCGACGGGGGTGGCAGGAGGTCTCGCCGAGGCTTCGTAGCGTTCCTGCCCGGTGGTCGACGCGCAGGGGTCAAGATCCAGCAATGAGGTCCCCGCGCGGCCCCGGAAAACTGTCCGTAGCTCTCCTGTAACACGACTGGTGTTCCCTACGGACCGGAGTGCTCCGGTCTGGCGGGAGTTGGGCGATGACTGTGGATCAACTCCCCAAACAAGTACGGGAGTTCGCGAACTATCTGGACGGCCTGCTGGCGCGCCTCGACCAGGGCGGCGGCTGGTGCGGCGTGTTCTGGCAGCGGGACCCCGACGGCATGCAAGCCTGCCTCGACGGCCGCGAGATGCCGCCCTGGGACGTCGTGGAGGCTCTCCTCCAGGACCTCGCGACCGGATACGGCCCGCAGGCCGCCGGCGCCGAGACGGAACACGCCCGTGCCCTGCACGCCGCCGCGCTCATCGCGTACGACGCCCGCCCCGGTGGCCGGGACGCCCTCGGCGACCGCTTCGACGTCATGCTCCGAGAGCAGCGCTACGCCGTCGAACGGCAGGCGGAACTGGGCCGGTCGCTGGCCTCCGCCACCACCCAGGAGGAGGCCGACGCCCTCCGCCTCGACCTCGCCTGGGCCCGCGACGACCACGCCCGCGCGACCCGCCGCTGCGCCGAACTCCGTTCCCGCATGACGGACCTCGACCGACGCACCACGCTCGAACAGGCGCAGGCGATCCGACGCGGGGCCGCCGGGGAGGGCGCCGTGTTCCGGGTGCAGGAGGAATCCCGGGCGGAAGGCGCGGAGGCTGACGGCACGCGGACGGAGGGGTGGGGTGCCGGGGGTGCTTCGCACGGTGTGCCACGTGACGACGGCCGAGGCGGGGGCGGCCCGGGACCGGCCGGGCACGGGCCCGGCGGTGGGCGACCGAGCGGCCACGACACCGGTGACGCCCGCGTCGCGGGGTGGAGCGAGGACGGTGCGTACGACGGGCGGCCGGGCGGTCACGGCTCGCACAGGGCCCGGTCCTACGGCCGGGAAGCGTACGGCGCCCCGTCGGACGGGCTCGGCACCGACGGACACGGTGCGGGCGGTACGGACGGGGGCGGGCCCGGCTCGTACGGTGAGCGGGCCTCGTACGGCGAGCAGCCGGGCGGGCACACCTCCTACGGTGAGCGGCCCGACGCGCGCGCCCCACAGGACGGTGCTTTCCCGGACATGCCACGCCAGCGCGACCACACCGCACAGCCCGCCGCCGCAGCGGACGGCTGGCGGGGGACGGTGGAGCAAGGCCCGGGCGGGACGGCGGGCGGCCGGGACGTGCGAGGCCGGACCCCCGCAGGACCGTCCGCGGCCGCCGGTTGGCCGCAGGCGGCGGAGGAGATCGCCGCCCGGATGTCGGACGCCCGCGACACGCGACGCCAAACCGCCGCAGGCCCGACCGGCCCCGCAGGCCCGACCGGCCCCGCAGACCCCTCCCG